>JAFDZI010000010.1 GCA_018266955.1 Bacteroidota bacterium
TAATCATGGGAATTTCATATGTTGCTATTTATTTTTTTTTTTTATGTTCGTATGTAATCGTCCATCTTCATTCATGCATTTTTGAAGGACAATTAGTTTATGATTCTCTTGTGAAGCTATTTGTTTTGTGAATTCAAGGGATCAATCACTATTATGGAAAGTGAGATTTCTTGAATTGTGGGATTAAACGCCAAATTGTTTGAGGTGATGGTCCAAGTGTTTCGCCATCATATTATTCCATTCTGTAGCACTTAGCGGGCCAAAAGAAATACTTTCTTTCCCTTCAAAGGCATCGGCGCCCAATTGTTGTACTTTTTGTATGTACCCAATCAGTTTTTTTTGTTCCTCATCAAATACTTTTTCATCAGAAATCACAAAAGCAGGACTTGTCGGAAGGTTGGTTTTGTAAGCTATGTCGTTACATACTTTGTTTTTCACGAACTTTTTTAGAATAAAACGAGCAATAAATCCGGGTTTCTTATGTTTTTCAGGTTCAAAAATCATAGAGTAGGTAATGTTGCAATGGGCAAGCATTTGGTCCACGGTCATTTTGCCCCATCGTCTTTCGGAACGGGCATTTAGTTGGTTTATTCTGTCGATGTAAGATTGGGCATCTTGTGCGTTAAAAATATTTTTCATCTTTTAATTTTTAGGCTGTAAATATTGTGTAATTCTAGTGTCTGTGGGTTTTGTGGTGCTTAGAAAAGAGTCGATAAGTGTGCCGTTTTCATCCACTAGAAATTTTGTGAAGTTCCAAAGAATTGTAGTATTTTTCACACCATTGTATTCTTTTTGGGTTAAAAATTCAAACAGAGGTTCTATTGAATCTCCTTTTACCGAAACTTTGGCAGCCATAGGAAAAGTTACTCTATAATTTTTTGTGCAAAAAGTTGCAATTTCTTGATTGTTTCCTGGTTCTTGGCTTCCGAAATTATTGGCCGGAAATCCGACAACAACCAATTGGTTTTTGTATTGTTGGTAAAGTTTTTCTAAATCGGCATATTGTGGTGTAAAACCACACTCAGAAGCGGTATTCACAATTAGGATTTTTTTCCCTTTGAAGTCCGAAAAATCGATGGTTTTTCCATCAATACCTTTTACTTTGTAATTGTAAATAGAATGGATTTGGGAGGAGGTAGTTTTCTTTCTATTGGTACAGCTTTGTACAAAACTAAAAATAGCGAAACAAAGGAGAAGTATTTTTTTCATATTGAGCTATTTATTTTTTAATGGTCAAAGTCAATCATCCTATCTTCAGGATATAAGTCGTAGTATTTGGATAACTAAAAGTTTCAATTTTATTTTAGCTTTTTCTGTGGATGTATCGGGTGAGTTTTATCCCCATATCTGCCCAGACGATTTTTGCATTGGCATTTCTTTCCAAATGATAATCAGCTGCTGAGAGTTCTTCTAAAATATCTTCAATATTAGCACCATGGATGTATTGGGCGAATTTTTCCCATTTAAAACCATTGTGGGCTACGGTTTTATACACCAAATCGGGATGTGCATAAGTTTGCATTAGGGCCAATCTGAAAATTTCTGCACAAAAATGGAGGAAATTTTTTTGTTTTTCACGATTCCATGCGGCAATGTCTTTACTCCATTGTAGGATTTGTCTCAGGTTGTCGGGTTTGGTTTTTACCATAAATGCATGCCTAACCCAATGGATAAATAACTCCTCGAATTCCGTATCAATTTCTTGATTATGAATAATTTTCAGGGTGTTGTTCCAGTTTCCTTGTGTTTGGTAGCTTATTTGTTTGGCTTTTTCATCCGAGATTTGGTATTGTTCTATAAGGTGTTTTTCGATTTCGTATTCGTCTATCCTAGGTACTTCCACCATTTGCGTCCTAGAAAGGATGGTGGGAAGGATGGTGTCTGTATTTTCGGCAGTGAGTATAATAATTGTTTTGGCGGGTGGTTCTTCTAAAAATTTCAAGAATTTATTGGCTGCCTGTACATTCATTTTATCAGCACGCCAAACAATGAGAATTTTGGTACCTCCTTCAAAGCTTTTTAATGAAAATTTTTGCCCAATTTCTTCCATTTCACTGGCAGAGATAAAGAACTGTTTGTTTTCGGATTCTAAATTTTTGGTCCAGTTTTCAAAATCAGCATAGGGATTTTCTAAGATCATTTCTCTAAAATTGTCAAATAATCTTTTGCTGGTTGAATCGTTTTTCTCGGTATAAACAGGAAAACTAAAATGTAAATCTAAGTGGTTGATGTGTTCTACTTTAGAGGCCGATTGAGGGTTCTCTTTAATGAAAATCTCTTTAGCATAAGCCAAAACCAAAGGCAAGACTCCATATCCTTCTTTGCCTACAAATAATTGCGCATGACTTATTCTGTCCTCTTGAATACTTGTTTTTAATATGGTCTTCAGTTTTTCTTGACCAATAATGTTTTCCCAATTCATGTTTCAAATATACAGATTTTGAATAATATGAATTCTAAAGATGAAAGCCTTTTTTTGAGCATTTGTGGTAATAAATAAGAATGATTTAACTACAAAATGTTTTCGTAAAATCCATCATATTCTTTTGAATTAAATAAAAGTCAATTATAACTTTTTTAATGAAAATACTTCACAAACACTAAAATTATCTGCTTTTATGAAAATTATTCTTGTACTTAACAAATTTTAACCTCATTATATTTTTACAATTCACTTATAATTTCGATATTTGCCAGTCATTTTTACTAAAACTCAAGAATGAAAAAAATATTTGGATTAACATTCCTAACTGCAGGTTTTTTTCTGCACGCTCAAAATATTGGTAACTCACCGTATGCTGCTTTTGGCTTAGGCGATACTCAGTACGAAAACAATGTTGAAATTTCTTCCATGGGGGGGATTTCCACCGCTTATGTTTCGGATATCAACAACAGCTTCAATTTTGCAAACCCAGCCAATAACAAGAATTTGGAGCTTACTTCATTTAAATTGGAAGCTACTAACGAAAATAATATTTTCAAATCCAATTATAATAATGTAGATGTAAAAAAACACTCTACCTACTTGTCCAACATCTCCATAGCTTTTCCACTTTCGCCTAAAATGAAATTCGGAATTGGATATCAACCCTATAGTTCTAAAAGATACAATATGTTGATGACCAAAACACAGCCCGATGGTTCTATGGACATTAATAGCTTTCATGGTGAGGGTACCCTCAATAATGTACAAGCTGCTGCGTCTTATACCATAATTCCTGAGCTTTCCATCGGTATTAAAGCCAATTATTATTTTGGAAATCTTTATGATATTAATGAACTGACTAATTCTACGGCAGAATTGGTGAATGGCTATGAAACGAGAAATGAAATCAAAAATTTTAATTTCACTTTTGGAGCCAACTATCAAAAAACTTTTTGGAACGATCATAAGTTAACCATTGGGGCTACTTCCACTTTAGGAAATACCAGTACTATGAAAACGGAATTCCTCAATAGTACTTATTACTACAATTCCAAAAATGAAAAAATGTACGAATCTGTTATTGATAAACAATCTTTCGAGTCCAAAAACCTAATCCCGATGGAAATGTCCTTTGGGGTAGGCTATGGTAATGCCAATAAATGGTTTGTAGGAACACAAGTGGATTATGAAAAAGGTGAAAATATCTTATACCTAGGAAAACCTTTTGCTTATCAAGACTCGTATAAGTTTGCAGCCGGAGGTTGGGTTTTGCCTAACTACAATAACTTTAGAAATTATTTCTCCAGAGTAATTTATCGTTTTGGGGCTTATTACGAAAAAGGAAACTTAAGAATTAATGACAAAAACATCAATGCTTTTGCTGTAACCGCTGGCGCTTCCTTGCCTTTCAAAAATAATTCCATCAACAAAATGAGTTCCATCGATTTAGGAATTGAAATTGGTAAAAGAGGAACCGTAGAAAATTACCTTATTAGCCAAACTTTCTTTAATTTAAAAATTGGAATTAACTTTGCCGATAAATGGTTCGGAAAGCGATTATACAACTAATTTCATGTACAATATTTTCTTACATAGAAGGATTTTAAAAACTATAGCAACCACTTTGTTGGGGGCTATATTTTTTTGTGGTTTAATGGCTTGTGAGGAAGATTTGGCTAAAGTAAATGAAAATAAAAATAAAAACTTTCCTTCTCAAATTATCCATAATGCCTATATCGTGCAAAGAGATTCTGGTTTTATAAAATTGAAAGCCTCGGCACCCATTATTGAAAAATATGAACTTATAGACACTCCTTATGTTGTAGCGAAAAAAGGCGTGAAAATCGATTTTTTCGATCCTAAAAAACCAAAAGTACCAGGTAAAATAACAGCTAAATATGCCAAATTTGTAGAAATGAAAAAATTCTACGAAGCCAAAGGCAATGTTCGTATTGTAACCAACGAAGGTCAGATGTTTGCAATGCAATCCATCTATTGGGATCAAGCCAACCGATTGGTGTACACCAAAGATACGGTGTATGTTACCGATAAAGATGGCTCTACTCTTATTGGCAATCACGGGATGAAAGCCAAAGACGATTTCTCCGAATATACTTTTTATAACAATTCAGGCGATTTTTCTGGGGCTAAAATTCCCGCATCACAAAAATAATGCAAGATACTCTTCATGTTTTAGGACTAATGTCTGGCACCAGTCTCGATGGATTGGATATATGCCATGCTTCATTTCAAAAAAACGAAACCAACCAATGGTCTTTTACCATACATGAGGCACAAACCATTCCATACCCTGACGATTGGTGCCATCAGCTGAAAAATGCCATTCATCTTGCTGCAGAAGAACTTTTAAGCTTGGATGTAGCTTATGGCTTTTATTTGGGCGAAAGAGTACTGGATTTTATTCAACAACATCAACTGATAAGTATTGATTTAATTGCCTCTCATGGACATACAGTGTTTCATCAGCCGCAGAAAAAATTTACATTGCAAATCGGCGATGGTAGAGCAATAAAATTAGTCACACAAATTCCTGTTGCCTATGATTTCAGGATGCAAGATGTTTTGATGGGTGGTAATGGTGCACCTTTGGTACCAATTGGAGATGAGTTTTTGTTTTCAAAGTATGATGCGTGCATTAACTTGGGAGGTTTTTCCAATATTTCTTTAGCGCATCAAAGCAAAAGAATAGCGTTTGATATTTGCCCCGTCAATATTGTGTTAAATCATTTAGCCACTCATTTGGGCTTTGACTATGACGACCAAGGTACCTTATCCAAAAAAGGTAAAATTCACCCAACCATCCTACAACAATTAAATGATTTGGAATTCTATTCATTCAATTATCCTAAATCATTAGGGTTGGAATGGGTAGTACACAACATTTATCCTATTATTTCAGAAATGGATGAATATGATGCTTTGGCTACTTTTACCGAACATATTGCTGTACAGATTTCCCAAACACTTAATTTTTTTAAGTTAAAAAACGCTTTATTTACTGGAGGAGGCGTTTATAATTCTTATTTAATAGAGAAAATACAGTCCAAAACAGACTGTACCATCATCATCCCGTCAGATACAATTATTCAGTACAAAGAAGCACTTATTTTTGCCTTGATGGGTGCTTTGCGTTGGAACAATCAGATTAATGTTTTGTCCTCGGCAACTGGAAGTAGTCACGATCATTGTTCGGGGCTTTTGGTCTAAATTTCCAGATATTTTTGTAAGCCTTTTAGTAAATTTATTTGGTTGTTGGCTCTATCCAAATTATAAGTTTCATATCGTATGCTATAATATTGGCTTCCATTCAAATAATCGGTAATAAAACGAACTGCTTGTATATAGATAACCACTTGTGCAGCATAGTCTAAATTTTCCCTTTCTATATCTGTTATAATGCAGGTTAAAGGTTTTAAAAATCCTCTTTTTACCGCTTCATAATATTCTGGGTTAAAGTTTTCTGTACTTTCTATAGAATCTTCATCCAACCTATTGGTATAGGAACGAACCATATCACCAAAATCATAGAGTAAGGTAGCTTGCATTAAGGTATCCCAATCGATAATGGCAATTGCTTGGTTCTCTGGGTTGAAGAGTACATTGCTTATTTTGGGATCAGCATGAATGATTCTTTTGGGTAAGGCATTATTTTTTTGCCAAGTGATCCATTGTTGGGGTAAATTTTCCCATTGTAGAAGAAAATCCAGAACTTTTTTTGCCTTTTTTTTATATAAGTCCTGAGCCTGAGTAATGGCAATTTTAAAATCTTGCATTCTCTTATCAAAATCGATAAAGCCAGGTAAAACCTCATGTAAATGGATATTTTCTTGATTAAGACAAAGGTAAAATTCACCAAACGCTTCTACTGCTTTTTCAGCCATAGCTGCATTTTCTACTTTTAGTACGGTTTGGCTGTTGTCTATATAACTCATCAATCGCCAAGAATTTCCATGACGATCTTGGGTAATCAATTGCCCGGAACTATTGGGTAATAATTCGATTAATTCTAATGAGTATTTATTTTTACTAAGAGTGGTATTGGCCAATAAATGATTATTGACTATCGCTTGTGGATTTTTGAAGATTTGGGTATTTATTTTTTGAAGAATAAATTTTTTCCCATTGTTTTTATTTTCAACAAAATAAGTTGCGTTGATTAATCCGTTGTCAATAGCTTTTACCCCAATTTCATCTTGGGGTAAAAAGTATTGTTCTATAATTTCTGTGGTTACCAAAGTTGCTCTGGGTATTTTTGTTGTTGAATTTGTGCTTTCAAAAAGTCCTGTACTTCTGATTTGTCTTCAGCAAATGTTACGCCTTTCCATTCAGAAGGAGACGCTTTTACATCTACTTTTATTCCTTCTGTTTCTATGAGTTGTTGAATGGCATTTGGGATATAAAATTCCTCTTGATTTTTAAATTTGGCAAGGAAGTCAGCAAAAAGCTTTTCTAAAAAAGGGAAAATTCCTGGATGTAAAATCCAAAAATTCATGGAAACCAAAGTATTAGGATTTAATTCGATCTCTGTATTATTTTCAGAATAAATAATTGCATCATTCTTTTTTTCGATGGTTGTTTTTTCTTCAATTTTTAGCAAAAATCCATCCATACCTATACTACAAACCCCTCGTGCAACGGGTCCATTTTTACTAAGTGTATTTTTAACAGGATACGCCATCAGGCTCCATTGTTTTTCCGAAATGGAGTTTTGATTGATGATGTGTGCTGCTTTTAAAAATGAGGCATTACCATAGAAATCATCTGCATTCAGAACGATAAAGGGTTCTTGTATTACATTTTTAGCACACAAAATCGCATGGGCTGTTCCCCAAGGTTTTATACGGCTTTCAATGGAAATATGCTTTGGAACAAAGCAAGACAAAGTCTGAGTAACCCAATGGATTTCAATGGCTTTATTTTGGAATATCTTGTCTAATTTTTTACAAAATCCTATAGGAATATGCTCGTTTATGATGATAACAATTTTGTTGAACCCAGCTTGGATGGCATCATAAATGGAGTACTCCAAAATGGTGGCACCGTTTTCTAAAATCCCATCGATTTGTTTTAATCCTTTGTATCGACTTCCTAAACCTCCAGCAAGAATTACTACCGATTTTTTAATACTCATCGCTGAAACCAAAATTAGGTTTTTTAGTTCTCCATTTCCCTTGGGTAAAGTCTGGGATTTCTACTACCTTACCATCTCTTTTTATGGACTCTTCACTCAGTGGAGTTATGGCATACCATGTAGCCAAGTCGTACACATCCATTGGGAACTCTATGTTTCTTTTGATGCATTCCACAAAGGTGTTGATCAGGAACCAATCCATACCACCGTGTCCCGCTCCAGACGCTTGGTTTTCGAATTTTTTCCACAAAGGATGGTCGTATTCTTGCATCCATTTTTCGGTATTTTCCCAACGGTGAGAGTGGTTCATCATTTTTTCAAAATAAATATGCCCTTGGTCAAATTCGCCCCAACCAAAATCTTCCCAAAGTCCTTTGGTTCCTTGTACTATAAATCCTAAATTGTAAGGTCTTTGCAAACTGGTATCATGGGTCAGCAAGATCGTTTCGCCATTGGCACAAGCTATTTGTGTGGTTACAATATCCCCTTGTTTAAAATTAACTTTGGCATTTGGGTGGTTTTCACCGCCTTTAGGGTGATTCACGATATAATCATGCAAACCTCTGGCTTTGGTGGAAAAAGAAGACAATCTTAGCAATCTGTTTCCTCTGTTGATGTCCATCATCATAGCTACTGGACCTAATCCATGGGTAGGGTAGAGTTCAGCATTTCTATTAACATAATGATCGGTACGCCATTGTGCTTCGCTGAATCCTTTTTCGCCAAATTCTACACCCGAATTATAAGGAGTAACCCCATCATTAAACAATACCCCTCGCAAATCGTGCTTGTAGCCACCCTCACCATGCAAGAGTTCTCCAAACATGCCTTTTCTTACCATGTTTAGTATGGCCATAACATCTCTTCGGTAGCAAACATTTTCCATGGCGAAAAGAGGAGTACCGGTTTCTTCATGTGTTTTCACATAGTCCCAGCATTCTTTTAAATCCAAAGCTCCGCCAACTTCCATTCCTACAATTTTCTTTGCTTTCATGGCTTCTAGCCCTTGTGCTTTATGCCATTCCCATGGGGTAGAAATAATAACGGCATCTATATTTTTAAGTTTCAATAGATTTCGGTAATCATAATTTCCATTGCCAAATTCTTGAGCTTTAGCCTTGTTATTTTTAACTAAAATCTTCTGAGCTCCAGCCATCATTATCGGGTTGGGATCAGCAAAAGCAACCACTTCTACATCGTTTCTTTTGGCCAGTATATCCAAGTTACTTTGTCCACGCATCCCAACGCCAATGAGTCCGATTTTTATTTTTTTATCTGATTTTATATGAAAAGGGCTACCCAAAACAGTATTGGGTACTAGGAGGGTTCCGATTCCTGCTAAAGCAGCGGTTTTTATAAAATTTCTACGAGAGTTATTCATTTTACTAATTTATTCATTTAAAGTTGAGTTGATATTTTTTAAAGGAAGTGACAAAAGTAGGATTTTGTTTTTTTTTATCAATTTATATTCGATAGATTTTAATGATAGAAAAAGGTGTTTTGTTTGAGTAAATAAATGTTTTTCGTTATTATTCAGTCAAAATAAGAATAATTAGTAACTATCTATACTTTTTTCGTAAATCAATTTGTTTAGGTTTTCAGTTAAATAACAGTAAAGACTTGACAACCCCTATTTTCAGGTCGTATATTTGCAAAATGAAAAAGTAAATGAAAAAACACCCCATGAGTATCAATAGTATCTTATGATGTTTTTTTCACCATTTATTTTTTTAGTTAAATAATTACATTCAATTTATGAAATTGCCAAGGTTAAATTTTCTTTATGTAACAACACCCATAAAGATAGGCAATTGCATTATTATAAAATATAAAATATCAATATATGAAGACTTCAGATTTTAATTTTACTCTACCAGACGAACTTTTGGCAATGCATCCGGCAGATCATAGAGATGAGTCCAGACTAATGGTACTGAACCGAAAGACTGAGACTATAGAACATCGTCTGTTTAAAGATGTTATTGACTATTTTGACGAAGGAGACTTATTTGTTTTCAACAATACCAAAGTTTTCCCTGCAAGATTGTATGGTAATAAAGAAAAAACAGGAGCCAAAATTGAAGTTTTCTTATTAAGAGAATTGGACAAAGAAACCCGTGTATGGGATGTTTTGGTAGATCCTGCAAGAAAAATAAGAATAGGAAATAAGCTATTCTTTACCGAGGACGAGTCTTTGGTGGCAGAAGTAATCGACAATACAACTTCTAGAGGCAGAACTTTAAGATTTTTGTACGATGGTAGCTACGAAGAATTTAGAAAAAAATTAAACGATTTGGGCGAAACACCATTGCCTAAATACATTGACAGACCTGTAGAACCAGAAGATGCAGAAAGATTCCAAACCATTTATGCTAAAGTAGAAGGTGCCGTTGCAGCACCAACTGCAGGTTTACACTTCTCCAAACATTTAATGAAAAGATTAGAAATAAAAGGTGTTGATTTTGCTGAAGTAACCTTACATGTTGGGTTAGGAACATTTAACCCTATCGAAGTTGAAGATCTTAGCAAACATAAAATGGAATCTGAAGAAGCTTTCATTGATGAAAAAACAGCTGAAATAATTAATAAAGCAACTGAAGAACAAAGGAAAATATGTGCCGTTGGGACAACAACCATGAGAACTATAGAAACCTCTGTTTCTTCCAACAAAAAGATTTCTGCTTTTCACGGTTGGACCAATAAATTTATATATCCACCACATGATTTTGGGGTTGCTAATTCAATGATTACCAATTTCCACATGCCAAAATCTACTTTGGTGATGATGATTGCTGCTTTTGCAGGAAGAGATTTCCTAATGCACGCCTATCAAGAAGCCATCAAAGAAAAATATAAATTCTATTCTTATGGAGATGCAATGCTCATTTTGTAATCCATAAATAAAAATATCTTAAAGCCTTCTGAATTTTTTTTCAGGAGGCTTTTTACACTAAAAACAGTGTTTTTGAAACTCAATTACATGAAATATGTCCGATTTCATTTCCTTATATTTGCAAATAATTCTTTACTCATAACCTTACAACCTTGAAAGATATACGCACCCTTTCTTTAGAAGAACTCAAAGAATATTTTATTACCATTGGCGAAAAACCTTTTCGAGCCAAACAAGTCTATGATTGGTTATGGTCCAAAAATCTACATGATTTTGAAGAAATGACCAATCTCTCCAAAAATTTAAGAGAAAACCTAGAAAGAGATTTTGTAATTAATCCTGTAACTGTAGATTTAATGCAAAAATCTACCGATGGCACCATAAAAAATGGAGTGAAATTACATGATGGACTCATGGTAGAATCGGTGCTTATACCCACCGAAACCCGTACCACAGCATGTGTCTCTTCACAAGTTGGATGCTCGCTCAATTGTGAATTTTGCGCAACAGCCAAACTCAAAAGAATGAGAAATTTAGAGGTTGCCGAAATTGTAGATCAAGTAGCACTTATCGACAGACAAAGTAAATTGTACTTCGATAGGCCACTTTCTAACATCGTTTTTATGGGAATGGGAGAACCCATGATGAATTATAAAAATGTAGTTGAAGCCATACGAAAAATTACCAAACCCGAAGGTCTGGGAATGTCGCCAAGAAGAATTACCGTTTCTACCTCTGGAATTCCGAAAATGATAAAAATGCTCGCCGACGAAGAATTGAAAGTGAAATTAGCACTTTCCCTACATACGGCTATAGAACAGAAAAGAAATGAAATAATGCCTTTTTCGGCCAAGTTTCCACTAACCGAAATTATGGAAGCATTACAATACTGGTACCAAAAAACAGGCTCTGTTATTACTTTTGAATATTGCGTTTGGGGTGGAATAAATGATGGTGACGAAGACATAAAAGCATTGATAAAATACTGCAGGCAAGTTCCTTCTAAGGTTAATTTAATTCAATACAACCCAATAGGAGAAGGCAAATTTGACCACAGAAGTATAAAAGCCGAAGAAAAATATGTTCGAGAATTGGAGAAAGCAGGCATTACCGTTATGGTAAGAAAGAGCCGTGGTGGCGATATCGATGCTGCTTGTGGACAATTGGCCAATAAAAACGGCTCGGAAATATAAGGGTTTATGTTTTTTCTAAAAAAAAATCTGCTTTTTTTTATTCTATTTTCTTTCTCGACCTTTTGGGCTCAAGAGGAAGTTCATTTTCCATTGAAAAAATATAAAGTTTCCGTTTTATCAGATTCGTTGAATGAAAACTCAGGACTAAGCTTTTTCCAAAATAATTTATATACTTTAAACGATGGAGGCAACCCCTCAGAAATCTATCAAATTGACCCTAGTACAGGAAAAATAAAACAAACAATAAAAATCCCACTTCAGAATAAGGATTGGGAAGCTTTGGATTTTTCAGATCAAGACTTGTTTATTGGAGATTTTGGTAATAATACAGGAACCAGAAAAGATTTGAAAATTTATAAACTTCCTATTCATAACCAAACAATTGCTGTGGATTCGGTTCAGACTTATTCCTACTATTATCCTGAACAAAAAGATTTTTCACCAAAAAATCTCAATACAGATTATGATGCAGAAGCAATGATTTTCCTTAATGGTAAATTACATATTTTTACCAAAGAATGGGCTTCTAAATCCTGTACGCATTACCTTATAGACTCTACAATAACTATACTACAACCCGCTGTGAAATTAGAGCAATACCACACCGGATTTGTTGTGACGGATGCGGCTTATTTTCGATCTAAATTATATCTTTTGGGGTACACCAAAACAACCGGTGCTTATCTAATGATTTTCCGTGAATCAGAAGCGGGAATGTTCTTTAAAGATCCAATTAAAAAATTATACTTGGGTTCTACTTTTGGCCTTTCTCAGTTGGAAGGTTTGGCCGTAAACGAAAATGGAATTTACCTATCAGGAGAAGCCTTTCATTCGCCTTTAGGTATCAAAAAACAACGATTGTTTTTCATACCTTGAGACCAATTACCTTAGACTTTTATCACCGCCAAAGTATTGGAAAAAAGGATGTTTAAAAATTGATAGAATAATCTTATATTTGTCCGTTCAGTTGCTAATTTTTTATAGTAAATCCCATTAAGTGTCCAAAATTGTAGAAGAAATTAAACGCCCAATTGCTCAGGAAATGAAACTTTTCGAAGAGAAGTTTTACCAATCCATGCAGAGCAATGTTCCACTTTTAGATAAAGTAACCCGCTTTATTGTGACCACTAAAGGAAAGCAGATGCGTCCAATGTTTGTTTTTCTAACCGCACAATTATTAGGGAAAGTAAATGAGAAAACATATCGTGGTGCTTCTATGATTGAGCTGATCCATACAGCAACATTGGTACATGACGATGTAGTGGATGAAAGTTTCAAGAGGCGTAGTTTTTTTTCCATCAATGCTTTATGGAAAAATAAAATTGCCGTGCTCGTTGGTGATTATCTTTTGTCAAAATCAGTTTTATTATCAACGGATCATCAGGACTATGATTTGTTATCTGTTATTGCAAGAACCATTCGAGAAATGAGCGAAGGCGAACTTCTGCAACTGGAAAAAGCAAGAAAACTGGACATTACCGAAGAGGTTTATTACGAAATTATCCGACAAAAAACGGCAACGCTTATTGCGGCTTGTTGCGAAATAGGGGTGCTCTCCAATAATGCAGACGCCGATTTAGCAAAAAAAATGCAGGATTTCGGTACTTATACTGGTATGGCTTTTCAAATTAAAGACGATTTGTTCGATTATCTATCCCAAAGTATTATTGGAAAACCGGTTGGGATAGACATTAAAGAGCAGAAAATGACACTCCCTTTAATTTATACTTTAAAAAATGCTAAAGAAACAGAGTATAAATACTACTTTGAAACCATTAAAAGATACAACAATAATCCCAAGAGAGTTAAAGAATTAATTGAATTTGTGAAAAAATCCGGTGGTTTGGACTATGCTATTTCTGTAATGAAAGATTTTCAGCAAAAAGCCAAAAATCTCCTAAATGATTTTCCTGATTCTGAAGCTAAACGGTCTCTCGTTTTAATGCTCGATTATGTTGTAGAAAGAAAGTTTTAAACTTTTTTCGCTTCCAAAATTTTCCATTTATATAAACAATACATTAATTTCACACTTTCCGTATGAAACAGCAAGAATATATCCACCAGCATAGCCAAATAGCACTATCTGGCATTGTGGCAACGCTCAATTTATTGCAAGAAGATTGCACCATACCTTTTATTGCTCGTTATCGAAAAGACAAAACAGGAAATCTGGATGAAGTAGCGATAGAAAATATCGAAAAATTAGCCAAACAATATACGGAAATCGATAAAAGAAAGTCCAGTATCTTAAAATCCATTGAGGAGCAAAATGCCTTAACCCCCGAACTCAAAGCGAAAATTGAAACGACTTTTGATGGACAGATTTTAGAAGATCTTTATTTACCTTTCAAAAAAAAGAAGAAAACCAAAGCTGATGCTGCCAGAGAAAAAGGATTAGAACCTTTGGCTAAAATCATTATGAGCCAAAACCACCAAGATATTTCTACTGTGGTTACTCGATTTTTGCAAGATGATTTGACTCCAGAGTTGGCTTTGCAAGGGGCAAGAGATATTATTGCCGAATGGGTAAATGAACATTTAGGGATTAGAAGAAATTTGCGTAAAATTTTCTCACGAAAAGCTATCATTTCATCCAAAGTGATCAAAACAAAAAGAGAGGAAGAAGCGGCTCAAAAATATCAACAATACTTCGATTGGGAGGAGACTTTGTCCAGAATTCCATCTCACCGATTATTGGCAATGTTAAGAGCAGAAAATGAAGGGTTTGTAAAAATTACCGTTAAAATAGACAAAGAGGAAGCTTTGGAAATGATGGCGTCTTTTCTTATTAAAAATAATAATGAAAGTGCATTTCAAATAGAGCAAGCCATTAATGATGCTTATAAAAGATTGTTGGAACCCGCCATTTCCAACGAAGTATTGCAAGAGGCAAAAGATAAAGCGGACGACAAAGCCATTGTAATTTTTGCAGAAAATTTACAACAACTTTTATTGGCCTCACCATTGGGTGAAAAAAGAATTTTAGCAATAGACCCAGGATACAGAACAGGGTGTAAGGTAGTTTGCTTGGACGAGAAAGGTGATATACTACACAACGAAACCATTTACCCACATGCCCCACAAAATGAGACTGGAATGGCAATGAAGAAAATAAAATCTTTAGTCCAGTCTTATCAGATAGAGGCGATTTCCATAGGGAACGGAACGGCAAGTAGAGAAACCGAAAGTTTTATTAAGAGAATAGGATTTGATAGAGATTTGCAGGTTTTTGTGGTTTCAGAAGCGGGTGCGTCTATTTACTCAGCAAGTAAAATTGCCAGAGAAGAATTTCCCAACTACGATGTTACCGTTCGTGGTGCTATTTCCATCGGAAGAAGATTGGCCGATCCTTTAGCTGAATTGGTAAAGATAGAGCCACAATCGATAGGAGTGGGACAATATCAACATGATGTAAATGCTGCTAAATTAAAAGAAGAATTGGAGAAAACAGTCATCAAAACTGTGAATGCCGTAGGGGTAAATTTAAATACAGCCAGTCAGTCTCTCTTGCGATTCGTATCAGGAATTGGTGAAAAAATGGCAGAAAATATCGTTCAATTTCGGTCGAAAAATGGTGCATTTATGAGCCGAAAGGATTTAAAAAAAGTACCTCGTTTGGGTGAAAAAGTCTATCAACAGTCCGCTGCTTTTGTTCGAGTGAAAAATGCAAACAATCCCCTGGACGATTCTGCGGTACATCCAGAATCATACCCATTGGTGGATGCTATGGCAAAATCTTTAGGTATAACAACCAAAGAATTGATAGCCAATAAAGAGAAAATCCAACAAATAAAGGTAGAGCAATTTGTGAATGATGAAATCGGGAAGTTAGGGATTCAAGATATTTTGAAAGAATTGGAAAAACCAGGATTGGATCCGAGAAAATCGTCCAAAGTATTTTCGTTTGATGAAAAAATAAAAAAAATGGAAGATTTACAAATAGGAATGATCTTGCCCGGAATAGTGAATAACATCACTGCATTTGGTTGTTTTGTAGATTTGGGGATTAAGGAAAGTGGATTGGTACATATTTCACAATTGAAAGATGGATTTGTGTCCGATGTATCGGAGGTGGTTAAATTACATCAGACTGTTGAGGTAAAAGTACTGGAAGTGGATGTAGCGAGAAAAAGAATTCAGCTGACTATGATTTTGTAATTGCCATAAAAAAAAATAGGGAAAAATAAATTGGATACAACAGTGTAAACTACTGATAATAGGAGCTAAATTGTATTTTCTCATCTGGATGAAAATTCGTACATTGGCGCAACAAAAAAAGAGTATAACCTAACAGAATAATTATTAATTAAATTATGAAAGAAGTATTTATCGTAGCGGCAGCCAGAACCCCAATGGGAAGTTTTATGGGAAGTTTATCCACGGTACCCGCTACTAAATTAGGAGCAACAGCCGTAAAAGGGGCATTGGCAAAAGCAAACATCAATCCAGAAGTGATTGAAGAAATATACATGGGCAATGTTTTGCAAGCAGGAGAGGGACAAGCACCAGCCAGACAAGTGGCTTTAGGAGCAGGACTTTCTCAGGATACCCCATCGACTACGGTCAATAAAGTATGTGCTTCTGGTATGAAAGCGGTAATGATGGCTTCTCAAGCCATTAAAGCTGGAGATAGAGATGCCATAGTTGCAGGAGGTATGGAAAATATGAGCCAAGTGCCTCATTATTTTTCTGCAAGAAATGCCACCAAACTGGGCGATGTAAAAATGCAAGACGGAATGGTGTTGGACGGACTTACCGATGTATATAACAAAGTACACATGGGCGTTTGTGCTGAAAAATGTGCTGCTGAATATGGTTTGACAAGAGAAGACCAAGATAATTTCGCCATTGAATCTTATAAGAGATCAGCCAAAGCTTGGAGCGAAGGTAAATTTGCAGATGAAATTGTTCCTGTAGAAATACCACAAAGAAAAGGCGAACCCATTATTTTTGCTGAAGACGAAGAATACAAATCGGTAAATTTCGATAGAATAGGAACTTTACCTACTGTTTTCCAAAGAGATAATGGTACTGTTACAGCAGCCAATGCTTCTACCTTAAACGATGGAGCATCTGCTTTGGTACTAATGTCTAAAGAAAAAATGGAAGCTTTGGGTCTGAAACCATTGGCAAGAATTGTATCCTATGCAGATGCAGCTCAGGCTCCGGAATGGTTTACAACAGCGCCAGCAAAAGCACTTCCAATTGCCCTTCAAAAGGCAGGTTTAGAAGTTTCGGATATCGATTACTTTGAATTTAACGAGGCTTTCTCCGTTGTTGGATTGGCCAATAATAAAATCTTAGGGCTGGATGCAGCTAAAGTAAATGTAAACGGAGGTGCTGTTTCTTTGGGGCATCCACTGGGAAGTTCAGGGTCTAGAATCATCGTTACCCTCATCAATGTTTTAAAACAAAACAATGGTAAGTATGGAGCTGCGGCTATCTGCAACGGTGGAGGTGGAGCTTCTGCAATTGTTATTGAAAATATGAACTAATATTTTATAGATTGTATTTTTTTTAAAATCAAACAACCATCAAGAATTGATGATTTTATAATCGTTTTTCTTGATGGTTTTTATATTTTTGTTACATCAATCAAAATCTAAACATGTCGGAAACAGAACTTACACAATCACAGAGTATCAAAAATAATCCAAAAATAATGAAGGCTTGGGCTTTTTATGATTGGGCGAATTCGGTATATTCTTTGGTCATCACTTCTACTATTTTTCCTATTTATTTCTCCATCATTACTACTTCACATGCCAAAAAAGAATTTGTGGCAGAAACAGGAAAATGGATAGAAGTTCCGGTAAGAAATCTCATCACTATTTTCGGAAAAGCCTATCAGCCAGATGCGGTGTATGGGTACTCGCTTACCTTATCTTTTTTTATCGTTGTGTTATTATCTCCGTTTTTGTCCTCATTGGCAGATACCATAGGAAATAAAAAATCTTTCTTACAATTTTTTGCTTATTTAGGAGCAACTTCCTGCATGGGATTGGCAATGTTTACCAGTATGAACAATGTGTTTTTAGGAATTTTGTTTAGCATAACAGCAAGTGTTGGCTTTTGGGGTTCATTGGTTTTTTATAATTCATTTTTACCCGATATTGCAACCCAAGATAAGCAAGATGCCCTTTCAGCAAAAGGATATGTCTATGGCTATATCGGTTCTGTTATTTTGGTCGTTATCTGTTTGTTATTGATAAAAATTTTAGCCAAAACAGATGAACAAGCACTTATATATACCCGTCTTTCCTTTCTAATTACAGGGGCTTGGTGGTTTGGATTTTCACAATATACCTTCAAGTATTTGCCACAATTTGGAAATGTTAAAGACAAATTGCCCAAGGATTTGGTGTTGTTGAATTATAAAAATATTTTCAACAAACACGAAGCTCATGGAGGTTTTGTAGAAGTGTTGAAAGACAATGTTTCTTTCTATATCGATATTGCCCGACAAAGTTTTAAAGAGCTTTTTAAGGTGGGGAATATTTTGTTTCAGGATAAGAATTTAAAATTTTTTCTTTCCAGTTTTTTCTTTTATTCTGTAGGGATGCAAACCATTTTCCTTATGGCAACTTTGTTTGGTAAAAGCGAAATAAATATGGAGCAAGATAAGCTCATTCTTACCCTTTTATTAATACAGATTGAAGCCATTATAGGAGCTATTTTCTTCTCTAGACTATCCAGAAAAATTGGCAATAAAAATGTAATTTCCATTACCATAGTATTATGGATTGTTGCTTGCTTATCCGCCTATTATCTCAATAAAGAAAACCCAAATGTTGAATACCAATTTTACGGAATTGCAGCGATAATTGGTTTGGTTATGGGAGGATTACAAGCCATGTCCCGATCTACTTATTCCAAATTATTGCCAGAAGATTCTATGGACAATACCACCTATTTTAGTTTTTACGATGTGTTGGAAAAGTTGGCCATTATTTTAGGAACTTTCATCTTTGCCACCATGATAGAGCATTATCATAACATGAGATTTTCAGCACTTTCGATGTCCATCTTTTTTGCCATAGGATTAATTCTTATACGATTTGTGAATCTAAAAATAATAAAAGATAAAGATGTTTTGTAACATTACAATCATCTGTAACTAATGAAAAAATAGTATTTTCAGTTCAATTTATTTGAACGATTAATTCAAAAAAAACAATATAATGTCAAAGAAAGCAATATTAGCCATACTAGACGGTTGGGGAATAGGAACAAATCCTGAAGTTTCCGCCATAGCACAAGCCAAAACACCTAATATGGATCAGTTTTCACAAAATTTTCCACATACAACATTGGAAGCTAGTGGGTTAGCTGTAGGTTTGCCCGCCGGACAAATGGGGAATTCAGAAGTGGGTCATATGAATTTAGGAGCCGGTAGAGTGGTTTACCAAAATTTAGTAAAAATAAATATGGCGGTTGAAAATCATACCCTTGGAAAAGAAAAAGCCATTGTGGAAGCGTTTGATTATGCCAAAAGCAATCGAAAGAAAATTCATTTTATAGGTTTGGTATCCGATGGTGGGGTGCATTCTCACATCAGTCATCTTAAAGGATTATTAAGTGCTGCCGCTGATTTTGGTTTACAAGATCAAGTTTTTGTACATGCGTTTACCGATGGTAGGGACTGTGATCCACACTCAGGCAAAACTTTTATGGAAGATTTACTACAACACATGAAAGCCACTACTGGAAAATTAGCTTCGGTTACGGGTCGTTATTATGCCATGGATAGGGACAAAAGATGGGAAAGAGTGAAATTAGCCTTTGATGCCATGGTCAATGGAAGTGGTACACCAACCAGAAATGTTGTAGAAAGCATACAGAAATCCTATGATGAAGGGGTAACAGATGAGTTTTTAAAACCTTTGATTTGCCTTAAAGACAATAGTTTGCCTGTAGCTAAAATAGAAAAAGAAGATGTGGTGATTTGTTTTAATTTCCGTACCGATAGAGGACGAGAAATCACAGAAGTACTTTCTCAGCAAGATTTTCCAGATTTTGGTATGCATCACTTACCTCTTTTTTATGTAACTCTTACCAACTATGACGATTCTTATAAGAATGTTCAAGTTGTTTTTGATGAAGAAGTTTTGAAAGAAACTTTGGGCGAAATTCTAGAGAAAAATAATAAAACCCAAATAAGAACTGCCGAAACTGAGAAATATCCGCATGTAACTTTCTTCTTTTCCGGAGGTAGAGAAACACCATTTGTTGGTGAAAAAAGAATCCTTTGCCCAAGTCCGAAAGATGTTCCTACTTATGATTTTAAACCTGAAATGTCGGCCTATGATATCACCGATAAAATTTTGGTTGAACTAAAAAATGAATCAGCCGATTTTATTTGTTTAAATTTTGCCAATACCGATATGGTAGGACATACCGGAGTTTTTTCAGCAGCTGTAAAAGCAGCCGAAGTGGTGGACGAATGTATAGGTAAAGTTGCCAATACTGCTTTTGAACATGGGTACACTGTTTTTATATTGGCAGACCACGGAAATTCTGATGTGATGGTAAACCCAGATGGAAGTCCTAATACCCAGCATTCAACCAATTTAGTTCCACTAATTGTGATGGACAAAAATAAAACCTGGAAACTCAGCCCCGGCAAACTAGGGGATGTGGCACCTAGTATTTTGAAAGCCATGGATATAGAAATTCCTACTTCCATGACAGGCAATGTATTGCTTAACTAATTTAACAAGTTGATTATTTAAGATAAAAAACCACCGAATAACGGTGGTTTTGCTTTATGATTTCTTTTCTAATTAATTGAAATCCAATAATTCTACATCGAAAACTAATGTAGCATTTGGACCAATTTCTTTTGAAATTTGTTGGTTGCCATAAGCTAAATGGGGCGGAATGGTAAACCTAAATTTACTACCCACCGACATGAGTTGCAACCCTTCTGTCCAACCACTGATTACTCTGTTCAGTGGAAAACTTGCCGGTTGACCTCTTTTTACAGAACTATCAAATATTTCTCCTTTTATGTTGGTCCCATGGTAGTGGCATTGTACAGTATTGCTAGCTTTGGGTTTTGGTCCATCGGTCGCTACTAAGATTTCATATTGCAAACCACTTTCCAAGGTTGTTACCTTAGGATTTTTAGCATTTTCCATTCTGAAGTTTTCTCCTTCTTGAAGGTTTCTATTGGCGAGTTCTTGTTTTCTTTTGAATAATAAATCGGATATTCCCATAGTGTAAAATTTTATCTACAAATGTAAAGAAAATCGGAACGAAATAAAATTCGTTCCGAAGGTTAATGGAGGTATAAAAAACTTGTGTTTTTTAAAAAGTAGTGTTTATTTGTAAGCCCAAACCAGTGCTAGGAGGTACAAATCGGCAAATACCGCCGGCACAAACCAATCCGCCTCTTTGTCTTCCGTAGTTCAAACTCACACGAGTACTTCCTTGTCTGTAAGTTGCTCCTACATTATAAAAATGAATTTTGAACATATCGGTAGCACTTATTAAATGCTCGTTAGGATCGAAACCATAGTTGTACATATCCGATACGAATAGAGACCAATTGTTGTTGTGTACATATTCAATAGATCCACCAAGCCAGTTTTTTCTGTCCGAATCTGCCCATAAATGTTCTAAAGAAGCAGTAATGGATCTGGAATTAGCAAAAGAAATGGTCGCTTCGGAAAATAAAGTGGTTGCATTAATTATGGATTTTTGGAAAATACCACGGATATATTGGTCATTATAATGCTGGTTGATAAGGGAAATATTCCCTTTTACCGTAGGACTTAATTTTTTGGATACCTCGATGCTGAATTCTCTAAAATAATTTTGATCGGCACCTAAAAATTTTGAAGTAAATCGAGGGGAATAATCACCATTGGCATCAAAATATGAATAGTTGGCAGCTAAATTATACAAAGTAGCAAAGTTAGCTGCAACTTTGGTTCCGTACTTACCACCAAGAGCTGACCCTTTTTTAAACTCATAGAATAAATCGATTTGCCCACCTATTTCACCAAATTTCTGGATTTTTTCATCAAACTGCATGGCAATCATATTCTGTGTCTGATAAACATAAATATTCGCCAAACTAGAGTGGTGTTGTTTGGTAAGCGATGGAACATAGTTCATCATCTTATCATTATAATTTAAGCTGGTGTTTTCCGGAGAATAAACTTCAGGTTTTCTTTCGGATAAGAAGAGCATATTTTCAATTCTTCTAATGGTAGCATCCACACCAAAACCTTTTTCAGCATATCCTAAATTCAATAGATAGGCACTTCCACTTTTTACCCAATCGTAATTTATTTTTGCTGCATTGATAACGGCATCCGGAGATTTGTAATCGTGTTCGAAATTGGCATAAAACTGATTTTTTTCTACCCCAATTCTATTGGAAATTACGAAGGTATTTTTATTGATTTTGGTTATTCCTTCGGGTAAATTTTCACTTCTATTCACCACGGATCCTCCATAGTTAAGAGTCCACTCGGCGTGCGGAAATAAGAGTTGCGAAATGCCTATTTCGGTATTGAAGCCAAAAATATCTCCTTTGGAAACATCAAAACCCGATCGTTGTCTTCCGTACAATGCAGTGAATGCTAAATTTTCTGTAGGGGTATATTTTACTCTTCCACCTCTAAGGGCATTGTTGATTCCTAACGAGCGATCTTCCCAAGATCTAAGAGCCAATCCACTACCAAATTGTTCGTAAAAATAACCGGCAGTAATGTCCCATTGGTCATTTTTATAATTGGCATAATAGGTTGCTACATTGGTTTTGGTATATTTAGGATTGAAGTTAAGCAAAGCTTCATTTACATAAGATTCGGCTTGAATTCCGGCAGAAAATTTACCATAACTTGCATTGAGAGAAAGGTAATTATTGGACCGCAATGGGATGGGGTCGTGTTTTATTTGTCTTTGCACATCATTGGTGTACCATTGTCCATTATGTTCAAAGTTACCGGAAATATTTATTTTATTTTGAATAGAATCTTGTTCTTGGGCATGGAAAGCGCTGCAAAAAGCAAGAGCAGCGGCGGCGATAATTTTTTTCACTTAGAGTTTTTCAATTTTGTTAAACAACTCTTCTTCTGCCCCTGGAGTATGTCCACTTTGAGTAAGGACAACTTCTCCATTTTTAACCACCATAAGATACGGAACATTCACAATACCTAGTTTTCTTTTAAATTCTTGGTTGTTGTCATATAATATTGGGAAATTCCATCCTTTACCGCTAACCATAGGTTTTACTCTTTTTATGGTTCTGGCATCATCGATAGAAACAGCTATGAATTCCATGTTTTTTTTGGTTTTCCAATCGGCGTACAAATCATTTACAGTGTCTAGTTCTTGTACACAAGGGGCGCACCAAGTAGCCCAAAAGGAAAACACATAAACTTTATCTTTCTCTTGGAAGTTTTCGGTACTAGAAACAGTTGTACCTTCAAAATTTTTAAGGGTTACATTAGGGACTTTTTTTTGTCCAAAAGCAGCAATCCCTATAAATAGAGCTGCTGTGAATAATATTTTCTTCATTTTGACAGAAATTGTAATAAATTTTACTTTTTTTTAAATTTTCTTTTGCAAATCTAAAAAATTATTTCTTTTTTTGCATAGAATTTTTAATAAAAGTGTACTATGTTTAAAAAAATTATTCCAACGCTTGCTTTAGCGTTTTCAGTAGCATTGGTTTCTTGTGGCGGAAGTAGCGAAGATCCAACGCCAGCACCCACCCCTACACCACCTGCTGGTGGAGGTACTGTGGCAGGTAAATTTACCAAAAATGTTTTAATTGAAGATTACACCGGAACTTGGTGTGGCTACTGTCCTAGAGTTGCTCATGCTATTGATCAAGTGTTTGCACAAAACATTAGTGCAGTAGCGGTAGCTATTCATAGAGGAAATGATCCGTATAATTTTGCTGATGCAAGTGTACTTGAAGCACAAATTGGTTTACAAGGATATCCGACAGCTATGTTGAATAGAAAGACTACATGGAATTCACCTGAGCCAAGTTATATAAATCAAGTAAAGAATTTAACAGGAACTGATGCTAATTTAGGAATCGCAATGAAACCAAGCATTAATAATGGTAATCTTAATTTAGATGTTAAAGTAAAGTTTGCATCTGATATGTCAGGATTAAAACTAGTGGTTTATTTATTGGAAAATGATCTTATTTATAACCAATCCAATTACACTAGTTATTATGGAGGTGCCTCTACATTGGTAGGTTTTGAACATGATAATGTGTTAAGAGCATCATTAACCAATATTTTGGGAGATAGTATGGCTGGAACAACAACTGCTGGGACTGTTTGGACTAAAAATTTCTCATTAGCGATTCCTGCAAATATTTCAAATTCTAGCAAATTATCATTTGTTGCTTTTGTAATGGATTATAATGGAAAAGTGGTAAATGTTAGAAAAGCAAACCTAAATGACGATCAAAGCTTTCAAGAAAGCTAATCATTTTCATTGTTAATACTTATAAGAAGTTGTTTCGTTCGAAATAACTTCTTTTTTTTATCGAAAAACTGTATATTGTGCCTTCAAGAATAAGATTGAATAATGAATATTTATAACTTAGAAAAATCCATTGCAACTTCTAAACTGAAAAATGCAGAAAAAATTCAGCTTAGAGAAATTGAAGAAGAACATAAAAATATATTTGTAGCATTTGCGGATGTTGATCATTCTTCTTTTGATATAAAAATAGAAATTGATGACAGTGGCGAAGTACAGAACTTTTCTTGTGAGTGCAATAGTAAAGGGGTATGCTTACATACCATTGCTTTACTTAAAGCAATCAGTAATTTAAAATCCACCAAAAAATCGACTGTTAAAAAAACAAGAACAAAAGCACCATCGGCGCTAGAAATACTTGTAAATTCGATATCAGAACAAGAGTTGAAATATTGGTTAATGGGTTTTCTTAGCAAAAATAAAGAAGCGTTACTCGATTTTGACCTAAATTTTTCCGAACAAAAAAAGTCATTTACAAATCAAGATGTGTTGGATGTGGTGGACCAAGCCATCAAAACAGTTATTGGTAAAAGAAAATCGGCGTCGGCAACAGAAAATAAAAAGATCGTTGACCTCTTGCAAAAATCATTTGAACCCATTTTGAGTTTTATTCAAATTAATATTTCCGAGCCTATTGTTTTTGATATTTTCACGGGTGCTGTAGAAAGATTTCTAGAGCAATACTATTATATATTTGATTCTAGTACACGATATAATAAGTTTTTTAATCAGTTAAAAGACAAAATAATTTATTCTATACACCAAATTAAAGATGAACGAATATGGGAAAAAACGGTAAGTTATTATTGGAATATATTCTTTAACGCAGATAAATTGTATGACTATAAAATAGATTTTATTTTTGATGTATATCGTGAATCTTCCATAGAACGCAAAAATATAATTGGACAACAGGTTGTTACTAAATTAAAAGAATGGGGAAATCAAGACAGGAGATTTTCAGCTTTATATACTCAAATACTTCTAACAATTGTGATTGAAAATAATGAGTTTGTACAAGTAAAAGACTTTTTTAAACCTAAAAAATTTGAGAATAATTACAACATGGTATTGCTCAAAGAATTGGCCAAAACTGAACCTAATACTTCACTCGATTATTGTTTTAATATTATTGAAGATAATTATTATGAACATTTTAATGAGCCATACTATGAATTAATTGAAATTATTGCAACCAATAATAATGATATGAAGTCTTTGGCAAAACTCAAGAAAATAAAGTTGCATAATGGATATGGAAATTATGGCGATATCCCTTTTATCAAAGAACATCTCGGAAATAATAGCCTAGATAGTTTCGAAAAAAAACTGATAAAAGAGATGAAATATTACTCAATACGAGAGGATGAAGATGCGGAATATTACTTTAGTCTTCTAGATAAAAAGAAAAATTATACTCAGATGCTAGAAGTGATCGATAGAAATGGATTTTCAGCACCTATCCTTCTAAAATACACAGATAAATTGTTTGAGTTTAATTTTGATAAACTAATTATCGTGTTAAAAAATAGATTAGTCGATTTAAAAATCGATATTTCTAAAAGTCAAGATGAAATTGACTTACTTCATTGGATGCTCCGTAAGTATGATCGATCCTATTTTTCTAATCTTAGAAAAAGAACATTTTATTACAAACCAATGAATAAAACTTATTTATTTGATCTTATCGATGCCAAAAATAAATAGAGATAACCGAATTTTTAAATGTATTTTTTTATTGACAAATTTGTAAGCAATCCATGACCATCAACAAACTTAAAATTCAGAATTTTAAAAATCATCAAGAAAAAGAATTTTCCTTTTCCCAAGAAATTAATTGTTTTGTGGGGAATAACGGAGTGGGGAAAACCAATATTTTGGATGCTTTACACTATCTTTCTATGGGGAAAAGTTTTTTAGGTAATACCGATAGTCAAAATATTTTCACAACACAAACACCGTCGGGAGAACAGTCTTTTTTCACCATTGATGCCGAAATTAATAATGAGGAAAAAGTGGATGCCATCAAAGTACTTTATTCTAAAGAAAACAAAAAAGAAATTCGAAAAAACGATAAAAGTTATGACCGTTTATCGGATCACATTGGGTATATGCCATGTGTAACGATATCTCCTTATGATGCAAATTTGATTTCCGATTCCGGTGAGAGTCGAAGGAAATTTATAGATGCCATGATTTCGCAAACCGATCAGGACTATTTATTTTCATTAATTCATTACCAAAAAACGATACAACAAAGAAATGCTTTGCTGAAATATTTTGCTAAAAATAGAGTTTTTGATGCTGCTTCATTAGAAATATATGATGAGCCCATAGTGCAATACGGATCGGTAATTTTTGAAAAAAGAAAAGAATTTATCCAACATCTGAATCCCATTGTGAGCCATTTTTATGAAATTATTTCTGGTGGCAAGGAAACGGTGCAAGTAGAGTATGATTCCCATTTATTAGCCCAGGATTGGCAGCGACTTCTAACTGAAAACCTAGATAAAGACAGACAGCTTACCTATACCTCCAAAGGGATTCATAAAGATGATCTTCATTTTAAAATGAACCAACAATTTATTAAAAAAACAGGTTCTCAAGGGCAACAGAAATCTTTTTTAATTGCACTAAAGCTCGCTCAATTAAATCGTATAAAAGAACTGACCGGGAAAAAACCAATTTTATTGCTAGATGATATTTTTGATAAATTGGATGATGGAAGGGTGTCCCAACTCATCGCATTGATTAATAAAGAAAATTTTGGACAAATGTTTTTAACGGATACCCACAAAGAAAGGACGGAAAAAATTGTAAAACAAATAAACGAAGACAGTAAAATATTCGAATTAGAATAAAAAAAATCACAAACGCTATGGTTTGTGATTTTTTTGTGAACGCGGAAGGAGTCGAACCCTCAACCTCCAGAGCCGTAATCTGGCACTCTATCCAATTGAGCTACGCGTCCGTTCTTAAAGGTTTGCAAATATACATTTTTTTTGTTTTCTTTGAAATATGAAATCAAAAATTTTACTTTTATTTGTGTTTTTATCGATGTTTTCGTGTAAAAACACTGAAAATCAGGAACAAAAAAATTGGACAAAAATATCTACCAAGATAGAGTATCATCATTCCAATGATTTTTTTGAATTAAAATCAGGGAAAAATACTTACAAAATCCCACAAAATAGACTACCCTTCAAAAGAATTATACTTCTTAATGCAAGTTTGTTGGGGTATTTTACCGAGATTGGAAAGGAAAATACCATCGTTGGTATCTCTAGTCCGGAGTATATTTTCTCCTCAAAAGTAAAACAGCAAATTCAAAATAAAACAACTGAAACCGTAGGTGATGAAGCTAAATACGATGTAGAAAAAATATTGAGCTTGAAACCGGATGCCGTTTTTACCAACTATATCGAAAGTTTCCAAAATACCTACGATTTGTTGAAAAAAAATGGAATTGAAGTAATTTTCATCGATGAATATTTGGAACAAAAACCATTAGAAAAATCTAGAATTATTGAAGTCTTTGGTCAGTTGCTCGGTGCTACTAAGGAAGCTGAAAATGCCTATGAATCAATTAAAAATAGATATGAACATCTAAAGCATATTGCCCAAAAAGCAAAAGAAAAACCTATTGTGATTGCCAATGAAATGTATGGAAACCAATGGTTTATGCCTGGTGGTAGGACTTTTGTTGCTGAATTGCTTAACGATGCCAATGCACAGTATATACTAAAAGAAAACACAGAAGATAAGGCAGTGCCGCTAACTTTTGAGGAAGTTTATGTTAAAGCAAACAAAGCACAGTTTTGGGTTAATATCGGCAATTATCCAAACAAAAAAGCATTACTACAAATTAATCCGAACTATAATAAATTAAATGTTTACCAAAACGGAAGGCTCTATGCCATCACCGAAAAGCAAATAGAAAGAACCAATGATTATTTTGAAAGTGGTGTGGTAAGAGCAGATAAGGTATTGCAAGATTATATAAAAATATTTCATCCCGATTTATTGCCCAATGTACCAATGACTTATCTCAAAGAATTGCGTTAGTATTATTTACAATCTACTTTTTTGATACTGAAAGTCGGTCGGAAAAATTATATTTGCACCATCTTTATCTTGTCTCAATAAGAATTCAAAATAATATTTTATCAAAATTATTTTGGAATTTTAGTAGAAGACAAAGCAATCAAAATTTGTATCACATGTGGAAGTTTGTTAAGCGATTACTGTACTTTATTCTTTTGGCCAATCTGTTATTCATTATTTGGGGACGATTTTTCAATCCACCCATTACACTTACTCAAATAGGTGGAATTTTGGAATATGGCAAATTAGAAAGAGATTATATTTCGTACCAAGACATGGGGGCTAATGTGAAGCGAGCGGTAATAGCATCGGAAGATCAAAAATTTTATGACCATAATGGGTTTGACTTTCATGCGATAGAGAAAGCATTTGCCCACAACGAGCAAGGAAAAAAAATCCGTGGAGGGAGTACCATTAGCCAACAGACAGCCAAAAATATTTTTCTTTGGCAGGGGAGAAGTTGGTTGAGAAAAGGTTTGGAGGTTATCTATACCTTTATTATCGAAAATGTTTGGTCCAAGGAAATTATATTGGAAAGATACCTTAACTCAATAGAAATGGGACAAGGAGTTTTTGGGGTAGAAGCAGCATCGCATTATTACTTCGGAAAATCAGCCAAGGAGCTTACCAAGAGCGAAGCTGCATGGATTGCCGTTGTGCTACCCAATCCACAAAAATATGACCCTAAAAATCCATCCGCATATTTATCTAAAAAACATCGATGGGTGATGAAGCAAATGAATAATGTGGTGCTAAGAGAGTAAATAAAGGTTCTAGGCTTTATAAAATAATAAGATCCTCGAAGGAACTTTCACCAAAATTTTCGTTGAATTTTTTTAAGAAAAATGATTTTCGTAAGCGGAAATCATTTTTTAGTAATGGAGATTGAATGCGAATACTTAAGATTTTACCTTGTAAATTAACTTGCACTATTTCTTTAAAAAGATCAGCATCTAAGTAGTCTTCCAATAATGCTTTTACTTCAAAAGCCTTCAGTTTATCTTCAAAACCATGTATTTTGGCAAAGGATTTTACCAATTCCGAACTTTGAAATTCTCTTTTTTTTCTCATTAAATCAATGGATTTTTACGAGCTATATAATATACTTCGTCTTACAAAAATACAAAACCAAGAGGAATTACACCTAGCTTACAACAATTATAAAAAAAAATACAGAATAGAAATAAGGATAAAAACTAGTTTTTATTTATCTTCGTTGTTTCATCATCAATCAATAATACATCTACCAAATGAAAAACATAAGTTTGCCACTTCTAATGGCATTGGGAATCTTTCAGATAGGATTTTCACAAGAAATTACATTGGACAAAATCTATTCCGGATATTATCGTGGAAAAGGGATTTCAGGAATTTCATCACTGAAGAATGGGGAAAATTATGCGGTAATAGAGCCCGATGGAATTGTGAAATATGCATTTAAAAACACCGAAAAAGTGGGGACTTTGGTTAGCGGACAGTTTGAAGATTATATCCTATCCGATGACGAACAGAAAATATTACTGCAGAAAGACAGCCAACCTATATACAGACATTCTTTTCTCGGAAAATTTGAGGTAAAAGATTTATCCACAGGGAAGATAGTTTCTGTATTTAATGGGCATTGGATACAAGAACCTCGTTTTTCTCCCGATGCAAAAAAAATTGCTTTTATTGCGGATAATAATTTGTATTATCAAGATTTAGACAGTGGTAAGGTGGTGCAAATCACGCACGATGGGGAGAAAAATAAAATCATCAACGGACTTGCCGATTGGGTGTATGAAGAAGAATTCGGACATGCCAGACAATACGAATGGACACAAAATTCAGATGCCATAGTTTTTATAAAGTCTAATGAATCTGAAGTTCCTGTGATGCATATACCAATTTATGAGAAAAACCTATACCCGATGGATTGGCAATACAAATATCCTAAAGCGGGTGAAAAAAACGCTGTAGTTTCTGCTCATGTTTATCGTTTGGATCAACAAAAAACACTGGATATAAATTTAAATTCATTTAAAAATTATTACATCCCTAATGTTTTTCAAACCAAAAAGGACAACGAAATAGTATTAATTACCTCTCAAAGAACTCAAAATGCATCGGATATTTTGAAGGTAAATACCCTCAACGGAACAGTACAAAAACTCTTTACCGAAACCGATCCACAATGGATAGAAACCGATAATGTAACTTTGGAATTTTTGGCCGATAATTCTTTTCTTTGGGCTTCTGAAAGAGATGGATACCGTCATTTATATTGGTATCATGCCGATGGAAGTTTGAAAAAACAAATTACCAAAGGCAATTGGGAAATCACAGAATATTATGGTTATAACCCAAAAACAAAGGAAATTTTTGTACAAACTACTCAAAATGGAAGCATCAATAAGGTGGTATCCAAAATAAACATCGATAGTGGAAAATCGACAATTATTTCTGAAAAAACTGGGAATAATACAGCCAACTTTAGTAAAAATTTCAATTATTTTATAGAAACTTCTTCCACTGCACGAACTCCTTTTACTTATTTATTAAAAGACAATGCAGGAAAGCCATTGAAGGAGCTTCAAAACAACAAAGAGCAGCTCGCTAAATTAGAAGCTGATAACTTTGTGGTCAAAGAATATTTTACCATTCCCAATACAGTAGGTGACGAAATGAATGCCTGGATCATGAAGCCTAAAAATTTTGATCCGAATAAAAAATATCCTTTATTCATGTTTCAGTACTCAGGGCCAGGTTCTCAACAAGTGTCCAATTCTTGGGACATGGGCAATGGATTGTGGTTCAATCATCTGGTGCAAAAAGGATACATAGTAGCCTGTGTGGATGGAAGAGGAACTGGTTTTAAAGGGACAAAATACAAAAAAGCAACCTATAAAAACTTAGGTAAATACGAAATTGAAGATCAAATAACTGCGGCCAAATGGTTTGGTAAACAACAATATATAGATCAAAGTAGAATAGGAATTTTTGGTTGGAGTTTTGGCGGTTATATGACAAGTTTGGCCATGACCAAAGGTGCAGATGTGTTTAAAGTTGGAATAGCAGTGGCACCTGTAACCAATTGGCGCTTTTATGATTCGGTATATACCGAAAGATTTTTGCTTACCCCACAAGAAAATCCACAAGGCTATGATGATAATTCCCCAACACAATATGCCAATCTCTTGAAGGGTAAATTTTTACTCATTCACGGTACTGCGGATGATAATGTACATTTCCAAAATGCGCTTGTTTTTTCCGAAGCGCTCATTCAGCATAAAAAGCAATTCGATTTTATGGCCTATCCCGACAAAAATCACGGCATCTATGGGGGACAAACCCGACCACAGTTGTACCAAAAAATGACTCAATTTATTTTGGACAATTTATAACAATTACACCAAAAGGCTTCTAACAAAGAAGCCTTTTTTATATTTAAAAATAAGAGTGCACAAGCTCTAAAACGGTAATTTTATTTTTTCAGGTTCAATAAAATCTCTGGTATAAGGATCTTCTAAATAACTAAGAATTGGATTGGGAAATTTTAGAATTTTCTTCTTTTCTATACCGTAAATCTCCCAGTAACCTGCAAGTACGGAAGCGAACATATCCTCGTCCCAAAAGCCAAAGAGAGGTCTTTGGGAATTTTCTTTGATGGGTAAAGCCTCTATGGTTAATTTGTCCTCCTGTTTTTCTATAATAAATTCTGGTTCGTATTGTAACAAATAATTAGAATAATGAAAACGGGCATACAATTCTTCAAATTGAATTGGATGTAGGGTTTGTTTGCCAATTTTTTCTAATATATTAATTTGATGATCGGCTACCACCTGGTTGTCGTGTAAGCTTGCAATAATGCCAAAACCATTTACCGCTAAAGAGAACATTAAATTTACCGTATCGTCTCGATAATTCATGATGTCCTCAGAAAATTTAACTTTTACTACTGTGATGCTCCATGGTTTTTTCTCTCCAATAAATTCCATTGGATGGATGATTGATTGTAGCATTAGATGAAAAAGACCAAATCTTTCTTTTAAAAATGGAGAAACCTGCAAAGTTTTTTCATATTTAGACAGTCTTTTTTTCTCCATGGACATTTCGTGGAATAATGTACCGTACACCATTCTTCCTAACCATAAAAAAAGCAAATGATCGTCCATTGTGGAAATTGCATCGTAGCCTTGGTCAAAAGCTTTTTGAATATTTTCGTCTAGTTTTTCCCAAGCTTTTTTTACAGGCAATGAACATGGAATGGTCAATTCTCCATAAGTAACCGATTTTAATTTATCCATCATTTCGAAACTGTCATTTCTGAAATTAAACCGATCCATAAACCACTCTGGGAAAATGGTGAGTAATTCCGTCGCTTTTTCTCCGGATAAGAAACATGTTTGGTCATCAAAATTCAAATCCCGAAACGGATAATATAAGGAAGATGTTGTCATATTTTTTGAATATTTATCAAGCCTAAAAGGCTGTGCAAAATTAAGAATATTAACCATTGAATTAGCCATCATCTATTTGATTTTTTTCAAACATACTCTTTCTGAAGTTAGATAGTTATTGGCATTTTAAAGTAAACGAGCAAGAAATGGAAAAACATTGGGTGTAAATAATCCATAAAATTCAGTTAAATTTACGCCATGAAACATCTACTCATTATAGGTTTGGTACTTCCTGAACCCAATTCTACAGCGGCTGGGAAAAGAATGTTACAATTGATTAAATTTTTCAAAAATGAAAATTATACCATTTCTTTTCTGTCTGCAGCCAATAATTTGGAATACAGTGCTTCATTAGATGAGTGGGAGGTTCGTTATCAAAAAATAGAACTAAACGATGCTTCATTCGAGGGGGTATTAGCACAATTGAATCCGGATGTTGTTTTGTTTGATCGGTTTGTTACCGAAGAACAATTCGGGTGGAAGGTAGCAGAAATCTGCCCGAATGCCATGAGGATTTTAGATACCGAAGACTTACATTTTTTAAGAAAATCAAGAGAAAATGCATTTAAAAAAGGCAAAAACCCCGATGCCGAATTGGAATTATCCGATGTTTTCAAAAGAGAAATGGCCTCTATATTTCGATGTGATTTGTCATTAATTATTTCGGAATATGAAATGTATTTATTGCAAGATAAATTCAATGTATCTCCTACAATTTTATTTTATTTGCCACTATTTGCCACGGTAACTACATCAGAAATTCCAGAATTTTCTCGGAGATCAAACTTTGTCTCCATCGGTAATTTTTTACATGAGCCCAATTGGCAAACGGTGCTAAAACTCAAACAGCTTTGGCCTGAAATAAAAAAGAGAATTCCAAAGGCAGAAATGCATATTTATGGCGCTTATTGTACAGATAAAGCCATGCAGTTAAATAATGCAGCACAAGGCTTTTTAGTGAAAGGAAGGGCAAATTCTGTAGAAGATGTTTTTCATTCGTCCAAAATATTGTTAGCCCCAATTCCTTTTGGTGCAGGGATTAAAGGTAAATTGCTGGATGCTATGCGGTTGGGCTTGCCATCGGTAACAACTTATTGGGGTGCCGAAGGTATGAATGGAGATTTGCCTTGGAACGGTGAAATTTGCACCCATAATGATGACTTTATCAGCAGTGCGGTTCAATTGTATCTAGATGAAGAAAGATGGATTCAAGCACAAAAAAATGGTTTTGAATTGGTGAAAAAAAGATTTGATGAAAATATTTTTATCCCATTATTTAGGCTTAAAATTCAAGAAATATATAGAAATTTAAATGCCCATCGGCAAAAGAATTTTTTAGGACAAATCCTACAACATCATAGTTTGCAGAGTACAAAGTATTTAGGAAAATGGATAGAAGAAAAGAATAAAAAAATCGGGACTTAGCCCGATTTTGTAATTTATATGTTTATGGTTTTGTCAGTAAAAGACTCATCCATTCTTCTCTTTGTTGCTGGTTGCTGAGTTTTAGATTTTGTTCGGTACACACCTCCAGGATATCATCAACATCAAAAAAGCATAAACCTGAAAGTAAAAGCTGACCACCTGGTTGTAGTACGGAAACATAAGTTGGAATATCCGAAATAAGAATATTTCTATTGATATTGGCCAATATAATATCAAATTTTTCAGCACCTAAATTGTCTGCTGTTCCTTGGGAAATTTCTAGTGTTACATTATTTCTTTCCGCATTTTCTTTAGAGTTTTCTACAGACCATTCATCTATGTCTATAGCCACAACCCTCTGAGCACCTTTTTGTTTGGCATAAATAGCCAATACGGAAGTCCCACAGCCCATATCCAGAATATTTTTACCATGAAAATCCATTGCCATCATTTGTTGAATCATCAAGTGGGTAGTAGGGTGATGTCCCGTACCGAAAGACATTTTCGGTTGAATGATAATTTCATGTAATGAAGGATTGGGCTCATGAAATTCAGCGCGAATTAGGACTTTATTTTCTACATAAATGGGAGAGAAGTTTTTCTCCCATTCCTCGTTCCAGTTGATGTTGGGCATTTCTGTAAAAGTATAATCAATTTTCACTTCATCAGAATGTAGGAGCCATAGGTTGTTTAACTCATCTTCATTGTACAATTCTTTTTGAATATACCCTAAAATACCATCATTTTCTTCTGTAAAACTATCAAAGCCAATTTCGATTAATTCGGCCATCATAATTTCATTCCAAGGTTGTAAAGGTTTTATTTTAAAGGAAAATTCCAAATATTGTTGCATAATGTTTATTTTGATGCAAAGATACAGAAGTCAAGGCGAAATATTAATTTTAAATAAAAGGAATTCAACAAAAAAGACTAATTTTGTACTTTTGAAATTATGGAAAGCATTAAAATACACGACAAATATTTTGTACCGTATCTAAAAAACGATGAAATACAGGCCATTATAAAAGATTTAGCCTTAAAGGTATATGAAGATTACAAAGACGAAACTCCTGTATTTATTGGGGTTTTGAATGGTGTGATTATGTTTTTCGCCGATTTTTTGAGACATTATCCTGGAAAATGTGAAGTAGCTTTTATCCAAATGAGTTCTTATTCCGGAACGCAATCAACAGGAATCGTTTATAAAAAAATGGAACTTACCAAAGAGGTAGAAGGAAGGCACATTATTCTTATGGAAGATATTGTAGATACTGGCAATACTTTGGAGAGTTTATATCATTATTTTGAAAATACCCAAAGACCAAAATCGTTGAAAATTGCTTCTTTACTTTTAAAGCCAGAGGTTTATAAAAAAGATTTCAAAATTCATTATGTAGCTAAAGAAATTCCAAATAAATTTGTTTTGGGCTATGGATTGGATTATGATGAATTGGGAAGAAACTTGCCCGATTTATATCAATTAGAAGAAGGTAGAATTAATCATTAAGTTTTTTATTGATACTTAAATTCATTCAAAGAATAAATTATTTTTAACTATACAAAAAGGCAAACGCAATTGTAAAACCAATTTGCCATTAGCCACCGCTAATTATGATCAACATCGTACTATTCGGCCCTCCGGGAAGTGGAAAAGGAACACAAGCTCAGTTTTTAATTGAAAAATTCAATTTGAAGCAAATCTCAACTGGCGATTTATTTCGCTTCAATATGAAGAATGATACCGCTTTGGGACAATTAGCTAAATCATATATCGACAAAGGAGAGCTGGTTCCGGATCAAGTCACTATTGATATGTTGATAGACGAACTAAAGAAACCAACCGATGCTCAAGGGTTTATATTTGATGGTTTCCCAAGAACGGCTGCACAAACCGAAGCTTTAGAAAAAATTGTAATAGATGTGCTTCAAGCACCAATCAGTGTTTGTCTTTCCCTCATTGTTGAAGATAAAATTTTAGTAGAAAGACTCTTGAAAAGAGGAGAAACCAGCGGACGAACAGATGATAGCAATGAAGAAATCATCAGTAACCGAATTAAAGAATATTACAGCAAAACTGCAGAAGTAGCCGAATTGTATAAAAAGCAAGGCAAGTATGTAGAAATAAACGGTGTTGGTGAAATTGAAGAGATTTCTCAAAAACTTTTTGCTGAAGTAGAAAAAATAAAATAATAAATTTTTCTAACCATCCTTTTTTAGGATATAGAACCCAGAATAGATGTCGAATTTTGTAGATTATGTGAAAATCCATTGTCAGTCGGGTCATGGTGGTGCCGGTTCGGCGCATTTACGACGCGAAAAATACATCCCCAAAGGTGGTCCAGATGGTGGTGATGGAGGTAGAGGTGGACACATCATTATGAAGGGAAATTCCAACGAATGGACACTTTTACCATTGCGATACACCAGACATGTAAAAGCAGAAAGAGGTGTGAATGGTGCAAAAAGCCAATTGACAGGAGCTGATGGAGAAGATGTGTACATAGAAGTACCTATAGGAACCATTGCCAAAAATGAAGAAGGCGAAATTATAGGTGAAATCTTGGAAGACAAACAAGAAATCATCTTGATGCGTGGGGGTAAAGGAGGTCTTGGGAACGAGCACTTCAAATCGGCTACCAATCAAACTCCTCGCTATGCACAACCTGGGCTTCCAGGTGAGGAAGGCTATATTGTGTTTGAGCTGAAGGTATTAGCAGATGTAGGCTTAGTAGGTTTCCCCAATGCAGGTAAATCTACATTATTGGCTTCAGTTTCTGCGGCAAAACCTAAAATTGCCAACTATGCCTTTACAACTCTTACACCCAATTTAGGAATAGTGAATTACAGAAACTATAAGTCTTTTGTAATGGCAGATATTCCCGGGATAATTGAAGGTGCTGCAGAGGGCAAAGGTTTGGGACATCGTTTCCTAAGACATATCGAAAGAAATTCAATCTTGCTTTTCCTTATTCCGGCCGATTCTGAAGATCATTACCAAGAATATAAAATATTGGAAAATGAACTGAAGGAGTACAATCCAGAATTATTGGATAAAGATTTTATCATTTCGGTTTCCAAATCCGATTTATTAGATGAGGAACTGAAGGCGGAAATCGCTGCTGAATTTCCGGAAAATAGACAACCAATTTTCTTTTCAGGAGTAAGTCAAGAAGGACTTATGGAATTGAAAGATGTTATTTGGAAAAAACTACATGAGTAATTTTTAAAATCAATTTTACTTATTAATAGAAAAAAACACCTTTTGGCATAGAGTCAAAAGGTGTTTATTTTTTTGGTTTATTGACTTACTTTCACTACTCTTACTTTCCATTCATCTGGTCCATTTACAAGGTATTCCCAACGGAATGGTTCTTTACTTTCTGCTTCCATTTGGTAGTACAATGGTTTGGGATCGTGGTCGTTAATAAACACAAAAGCTTCCCCTGGTTTAATTTCTTCAAAAGCTTTATAGAACATTTCATGTCTTTCTGTTGGTGGGTAAGGTCGGATGTCGAATTCATTAACTACAGCAAATCCTTCGTCGCCCAAACCGCTTTTCTCAGTTTTGGTAAGGTGTACAATAATTTCATCGGGTACTTGTCTTTTATAAGTCCAAACAAATTGTCCTGCAAATTTATTTTCAAAAATAGCGTGTATTTCTTCTAAATCAATTTTCGAAATAATTTCCATAATTGTATTAGGTTCCATCATGCCATATCGGTGGAAGATGATATGTTTCCATTCTTTAGGATCTACATTTCTAACATCCATTAGTGTTGCAATATCCGACATATCTCTTGCTTGAGATTCTTCTGTACGGGTAACTTTTACCTTCCAATCTCTACCTCCTTTGTTGAGATAGACCCAATCAACCACATCTCCATAAATTGATTTGAATTCGTAAAATAAAGGAATTGGGTCATGGTCATTAATGAAGATAAAGCTATCTGCAACTGCTAATTCTTTGAAAAGACTTACCAAAAGTTCATGTCTTTGTATGGGAACCAAAACGCGAACATCCAACTCACCATTTTCATTTTTTTCTAAGTGTATGGTATTACTCATTGTATTAATTTTAAATTCGGATACAAAGGTACGAAATAAATTTATTATTTAGATTCATTATAAATTAAAAACAAAGCTGAAGTTGTAATTCTTACTTCGTCATGCATAACTTCTAGATTTCATAATTTTAAAATTTTGATATTTATCAGTTTAAACAAGAAATCATATCCATAATGGTTTTTTATGCTGATTAAATGCCTAACTTTAGTACCATAAATCAATCACAAAAAATCTTTATTATGCACAACAATGTTATTATTCAACACAAGGTAAATGCACCTTTAGAGAAAGTTTGGGAAGCAATAACCAACAAAGAAGCATTGAAAGAATGGTATCAAGATATTCCGGACTTTTCTCCAAAAATGCATACTGAATTTAGCTTTTATTCCCACAATGGTTCTAATGAACACCACCTTCACTGCGAAGTTTTGGAAGTAATCCCACACGAAAAGCTAAAGTATTCTTTAACTTACCCCGAAATAACCAAAGAAAAAACACTTCTGAAATGGGAATTGGCAAAAGAAGGCGATGCAACCATCGTTACCCTTACCCATAAAGGATTGGAAAATTTGGAACACTTGGGAAATGAATTTAGCTTTGAAAAATTTGAAAACAAATGGCAAAAAGTACTGGGTAACGACTTAAAAGAATATGTGGAAGGTTAATTTTATTGAACAAAAATCCATCCTAAAGAGGGTGTCCGAAAAGTCGGA
>JAFDZI010000011.1 GCA_018266955.1 Bacteroidota bacterium
TACACACTTTTTTAGTACAGTATCCATTTGTGTTAATTTTTAGTTTTTACCTCAATCTTTATTCAAAGAGTTCTGTTTCTAAATTGAAGAATCAGTTTTGCAAAAATACATGGAATACTATAATTAAACGAGTATTTTTCTGTCCATTTTTGTCCAATTTGTACAAAGCCTTTTTTTTTAAATTTAGAACCTTTGTATTTTCAAATTATTGAAACAGGAAGCAATAGATACCCCATTCACAATAAAATAAATACAGCCAAACCGAGCTGTATTTTCATTCTAAATTTTGACATCATTCAAGCTTTTTTCAAAGGAAAAACGGTAGTAATTGTTGCTCTGTAAAAAATGCAGACTATTTTTTACTAATTCACATTGCACATATATTACACGAAAAAACAAAAAAGACTGAAAATCAATAAGATAATCAGTCTTTTTGTACCCCAGACGGGACTTGAACCCGTACGTCCTTGCGGACACAGGATTTTAAGTCCTGCGTGTCTACCAATTCCACCACCAGGGCGAGGTGGAGCGAAAAACGGGATTCGAACCCGCGACCCCAACCTTGGCAAGGTTGTGCTCTACCAGCTGAGCTATTTTCGCAAAAAAGATTCCTGATATTCAAGAATCTTATTAGTGCGGATGAAGGGACTCGAACCCCCACGCCTCACGGCACCAGATCCTAAGTCTGGCGTGGCTACCAATTACACCACATCCGCTAATATTGAAAGATCTTTTGTTCTGTTTTTGTGAGTGCAAATATAGGACTTTATTTTTAACTCTCACAAATTTTTTTAGAAATTTTTTTTTAAAAAAATTAAAAGCTTTTTATGCATTCTTTTATTTTCCTTTTATTACTTTTACATCTTCAATTTATATAGTTATGGAATTACAAGGAACGGTGAAAAAAATGTCTGAAATTCAAACTTTTGCAAGCGGATTTCAAAAAAGAGAACTTATATTACTTACGCAAGAACAGTATCCACAACCCATCAGTATTGAATTTTTGCAAGATAAAATTTCTCTACTTGATAATATTGCAGAGGGAGAAAATGTAAAAATTGGGATCAATATCCGAGGGAGAGAATGGACTTCACCACAGGGAGAGGTGAAATATTTTAACAGTATTACAGGATGGAGATTAGAAAAAGTAATGGACAATGTAGCGGCTCAACCTACGCAAGCGACTCCTACAAGTGCTGCAACTCCTGCAGCAAGTCAAGAAAATCCATTTTCTTCAAATGAAGATGACGACGACGGTTTGCCTTTCTAAAAGCAAATAAAAATAAGAAACACCTCTAAAACTAGAGGTGTTTTTTTTTAAAATCGACCTTTAAAGGTTCTATTTTTCTTTTAATAATTAGTTAGCCTTAGAAGCTTCTACAGATTCTTTTCTGAAATCTTTGAATAATTTACTCAATTCCAAAGCTGCTTTTCTTGCTCTTGTACCAGCTGCTTTGTTTCCTTTTTCTACTTGTTGCGCTGCCTCTTTAGAAAAAGTTTCATACTCGGCATTAATTTTTTCGATTAATTCTTTCATAGTGTAATATATTAATTGTTTATATAGGGTTGCAAATATACTATTTTTGAGGAATGCACCAAGGATAATGTCGAAAAATACGGGTGTTACAGCGTATTAATCCAAAATTTTATTAACCCTATTTTTTCCCTACCTTCATTTTCCTTATTTTTTAACATCCACAAACTTATTTATCTTTGCACACTCATACCTATTAGCTTCATGAAAATTTTACATATAGAAACCTCGTCCAAGAATTGTTCTGTCGCTATCTCCGATAACGAATCTTTGCTTTGTCTTTGTCAAGAGGTATCAGAAAACTATAAACAGTCCGAAAGTTTACATACCTTCATACAATGGGCTTTAGAAGGAGCAGAAATTCAGTTGAACGATTTGGATGCTGTTGCTCTGGGAATTGGACCGGGTTCTTATACCGGGCTTAGAATTGGTGCTGCTTCAGCCAAAGGCTTTTGTTTTGGACTCAATCTGCCTCTTATTTCCATCAATTCATTAGAATCTATGGTAGCACCATACCTTAACCAAGGATTTGATTTTATCATCCCCATGATAGATGCCCGACGAATGGAAGTGTACACTGCGGTTTATGATGGTAGTACCGGAGAAATGATTGCTGAAACTGAAGCTAAAATATTAGATGAAAATTCTTTTGCAGCCTATCGAAATTCAAAGGTACTTTTTGTGGGCGATGGAGCGGCTAAAGCAGAAACAATAGTACCGCTACCAATGGCAGTATATGAATCTGCTGTCTATCCGTCGTCTGAATTTATGGTGAAAAAAGCCATACAGAAGTTTAATTCTCAGGATTTTGAAGATATTGCATATTTTGAACCTTTTTATTTGAAGGATTTCCACGGTGTCAAAATAAAGAAAAGCGAAGATTAATCTTCGCTTATTTTTTTTGGGCTTCAATTGTTGGCAAGTTAGAGGTTTCCAATGAGTTACTTTTGTTTGCATTTATTTTTTCGCTCTTGGTTTTGTTGTTGCCAGGAGGTAATTTTGGACTATTGCCCGTATTTCCTCCGTTAAATAAATTTCCATTTTGCGTTGCTGGAGGCGTTTTGGTATTGTTATTTTGTGCGGGTTGAATGTTGTTGCCTTTAGCATCGGTCATTTGCATTTTTAAATCGCTTTTTAGGTAATTCAGCATTTCTTTTGCTTTTCTTCCTTCGTCGGTTTTGGCATAGTTCAACACGATTTGTTCTAACTGTAAAATCATGACTTCCTTACCCACCATTTTACCTGTAATAAAAGCATTGAGAAGGGTGAGCTTCGGTACTAGCGCATCTTTGGGATAGTTTTTCAAAGTATTTTCAACAATGATTTTACTTTCATTAAATTTTTCCTCCAAATACAAATTATAGGCTTCAGTATAGGCTTTTTCTACCTCTTCAGAAGCTTTTATAAAATTATTCCCTCTAGGATTTCTAGCAAATTCTGCATAAGAAGTATAAGGATAATCTGTAAGGAGTTTTTGTTTTGCTCTTTCGGCAGCACTAGGATTGTGTTCATAATTCATCGCAAAAATCTGATAGAGAGCCTTTAGCATAACATCTTCTTCTGGTTTATTGTCCACCAATTGATATAAGGTTTTGGTAGCCAATGGTTTATTACTAAATAAATTATCGTACATTATTCCTAAGCCTAAAGAGGCGGTATCTCTTTCTTTTTTAAGTAAAGAAAGTTGGTTGGGGTCTGTAGGTATTTTTTCAATATAAAAGCTCGGTTCATAGCGTCTAGGATCTGGTGCAGAAGTGGTACCCATTGCCGTATTTTTAATATCTGTTATGGTTGCCGGTTTGTTAGAATTTCGCCAGTTGTCTGATAAAGCTCTGTCGCCCCAAATTTGTTTAAAACTTACATTTCCCTTAGAAACCGTGTTTTGGTTGCTAAAATAAAACCCTTTGGATGGATTTCCAAAATCTTGAAAATTATTTCCACTGCTACCAAAAATTGAATTACTATTGAAATCCCCGGATTTAAAGCCTTCAAGCCTTTCCTTTTGCTTTCTTTCTCTTTCAGCAATTTCTTCTTTGGTTTTTAATTGTTGGATGTATTTTTGAAAATAATCTATTCTTTGGTTTTCAGGCATTGCAGCCAATTGCAGGATGCTGTCGTTCTTTTTGATGAGATAATAGTTCTTGGACAGTTTTTTTATGTTCTCACTTTGTTCCTTCAATAGGATTTTGGTCGGTTCGTGGTTCATTGCTACCAATGCCGAGTCGTAATAGGCTCCAGCAGAGATGTAGTCGTCTTTTTCTAAAAAGAACTTACCAATTTCATAATAATCCAATCCTCGGATTTGGGTATCCGAAACTTTTTCCTTTAAAGATTTTCGGAAAAAAGCTAAGGATTCTTCTTTTTTACCAACCTTTTTGGCCATAAGTCCCAATGCATAGTAAAATTCATTTTTTCTGGAGGCATAAGTTCCCTTTTTACTTATGTTTTCTAAATATTTTTTAGCTCCTTCATAATCTGTATTGCTGTTGTAGGTTTTGGCAATTTCAATTTGAGATTTTACTTCAAACTCGAAATCATTGGCATATTTATAGGCATCCATAAAGGAGCTTCTTGCTTCCAGGTTTTTTCCTAACTCCATGAGCAATTGTCCTTTAAGAAATGCAATTCTACTTTTAAGCGGTCTGTTGGAGTTTACTTCGAAAGCGTGAGTTAACTCTGCAATGGCTTTATCTTTTTTAGCGGCAAAAAGATAGTTTTCAGCATAGAAGACAGAAAGCAATTGATCGTACTTTTTTGCAATATTTTGTTTCTTTAACTCCGAGAAAATTAAGTCGGCTTTGTGATAGTCTTTTAATTTTGAATATGCTAATCCTTCATAAATTGTAGCTAGCGGAATTCTTTTGTCTTTTGGCATCAGCAACTTTAATCCGTTGTATGCATCTAAAGCCTCTAGATTTTTGTTTTGATAAATTCTGGATTTTATTAGTACTAGATAGGCATCAAAAATTTGTGGATTTTTTTCAATCCCTTTTCGAGTGACTGAATAATTATGGATGGTTTTTAACGCTTTGGCTTCCGCAATTTCTAATATACTGGCGCCTTTGGTCGGATTATTGGCGATATTAGGATCGGTAGGCGAATTGCTAAAGCTGCCCTTGTTGCCAAATCCTCCAAATCCTGGAGGTGGACTGTTGTTCGTATTGTTTTGATTGGTAAAGCCCGGTGTGCTACTTGGGTTGTTTGTAGCATCATCATATTTTAAAAGTGGAATATATCCAGAATAAAAATTGTCTTTAAAAGCTTTGGATCTTGCTTGCAATTCTGTTTCTAATGCTTCTTCTGCATTAAAAAGAGTGTTGTTTTGAGCAATAAATCCTTTCAATATTTTTCCACGGGCTTCTGGTCTCTTGTTGATGCCACAAGAAAATAAAACCGCACCTAAGAATAGATAAATTAAATTTCTTTTCATTATTTTATTAAAACTGAAACAACAGTATAATTATTTCATTGTTTGCTAAATTATTTGGTAAATTTAGTAATTTTAAGGCGAATGCTTTTCATACATCCATTCTTTTAATAATGAATCAACACAATGGGTGGGTAAGCCCATTATCGTGTAGAAACTTCCATTTATTTTATTAATTTTTGCCATTCCTAGCCATTCTTGTACGCCATAACTTCCTGCTTTGTCATAAGGTTGATGTTTGTCAAGATAGTATTCTATGTCTTGATTGGTTAATTCCAAGACCGAAACTTCTGCAACATCGGTAATGGTGGTGTGTTTTTCATTGGTTTTTACAGTAACTGCAGTATAAACTTGATGGGTTTTTCCTGAAAGTTTTTGTAACATTTCTTTAGCATGAACTTTGTCTATTGGTTTTCCAAGGATTTCTTCGTCTATGGCCACCACAGTATCGGAAGTTAGCAGAATTTCATCGGATTGTAAGTTTTTATATGCTTCAGATTTTAATTGGGAAATATAGGCCGCTACTTGGTGTGCAGGCATGTTCTTGGGGAATGATTCATCACAATCTATTTTCACTACTCGGAAGTCATAGCCCAAGGCGGTTAGTAATTCTTTTCTTCTTGGCGAATTGGAGCCCAAAAGGAGTTTCTTCATTTTATTAAGTACTTTGCGTATTGTCTTCAGTCCATTTTCCTTGTACTTTCATTACTTGTTCTATCACATCTCTCACGGCGCCTTTGCCGCCTTCGATGGGCGAAATATACTCGGCAATGGCTTTTACTTCGGGCACTGCATTGTTGGGACAAGTGGCAAGTCCGGCAGATTTCATCATCACTATATCTGGTAAATCGTCCCCCATTACAAGGATTTCATTGTTACTAAGTTGATGTTTTAATTTAAAATTTTCAAAATCGGCGAGTTTGTCCTGAGATTTTGGATAATAATCTTGGATGCCTAGGTAATGTATTCTGTGCTTCACCATATCATCATTTCCACCGGTAATAACACCAATGGGAAAGTTGTTTTTAATGGCTTTTACAACGGCATATCCATCCAAAACATTCATAACTCTGGACATGTGTCCACCTGGGAGCAAATAAACACTGCCATCAGTGAAGACTCCATCTACATCAAAGACAAAGGCTTTAATATTTTTTAATTTGAATTTATAACTCATACATTTTTTTTATAGAATGGTTTAATGTAGTATATATTTTTAATACATCGGGATCGTGGATTAGTTCTTGGTGGGCTTTCAATACGGATAAGTCGTTTCGAATAGCAGGACCTGTTTGTGCTATTTTGGGGGACATCTCATGAATTTTTTGTGTGGTTTCGTCGATGAGTGGTAAGAAATAGTCGAAAGGAATTTCCTGTTGGTCGGCAATTTCTTTGGCTCTTGCATAGAGATGATTGGTGAAATTGCAAGCAAAAACAGCCGTTAGGTGGATGTATTTTCTTTTTTCGTCGTTGGCTAAAGCAACTTTATTTGAAATCTTTCTCGCCAATGAAGCGATTATTTTTTGACTTTCTTCATTGTCGGTATCAATAAAAAATGGAATGGCAGAGTAGTCTAAAATTTTATTTTTTGAAAAGGTTTGTAATGGGTAAAAAACTGCTTTGCTGTAGCTTCCACGCAATGTTTCACGGGAAACAGCACCAGAAGTATGGGCAACAATACAGTCTTTTTTCTGAATAATTTCTGAGACTTCACCTATGGCCGAATCCCGAACGCAAACAAAATAAACATCCGCATCTCCTAAGATTTCTGTGGAGAAAGGAATGGAAAAGTCTTGGGATATTTTTTCGAGTTCAACTTTGTTTCTTCCAAAAATTTGGGCTACTTCTACCCCATTCTGGGTAAAAGCATTGGCCAAATGATGGGCAACATTTCCTGAACCAATAAGGATAATTTTCATTTTTAAACTATAAATAATTGAAAATCAACATAAAGAAATTAAAGGTTAATCTTTAAATTGTTCATTTTTAACCTGTTGTTCTAAACAATATTCCGATGGCTTATCATTAGGATAATAAAAAAACAACCGATAAAAAATTGATTTTTAACTTTTATGTAAATTTAACATCAAAGAAACGAAGATATTTTATGAAAAGCAACGAATCCGAAATAATCCGCTGTATGCAAGACGACAAAGGCCAAGAAAAAGGACTTAGGATGATGATGGATGCGTACCAATCAAGATTGTACTGGCACATCAGAAGAATGCTGAATGACCATAGCCAAAGCCAAGATATTTTGCAGGAAACATTCATCAAAGCTTTTCAGAATTTTCATCAGTTTAAGCAAGAAAGTAAACTTTATACATGGTTGTACAGAATAGCGACCAACGAGGCTTTGCAAGAACTGAACAAAAAAAGTAAAATGAAAATGGTTGATGAGCAAGCGGTTATGTATCTTAAAAGTCAATCTTCAGAAAGCGATGAATATGAAGAACGATTACATAAATTATTGAATGAGGCCATACAATTGCTACCCGAAAAACAAAAACTCGTTTTTAATTTAAGATATTATGATGATTTGCCTTACGAAGAAATCAGTTTGATTGTCGATATGTCGGTAGGTACACTTAAAACGAATTATCACTACGCCAAACAAAAGATTGAAAAATATATTGTTGAACATGCTACAATTTAAATAACATTAAAATTACCAAATACAAGGACTTGGTTGCAGCCAACACCTCTCCTACAGAGACAAATTCATTTGATTAACAATAACAAAATAAATAGCCACACATGAAAAAGATAGATATAGAACAGTGGGAAAGAAAAAATCCTGATAATATACCAGATGATTTTTTTCAAAAAATGCAAGAAAATGTGCTTTCTCAAACGATACATACCCACAAAACGACACCCCAAGAAGAACAAAGAGGGACTGATTTTTCTAAAAAATGGATTTGGCTAGCAGCAGCAGTTGCCTTGGTAATGGGACTGTTTTGGATGCTTCCTAATGATGAAACAGAAATAAAGTCTCCTAAAATTGCTCAGCAAATCACAAGTACTAAGCCACAAAAGCAAATAGAAAATTCAGAACAAATAGTGCAGACATCACATCCTGATACTTTTTTGAAAAAACCTACGAATAGCCTTGCAGAAGTAACACTTCCTACTCAGAAAATAGCCCACAGTGCTGAGGTTTCAAGAACACCTAAAGCAGAATTGATGTCCAATAAAAATATAGATCAGGTTTTGGCGGTGATGTCGGAAAAAGAATTATCCGAGTTAGGTAATAGAAACTATCAGGATGTGTACTTAGATGTATATTATTAATTTTTTTAAAAAACATAAATATGAATACGACTAAAGCAATTATTGTATTTGCCATTTGTGCAGCATCTTTTCTACAAGCACAACAGGCTCCAGAAGCCAATAAAGAATTGGTGAAAAATAAAAAAGAATTTAAAGACTATAGCTTAGACGAAAAGCGAGAGCTAATCCGAAAATTGCGCGAAGATGCCGTGGTAAAGGATGTTGGCGTTTCTCCTGAAAAAGAAGAAGCTTTTAGAAAGTTGTTTCGTGAATATCTGACACAACAGAAAGTGGTGAAAGGTAAGTTTAAGAAACGAGGCTCTTTTGATGAAATGACTGAACAAGAAGCGCGTGAAGAATTAGAACAAAGTTTTGTCATAGGGCAGAAACTCTTGCAATTAAGAAAAGAATACACCAAAGAGTTTTTGAAAATCCTAACGCCCAACCAAGTCTTAAAACTCTATCATTCCGAATTGAAAATGCGCGAAAGCATAGAACGATACAGGCATAATAAAAGCCAGCATAAAGATATAATGGGCGAATAATAGCAATATTACCGTCTAAAATATCATAAAAACTATTTGATGCTTGAATCAAATAGTTTTTATTTTGCAAAATCTTCTCGTTTTGTAACATTTATGCAAATAAAACTACCAATAGAATTGAAGAAAATAAAAATTAACCTAAACCAACCTTACAATGAGAAAAATTTTTTCCTTGTTTCTGCTATTATCCATTAGTCTGGTGTTTGCACAAAAAACCATTTCCGGAGTTGTGAAAAACACGGATGGTGACTTAGTCTCCTCAGCCAGCATCACTGTGGAAGAAAAAGGCAAAGATGCCATTATTGCCTATGCCATTACCAATGCAAAAGGCGAATTCAAAATTAATTTTACCACGACAGAACCGTCCGTTGATGTGAAAGTTAAAGCCTTTAATCATAAAACCATGATTAAAAACATCAGCAACGAAAATCAAACGGTGAATTTTTCACTTCAAACTGAAGCTACAGAAATAAAGGAAGTAAAGCTAAAAGCCAAGATGATTACAGCAAAAGGCGATACAATTTCGTATGATTTGAAAGCTTTTGAAAATAAATCTGACCGCTCCTTGGCCGATGTGTTGAAAAAAATGCCCGGCTTTGAAGTAAAAGACGACGGAACCATTCTGCATCTAGGAAAACCTCTGATCAAATTTTATGTCAACGGAAAAGACCTCATGGAAGGAGGTTATGGAACCATCAACAACTCTCTGCCTAAAGATGCTGTGCAAAAAGTGGAAGTGTTGCAAAACCATCAGCCCATCAAAATTTTGCAAGACAAAGTGCCTTCGGATCAAAGTGCCATTAACATCAAATTAAAAAATAAAGTAACCATGACCGGTCGTGCCGAAGTGGGATCCGGATTTGTGGATCCTTGGCTTTGGAACCTGAAGCTAACACCGATGTTCTTCGGGCAGAAAAACCAATGGGTTGTGAACTACAAAACCAATAACATGGGCGAAAATGTGGAAAGAGAAGGGATGATGCTTTCCTTCGGGACTGGTTGGGAAGGAGTGAGAAGAAATGCCTCTCAAAACGATTGGTTGAATGTGGAAAATGCCTCGTTACCCAACCTGCCAGAGAAAAGATACCTGATGAACAATGTGCATTTCCTTTCTGCCAATTTACTGACCACTCCTTTTAAAAACAAAGAATGGGAACTGAAAGCCAATGCCAATTATACCAATAATGTTGTAAGCAGAGCGTCCTATAATATAGTGAATTACTTTGCTCCCATCAACTCAACGGTGATCACCAATACGGAAAATAAATTCTATACCGATAAAGTAAAAGGAGAATTGGTATTTACCAAAAATGCAAAAAAAGGCTTCTTTAAAAACACCACTACCTTTACTCAATTTTGGAATGCCGACCGTGCAGATGTGCAAAGAAGTTCAATCCTAGGGGCACAAGCCATAGAGTCGCCTACTTCTTCTTTCCAAAACTCATTGAGTACCATTTTGCCTTGGAAGGAGAAAATGATCAATTTAAAATCGTATATCAATTACCAAAAAGACCGCCAAAACCTCGATATAACACCAGCCAGTTATGTGAATTTGAATTTGCCTTTCCCAAGTACAGCCGATATGTTAAGACAAGATTTTGGGATGACTACTGTGGAGGCCAACCATTCTGCCAATGTGAGTTTTTCGTATAAATACTGGACTTTTACCCCAGAAGTAGGGCTTAATTTTTCCAGCAACCAAATCAACTCCGATTTGTACTCACGAAATGCTGGTGCATTACAATCTTTGGGGAATGCCTTCCAAAACGACATAAAATTTACCAATCTATTGCCGTATGCTTCTTTGGGATTGAATTATAAATCGGACAACTGGATGCTCTTTGCAGGATTGCCGTTTAATTTTAAAAATATTAAGGCAGAAGACCCATTGAGAAACCTGAATAAATCTGCACACAAAGTTACCTTCGAGCCCAATGCATTTGCTCAGTATAAATTTTTATCGTTCTACTCCATCAATGTGCATGCTAATGTAGGACATAACTATGGCGATATTTCTAATCTTTATGCCGGATTGTTGTTGGGTTCACCTTCTTCCCTTTCCGCCATGAATCCGAATAATCCTTTAATGGAAACCAAGTACCAGTCGGTAGGGTCTCGTTTGGAGTACAGAAATCCACTCAACAATATATTCTTCAATGTTCGTTACAGTATTTCCAAAACCAATAGAAATTTAATTTCTTCTCCTTTTGTGAATAACTTGGGTTATGTAGTAACCAACTATATCGAAAAGGACAACGCCAGCAATTCCAATAGTCTGAATGCCGAATTGGGCAAATATTTCCCAAGCATCAAATCCAATGCTTCGGTAGGCTACGGACTTAGCAATAGCGACTCGGAAATGTACCAAAATAATGTGCTGTTCAACAATAAATCTGTCAATCAGAATCTTGCATTCAAATTCAACAATTCTTATTTTTCTTGGTTAAGTGTGGATTATAATGCAACCTATAATTGGGGCAAGCAAACCAGTGTACTTACCAATCGCTCTGTAGGTTATAACCATAATCTGAGTGCTTACCTTTATCCAATGGAAAACCATAGTATAGGATTTTCTTGGGATCAAATCAATTCTGGGACACCAGATTTAATGTACCACAATGCTTTTTATGATTTGTCCTACCAATTTACATGGGCAAGTAAAAAAATAGATTTTGAACTGAAATGGATGAATATTGCCGATAAAAAAGTATTCGAAAGATACTCTGTAGGAGCTACATCCGATAGTTATACCAGAATGCAACTTAGGCCAAGCCAAGTGATGCTGACGGTTAAATTTAATTTTAAATAAACCAAAATTCGTTATTATTTTTTACTATCCCTTTCAATAGAAATATTGAGAGGGATTTTTATAAAATTTGTTAAAGTTTTTGCATTCATTAGAATAAAAACTACTTTTAAACCAGAAAATTGAAATTACAACAAATGAAAAAAATCTTTAGTGTGCTTATCTTTATTTCGGCACTAGCAACCGCACAATCTCATCGTTTTGTTTATGAGTACAAGTACATTCCCAACATCAAGGAGAAAGACACCATTCGCAAGGACATGATGGCGCTGGACATTACCGATAAAGGATCCGTCTATCAAAGTCTTACAAGGATGGAGAGAGATTCCATCGTCAAAGCAAGAATAGACGAAATAATGAAGAATCCGGATGGGAATAAAAAGTTGGATTTTGGCTCAGGAAAATTCCAAAAAGGGACGGTGGAATATGTGGTTAATAAATCTTACCCCGACTACAAAACGACATTAAAACAAAGAATACAATCGGATAACTACCTCATTTCCGATGACAAAAAAATAGATTGGAAAATAGGCACAGAAACTCAAAAAATAATGAATTATACAGCACAAAAAGCCAGCACAACTTTTGGAGGGAGAGATTGGACTGCTTGGTTTACTACGGATTTGCCTTTTCCCGATGGTCCGTATAAATTCCATGGTTTGCCGGGATTAATTGTGAAATTGGAAGACAGCACAGGGTCTCATATCATGACGATGGTGGCCAATAAAAAGCTCAACACAACGGCTGAAGAAGAAAAACAAATTGCTGGAAAAAAAGGAACCTCTTTTAGCTTTTCCATGCAAGAAATTGTGGTAAATGAAGCTCAGTTTAAAAAAGCATGGAAAAATTACATTACCGATCCAGGAAAAAATTTGAGAGAAATGATGACTAAACCTCTAGGCGGTGCTTCCGGATCTGGTTATACTTCGACAGTTGTATTTGGTGGTGACAATGGAAAACCGATGGACACCAAAGAAATAGTGAAAAATCTGGAAAACTCGGTGAAAAAAATGTTAGAAACCAACAATAACCGTATAGAGCCTACTCTTTATAATTAAATAGAATATTATGAATAAAATTCTCGCATTATTGTTAATGATTTCTTCATTGGCAACCGCCCAAAACCATCGTTTTGTGTACGAATACAAATACATTCCCAACATCAAGGAGAAAGACACCATTCGCAAGGATATGATGGCTTTGGACATCAACGAAAAAGGATCTATCTATCAAAGCCTTTCCAAATTGGAATTCGATTCGATACAAAGAGCCAAATTTATCGCAAATTTGAAGAAAAATTCAGATGGTGGATCCGTAAGTGTACGCTTTGGTGGTGGCGGAGGCAATAAAGGAACAGTCGCGGATATTGTTACCAAAACCTATCCCAATTACGAAACTTTTCTTAGCACTTTTATCGACGGAACTAAGTATAAAGTTTCGGATAATAAAAAAATAGACTGGAAAATAGGCACAGAAACTCAAAAAATAATGAATTATACAGCACAAAAAGCCACCGCAACTTTCGGAGGAAGAGATTGGACTGCTTGGTTTACTACGGATTTGCCTTTTCCCGATGGTCCGTATAAATTCCATGGTTTGCCGGGATTAATTGTGAAATTGGAAGACAGAACAGGGTCTCATATCATGACGATGGTGGCCAATAAAAAAGTAAACCCCAAAATAGAGGAAGAAGGCGAGCAGGACATTAATGGAACTAAGGTGTCCTTTGGAATGGAGGAAATTGCGGTGAATGAAGACCAATTCAAAAAAACTTGGAAATCATTTATAAAAGATCCAGCAAAGGAAATACGACAAAATGGTGAGGGAAATAGCTTTGGTAATGAACATCATATTTTTGTCTATGAAGATGAAAATGGCAACAAAATAAAAATAAACGATGTAATAAAAAATAAAGAAAAGTCGGTGAAAAAAATGTTAGAAACCAACAATAACCGTATAGAGCCTACTCTTTATAACTAAACAAAATGCCCGAATTTATCGGGCATTTTTAGTATATTATTCTTTTTCTAAAAAGACTGCTCATCGGCAGAAGGTCCGAAAGAACCCGGAACAACAATATTATTCAGTCGGTAATAAACACCCAATTGAGCTCTGTGGTGGATAATTTGATTGATGGAATGTCGCAAGGCTTCTCGTTTGGTCCAATCTTGTAGTACTTGTTCGCCCATTCTCATCGTCCAGCGTTGGGTATCAATATTGTCTTGGTACTGCTTCATGGCTTTCTTTCCTTTCTCAAAATCGTTTTCCAATTTTGTGAGTAATTCCGCAGGGGTAGTCAAAATGGTGGGTTGGTAATCGCCTTTGGCAAAATCCAATTCTTCTTTGTTCAAAATCGTTTCGGGCCATGCAAAAATTTCGACAATATGTGTTGCCAAAGGCATCATTTTCATGCTTTTTTCGTGTGGTGCGTACTCATTTTTGTCATGGGGAAACCGTTGGATAAATTTTACTGTGGTTTCATACTCGTGTGCCCATTCTTGTTGTAATTGTTCTAAAGGTGTCATATTCTATATTTTGATGTAGTAAAATTAACACGCCTTTTTGTCTTTTGTTAGAAAAAAATATTAAAATTTTGTTAAATCCTGTAACATTGTTCTGCTTAGCTGTACTTATTGTAAAAAGCAAAATGATTTTTTTTCACTCTTTGCACCACTTTTCAATTATTTAAAATAAATATCAACCAATGAAAAAATTAGCTTTATTGTTCACTTTGGTAATAGGAATGCTAGCGCAAGCACAAGTTTCCTCCAACCGTTTTTTCTACGAACTCACCATCAAACCAAAAAAAGACTCTACCCGAATGGAGAAAGTAATGACTGTTTTGGACATTACCGATAAAAAATCCATTTATCAAGATTATACTCTTTTGGCACAAGATTCCATCATCAAATTAAAGGTGGAAGAAATGCAAAAAACCAAAGTTTTTAAAGATTTTTCTAAAGATATCGTGATGCCGAAGTTTGCGTATAAAGTAACCAAATTTTATCCAGAGATGACGATACAATACTCTGAAGGGATGATGAATGGAATGAATCCGATACAGTTGGCTTATAAAGATAAGCCACAGTTTAATTGGAAAATTTCCAACGAAAAACTAAAAATTGGAGAATACAACACCCAAAAAGCAACAGCAGATTTTGGCGGTAGAAAATGGACAGCTTGGTTCTCTAGCGATATTCCTTTGCAAGATGGTCCCTACAAATTCTATGGATTGCCTGGTTTGATTGTAAAAATTGAAGATCAAGATAAAAATTACTCTTGGGAACTGAAAGGGAATAAAAAAGTGAAAGATTACCAAGAGGAATCTTATGCAGAAAAAGTTAGACCTGGAGGTGCTGGATCTATATTGGAAGTAAAAAGAGATAAATTTGAAAAAACTTTAAGTGAATATAAAAAAGATCCTTTTGCATCCATCAGAACACAAATTCCTGCTGCTGCTTTAACTCAAAAATTGCCAGGTTCCGACAAAACCATTGGCGAGATGTTAAAAGACCAAGAAAAAATGATTAAAGATTTTTATAACAACAACAACAATCCTATAGAATTGGTGGTAGCTCCAGAAAGCAAAAAGAAATAATAGAAACTTCTTATTAACTAATTATATTGTAAAGAAGCCCGGAAACGATGTTGTTTTCGGGTTTCTTGTTGGTAATAACTTTCGTTCACGGTTTTGAAAATGTATTCTACAAACAGGATAAAACAGCAAAACTGAAATGAAAAATCATAAGATGCTTCAGCAAATGAGTTTTGTCAATCTTCGACTTTTTCTTATTTAGATTAATTTTAAATAATGTATCTTTGTGCTGAAATTTAAAGTCGTGAATAAAGAAATGGACAATACGCTCAATTTTTTCCCTCGGAATGTCTTGGGTCGAATTTGTGGGTATGATAATGAAAACCTAAAAATGCCCAACAAGATAATAGAAATGGGACTTTTACCGGATACGGTTTTTACAATTTTGTACCAAGCACCTTTCAATGGCCCTTTGTATATAGAATTTGGCGATGAAAAAAGTAGATTGGCTCTTCGTGTGGAAGAAGCTAAATTTATCATCACCGAAAAATTGTAATGCTGAGGTTAAAGGCTTATCCATCGGCTAATTTTCAGAAATCTTCATCGACCCATGCAGACAGAAAATACTAAAATATTATTGGTCGGTAATCCTAATGTGGGAAAATCGACCATCTTCAACCAATTGTGTAACCGCAAACAAAAAACCGGTAACTATGCCGGAGTAACGGTTGCGGCACATTCAGGGAAATATAATTACCAAAACCAGTCCATAGAAATTGTCGATTTACCCGGCTCCTACAGTATTTATCCCAGTTCCGAAGACGAAGCTATTTTTTCTAAATATTTAATAGACGAAGCTTCTACCTACAAAGGGGTAATTTATGTGCTGGAAGCGCTTTCCATAAAAAGAGGATTGTTGCTTTTCCGCCAAATACAAGATTTGGGAATTCCGGTCATTCTTTTATTAAACCAAATAGACCAAGCCGAAAAAAGAGGAATCCACATCAATATTGCCGAATTGGAAAAAGAATTGGGCGTAAAAATTATTGCTACCAATGCCAAAAAAGGATTGGGCATCGATTTGTTGAAGGAAACCATAGCGCAAAATGACTTTAGAAGGAGTCATCAAATGTCTTTCGAAATTCCAACGGAACACAGGGGTTTGGTGTTCAAAATTCTATCGGATACCAAGGAAGAAAATCAGTATAAAATTTGGACACTTTTGGCTTCGGATACGTACATTGCTAAATTAGAAACGGTAAGCGAACAACTGAAAGACGATGAAGCGATCAAGTGTCTGGTACCCAAAAGACTGCAAACCCAGGAAACCATCCGTAGATATGCCTCTATTGATAAAATAATGGGTAAAGTGGTACAAAAAAAACCAGAGTTCAAGGAATTACTCACCGAGAAGCTGGATAAAGTCTTGGTGCATCCTTTTTGGGGCTATGTTGTCTTCATCCTTATTTTACTCCTTATTTTCCAAATGGTTTATTACCTTGCCTCCTACCCTATGGATTGGATTTCCAATTTTTTCTTGTGGTTATCGGAGTTTTCAGGACAATATTTACCAGCTGGTCCGCTCAATTCTATGTTGTCCAACGGAATTATACCGGGCGTTGGTGGGATAGTGGTTTTTGCACCACAAATCGGTATTCTACTTTATTTGCTTTATTTGTTAGAAGATTCGGGCTACATGGCAAGAGTTGTTTTTTTGATGGATAGATTACTCCGACCTTTTGGACTAAGTGGTAAGAGTATTGTTCCCCTTATTTCGGGTACTGCTTGTGCTATTCCGGCCATTATGTCCACCCGAAATATTGAAAATGTAAAGGAAAGACTCATTACCATATTGGTTACCCCGTTTATGACTTGTTCTGCACGGCTCCCGGTGTACAGTATAATCATAGAATTGGTAATTCCGGATCACACATTTTTTGGTATTTCCTATAAAGCGATTGCCTTGTTGTTCATGTACTTTATTGGTTTTTTCACGGCATTGATTTCTTCATTTGTTTTGAAAAAAATTATTAAAAATGTAGGTAAAACCTTTTTGGTGATGGACTTACCAACCTATAAGAAACCTTTGTTTGGATATGATTTCAAAATAGTATTGCAAAAAGTATGGGAATTTATTACCGGTGCAGGTAAAATTATTTTCTTGGTAAGTATTATTATTTGGGTATTGAGTTATTTTGGTCCCTCCAAACAAGAGCAGACTATTGTAGCAACCAATGTGAAGTTAGAACAATCGTATTTAGCAAAAATGGGACATCAAATGGAGCCCGTTATTGCACCTTTAGGCTACGATTGGAAAATGGGTGTTGGGATTATTACCAGCTTTGCTGCAAGAGAGGTTTTTGTGGGAACCATGGCTACATTATACAGTTTGGATGACGAAGCTCCGGAAGGGAATATCATAGAAAAAATGAGAAATGATGTGAAGCCCAATGGTGAAAAGGTTTTTTCTTTTGCCACAGGAATTTCTATTCTTATGTATTATGCTTTTGCGATGCAGTGCATATCCACAATTGCTGTAGTGTATAGAGAAACTAAATCATTGAAATGGACATTAATTCAGCTGGTATCCATGTCTGGTTTGGCATACATTGTGTCGTTAATTGTGTATCAAATTTTCAAGTAACGACAAACTAAAGTTTAATCAAAAAAATACGCTTATGGACAGTCTTATCTTTCAATACATCATCCTTGCGTTGGTTTTTATATTTGCTTGTTATTCCATTTTCAGGATATTGAGAAGAAATTTTGTATCCAAGAAGAATGGATCCAAAGATAAAGGTTGCGACCGTGGATGTTGTTCTTAAAAACTGCTTTTTACTATTGCAACCACTGAAAATGAGATTTATAAAATCACGAAAAAGGAGTTAAAATCAGACGATTTCAACTCCTTTTTTGTTTATAACGACTGTACTTTTAATAATAATTGAAGTATGTACTGCGCAATACTAATTCAATAAAAAAGAGCCTTTTCAGATTATTAAATCTCGTAATAGACTCTAGTAAATTATCAGAAAATAAATTTTAGTCAAAATTCTTGGTTTTCCAAAGTCAGCTTTGGTTTTAGAGTTATTATTAACCCTTAAATTTAAGGAATGTAACTCACCAATTCCCAAGTTTCTTTTTTGTACACATTACTTTGTGGTTGACCACTTAGTGCATCATAAGTGTTTAATTTAATCAACACAGGATCTTGAGCAAACCAAAATTCATCTTCTAAGCTATTGTCGTCATGCCCGTCAATTTTTGTTACTACAGTATATTCACCAGCAGGCACAATCAAAGAAGTATTTGTGGCCATTACAGAACAAGTTCCGTACAAATAGGGAAACGACTCTCCTACTTGGGCAGGGGTTTTGTACCATAAAGAAGCTCCTGTTGCAGACGGTTGGGTGTACCACCAGCCATCAGATTTTTTTTTCAGCGCAATAATTTGTGTTTGACCATCTTGTTCTACTAAACTTAACCAGGATGAATTATCATAGGTAATTTCCGTAGCTTTTAAAGTTACATTAAATGTGTCCGTAGTTTGCCCTGCTTCATTGAATCTTGTGATTTTATAGACCCATTTACTTCCATTTCGAGGTTCGTTGTTAGAAGGTTGAGGTTCATAACCTTCGTCATTTGGATTACAACTTACAATACTTATTAGTCCAATCCATAAATAAAAAATAATTTTTTTCATAACGGTTATTAATTTATTGTTTTACTATAAAACAGGTTAGTTTTTATTAATGGTTAGTTCAAATGTATGAAAATTATTAAAACAAATAAGAAAAAACATGAAAAAATTAATACTAAGAAAGGATTATTGTGAATAATATTCTTTTAAAGCCTTAGGGATGTAAGTATTGAAGGCGTTTTAGTTTAATAAAATACGCTTATGGACAGTCTTATCTTTCAATACATCATCCTTGCGTTGGTTTTTATATTTGCTTGTTATTCCATTTTCAGGATATTGAGAAGAAATTTTGTATCCAAGAAGAACGGATCCAAAGATAAAGGTTGCGACCATGGATGTTGTTCTTAAAAAATAATTCCGCATTTCAAAAGAAGTGCGGATTATTTTTTAAATATTGATTAGGATTAATTATAAACCATCACCATCCAAAAGGTTTCCTAAACCTCCTAGAATGCTGCCCTCTTCGCCTTTTTTGGTTGTTCCGTATTGTAGAATTCTACTGGCCAAACGAGAAATTGGCAATGTTTGTATCCAAACTTTCCCAGGACCTTTTAGTTGTGCGAAAAATAAACCTTCGCCACCGAAAATGGTATTTTTAATTCCTCCAACAAACTGAATGTCGTAGTGTACATTTTGGGTAAAAGCAACAATACAACCAGTATCTATTTTAAGAATTTCTCCGGCTTGTAATTCTTTTTCTATTACATGTCCACCGCTATGGACGAAGGTCATACCGTCTCCTTCTAACTTTTGCATGATGAATCCTTCGCCTCCAAAAAGTCCTGTTCCTAATTTTTTTTGAAACTCAATTCCTACGGCAACTCCTTTGGCAGCACAGAGAAAAGAATCTTTTTGGCAGATAACTTTACCACCCAATTCCGACAAATCCAAAGGGATTATTTTCCCGGAGTAAGGAGCCGCAAAAGAGACATGTCTTTTGGCGTTGGAATGGTTGGTAAAAATGGTCATAAAAAGGTTTTCTCCTGTCAACAATCTTTTGCCGGCTGAAAAGAGTTTGCCCATGATTCCTTTTTCGTTTCCATCACCAAACATCGTTTTCATTTGGATGCCATCAGTCATCATCATAAAACTTCCTGGTTCGGAAATCACACTTTCATTAGGGTCTAATTCAATTTCTACACATTGCATTTCTTCCCCATGAATTTTGTAATCGATTTCGTGATTGTTCATTGTATTATTTTTGGATTATTAGTATCATCATTCTATTTAAAGTTACAAATAGTATTTTTTCATTTCAACAAAAGCATAAAAAAAATTCGCCTATTCAAAAAGCGAATTTCTATTGTTTATTTGTTTAGAAAGGCGTCCCAGCCTTGTGCGGTAATTTGTGAAAGTTCATTGCTTCCTCTGAGTACTAAATTATTCCCTTGCGATATATCCACTACATGTCCTATAATACTAAAGTCAGGGTGATTTTTAATTTTCTCGTAATCTTCTGGTGCAATGGTCATGAGTAGTTCATAATCCTCTCCCCCATTCAATGCACATACCACGGGATTTAAGTTAAATTCTTCGGCGGTGCTTATCGTGAGCGAGTCCATAGGTATTTTTTCTTCATAAATTCTAAATCCAACTTTGGATTGGTCCGAAAGGTGTAAAATTTCGGATGCGAGCCCGTCAGAAATATCAATCATAGAAGTTGGCGTGATGCCTAGTTCTATCAAAGTTTTTTTGATGTCGGTTCTGGCTTCTGGTTTTAGTTGTCGTTCCAAAATGTAGTCATAGCCTTCCATTTCTGGTTGCATGTTGGGATTGGCAAGATATACGGCGTGTTCTCTTTCCAGGATTTGCAATCCTAGATAAGCACCTCCAAGATCGCCAGTGACCACCAATAAGTCGTTTGCTTTGGCTCCATTTCTTTTCACTATATTTTCTTCATTTTCTATTCCTATTGCGGTAATACTGATGACCAAACCTGCGTTGGAGCTCGTGGTGTCCCCTCCCACTAAATCAACTTTATACCTTTTGCATGCCAAGGCAATCCCCGAGTAAATCTCGTCTAGAGCTTCCACTGGAAAACGATTGGACACTGCAATGGAAACCAAAATCTGTGTAGGTGTGGCATTCATCGCAACTATGTCGCTTAGGTTAACTACCACAGCCTTGTATCCTAGGTGCTTGAGAGGCACATATCCCAAATTAAAGTGTACACCTTCGGTTAAAAAATCGGTACTGATGACTACCTTTTTTCCATCGGGATTGATGATTGCGCAATCGTCACCTATTTTACTTTCGGTAGAAGAGTTCTGGATTTCGAAGTTTTCTATAAGTCTTTTAATGAGTCCGAATTCACCCAAAGCGGATATTGGTGTTAAATCAAGGTTCTTGTCTTCAAGCATGATAGAGATTTTATTTGGTTGCAAAATTAGAAAAATAAAAAGCGACCACAAAAGTGAAGATATTGAATGTTATTTTAGGAAAAAGCATAATATTTTATCAATGGTAAAATGTTTGGTTGATGAATAGAGTTAAAAGTGTCTATTCATGGCTTGTGTGCCGTATATGGATGTTTTAAGGCAGAAAAAAATCAGCAAAACTTATCAACATTAAGGCAAAAAGTGGGTAAAAGTGGGCAACTTATTGAAATAAATATCTAATTTTGTCACAAATGATGAATTTCTACGAGACATATGAGTGCAAGATAGACGACAAAGGGAGGATGAAATTCCCATCTGCGTTGATTAAGTCGTTGAAAATCACAAATGAAAATTCTTTTGTGGTCAAACGGTCTGTGCATCAAAAATGCTTAGAAATTTACCCCAAAGAACCTTGGGAAAAAATGATGGCAAAAATAGGAAAGCTAAATCGGTTGGTGAAAATAAATGCCGATTTTATCCGAATGTTTACTGCCGGAGTCAAAAATATAGAGCTTGACGCATCCGATAGAATGCAGATACCTAAAGATTTGAAGGCTTATGCTGAACTGAACAAGGAAATTGTGATTTCTGGTGCTGGCGAAATTCTTGAAATTTGGGATAAATCGTGCTATGAAAGCTTTATGAATGCTACTGAGCCAGATTTCTCTGAGCTTACAGAAAAAGTAATGGGCGAAATTGATTTTGGTGAAATCTAATCGCAGGAAAAGTCATTTTTTACAACCTACATAAACTCGATACTATTTTGGACACAACATATCATAACCCAGTTTTGCTAATGAAAAGCGTTGACGATTTGGTGACAAATCCCGACGGAATCTATGTGGATTGTACATTTGGCGGTGGCGGACATTCCAGAGAAATCCTCAAAAGACTTTCACCCAATGGAAAGCTTTTTTCTTTTGATCAGGATTTGGATGCACTAAAAAATAGTATAGACGATTCTCGATTTACACTGATCAATCAGAATTTCAGATTTTTAGAAAATTCTTTACTCATGTATGGGATAAGCCAGGTAGATGGGATATTGGCAGACTTGGGCGTTTCTTCCCATCAGTTTGATGAAGCAGAAAGAGGATTTTCCATCCGGACCAATGCGCCATTGGATATGAGAATGAATGCTTTGCAAGGGTTAGATGCAAAGAAGGTGGTCAATGATTATGAAGAAGAGCAGTTAGCGGATTTATTTTATTATTATGGAGAATTAAGAGAAGCTAGAAAACTGGCTCGTGAGATTGTCCGAGAAAGAAAAAATAAAAGTATAGAAACAACAGATGACCTAAAGAAAGTTTTTTCCTACATTCCCGCACATAAGCAAAATAAATTTTTTGCGCAGGTTTTTCAGGCCATCAGAATTGAGGTAAATCAAGAATTAGAAGTGCTTAAGGAAATGCTACAACAAGCATACACTGTGCTTAAGCCACAAGGTAGATTGGTGGTGATTTCCTATCATTCTTTAGAAGACCGATTGGTGAAGCGGTTTTTGAAAAATGGTATGTTCCATGGAGAACCGGAGAGAGATATCTATGGGAATTTTCAAAAATCTTTCGATTTGTTACAATCCAAAGCAGTTGTACCAGACCAACAAGAGATTGAAACTAACTCCAGAGCTAGGAGTGCAAAATTAAGAACAGGAATTAAATTATAATAGACCACATTGGCAAAAAAGCAAAAATATAAACCACAAAAGAAACTCACCTTTGTTGATATCATCAAAGGGAATTTTCTTAATCGTGATGAAGTTACCATTCATTACAAATATTATCTTTTGTTGTTTGGGTTAATGATAATTATTATTTACAGCAACCATTTGGTAAGTAAAAAAATTGAATTGGTGAATGACCTAAAAGAGAAAACCGAAGAGTATAAATCCAGAAATGCCTATGCTCAGAGCAAATTAATAAAAGTAAGAATGGAATCTGAGCTCAGTAAAGAAATGATTTCGGACTCCTTGATGTCTTTGGATCGGCATCCACATAAGTTGTTAATAAAATTAGACAGTACAAAAAACCATGGCAGTGCAAAGTGAATTTGAAGTAAAGCGCAAAAATACGCTAAAGTGGGGCTACCTTTTCGCAGGGGTGGCTGTTCTTGTATTTATTGCTTTTCTGGTCAGAATTTTTCAATTGCAAAACACCAATGTAGAGGAAATAAAAAACGATTATATAAACAAAAACTACAGAGAGGCTACCCTAAAAGCGGCTCGTGGTAATCTATATGCATCGGACGGAACCATTCTGGCAACAACCGTTATGCGATACGATGTTTATTTGGATTTCAAAACAATTAAAGACACCGTATATTCCAACAATATAGGCCCTTTAACCGACTCTTTGAATGCTCTTTTTGGAAAACCGAGAGCTTATTACAGACAAATTCTTGACCAACAAAAAGCCAAAAAAAATCAGTATTACCGATTGGTAAAAGGTTTGGATTTTGATCAATACGACAGGTTAAGAAAATTTCCAATTTTCAAAAAAGGAAAACATAAGGGCGGATTTATTGTCGAAAGAAGGTACAAAAGAGAGTTGGCAACGGCAGAAATTGGTGCCGGAACCATTGGCATGGACAACGGAGAATACAAATCTGGATTGGAGGCTGCTTTTTCCAAATATTTATCCGGAACCGATGGCAAAAGATACGAACAAAGGGTAAATTCTTCAGAATGGAAGCCTATAGATTATTGGAAAGTAAAAGAACCTGTGGATGGGCAAGATGTATATACAACACTGGATCTTAGGATTCAAGATATTGCCAACTCCGCTTTGGAAAAGCAATTAATCAATTTCAATGCAGAACACGGAAGTGTAGTAGTAATAGAGGTTAGTACCGGTAAAGTTCGGGCAATGGTCAACCTCAAAAGAACCGAACCTGGAGTGTATGTAGATGCCTATAATTATATTTTAAAAGATGGGATAGAACCCGGCTCTACCTTTAAGACAGTATCTTTATTGGCTGCCATGGACGATGGCTTCATCGACGAGAACACCACAGTAAATGTAGGAGGCGGATCTTGGGTCTATGGTGGACAAAGAATAAATGACGGACATGGAGGGGGTACCTATGAAATATCTGATGTTTTGGCTAAATCCAGTAATGTGGGAACCGCTAAACTCATCACTAAATATTATGCAGAAAAACCTCAAATTTTTATTGATCATTTAAAAAGATGGAAAATGTTTGATAGAATGAATTTGGAATTGCCCGGAATAACCAAACCTTTTATCTATACACCCGAACATAAAAGATGGAATGCCGCTACTCTAGCCTCCATATCTTACGGTTACTCTACCAATTTCAATTTATTGCAATTGGCCACTTTCTATAACGGAATTGCCAATAAGGGAACCATGCTGAAACCCTTATTTATAGATAAAATAATGAAAGACGGGAAGGTGACCTACGAAGCAAAACCAGAAGTAATGGTGAAAAAAATGGCATCTGAAAATGCCATCACGATGATGACTCATGCCCTTACCAAAGCCGTGGAAAAAGGAACCGCCAAAAGTATCTTTACTCCAAACTTGAAAATGGCAGGAAAGACAGGAACTGCCCGTTTCGAATATTGGTTGCCTGGTCCTAGAAAATACCGTGCTTCTTTTGCTGGATTTTATCCTGCAGATAATCCTAAATATACTTGTTATGTTATGGTAAGCGAGCCCGATGTATCGAAAGGATTTTATGGCGGGTCTGTCGCAGCACCTGTATTTAAAGAAATTGCAGGAAAAACCTTTCTGAAAACGCCGCAGAATATTGAAAAAGAAATTTTGGTGGAAAGAAAAGTCGATCTAAGTAAAATGATAGAACCTAATGTGAAGGTCGCCATACACAATAAACAAATGCCAAATGTGGTAGGATTGATAGGAAAAACAGTAATACCACAATTAGAAAACAAAGGATACAGAGTAAGCTATAAAGGGGTTGGTAGGATTATAGAGCAATTTCCGGCCATGGGAACAACCATTGGAGACAACCAAAAAATTTATCTAAGATTACAAAACTAATATCATGCAAGTAATAGATTTAATCCATAAAATTCCCGTTTTAGAAACCATAGGTTCTACCAATAAATTGGTTGAAGCACTTGCTTTTGACAGTAGAAAAGTTGTACAAAACGCAGTATTTGTTGCCATTAATGGCCAATTTTCTAATGGGCATGATTTTATAGATAAGGCGATAGAAGCAGGAGCCATTGCCATTATTTGCGAAACCTTACCAGAAGTACTAAGTTCTGATATCACTTGGATAAAAGTTCAGAATTCAGAAAAAGCGTTAGGCTTATTGGCTTCAAATTTTTATGAAAACCCTTCGTCTCAACTGCAATTGGTGGGAATTACCGGAACCAACGGAAAAACCAGCTCGGCAACTTTGTTGTTTGAAGTTTTTGAAAAATTAGGTTTTTCCTCAGCACTTATTTCCACAGTAGAATATAGAATTGGTAAAGAGGTGATGCCTTCTACCCACACCACACCGGATATTTTGAAGATTAATGAAATCTTAGCAAAAGCCGTAGAAATGGGATGCAAATATGCTTTTATGGAGGTTTCTTCTCACGGGATTCATCAACACAGAACCGAGGGTTTGAATTTCAAAATTGCAGGCTTTACGAACATTACCAGAGATCATTTAGATTATCACAAAACTTTTGAAGATTATCTTTATGTGAAAAAAAGTTTCTTTGATGGATTAAACAAAGAAGCGATAGCAATTACCAACATTGATGACAAACATGGGCTTTTTATGCTTCAAAATACTTCGGCAAAGAAAGTAACCTATGCACAAAAAACCATAGCCGACTACCATGCGAAAGTACTTGAGGTAGATTTCAATGGAATGCAACTTCAGTTTAATGGAAAAGAATTTTGGACTACCCTCACTGGAAAGTTTAATGTGTACAATCTTTTATTGGTATTTGCCATAACCTCAGAATTAGGATTCGAGAAAGAGGAAGTACTGTCCGCATTGTCCACAGTACATCGTGTTCACGGAAGATTCGAAACTTATATTTCCCCTTCCGGAATAATTTTTATTGTTGATTATGCCCATACTCCTGATGCTTTGGACAAAGCATTGGACACCATCAACGAAATTCGGACCAAAAATGAAAGGCTCATTACAGTTTTTGGCTGTGGTGGAGATCGGGATCATGGTAAAAGACCAGAAATGGGAAAAATAGCCACCCGAAAATCGACATTAGCCATTATTACATCGGATAACCCAAGAACCGAAAGTCCAGATGCGATTATTAAAGAAATAGAAAACGGAGTAGAAGCGCAGTATTACAGCAAATACACTTCCATTCCCGATAGAAAAGAAGCCATTAAAATGGCTATAAAATTTGCCGAACCCAAAGACATTATTTTGGTTGCAGGCAAAGGACACGAAACTTATCAGGAAATCAATGGTGTAAAACATCATTTTGATGATAAGGAAACCATTGTAGAACTACTTGGTTTAATGGGTAAATAATTTATTTAATTTAAATTAAAAAAAGAAAAAGCATGTTGTACTACCTTTACGAATATTTTTATCAGCAAGGCATACATCTTCCGGGGATGAATTTGTTGAAGTATATTTCCTTTCGTGCCGGAATGGCCGTACTGCTTTCATTGTTTATCGCTTTGATTTATGGGAAAAGCATCATCAACTATCTGCGAACCAAACAAATGGGAGAGTTGGTTCGCGATTTGGGATTAGAAGGTCAAAAACAAAAAGAAGGAACACCCACCATGGGAGGTTTTATCATTATCATTGCTACTTTAATTCCGGTATTGCTTTTCACAAGAGTACTCAATGTGTATATTATTTTATTGATCGTATCGGTAGTATGGATGGGAGCCATTGGTTTTGTGGATGATTATTTAAAAAAAATAAAGAAAAATAAAGACGGCCTTAGTGGCAAATTTAAAGTAATAGGACAAGTAGGATTGGGCCTTATTGTCGGGATAACCATGTATTTTCATCCGGATATAACGGTGAAGAGAAAATATGCAGATGCCAAAATTGTCAATAGAAATCATGTAGAAACCAATTTTATGCCCACAGAAAAAATTACCGTATCTACAGTGCCTTTTGCTAAAAATAATGAATTTGACTACAGTGGATTGCTTTTTTGGATGGACGAAGAAAAAGCACATGAATGGGCATGGGTTGTATTTATACCAATGGTAATTTTTATTGTAACCGCAGTATCCAACGGAGCCAATATTACCGATGGAATTGATGGTTTGGCAGCGGGTACCAGTGTCGTTATACTGCTTACATTGGCTTTACTCGCCTATCTTTCCGGAAACATCATCTTTGCCGATTATCTCAACATCATGTTCTTACCCAATATGGGGGAAACCACCATATTTGCCGTTGCTATGGTAGGGGCAGTGATAGGATTTTTTTGGTACAATACCTATCCTGCACAAGTATTTATGGGCGATACAGGAAGTCTAATGTTAGGAGGAGCAATTGCCGTATTGGCCATCATTCTTAGAAAGGAATTGCTTATTCCGGTACTTTGTGGTGTGTTTTTAATAGAAAATTTGTCGGTAGTACTTCAGGTACTTGTCTTCAAATACCGTAAAAAGAAATATGGGTTAGAATATGCGCAAAATAACCGATTGTTCAAAATGTCGCCTTTACATCATCATTATCAAAAGTCAGGATTTCATGAAAGTAAAATAGTGAATAGGATGATTATTATTGGGGTAATGTTAGCGGTTATATGCATTATTACTCTTAAAATTAGATAAATGGAAAAGAAAAGGCCTGTAAGGTTATTGCTCAGGTTTTTTCAGGATAAAGTTTTATAGGAAATTGCGTTGTTCTGGAGGTGCATAGCCAATTGGAAACCATTAGAAAAGCAGTTTCAAATAACCAACAATTAGATAAGAAATTTCAACACATGAAAATAGTTGTTTTAGGCGGTGGCGAAAGTGGAATTGGGGCAGCTTATCTGGCTCAGAAAAAAGGGATGGAAGTATTTTTGTCCGACAAAGGTCCTATACGAGAGGAGTACAAACATCAGCTTTTGACTCATCAGATTCCCTTTGAAGAAAACCAACACACAGAGTCGGAAATACTTTCGGCAGATTGGGTAGTAAAATCGCCAGGAATCCCCAAAAAAGCAGCCATCATTCAGAAGATTGTAGAAAAAGGAATCAGAATATCCTCCGAAATAGAATTTGCAGCAGAATTTACCAATGCAAAAATCATTGCCATAACTGGAAGCAATGGAAAAACCACCACTACTTCACTCATTTATCACACTTTGGTCAATGATCATTTTAATGTAGGGTTGGGAGGAAACATCGGTAAAAGTTTTGCAAAACAAGTAGCTGATGAGCATTACGATTTCTATGTGTTGGAAGTGAGCTCTTTTCAATTGGATGATATACAGAACTTTAGACCATATATTTCGTTGTTGTTAAATTTAAGTCCAGACCATTTGGATCAGTACAATTATAATTACGAAGAATATGCTTTGGCTAAATTTAGAATTGCTGAGAACCAAGAAAACGATAGTTTTTTCATCTACAATAAAGACGATGAAATGAGTCAAAAACTTCTCAGTAAACTGAACATAAAAGCTAAAATGTTACCTTTTTCTATGAGAGAAAAGCTCAATGAAGGGGCTTTTGTGGATGGAGACTCTATCCGGGTAAAACTAAAGGAAGATTTTGCCATGAAAATAGAGGATCTGAGCCTAGTGGGAAGTCATAATGTTGCCAATAGCTTAGCGGCCTCTATTGCAGGAAAGCTTCTTAACATTAGCAATGAAAGCATTAGAAATTCATTAATGACTTTCCAAGCTGTAGAACATCGTTTGGAATTTGTAGCCGAAATAAATGGGGTGAAATACATTAATGACAGTAAAGCAACCAATGTTAATGCAGCTTATTTTGCCTTAGAAAGCATGAAAACACCCACCATCTGGATTGTTGGCGGTACAGATAAGGGCAACGACTATGAAGAGGTAGAAGAATTGGTCAGAAGAAAAGTAAAAGCCATCGTATGTTTAGGCGCAGATAACAAAAAAATTATCGATTATTTTAAAAATAAAAAAGAACCAATCTACGATACTCATTCCATAAAAGACTGTATTGCAATATGCGAAACAATTGCCGAAAAAGGAGATACCGTATTACTATCGCCTTGCTGTGCAAGTTTTGATTTGTTTAAAAGCTATGAAGATCGTGGACAGCAATTTAAGCACGAAGTATTAAAAAGAATTAGCATACAATAATAATAAGAACGGAGCAAAATGGAAGCAACAAATGCATTACATAAAAAAGAGTTTTTTAAAGGCGACAAAGTACTTTGGATGGCCATCATCGTTATTTCCGCCTTCTCCATATTTCCGGTGTATTCCGCTAGTTCTAATTTAGAATATATTGTCAATTCAGGAACCACAACCGGACATGTATTAAAACATACCGGCTTTGTTATTTTTGGCTTACTCATTATGCGTGGCCTACAGTTTTTTCGTATCGAGGTGATAGGAAAACTAAGTGCTATTTTATTGTTTGTTACAGTTATCTTGTTATTTCTAACCATGATTACGGGTCAGCAGATAGATGGCGCTTCTGCCTCCCGGTGGATTACCATTCCAGGAACACCAATTTCCTTTCAACCATCGGCTTTTGCTTATCTAATGTTGATAATTTATCTCTGTAGATATTTAACCAAAAAAATTCAAAGAGAAAGACTTCCTATAGAGAATCTCATTTATGTTTTTGGTCCCATCTTATTGGTTTTCTTATTGGTAGCCAAAGAAAATGGATCTACGGGACTTATGATTCTATTGGTTTCCATTATTGTTTTAGTTATCGGCCAGTTCAAAAGGAAATACATTTTTGGCTTTATTGGAACTGCTGCAGTGTTTATTTCAGTTTTTCTGTTTATAGCTTTTAATACGGATCTTATTAAAAACAATAGGGTACATACATGGAAGAGCCGCATCGAAACCTTTACCAATTCTAGTAAAAATTCTGAGGTTGAAGACGAAGCAACCAAAGCCAAAAACTACCAGGTGATGCAAGCCAAAGCAGCCATTGTACATGGAGGAATTACTGGGATGGGGCCTGGGAAATCGGCATTGAAACAAATGTTACCTCAGTCGGCATCGGATTTTATTTTTGCCATAATTGTCGAAGAATACGGCTATATAGGAGCTTTTGCACTTATTGTAATGTACATGATTATTATTTTTAGAATCGTCATTATTGCAACTAAAATTCCAATATTTTTCGGTTCGTTGCTGGTTATCTCTATTGGGATAATGATTTTTGTTCAACTAGCAGTCAATATTGCGGTAGCGGTCAATCTTATTCCTGTTACCGGTCAACCTTTACCATTAATTAGTTATGGAGGAACCTCAATTTTAATTTCCTATATTCAATTGGGATTGGTGCTTAATGTGAGCAACAGAATTCAGGTGTATGATGAAGAAGGAATTGGAAAACAACAGTCGGTAGAAGAAATTAACGATATAGCGTAGGTTATTTATTAAAAAGAAAAAAATGAACCAAAAACTTAAAGTATTGATGAGTGGCGGCGGAACTGGAGGACACATCTTTCCAGCGATTGCCATTGCGCAAGAAATCCAAAAAAGATTTCCAGATGCCGAGTTTCTATTCATCGGAGCTTTAGGAAAAATGGAAATGGAAAAAGTCCCACAAGCGGGTTTTAGAATTGAAGGACTCAATATTGCAGGTTTTAATAGAGGAAATCTTTTGAAAAACATTGGTCTTCCTTTTAAATTAATTTCAAGCTTTCTGAAGGCTAAAAAAATCATCAAAGAATTCCAACCGGATATTGCCATTGGTACCGGTGGATTTGCCAGTGGACCAGCTTTGTTTATGGCCGCTTCCATGGGGATTGCAACTTTTATTCAGGAACAAAATTCTTTACCAGGAAAAACCAATATTCTGAATGCCAAAAAAGCAAAAGCAGTTTTTACCGCTTATCCCAATATGGATCATTTTTTCCCGAATACGAAAGTGTACTTCCTAGGAAATCCAATCCGAAAAAATATAGTTCAAGATAAGGTAGAGTCGCATTTGGCAAAAGAAAATCTGGGATTGTCCAAAGATCGATTAACAATACTTTCTGTAGGAGGATCATTAGGCTCTAGAACCCTAAACAATGGGTGGAAAGCCAATCTTCGGCAATTGAAAGAAAAAGGATATCAACTCATCTGGCAAACAGGTAAATTGGATTACGAAAGCATTCAAAATGATGCAGAAGTACAATCGCTGGGCAAGCAGATCATGGTTCGAGAATTTATTACGGATATGGCTACGGCATACGCTGCCGCAGATGTCATAGTTTCCAGAGCCGGAGCTATTGCCATTTCCGAATTGGCTGTGGCACAAAAACCCGTGATACTAGTGCCTTTTCCGTTTGCTGCAGAAGATCATCAAACCAAAAATGCACAAACGCTGGTAGATAAAAATGCAGCAAGAATGGTAAAGGATAATGAAATGAAAGAAAAATTTTGGACTACATTATCCGAAGTTTGCGATAATGAAATCGTAAGAAAAGAAATGTCCCAACAGTTAGGATTTTTTGCAAAACCCAATGCAACAGAAAAAATTGTTGACGAAATACTCAATTATTTAAAAAAATAAAGATAAATGAAGCCCATCACCACATATACTAATTTTTATTTCATAGGAATAGGAGGCATAGGAATGTCTGCCATTGCAAGATATCTGTTTTCTATTGGAAAAAATGTTTTAGGCTACGACAAAACATCCACACAACTTACCCGTACGCTAGAAAAAGAAGGAATTGCTATTTCCTATGAAGACTCCATAAGTGAAGAAATAAAATCTTTTACTCCAGAAGATACACTGGTGATTTATACCCCTGCAATAAAAGTGTTGGGATTGCTGGATTATTTTAAAAGTCAAGAATTTGTCATACTCAAAAGAGCACAAGTTTTGGGGATGATTACCGAGAATACCAATTGTTTGGCCGTTGCAGGAACCCACGGTAAAACGACAACTTCCACACTTTTGGCCCACCTTTGCAAAGAGGCAAATCTTCCTTTTTCTTGTTTTCTGGGCGGTATATCGGAAAATTTTAAATCCAACTTCTTGTACAATGGATCTGAATATTCCGTGGTGGAAGCTGATGAATTCGACAGAAGTTTTCTGCAACTACACCCAAATTGGGCAATACTTACCTCGACAGATGCCGACCATTTGGACATCTATGGCGATAATGCAAGCATACAAGAAAGCTTTAAAGCATTTGCAAATTTGGTGACAAAAAACCAACAATTGTTTGTACGAAAAGGAATTGATGTGGGCAGACCATGCCAAAACTACGCAGTGAATGAAGTTGCGGATTATTATTCAGACCAACTGAGAATGGAAGGCGCAACTACTTATTTTACCTTTCATGCCCCAGACATTTTACCAACAGAATTTTCATGGGAAATTCCCGGAATTCATAATGTGGAAAATGCCACAGCTGCATTGTCCATTATGCTTGGTTTGGGAGTAGAAATAGAGGTGCTACAAAAAGGAATTGCTAATTTTAAAGGAATAAAAAGGAGATTTACCAAACATATTTTGGACAATGGAAAAATCTATATAGACGACTATGCCCATCATCCTACGGAACTCAATGCGGTAATAGGTTCTACTAGAGCTTTTTATCCTGAGAAAAAATTATTGGTGGTGTTCCAACCTCATTTGTTTAGTAGAACAAGGGATTTTGTAGAAGATTTTGCCAAAAGCCTATCGAATACAGATGAGCTCTTGCTCTTGGACATATACCCAGCAAGAGAATTGCAAAAGGATTTTGAGGGAGTTACCTCGCAATGGTTGTTGAGCAAAGTACCAGTACAAAATAAAGAAGTGTGTAGCCTAGCACAAGCCTTAGATAAAATAAAAGAAAAAGAATTTGATGTATTGCTTACCGTAGGTGCGGGTAATATCGATACTTTGTACGAACCTATTTTGCAATGGTTGAAATAAAAAATTAAAATGCATATAGGATTCCAAATAGTGATAAAAAAACAATAAATAACTACAATATGAAAAATAAATGGCGACTTTTAAAAATTTTGGTTACTGTGGTTATCTTAGGATTTCTGTTGAGCTTTTCTTTAAAAAGATTTGCCCAGAAACCATTGGATAATATTGCTGTTAATCTAAAACAATCGCCAGTCTATTTTATTGATGAAAAAGAAATTCAACAAATAGTTGAAAAAAGCAATCCAAGCCAAAAAGTAGGTACGGTAGATGTCCCAAGTTTGGAGCAAAAATTAAACCTTCTATCGGCTGTGGATAGTGCCAATGTATATTTGGGTCTGAACGGTGTTTTGCATGTGGACATCAAACAGAAGGTGCCTTTGTTCCGTTTGCATAAAGGAGAAGAAGAATTTTATGTTGATGAAAAGGGAAATGAGTTCCCTATTTCAAAGAATTACTCTCATCCTTGTATGTTGGTGGTGGGAAATGTTCCTAAAAGCGATTATAAAGCCTTGGGCGAATTAGTAAAAAAAATAGATGCCGACGAGTTTAGCCGAAAGTACTTTATTGGCATATCCAAAGTAGGCAACAACTACAATTTACTAACCAGCGAAGGGAATTTTAAAGTAGAAATCGGTGATTTGCAAAATATAGATTTCAAAGTAAAAGGATTTAAAACTTTTGTCGAGAAATTTTTGGTGTACCAAGATCCTGCAAAATACACTAAAATATCTGTCAAATACAACAACCAGATTGTGGCTAGCCTCAATCCGAATTTTAAAGAAAACGATAGTATTTTGAATTTAAGTAAAAAAGAATTTGACAAATTAACGGAACTTAAAATAATTAAAAACACCATATCAACTGCGACAAAACAAACAACACAACAGAAAAAAGAAACATTGTAAATAAGTAAAACAGCGAATAAAGTAAAAAAAATCAAATTGTTATTATAAAATGGGAAATCAAGCGTATTCAGTAGGATTGGACATTGGGACTACCAAAATAGTTGCCATTGTGGGCAAAAGAAACTCTCAAGGGAATATAGAGGTTCTAGGTGCGGGTAAAGCCATAAGTTTAGGCGTTAATAAAGGAATTGTAAATAATGTAGCCCAAACTATTACCTCCATTCGATCGGCAGTGGAAAAAGCCGAAAAAAGCGCCGGAGTCGAAATTAAAAAAGTAACGGTAGGTATTGCCGGGAAGCATATCCGTTCTTTACAACATTCGGATTACATCATGCGAAAAAATCCGGAAACTTATATATCTGAAAATGATATTGAGGAACTAAAAGAACAGGTAAAAAAACTGGTAATGCTACCTGGTGAAGAAATCATCCATGTTCTTCCTCAGGAATATAAAGTAGATTCCCAAGGAGAAATTCATGATCCCATCGGGATGTATGGCTCTAGGTTAGAGGCAAAATTTCATGTGGTGGTCGGCCAAATGACCAGCATAAAAAACATTGTGAAATGTGTTACCGAAGCAGGATTGGAAATGGAATCTTTAACTTTGGAGCCGTTAGCATCTTCTGAAGCGGTATTAACCAAAGAAGAAAAAGAAGCCGGAGTTGCTATTGTGGATATAGGAGGCGGAACCACAGATATTGCCATCTTCAAGGACAATATTATTCGGCATACCTGCGTCATCCCTTATGGAGGCGGAATTATAACTGAAGACATTAAGGAAGGTTGTTCCATTATTGCTGATCATGCGGAAAAATTGAAAGTTAATTTTGGATCTGCACTACCAGAAATGGAAAAAGAAAGCACCTTTGTAACCATCCCAGGATTGCATAGCCGCCCCGACAAAGAAATATCGCTAAAAGTTTTGGCTCAAATCATCAATGCAAGGGTAGAAGAAATATTGCAATTGGTTAATACTGAATTTAAAGCCTATGGTGCTCATGAACAAAAAAAGAAACTCATTGCAGGGATTGTACTCACTGGAGGAGGGTCCAATTTAAAGCACATGCGCCAACTAACCAATTATCTTACTGGTTTCGATAGTCGATTGGGATTTGCCAACGAATATATTAGCAATGACAAAAACCAAAGCCTCAAAGGACCAGAATTTGCCACAGCCATCGGTCTTTTGATGGAAAGTTTAAAAATCAGAGAAAAAAAACCAATGGCAAGCGCTACGGAAACAATCACTGAACCTGTAAGTCAAGATAATATTTCAGTTCCTGAAGTAAAATTATCTGAGACACAAGGACAAGGAGTAGAGGCAGAAACCTTGGTAGAGCCAAGGGTGGTACAAACGCAACCGGTAAAAGAAACCATTGGAGAAAAAATATTAAGAAAAGTAAAAAAATTCTTCGAAGAAGTTGAAGATTAATGGGCATTTTCTAGGAAATTTTTATAAAATTGTACAACTAAAAAAATCAAAACCTTATGGAAGGAAATTCAACAGGATTCACTTTTGATATGAGCAAAGGGAATTCATCAATCATAAAAGTTATCGGCGTAGGTGGCGGCGGAAACAATGCCCTGAAACACATGTACGAAAAAGGCATCTATGGTGTAGATTTCGTAATTTGTAATACCGATGCTCAAACATTAGACAACAACCCGGTGAGCAACAAAGTTCAGCTGGGCGTATCTATAACTGAAGGATTAGGCGCTGGCGCAGACCCAGAAATTGGCGAAAAATCAGCCATTGAAAGTATGGAAGAAATAAAATCCGTATTGGGACAAAGTACCAAAATGGTCTTTATAACCGCCGGAATGGGTGGTGGTACTGGTACAGGTGCCGCTCCTGTCATTGCTAAAATTGCTAAAGAAATGGGAATTCTTACCGTAGGTATCGTTACGGTCCCTTTTAGTTTTGAAGGAAAAAGAAGATTAGACCAAGCAGAATTAGGTTTAGAAAAACTTAGAAATAGTGTTGATTCGCTTATTGTCATCAACAATGATAAACTGAGACAACAATTCGGTAATCTTGGGTTTAAACAAGGGTTTTCTAAAGCCGATGAAGTACTTACCAATGCAGCAAAAGGCATGGCAGAAGTAATTACCGGTTATTTCGATGTTAATATCGACTTTAGAGATGCTAAGTCGGTACTCCAAAATTCGGGAACGGCACTCATGTCCACAGGGATTGCCACGGGGGAAAACAAAGCAGAAGAAGCCGTAAGAAAAGCATTGGATTCCCCATTGTTAAACGACAACAAAATTACGGGTGCCAAAAATGTACTCTTGCTTATCCGTAGCGGAAACGAGGAGGCTACCATGGACGAGATAGGAATCATCAATGACCATATCCAAAGAGAAGCCGGAAATACAGCCGATATTATTTTTGGTGTAGGTACAGACGAGGAATTGGGCGATGCCATCTCGGTATTGGTTATTGCCACTGGTTTTTCTAAAGACGATAATAAATTTACAGGGCCAACTGAAAAAATAAAATATACGCTAAACGATTCATTGGAACGAAAGGAATCCCCATTCAAATCCAGAGATGAAAGGTTTGAAAATTCTACTGAAACAGAAGTGCTTAATGCCAAAAGTGTATTTAAATTAGAAGATGATGTTCCTCAATCCAACAACAACTATCCTACTTCTAGTGCACAACCTTCAGTTGCAGAATCTTTCTTTGCTGAGGAGGTTATGGTAAAGGAAACAGAAACTGGTTTTCAAGGATTTGACCATCATAACGAAGAAGTCGATCTTTTTTCTTATAATGATAAGACCGATCCTTGGGAAAGTCAATCTTTTACCTTCGAAACCGAAAAAACCGTGGAACAGAGTACAGAAGCCAAAAATGCATTTCCATTGGAGAGCAAGTCTGTAGAATATCATTTTGATCAAACAGAACCTATGGTGGAGCCAGTTTCGGAATTTCAGGTAAGAACAGAAGAGAAAATGAATATTCCCGTTGCAGAAGCACAAGAATTAATAGAAACCCAAACGGAAACGGTACCTGAGGTGGAAGTGCAATCCGTAGGAGAGTTTACATTCTTTGAAAAGTCAGTAGCGCAAGACCAAAAAATCCAAGAGAGAAGGAATAAACTGAAAGAATTTAATTCAAGATATCAGTCGATAGAAAACGAAAACCTATTTGAAACGGTACCTGCGTTTAAAAGAAAAAATATCCAAATCGAAGGCTTTAATTCTTCTGAACAGCAGATAAATTCTTATGTTTCCGAAAATGAAAAGGGTAGGATAGAAATAAGAGAAAATAAGTTTTTGAATAAGAATGTAGATTAGTCAAACGCCTTTAGCTTTTGAGAATAAAATCGGAAATAAGAAAAATATGAGTTTAGAAAATACCATAAACGATGCAATAAAGACAGCAATGAAAGCCAAAGACAAAACAGCTTTGGATGCTTTGCGCGCTGTAAAATCTCAAATTTTGTTGTTGAAAACCGAAGCCAGAGGAGCAGAGGTTACAACAGAACAAGAAATTGCCATTGTACAAAGAATGATTAAGCAAAGAAAAGATTCTTATGAGCAATTTATGGCTCAAAATAGAGCGGATCTTGCGGAGGTAGAAATGGCACAATCAAAAGTGATTGAACAATTCTTACCGGCCCAATTAAGTACAGATGAGCTACAAGCAGCAATTGAAAAAATAATTGCTGAAGTAGGGGCAAGTTCATTAAAAGAAATAGGAAAAGTAATGGGAGTAGCGTCCAAAACACTTGCCGGACAATCCGACGGGAAAGCTATTTCTGAAATGGTAAAAAAATTACTTTCCTAATAAAAGTCCTATCAAAGTTACCCATAGCTTTGGTTGTACAACCCTAAGGATATCCAAATTTTGCATATCAATTTGATTTTTTTAAACCGGGAATTTTCCCGGTTTTTATTTTGCCTTGGGCTGGGTTCTTAGAAAAATTAACCCACCGATGATAATGATGGCTCCTAAAGATTGTACTAGACTGAGGGTTTCTCCATCCAAAACACCCCAAATTACCGCTACAATGGGCATAAGAAGTGTAACTGTGGATGCAAAAATAGCATTGGAAATATGCAGCAGTCTATAGTTGAGCATCATGGCCAATCCGGTTCCAAAAATAGCCAATAGAGCAACGAAGCCCAAACCACTTAGTAAATGGGAATTCATTTCTAATCCTTGAAAAAAACCAGAGAAAACCAATGACAGTAAAGAAGGAAAAAACAAAGCAAACCCGAAAACAAAAGCCGATAATAGCTTGGGTTCCATGTGGGAGAGTTTCTTTTTTACGGTAATGGAATTAATGGCATACAATAGGGTGGCTAAAAGAAGGAGACCAATAGGAAACCACTTTATTTCACCCAAACTACCGTTGCCCAAAGTAAGAATGATGGCACCTACAAAGCTAATGCAAACACCCAGTACTTGCCTATGGGTGGTTTCTTTTCGCCAAAATATTAAGGTAAGAAATATTATAAAAATGGGCATCATAGAGTTGATGATTCCTGCAATGCTGCTGCTTATTTGTGTTTCGGCCAAAGGAAACAAGAACATGGGAAAAAAATTACCAATAAGAGCCGATAAAACGACCCACTTTATTTTATTTTTCGGAAGTTTTTTGATGTTGAGCAGTGCATAAGGCAAAAGCATAAGTGAGGCAATCAAAACGCGTAATGCCCCCACCTGATAAGGATTAAAATAAAGTAAAGATTTTTTGATGAGGATGAAGGAAGATCCCCAAATTAAAGTTAATACAAAAAGCAAAATCCATTTTTCTTTTTCAGCATTCATGCGAGTTATTGGTTTTTTAAAATGTTTAAATACTCAAGTTTAGGAATCATTTGGGCACCCAAACTTTCTAAGTGCTCGGTGTGACTTTGACAATCAATTAAAGAAAATTCTTGCTGGTATTTTTGCACAAACTGTATAAATCCAGCTTTAGAAGCATTGCTTACTTTAGAAAACATACTTTCGCCACAAAAAACTTTGCCCATAACCAAACCATAGAAACCACCTACCAATTCACTATTTTGCCATACTTCTATACTTTTGGCAATGCCCATTAGGTTTAATTTTTCGAAGCTGTCGATCAATTCATTTGAAATCCAGCTGCTCTCTTGTTCTTTTCTTGTAACCGTCATACAAGCTTCCATCACTTGTCGGAAACATTGGTTTTCTGTAAAAGTAAATTGTTGGTTACGAAGAATTTTCTTCATGGATTTAGATACCTTCAGTTCGGAAGGGAAAAGGACAAATCTAGGATCTGGACACCACCAAAGGATTTCTTCGCCTGGGTTGTACCACGGGAAAATTCCATTTTCGTAGGCTAATAGTAGTCTATCAACAGATAAGTCTCCACCAACCGCTACAATGCCACTTGTGGGGTGATAAAATTCCGGATCGGGGAAGCTATTTTCTTTGGGATCTAAAACATACATGGCAACGATATTTTCGATAAAAGGAGACCATCTTTTTCACTTTGCAATATTCGTTATTTTTTGAGGATTAAAAAAGCCATCTCACGAAGAGATGGCTTTTATTAGAGATGAAAAGAATTTTATTTCTTTTTGCCTGTTTTATTGTTATTTGTCTTTGTATTTTTAGGAGTACTTTCGTCTTTTACCAATTTCATTTCTTTGATGAGTTTGGTAGCACCTGCATATTTATCCATAATCCAAAGAGCATAACGAACATCGAGGTTAATGGTTCTTTGCCATTCTTTCTCGAAAACGATGTCTCCACTCAAAGCTTCGCTATTTCCGTCGAAAGCCAAACCGATTAGGTTTCCATCTGCATCGATGATTGGAGATCCAGAGTTCCCCCCTGTAATGTCATTGTTGGATAAGAAATTGATTGGCATATATCCTGCAGCATCGGCATATTGACCGAAATCTTTAGCGTTGTACAAGTCGATTACCTTTTGTGGAAGATCAAACTCTTCGTCGTCTTTTTTATATTTAGCAATCATACCCGCCATATCAGTGTAGTAGTTATCTGTTACACCGTAGTAGTCTCTGTCACTCCTAACAGGTAATCCTTCCACAGTTCCGTAAGTTAATCTCATGGTAGAGTTGGCATCTGGATAGAATTTTTTCTCTGGCATGGATTTCATAAGCCCAGCAATGAATATTCTGGTATTTTTTGCAAATTCTTCATCAATTAATTTGAATTTTTCTCCTTGTAATCTGTTGTCATCCAACACGCCAAGAGCAAATTTTCTCAAATGATCAGCATCCAATTTCATTCTATCAGGGTTGTTTACGAAGTTGGTAGCAGATGCTTTATTAGCAAAAATAGAAGACTGAGCGACTAAAGAAAGGGATTTAACATCAATGTTGGTAAGGTGCATTGCTGCCACATCTTTGTTTACTTTTTCTTTGTAAAGGTTAGCCAAAGAGTTCAGCATTTCTCCTTCTAATTCTACATTAAATTTATCATAAACTTTTAGTACTGCTTCCATTACTTTTGGTTTCATGGCAATTCTCCCTTGCATGTCTTGTTCTGCATAAGACTTGAACAAAGAGCTTAGTTGTGCAGCAACCGAAATATATTTAGCGTTTCTAAGCAATTGGCTCATGTACATTCTCTCTACATTTCTATTACTTGCCTGCTTATAGTACATTTGGATATTGTCCAAAATATCTTCGTACTCTTGGTTTCCAGGTTGTAATGACCAAGAAACATAATTTCTTTCCAATTGTTGCTTATCTTCAATTGTTCCGTTTTTGTTTACAGCATCTATGGTACCTTGTCTGTTTTTCCAATAATTAGCAACAGAAGCGTATTGTGACGCATAGTTTAATTTAGTTGCCACATCTTTGTCCATATATTTTTTCATGACATCCATGGCTACTTTAGACGCTTCTACCCAAGCCGGATAATCTTTAGTTACCAATTGTTTAATACCAAAAGAAGTAAGGTAACGATTGGTGGTACCAGGGTAACCAGCAATCATCGTAAAATCTCCTTTTTTAATTCCTTTTAGAGAAATTGGCAAGAAATGTTTCGGTTTTAGAGGAGTGTTTTTCGGGGAATATTCTGCAGGGTTACCCGCTTCGTCACCGTACACACGGAAAACAGAGAAATCTGCAGTGTGTCTTGGCCATTCCCAGTTGTCAGTGTCGCCACCATATTTCCCTAAAGAAGCCGGTGGAGTTCCTATAAGTCGAACATCATTATAATCTTGATATACGAAGTAGTAAAACTCGTTTCCGTTGAAGAAAGATTTAACAACAACAGTATATTTTCCGTTTTCAGAATTTTCTTTTTCTATTGCTTTAAATTCAGCATCAATGATGTTTTTTCTTTCCTCAGCAGACATTTTATTGTTCAATTTGGCATTGATGCGTTGCGTAGCATCGTCCATTCTTACCAAAAATCGAACATATAATCCTTTAGCAGGGATTTCATCATTTTGCTTTTGTGCCCAAAAACCATTTTTTAAATGATTTTTTTCTGGAGTTGAAGCCGCTGCAATAGCGCCATAACCACAGTGATGATTGGTGAAAATCATTCCTTTTTCCGAAACGATTTCTCCCGTACAGAAACCTCCGAAACTTACGATGGCATCCTTCATACTAGAATTGTTCACTGAATAGATTTCTTCTGGAGTCAATCGCAAACCTTCTTTTTGCATATCGACACCGTTTAGTCTTTTGATGAGCATCATAAGCCACATCCCTTCATCTGCACGCATTTGCAGGAAACTCAACATGAATGTGAGTGCTAGAAATAGTCTTTTCATTTTTCTAAAAAATAAATTTCGGCTAATTTACTAATTTATCATTCATTAATAGATGTAAAACGGGATAAATTTGGCATTTTTTCACAATATATCCTGGTTTTTTAGCGTGCTATAAATGTAATTTTCTTTATTTTTTGAAAAAGAATGAGTTTTGAAAAATTTCTATGGCGCAAAAAAAATTAGACAAAGTCAGGAAAACTTACACAAGACACAATCCTTCATGTTCATAGACAAACCACATTTGAAAAAACTTAATTATCCGTAGTGTATCCGACAGACTTATGTCCAAATAAGCAAATAAATTCAAAAATAATAAATACATTTACCATGTAAAATAAGAACAAAAGAGATGCAGAATTTTCTGGCAACCATTACTTCCAAAGTTTTGTAATTGGTAAAATTGCGATTTGCTAGTCGTTTTGTCAATATTTTTTAGCCATTGTATTCATTAATATAAAAAATAGCGTTAAATGAGTTTTAAAAAACAAGTATTTTTACCAATAATTTCACTCTTTTTATTAGGAGCTTGTATGGCAAAATCAAAAAATAACCCACAATACAACCGACAATGGATGTTGGTGCAATTTCAGAATTTTGACAAAGAATTTCTGATGAAGAACCAGGCTGAACTTAACCTAACCCAAACTCCAGACAAAGGAGAGGGCTTTTCCGCCTTCATGGGTTGTAATAGAATGATGGTTAGTGGTGAATTGAAGGGAGACCATAAGGTAAAACTAGAAGTGACCGGAGTTACAATGGCTTATTGTGAAGGAAATATGGCATTGGAGGAAAAGTTTATTACTGAACTTCCCAAAATGAAAAATTATACAATAGAAGGTCATTTTCTAACCCTAACAGACGATCAAGGCAATGAAATGAAATTTGTAGCAGCCGATTGGGATTAAATTTTTTTAAGTACCCGAATAGCAAAAGAGAAGGCTATCCAAATTTTAGGATAGCCTTTGTTTCTATTTGTTCATCAATAAATTGATCGTCTTTGCAATGACTTCTTTGGCTTCTGTTCTTTTGACAATAAAGTCCACAAAACCTTTGTCTTGTAAAAATTCTGAGGTTTGGAAACCTTCAGGTAAATCTTTACCGATGGTCTCTCGGATTACTCTTGGTCCTGCAAAACCAATCAATGCACCCGGTTCTGCCATAATGATGTCAGCCGTCATAGCAAATGAAGCGGTAATGCCTCCAAAAGTAGGGTCGCAAAGATAAGCGATATAAGGCAATCCTGCTTCTGAAAGCTGAGCCAATTTACTTTGTACTTTTGCTAATTGCATCAAAGAGTAGGTTGCTTCTTGCATACGAGCGCCACCCGACTGGCAAATAATCATGTACGGAAGTTTTTTCTCCATACAATAATCGATGGCTCTGCGAATTTTTTCGCCCATCACCGATCCCAAAGACCCACCAATAAAGGCAAAATCCATACAAGAGATCACCATCTCGGTTCCATCTACCTTTCCTACTGCGTTGCGTATAGAGTCTTTCAACTTGGTCTTTGCCGATACTTCTTTCAGCCTATCGGTGTAGGCTTTGGTGTCTTTGAAGTTGAGCATATCCACGCTTTCCACATCTTTGTCCAGTTCGGTATAATTGCCATCAAAAAGAATGTCGAAAAATTCGTTACTTCCGATTCTCACATGAAAGCCATCTTCTGGGGAAACAAAGTTGTTCTTTTTGAGTTCTTCGTGTTCTACAACTTTTCCGGACGGTGTCTGATGCCAAAGTCCTTTCGGAACATCTTTTTTGTCCTCAGTAGAGGTTGTAATATTTTGTGTTTTTCTTTTAAACCAATCGAATGCCATTGTTCAAATTTCGTTTTAGTTGATAAAGGTTAAAAAGTTCCTTAGGCTTCTAAGGAACTTTGAGGTATATTATTTCAATGTATTCACATTGTTCAAATCTTCAAAAGCTGTAATCAGTCTTTTTACGAAAGTTTCTTCTCCTTTTCTAAGGAAAACTCTAGGGTCGTAGTATTTTTTGTTTGGTTTTTCTTCCCCTTCAGGATTTCCGATTTGGGTTCTTAGATAGTCGATGTTATTAATCATATAGTCTCTAACGCCTTCGTTGTAAGCGAATTGAAGGTCAGTATCAATGTTCATTTTAATTACACCGTAGTCAATCGCTTCTCTAATTTCTTCTAGTGTAGAGCCAGATCCACCGTGGAAGACGAAGTTGACAGGTTTTTCTCCTGTTCCGAATTTTTCTTGAACAAATTTTTGAGAATTATCCAAGATTTTTGGAGTTAATTTTACATTTCCTGGTTTGTACACACCGTGTACATTTCCAAAGGCAGCAGCAATGGTGAAGTTAGGAGAAATAGCCTTCAATCTCTCGTAGGCATAAGCCACCTCGTTGGGTTGGGTATAGAGTTTGGACGAATCTACATCGGAGTTGTCCACTCCATCTTCTTCGCCACCTGTTATTCCTAATTCAATTTCTAGGGTCATTCCCATTTTTGCCATTCTTTCGAAGTAAGCACAAGAAATGTCCATGTTTTCTTCTAAAGACTCTTCGGACAAATCCAACATGTGAGAAGAGTATAAAGATTTTCCGGTTTCTTTAAAGAATAATTCGTTGGCATCCATCAATCCATCAATCCAAGGCAAAAGTTTTTTTGCACAATGGTCAGTATGTAGAATTACAGTTGCACCGTAGGCTTCTGCCAATGTATGAATGTGTTTTGCACCTGCTATGCCTCCTAAAATAGCCGATTTTTGACCTTCAGTGCTTAATGATTTTCCTGCGTTGAAGGCTGCACCTCCGTTGGAAAACTGAATAATTACAGGAGCGTTTAGTTTGGCAGCAGTTTCCATTGTGGCGTTCACATTGCTGGATCCAATTACATTCACTGCCGGAAGGGCGAATTTATTTTCTTTTGCATACTGAAAAATATCCGTAACCATTTGTCCTGTGGCAACACCTGCCGGAAACATTTTGCTCATAATTCTTAATTTATTTGTTTTTTTATTAGATTTATTTTTTTATCGGGTAAAAATACGAATTTAAATGGAATATAGAAAAGTCTTTATTTTACATTCAAAAAATTAAATTCGAAGTGATGATTAATTTCTTTTATCTTTTCCCCAAAGTAGTTTTTGTCGTATAGTTTCATAAAAACTGATGTCTTTTGGGTGAAGAAGTAAGAGTTGAAATGAAGCTTTTTTCAGGACAACTTCTTCCTCAATGTCAAAATGAATGAGCCGAGAATCCAGGGATAGAGAAAATTGCTTCGCCCTACTTTGTATGTTTAGTTTCACAGTAACATCGTCGTTCACTATTAAAGGGCGAACATTTAAGTTGTGTGGTGCAATTGGGGTGATGGCAAAGTTGTTGTTGTTGGGCGAAATAATAGGACCACCACAACTAAGTGAGTAAGCGGTGGAGCCAGTGGGAGTAGAGATAATTAATCCGTCGCCCCAAAAAACATTCAGAAACTCACCATCGATGTAGGAATCTATTGTTATCATGGAGGTAGTTTCTGTTCTGGAAATAGTAACATCGTTTAGTGCATACGGGAAAAGGCCTTCTTTTTTTGGGCTAATAACCTCGATTACCGATCGATTGCTGATGTGGGTATTTCCCTTTAGGATATCGTCCAATAAATTGAATGCTTCTTCCTTAGTAAAACTGGATAAAAATCCCAATCGGCCGGTGTTTACGCCCACAATTGGGATTTCCAAGTCTTCAATAAATAGTAGAGAACTTACAATGGTTCCATCGCCACCAAAGGTGAAAAACAGTTCAATTTCTTTATTTTTAAGGTCTTCTTTACAAGTAAAGGTGTCGAAATTTTTAGAGAATTGTAGCGCTTGTGCCATACCTTGATGGAGGCATACTTCAACCTTTCTTTTGTCGAGTTCCGATATGAATTTTGAGAGATACAAAAAGGTATCTAAATCGGTTTTTTGTGTGTAGATGGCTGCTTTCATTATTTAAAACTCTAAATATTTTTGAAAAAATCCAAAACGATCCTTCATCATTTCGTCTCTGGCATCATCGTAGTGTTTGTGAATAACGGAATAACCGTATCGGTCGAAGGTTTCGTCAATGGAGCTAAGGTTATCGCTGGAAATCTTTAGAGTAATCCAAAAATTATCTTCATTTACTTGGCTAATATAGCATCCATATATTTTTGCATTATTGGATTCTACAATGTTAGAAATCTCGGTTATTGAATAGGTTTTAGCAGGAGTTTGTATGGTAAGTACGGCTCCGTTTTCGGAGAATAGAGGGAATTTTGCAAACTCAGAAAACACATCATCACTAGAGATGTAGCCAAGGTATTTTTCGGTTTTCCCAATAACAGGAACAATGTTGGAATTGAAGATATGAAACAATTTTACTGTGTCCAAAAGATTTCCATCGGCCAAGATGGCAAATTTTTCAAAATGCATTTCCAAGCTTCCCAAATTACCTTCTGCCGCATCTTCAAGGAAAGAGATGCTCAATGCACCAGCATAATAGCCTTTTTTCTTGATGAATATATGGGTGTGCCCGAAATCTTTTGCGGTTTCATAAGCTTCTTCGATGGTATCGCTGAAACTGAAAATTGGATAATCTTTAGAAATATAATCTTTAATAAACATAAAGCGAATGTAAGAAAAACTTTAAAAAAAACAAGGACGCTGTCGCTTTCTAATGTTTTTTATTGTGTTTAATATGGAGTGCGAATTGTTAGTGTTTGATATTGTGTGTGTTGTGTGGTTTTGGTGATTTAGTTTAAAGAAATATGATATTTCACTTGTATTGTGTGAAAAATAATTATATCTTTGTCGCCTTTCATTTTTACTTTTTATTAGATTTATTTCAAACTGCATTGTCGATCAGGACATTGCGGTTTTTTTATGTTTGAATATTAACATGCAAAGCATAGTTTTAATGAGTGTGGCTCTGTTGAAGGAAAATTTGTTTGGTATTTTTTGCTTTAGAGCGCATTAGGAGTTTAATAAAGTTTCAATTTTTTCCAAGTATAATATTTCCTAGTCTTTTAATGCCTTGATTTCGTCACGCAATTGTGCTGCTTTTATAAAGTCAAGATTTTTGGCTGCAGCTTCCATTTCTTTTTGTTTTTGTGCGATTAGCTCATCTATTTCTACACTGCTGTAGCTTTGCTTGTCTTCGGCCACTTTTTGTAGAATTTCCTTCTGTGTGTATTTGGCATCTGGGAAATCTTTGGATCTACCTACGAGGTTTTCAGAGATTTTTTTGTTTAAAGGTTGTGGCGTTTTGCCATTTGCTTCGTTATAGTGTTGTTGTTTTTCTCTTCTGTAGGCGGTTTCATCCAAGGTTGCTTGCATGCTTTTGGTCATTTTATCGGCATACATTATGGCTTTACCATTGATGTTTCTTGCAGCTCTTCCCACCGTTTGTATCATCGATCTTCTGGAACGGAGCATGCCTTCTTTGTCGGCGTCCAAAATGGCTACCAATGAAACTTCTGGTAAGTCCAAGCCTTCCCTTAAAAGATTCACCCCGATGAGTACATCAAATAAGCCAAGTCTTAAATCTTGCATGATTTGAATTCTTTCCAAAGTTTCTACATCAGAGTGTATGTATCGACAACGGATTCCGAATTTGGTGAAATATTTGCTGAGCTCTTCCGCCATTTTTTTTGTCAGTGTGGTTACCAAAACCCGTTCATCTGCTTCTGCTCTTTTTTGTATTTCTTCTATTAAATCATCAATTTGGTTAAGTGAAGGTCTAACTTCAATAACGGGATCCAAAAGCCCTGTGGGACGGATAATTTGTTCTACATATTCGCCATTGGTTTTTTCCAATTCATAATCCGCAGGTGTGGCAGAGACATAGATCACTTGGTTTTGCATTTCTTCGAATTCATGAAATTTCAAAGGTCTATTGTCCATGGCGGCCGGCAATCGGAATCCGAATTCGACTAAAGACTCTTTTCTGCTTCTATCGCCTCCGTACATGGCATGTACTTGCGGAATGGTTACATGGCTCTCATCAATAACCATCAGAAAATCTTTTGGGAAATAATCCAACAAACAGAAAGGTCTTGTCCCGGGTTCTCTGCCGTCCATATATCGGGAATAATTTTCGATACCGCTACAGTAGCCCAATTCCTTAATCATTTCCAAGTCAAGTTCGGTTCTTTCTTGTAGTCTTTTGGCTTCTAAAGGTCTTTCGGTTTGGCTGAAGAAGTCCACTTGTTTTACCAAATCGTCTTGTATTTCTCTTATGGCATTGTTCATGGTTTCCTTTGTGGTCACAAATAAATTGGCGGGGTAGATTTGTATCGTATCAAAATTCTCTTCCACATTGCCGGAAACAGGATCAAAGGTTTGTATTTTTTCGATTTCATTCCCAAAAAACTGTACTCTTATGGCATTGTCTGCATAGGCTGGGAAAACATCAATCACATCACCTTTTACCCTAAATGTACCGTGTTGAAATTCATTTAGTGTTCTGGCATATAAAGCATTGACCAACGCATGTAGAAATGCGGTTCTCGTCATGCTTTCTCCTTTTGCTATGGTGATGAGTGACTTATGAAATTCTGTAGGATTACCAATACCATAGATGCAAGATACCGAAGCTACAATGAGTACATCTCTTCTGCCCGATAACAAACTTGCGGTGGCCGAAAGTCTTAGCTTCTCCACTTCTTCATTGATGCTTAGGTCCTTTTCAATATATGTTCCTGTGCTGGCAATGTAGGCTTCGGGTTGGTAATAGTCGTAGTAGGAAACAAAATATTCAACTGCATTGTTGGGGAAAAACTCTTTGAACTCCATGAATAGTTGCGCCGCCAAAGTTTTGTTGTGTGCCAAAACAATGGTAGGCCTTTGTATTTTTTGTACTACATTGGCAATGGTAAATGTTTTTCCCGAGCCGGTAACACCAAGTAAGGTTTGGTACTTTTCGCCAGCTTCTATTCCTTTCGTAAGTTTGTCTATGGCTTGTGGCTGGTCTCCTGTGGGGGAAAATTCGGAATGCAAATCAAATTTCATATTGCAAAATTAAGGAATCTACAAACAGAAGGAGTGTAAAAAATGATGCCTTAGCAAAAAATACTATCTTTGCAGCGTGAAATTTTTAAATATAAATTTTGAAATCGCCATTAACAGGTTTTTATAAACCAACACTAATAATGATTGGCGATTCCATAAGACCTTTAAAAAACAATAAAAAATCGATATATGAAAAAAGTAATTTTTACCTTGGCATTAGCGGTGTGTGGTTTGGCAACAGCACAAACAACAGCGTACAAGGGAAAAGGAGATGTAAAAGGGCAATTGGCAGCGAATTTCCAAAAAGGAGGAACAGGTGTTTTGGCTGGATTGGATTATGGTTTGGGCGAAAGTTTTTCCATCGGTGCACAAATGAGTTATTTGTTGGGTGTAGATGAGGTTGCTGGAATTAAACCAGAATTTGGAGATCGTTTTGATGCGAAAGTTCGTTTTAATGCAAACTTAGGATCGGTGATGAAGTTGCCGTCTAATATTGACTTTTACCCGGGATTGGACTTAGGATTAAGAAATTTTGGCGGACATGTTGGCGCTAGATATTTCTTTGATAAAGGTTTTGGTATTTTCTCCGAAATTCAATTTCCATTTGCTAAGTATAATGATAATGACAAGTTGTTCAATCATTTGAACAATCAGTTTAATTTTACAATTGGTGCTTCATTTGATTTGTAGTTCAAGGGAACAGATCAAAAAAAATCCTTCATAGATAGTTGCTTTGAAGGATTTTTTTTATTTTTAATGAAAATATATCCACCTAAAATAAAGGTTAATCCTACGGAAATATAACCGAAATTACCAAAATAACATTTAACAAATTAGCAAATATTTTCTTATTTTTGTTGGATAAACTTAGTCAATAGAATGTCTTTTAAAGTATTTTAAAAATAATTGTTAAAAAACTTGCGTAATTGTTTTTTTTTGTTTTTGTTTTGCCGTGTTCTTATGATGCGCAAAATGATGAACCAAAAATTATAAGTAATATGAAAAGTACAATTAAATTTTTATTCGTAATCTTCCTTAGTCTTACATTCTCTGGCTGTAATAATGACAGATCACAAGAAACGACTATTGAAAAAACAACTAATGAATAAAATGTTAAGCCCATATAGTTTGTCAACTGGAGAAACATCATTCGGATGTACTTCTGGTACTGCATGCGGAACACTGAACATCAATATTTTTTATCAAAATATTGGTACGATATACTCAATACATCAATGTTAAAATATTTCATTATCATGTTAAATAAATTTAGCTTAGAGCTTTTTATTGTTCAAATTCTGTTTTTTATTTTTGCGTTTTTATTGATTTATTTTACAGTAAAACTTATTAGAAAAATAATAAAGAAAAGAAACTTAAATAATTTATAAACAATAGATTGACGAATTCCTTATACAAAAGGTAAATAGATAAGAGGGTGTACGAAAAGTCGGACACCCTCTATGTTTTAGAATTTATCAGATGGTGTCCAAAGCCTGGCTCAAATCGGCAATAATGTCTTCGTAATGTTCAATCCCTACCGACAATCTTACTAATTTATCGGAAATTTGTAAGTGGTCTGCCAAATCTTTCGGTAGGCTAGAGTGTGTCATGGTTTTTGGGTGTTCTGCCAAGGATTCTGTTCCCCCCAAGCTTACAGCCAGTTTTATCATTTTCAGGTTGTTGAGTAAAGTAAAAGCTTCTTTTTCACCACCTTTTACATCGAAAGAAATCATGGCACCTGCGGATGAATATTGCTTTTTGTAAGTGTTGTATTCAGTATTTCTTTCAGCAATATTTCCTAAGTAATAGGTTTTTTCCACCTTAGGATGTGCTTGTAAGAATTGGTTTACTTTTTCTGCATTTTTGGCGGCTCTTTCCATACGGATTTTTAAAGTTTCCAAACTTCTAAGCATTAGCCAAGCGGTAAATGGAGAGAGCATATTGCCTAAGAAAGTTCTTTGCACTTTTATTCTCTGTATCATTTCTTTGTTTCCGCAAATAGCACCTGCAATCAGGTCAGAATGTCCTCCAATATATTTGGTGGCTGAGTAGATGGAAAGGTCGGCGCCGTGTTGTAGTGGATGTTGCCAAATGGGACCCATATAGGTATTGTCCACCGCCAAGATTACTTTTCTTTCGTTCTGGAAACTGTCGGCTACTTTTCTACAAGCTTCAATGTCAATTAATACATTGGTAGGATTGGCAGGAGTTTCTATATAGATCATGGCCAAACGATCTGCTTTTCCGGTGTTTTTAATTTTTTCTTGTAGAGAATTTAATTCCTCGCCAGGTCTAAAGGCCAATATATCTACCCCAATCGATGGGAGATAAGAGGTGATATAATGCTCGGTGCCACCATACAAAGGCTCGCTGTACACCAATAAATCTCCAGGTTTTAAGAATTCTAAAAGGACAGTAGAAATGGCGGCCATTCCAGAAATAAATGTAGCACAATCATCTGCTTTATCCCAAACGGCTAGTCGGTTTTCTACGATTTCTAAATTAGGATTGTTGAGACGGGAGTAAATAAGTCCCATTTCTTCGTTGGGGTTAGATTCTCTTAGTCCATAGGCAAGTTCAAAAAATGCTTTACCTTCTTCAGCATTATGAAAAACAAAAGTGGAGGTCTGGAAGATGGGACATTTTATAGCGCCTTCTGATAGTTGAGGTTGATATCCTAAAGACATCATCTGAGATTCGGGTCTCATCATTTCTTCAAAATTCATAATAAATTAGTTCTTTTTTTCTGCTCTAAAGTAGTCTTTTTTCTGTAACTATGGTTATTTTTTAAAATAATGAAAATCAGTTGATTATAATGAGTGTCTTCAGTGGAGTTATACAATATTTTCATTCCAATAATAAGAATCTGGGTAGATTCTTTTTCCGAAAATTGCCGTTCCTACCCGAATGATTGTTGCACCTTCTTCAATGGCTATTTCCAAATCACCACTCATTCCCATGGACAGTTCTCTCATATTTACATGAGGAATGTTGGCCTGTACAATGTCTTGCTGAATTTTTTTCAGCAACTGAAAACAAGGCCTCACTTTGGATTCGTCGTCGGAAAATAAGCCAATGGTCATCAATCCTTGAATGCGAACTCTGTCCAGTTTAGCGATTTCCTGCACCAAAGCAAGGGTATTTTCTGGGGCTACGCCAAATTTTGATGCTTCATTAGAAGTATTCACCTGAATTAAAATATCCATTGTTTTGTTTTCGGATTCCAATTTTTTTTGAAGTTTTTCTGCTAAGTCCAAGCGATCGACAGATTGTACACAAGAAACTTGGTATTTTAAAATTTCTTTTATTTTATTGGTTTGAAGATGGCCTATGAAATGGGAAGTATGAGTGCTGCTCTGTAAATCTTCGAATTTTTCCTTTAATTCTTGAATTTTATTTTCGGCAATCAGACGGTACCCTGCGGCTAAAGCAATTTTAATTCTTTCAGAAGAAACGGTTTTCGTTGCCAATAATAATTGCACTTCTTCGGCTTTTCTACCTGCCTTTTCGCAGGCTTTGTTTATTCTGTTTTGAATTTCTTTCAAGTGAAGTAAAATGTCATTTTCCATAGGAATAAAATAAATAAAACCGCAAATTTACTTGCGGTTTTTATAAGGTAAGTTCGTTTTAACAATATTCGTCGAAGGCGGCATAAAGATTTGCAGCAATGGCTTCTGCAGGATTTCCTTCGATGTGGTGTCTTTCCAGCATGTGTACCAATTCGCCATCTTTAAAAAGGGCAATACTTGGAGAGCTTGGCGGGAATGGAGCCATATATTTTCTAGCTTCAGCCACAGCATCAGTATCGAAACCAGCAAATACCGTCAATAAATTGTTTGGTTTTTTTTCTCCAGTTAAAGACATTACTACTCCAGGTCTAGCAGCACCAGCCGCACAACCGCACACGGAATTTATCATGACCAAAGTGGTTCCTGGTTGTTTCATTGCTTGATTTACTGCCTCGGCAGTGGTTAGGTCTTGGAAACCTTTATCTGTAAGTTCGGCCTTCATAGGCAAAACAAGTTCTTGTGGATACATAGTGTATTGAATTTATATTAATTAAGTTAAATTTTGAAGTGGCAAAGGTAAGGATTATTTTGATGAGATTAAATTGTCCTAATTATGCTTTTTCAGTTTTTTCAGTTTTTTTCTCTAGTCCATCTTTTGCTTCATTTAAGCCTAGAGTAAGGGTTTCGCCTTCTGTAATTTGTTTATTGACAAGCATATCGGCCAATAAATCCTCAATGTATTTCTGGATGGCTCTCTTCAGAGGTCTTGCTCCAAAATCTTTGTCCCAACCTTTGGATACGATAAAGTCTTTTGCCTCTTCGGTTAGGGCTACATGATAGCCAAGGTTTTCTAATCTTTGGTATAGTTTGGATAATTCCAAATCGATAATCTTTTTGATGTCTTCCTGAGCCAAAGAATTGAAAATAATAATATCATCTATTCTATTTAAAAACTCTGGAGCAAAGGCTTTTTTCAAAGCATTTTCTATAGTGCTTCTGGCTCTGGCATCGGTGGTCGATTTTTTTGCTGAGGTACCAAATCCTACACCATCACCAAAATCTTTAAGGTCTCGAGTACCAATATTTGAAGTAAGAATAATGATTGTATTTCTAAAATCTATTTTTCTTCCCAAAGAATCGGTTACATGCCCTTCGTCTAGTATTTGCAATAAGATATTAAAAACATCAGGGTGTGCTTTTTCTATTTCATCTAAAAGTACCACGGAATAAGGTTTTCTTCTCACAGCTTCGGTTAGTTGCCCACCTTCTTCGTAGCCCACATATCCCGGAGGCGCACCCACCAATCGAGACACGGCAAATTTTTCCATGTATTCGCTCATGTCTATTCTGATGAGGGCATCGTCGGAATCGAATAATTCTTTCGCCATTACTTTGGCCAATTCTGTTTTACCCACGCCGGTAGTTCCCAAGAATATGAATGTACCAATTGGGTGGTTGGGATCTTTCAGTCCAGCCCTGTTTCTTTGGATGGCTTTTACCACTTTTTTTACAGCATCTTCCTGTCCTATCACTTTTCCGTTGAGTTTGTTGTCCATTTGTGCTAGTTTGTCCAACTCATTCTTACCTACTTTGGTAACAGGTACGCCACTCATCATAGAGACTACTTCAGCCACATTTTCCTCGGTAACGGTTTCTTTTTTCTCTTTTACTTCTTTGTCCCATTCTTCTTGTGCTACCGCCAACTCTCTTTTGAGTCTTTCTTCCTCGTCTTTCAGTTTTCTAGCCTCAAGATAATCTTGTCTTTTAACGGCATCTTCTTTTTGATGAATTATTTCTTCAATTTGCTTTTCATTTTCAATGATGGTGGAAGGCACCTTCATATTTTTAATGTACACCCTAGATCCGGCTTCGTCTAATGCATCAATAGCTTTGTCTGGCAGGAATCGATCGGTTATGTATCGAGCGGTGAGATTAACGCAAGCATTGATGGCTTCTGGGGTATAGATTACATTGTGGTGATCTTCGTACTTATCTTTGATTTGGTTAAGGATAAGGATGGTTTCGGCAATGGAAGTAGGTTCGACCATTACTTTTTGAAATCTTCTTTCCAAAGCGCCATCTTTTTCTATATATTGTCTGTATTCGTCCAGAGTAGTGGCGCCAATACATTGCACTTCTCCTCTTGCCAATGCTGGTTTGAACATGTTGGATGCATCCAAACTACCCGTAGAACTTCCTGCTCCTACGATGGTGTGAAGCTCATCAATGAAAAGAATGACATCTTTGTTTTTTTCTAACTCCGTCATGATGGCTTTCATTCTTTCCTCAAATTGGCCTCTGTATTTAGTGCCAGCAACCAAACTTGCCAAATCCAATGTAATAACCCTTTTGTTGTATAATACACGGGAAACTTTCTTTTGTTGAATTCTTAATGCCAAACCTTCCGCGATGGCCGATTTACCAACACCCGGTTCCCCGATAAGCAAAGGATTGTTTTTCTTTCTTCTGGAGAGAATTTGTGAGACTCTTTCAATTTCTTTTTCTCGTCCAATGACAGGATCTAATTTTCCGTCTCTAGCCAAAGAAGTAAGGTCTCTACCGAAATTATCCAAAGTAGGAGTTTTGCTTTTCCCTGAAGATACTGTTCCCATAGGTTTTCGCATTTGTCCGTATTCATCTCTTTCGTCGTCATCGTCATAAGCACTCATCTTAGGTCCTTGTCCTAAATTTTTCAACATAATTTGAAATTCTTGAGATGCTTTTGTATAATCGATGTCATAAGCGCCCAAAATATTGGTTACAGGATCTTCTTGTTTGTAAAGAATACCCAACAGTAAATGTACCGTATTGATTTCGCTTCCTTGGTATTGTCTTCTTTCCAATTCTGCTCTTTTAATTGCTTGATCTGCCATTTTGGTAAAAGAAATATTGGCAACAGTACCAGTGGTAAGCTGGGAATTGTGTGCATTCATCATTTCAATTTTCCTGCGGATTTGGGACAAATCAGCGTGAAGATTTACTAAGATATCTTTTGCGGAGTTCTCGGTTTCTATAATGCCCAACAGTAAATGCTCGGTATTCAGGAACTCAGATCGCAATCGCTTTGCCTCGTTTTTGCTTTGTTTGAAAACTTTATCCAAACCATCTGAAAATGTATAATCCATAATTTTGTTACTTGATTGATTTTAAAGGATTGCCCTCTATTCCCTCAAAGTTACAAATTCTTTACCAAAATTATTAACTGACTTTTTGTCCGATTGAATAAAGATGGGTGCAGGATTTTATCTCATTGTAAATCAGGAAGAAAATTTTAAAATTCAAACAAATTATTGTAGGTTTGCTCATTAAAAATTTCAAAATGGGATCGGAAATATCAGATTTTGTAGGCTATGGAGCGTCTTTGTTTGTTGTTTTGAGCTTTATAGTGAAAGAAGTAAAAAAAATCCGGATTATTAATTTTATCGGCTGTTCTTTATTTGTACTTTATGGCATACTAAAGGGGGAAGGGAATTGGTCCGCAATGTATTGGCCAGTTATAATTCCCAATTTTATCATTTGTTTTGTTCAGGTGTATCATCTGCTTCGTTTGCACAAAAAATCATCCGAACAATAGTGGGGTAAGGTAGTCTTTGCCTTTTCCTCGTGCTGGGGAATACGCTCTACCATACAAAATAATTTGAATGTGTAGTTTATTCCATTTATTTTTTGGGAATATCTTTTTTGCATCTTTTTCTGTTTCTGCAACATTTTTCCCGGAGGTAATTTTCCATTGGGTTAAAAGTCGATGGATGTGGGTGTCCACGGGGAAAGCAGGAATGCCAAATGCTTGGCTCATTACTACGCTGGCGGTTTTGTGCCCTACACCAGCGAGATTTTCCAAATCGTTGTAATTGTTCGGAACTTCGGATTGATGCCTTTCCACCAATTGTTGCGCCATAAGTTTCAGATTTTTGGCTTTGGTATTGGACAGTCCTATTTCTTTGATGAGTTCTTTGATTTCTGAGACCTCCAATGCAGCCATTTTCTCCGGCGTATTGGCTACTTTAAAAAGAGCTGGGGTAACTTCGTTTACTTTTTTATCGGTAGTTTGTGCAGAAAGCGCAACGGCAACTAGGAGTTCGTAGGGTGAACTATGGTCCAAAGGTATTTCAACTTCTGGGAAGCATTTCTCTAACTCGGTCATTATGATTTGTGCTCTTTCCTTTTTTGTCATAACATCATCGTTTTTTGCAAAAATACCAATCTTTCCCAATCTTATTTAACTTAAAAATAATTAACTTTGAAAAAAGAATATTATGTTAAAAATTGGCGACCGTTTGCCTTCTTTTGTTGGGGTAAACCATGACGGCAAAGAGGTGAAATCTGAATCATTTAATGGGAAAAAATTGGTGGTGTTTTTTTATCCCAAAGCCAATACCCCTGGATGCACTGCCGAAGCTTGTAACTTAAGCGAGAACTACGCTGCTTTGAAAAGTGCAGGTTTTGAAATTCTGGGCATCAGTGCCGATCCGGTAAAAAACCAAAAGAAATTTCAAGAGAAATTTTCATTTCCGTATGATTTAATTGCCGATGAAAGCCAAGAAATATGCAATATGTTTGGCGTTTGGCAACTGAAAAAGTTCATGGGAAAAGAATTTATGGGTATTGTAAGAACCACTTTTATTTTTGATGAAAATGGAATTTGTACCGAAGTAATTGATAAGGTAGAAACCAAAAACCATACGGCACAGATACTGTCCTAAGAAAATATAAATGGATAAAGAAAAATTAGGGATTGCTGTTGAAGCGCTTCTCTTGGAAAAGAAATTGAAATTAATATCCCTGATTGAGGATATGAGAGCATCCAACAACGATACCAAAAGCTCTATGGGCGATAAATACGAAACGGGTAGGGAGATGCTTCAGCAGGAAATTAATCAACTTCAATGGCAGTTGAGTGAAATTGTAAAACAAGAACAAACGCTGCTACAGACACCAAAAAAATCGACAGATAAAGTTGAAAAAGGCGCTGTTGTTACTACGGATAGTGGTTGCTTTTTTCTTTGTGCTTCCTTAGGAGAAATAATTTTTGATCAAATGAAAATATATTGTATTTCTCCCGATGCACCATTGGCACAAGCGATGATGGGTAAAAAAGTTGGGGATTCTTACCGCTTGAACAACCGCTTATACACGATTTTACAAATAGAATAAAAGCCATCTTTAGTTTGATGGCTTTTTTATATTGAGTTTATATTGCTGGTGAGGATTGTTTTTGCATTCTTTCCTGTATTTTTCAAAATAGACTTGCCCAGCTTTGGCATTTAGAATTAAACCAGATTTTTTATCCATCGTTACATGATAGTTGGTCTTTGCAAACGGACAATTTTCTGAAGTAACCAGTCCAAGATCCAAGAAATAATTTTCTTTATCTTCACTATAGCTACCTGCGATACTTTGGTATTCTTCATCTATAAAATATCCTTTAAGTAATGCAAGTGCCGTCGCTTCATATACATTGTCAATAGCGCCGATGAATTTTTTTAGACCTTCGGCGTCTGTGATAATTTGCTTTTTCCCTGCTTTTTCGACAACGATATAAAAATAAGAATGATCAATTGGCGAATGGAGAAAGCCCGTATCGGATATTTCTTTGTTTTTTTTGCCTCCGTATTGTTTTAGCTGATGGTGTTGGTCGCCATCAAAAAAATAAGTAGCCCAATAATCCCATTTTTCATTGGGTTGAAGGTGTTTAAAAATCGTATAAGTATGGTCGAAATTTTTCTTTTCCTGCGCTTTTACAAAATAAAAGGACATAGAAAATAGAAAACAAAAAATTAAACTTTTCATGTGGATTACATAAATTTCTCACCTTTCTTCAAGGTTCTAAGTTCGGTTACATAGTCTTTTATGATTTGATCATGTTCTTTGGGGCAAATCAACAGAGCCTTATCGGTATCCACCACAATATAATTTTTGAGACCATCTATAATTAGGGCTTTATTTTTATTTTTTACTCTAATGATGTTTCCCTTGGCATTGTAGGTTTGTACATATTTAGAATTGATGGTATTGTGCTCTTTGTCCTTTTTAGCGTTTTCATACACAGAAGTCCATGTACCTAAATCGCTCCAACCCAAATCTGCAGGAATAACAAATACATTTTTTGCTTTTTCCAAGATACCATTGTCAATAGATATTTTTTCCACTTTAGGATAAATAGCCTCAATACATTTTATTTCGCCTTCGGTATTGTATTCGCAGTGGTCAAATTCCTGAACCATTTCCGGTAAAAACTCTTCAAATGAACGAAGGATGGACTGTGTATTCCAGATAAAAATACCCGCATTCCACAAGAAGTCGCCACTTTCTATAAAGGTTTTGGCAAATTCTAAATTTGGTTTTTCTGTAAAGGTTTTTACTTTAAAATGGTCTTCACCCTTTTTTTCCATAAACTGTATGTAGCCATAGCCAGTATCTGGCCTTGTTGGGGTAATGCCGAGTGTAATGAGGTAGTCTTTTTCTGCAACCAAACGGAATGCAAGGTCTATTTTGTCCAAAAAAACTTGCTCCTTCAGGATAAGATGATCCGATGGCAGAACTACAATCTGTGCATTGGGATTAATTTGATGAATTTTTTTCACCATATATAAATTACAAGCAGAGGTGTTTTTGACCATCGGTTCGCCTACGATATTCTGAGCTGGAATATCCGGAAGCTGTTCGTGAGTTAAATCGGTATATTCAGCATTGGTGATTACAAAGATGTTCTCTCGCAATACGATTTGCGAAATCCTATCATAGGTTTGTTGAATCATGGTTCTACCTACTCCTAGTATGTCCTGAAATTGTTTTGGGAACTTCTTCGTACTCATCGGCCAAAATCTGCTGCCGACTCCACCTGCCATGATTACACAATATCTGTTGGGATCCATCATATTCATTATATTTTCTGTACACTAGCCAAAGGTTGGAAAATATATTCTTTTCCGTTGGTTAGATTTTTACAAAGATAGTTTTTTTTGCGTCTTTTAATCACGCAGTATTTTTGATTTCTAAATATAAAATTATGGTTTATATCTAAGTCTTTCAAGAAAAACTCTTCATTTTTGAGTTGGTCTTTCAAGAAATAATCGACCATTTCCGAACTTGCCATAAAGTTGGCTTTCGGTGATTTTGCAAACCGTACCAATAGAGGTTGTAGGTTCTCTGAGTAGGCAGCTAAACTTTCGTGCAGCATTGTTCTGTACTCGCTTTTCCATTCGTTACCATGGGGAGCAATCATTGGACCGTATTTTTCTCTAGCGATTAAATGAGCCAACTCATGGGTCAGTACAAAAAAGAATAATTCCTTGTCAAGACTACCGTTTATTGTAATTTGATGTCCATGGGTTAATTTTCTATAATCTCCCAATTTAGACAATCGGTTCCTAGTAATTTTGAAATGAATGGAGTGGTTAACAATCCATTTTCTTAGGAAGTGGGCGCCTTGTTCCGGGATAAATTGTTCTAGGGTGTTGATGGGCATTTTTTGTGGTAAAAAAAATTACAATGACTATTCTTACAAATGTAGTCAATTGAAAAGAACTACCCAATGACTCACAAAAAAAAGCTCCAGATTTCTCTGAAGCTTTGTGGGTCCTGAGGGATTCGAACCCCCGATCACTCCCGATGTAAAATCGGGATGCTCTGAACCAACTGAGCTAAGAGCCGATTAACTTACGGATCATCGGTTTACTTTTCCATTTTTTAATTTGTCTTTCACGCTCAGAAGCATGTTCTTTAGTTGGAAAAGCTTCGGTATAAACAATCTTCCAGTCTTTGGCTCTTGACGTAAACCCGGCATGTTTTTGTAGGTGTTTAGTTAATCGTTCCTTGGGATCATGCGACATTCCGATATAGAATCGGTCTAAGAATTCCGAATAAAGAATATATACATAAAACATGGTTAAAAACTAAAAAAGCTCCAGATTTCTCTGAAGCTTTGTGGGTCCTGAGGGATTCGAACCCCCGACCCTCTGGGTGTAAACCAGATGCTCTGAACCAACTGAGCTAAGAACCCGAATTTTTTTTAAAGGTTTCGTTCCTTTTGTGGGTCCTGAGGGATTCGAACCCCCGACCCTCTGGGTGTAAACCAGATGCTCTGAACCAACTGAGCTAAGAACCCTAATAACGATTATTCTCTCGTTTTTAGTGGTGCAAATATACGATTTATTTCTTTTGTGGCAAATTTTTTTCTAAAAATTCTCCTACTACAAAATTACTTCCTCCAATAAAAATAAGCTCATTGTTTTTAAGCGACTGTTTTGCAGCGAGGTAGCCGCTTTGTACCTCGTCGAAAATTTGATATCTTATTTTCGATTTTTGCAGTAAATCTTCATAGTCTTGTGGGTGTCTTCCTCTGGAAATAGATGGTTTTACAAAAAAGTAGTCTTCATTTTTGGGTAAAATTGCCAAAACTTCATCTATCTTTTTATCGTTTACAAATCCTAAAACAATTTTTTTATGAGCATCGATTTGGTTTAATTGTTCAAAAACCATCTCAAGACCGGCTTGGTTATGCGCAGTGTCGCATATAATCAGTGGATCCTTGGAGAAATGGAACCATCGTCCTATAAATCCTGTATTTTTTACGACGCTTTTAAAGCCTGAAATTACAGATGCTTCCTCTATGCGGATGTTTCTATTTCTTAACGCTTGAACAATAGCATATACAACTTTTTTGTTTTTATCTTGATAATTGCCCAATAGGTCACTTTCGAATGTTGTGGTGAGTGTAGTAGCATTAATGTAATCAGCATCGATTTTACTCGCTTGTTGCTGTACAATTTTTTGCACTGCTATTTTTTCATCCCCACAAATAATTGGGGTTTGGGGTTTGATGATGCCTGCCTTTTCCTGTGCAATTTCTTCTAAAGTATTGCCTAAAATATTCTGATGATCCAAATCGACATTGGTAATGGCGGTAACTAAAGGATGGATAATGTTGGTGGCGTCTAGTCTTCCGCCCAATCCAACTTCTATAATGGCAAAGTCCACCTTTTGTTGTTTGAAGTATTCAAAGGCCATTATGGTGGTGAATTCAAAAAAAGAAGGTTGAATGTCTTCGGGGATGGATTTTAGTTTCTGTATAAAATTATAAACAAATTCACGCGGACATTGCTGTCCGTTAACTTTTATTCTTTCGGTAAATTCTACTAAATGAGGCGAGTTGTATAATCCAACCTTATATCCGGATTCTTGCAAAATGGAAGCCAACATATTGCTTGTAGATCCTTTGCCATTGGTGCCACCAATATGGATGCATTGTATTTTATCCTGTGGGTTGCCAAAAAAACTACATAATTTGGTAATGTTGTCTAATCCAGGTTTGTAGGCTTTTATACCTTCTGTTTGGTAATTGGGCATTTGTACAAATAGCCAGTCGAGTGCCTGTTGGTATGCTTCTTTTGTCATGCTGTAAAATTATTTCAAAATTTGATGAAGACAAAAAAATATTCATGTAAGTTTATTTTTTAGTGGCTTGTTTCATCATATAAGAACAATGTTGCACTTGCTTTGGGGAATTAAAAAAAAGTCACCACATTGCTGTGATGACTTGGGCTCCTTTTGCTGGAAAGGTAATTTCTAAAAATGTTAGTTCCTTGGTTTAAAAATAGAGTTCAAATCCTAAAATTTTATCATATCAGCTTTCTCCATATCAAAATCAAAATACTCAGGCTTTTAGCATACCTGAACGATAATTTGTGTTTTTTTAATTATTAATTCATAATGAATACAAAATGATCTTCGGTACATCTATTCTTCATGAAAAAAATATGATTTTGAATTCTGTTAAGATTGTTGGGAGAGAATTTTTCTTTTATTTCAACTACATACAGACAAAAATAATCCATTTGAAAAATTAATTTGTAGTCTTTGATTTTGTTTTTATGATCGGATATTGTGTAATAATAGTATTCTTTCCAAAATGGTTTTTCCTTGTATCGAACATAAACATAGAAGAAATCTTCGTCTTCGTGTTTAGTGATACTTTTCACTAAATCATTAACAATTTTTGTAAATCTGATTTCAGCGTTTTGAAAAGTGGTGTCTGCCCCCAAATAATATCCTGTAGATTCTATTTCGTAAATTATTGCATACATAGTTTTTTGTTTTTAGTTTTATTAACTTGTGATCATAGATCATAATTCAGGATGATTTTTTTTTGAAAATTCATCTGCAAGTTTTCTTTTTCTTCTTAATAGTTGAAATGGGCTATTTCTAGTTTTGTCCACTTCCGTAATTGTTAGAATTAAAAACTTTTCAACAAAATTATAATGAAAAAGGACGGTTTGGTCAGAGTTGCAAATTTGCAAGGTAATTATCATCATCTATATCGCTATCTTCTTCATCCAAAGGACTGGAATTATAAGTAGTGCTTTTCATGATAGGAATGTATTTATGACTATCACCATGATAATTGCCAGTGATAATATAATTTTTAGCATATTCATAACTCATAAGATTCAGAATAGAAGATTTTATTCTTGATATGTGGGAGTATATGGACTTGGTCTCTATGTTGGTAATATCTTCTATGCTTTGCCTTACCTTGTCAAGATCATCAAAAGGACAAATCTGCGAGTATAGGGTAAATAATTCATTTTTATAATGGTGAATTTCATTCAAATTAATACCATTAGGATTGTTGTAAAACAGTAGATAAACGGCTTTGGTAAGGTAACTTAGCTTAATTTCTAAATTGTTATACTTGGGAAGAATAATTTGATGGGTTTGATAATCAACCTTAATTTCACTTAAATACGAATTCTGTATTCTTATTTTTGAAAAATTTTCCTCAACAATCTGTTTTATTGTTGGCATTGCCAGAAGTAATTGCCCTGATTGTTCTAAATCTTTTAGCTGTTTCTCTATTTGAAGTATTTTATCTTTAACCTCTTCGTTTAAGTCATCAAGAAAAAAATGGGTATCCTTGATATTGTTGCGGGATTCAAAATCAAATTTATTACCATTGGCTTCACATTTAAACAGCAATAGGATGGCATCTAGGATGGTACTATTGTCTAAAAAATAATTAAATTGTGAGATTTCTACAACATAACAATCTTTACCAAAACTAATGAGTAGTCCACATTGGATATTGCCACCATACCCAATACTTTCTAAAATATTTTTGTAGATATTTTTATGAAAGTTTTCGTTTTCTGTTATGCTTTCTAAAACCTTAGCTAGTAACCATTCTTTTTCACAAATATTGTAATTTCTTAATTCCGGATGATAGTAATAGAGTATAGATTCAAAATTAGAAAAAATGCTAATTTGAGGTAGATAGACAAATTTTTGTAATGTGTGCGAAAATTCTTCTAAAAGAGTTGAGTAATTCTTTTTTATATCAACTTCTATTGTGTTATTCCCGTCATTAAGATTAAAAAACAAACACACTCTATCTAAAAAATTTAAGCCAGCAAAGCCTTTGAAATCGAAGGGTGTGAATTTGTCATATTTCAATCCAAAGCCTTTAAGAAAAGATTCAATATCAATCATTGTAAGTTTACTTTTCACAAAGATAAATTAAGTCATTAAATTTTTTTGGTTAAAATGGATCAAGCACAAAACATGGGG
>JAFDZI010000012.1:0-4959 GCA_018266955.1 Bacteroidota bacterium
CCCCACCCCGGGGGCAAAAATAAATGGAACAATAACAAATATCCCCTTCGCTAACATTAAATAACTCCAGTATCCCCATATTTTATTTACTCAACCTATATTTCATTTAATCCATCTTACTCCCAAAAAAAATTGATCTATCTTTTACCCGCCAGCGCATTTGCCCACTTATCGAGCTTCTCTTCTAACACCATCAAAGGCATACTCCCATCTTTCAGCAATTGCTTATGAAACTCGGCAATATTAAATTTCTCCTTCAAAAGGTTTCGGTATTTGTTGCGAAGTTCAATTATTTTCAATGCCCCTACTTTATAAGACAATGCCTGCCCCGGAACGGCCATATACCTTTCCACCTCTGAAATGGCAAACTCTTCACTGATCGGTTCATTTTCCATCATGTATGCAATGGCCTGCTCCCGGGTCATTCCTTTACTATGAATGGCCACATCCACAACTAAACGTAATGCCCGAAGCATTTCATCCGATAAGGCCCCCATGTGCTGATAGGGATTGGTATATAACCCCAAATCTTTCCCAAGGCTTTCACAATACAATGCCCAACCTTCATCGTATGCCCCACAGGATTTATACCGGCGAAAAGCAGGTAACAATGTATCTTCCATTTGTAGGGAGGATTGGTAATGATGACCGGGTACAGCTTCATGCAAAAAGGTGCTCTCCATCCCCGAGGTAATATTGAATTCTCTGGGATTTATTATGGGTACATAAAATATTCCAGGTCGCTTTCCATCACTCGATCCTTGCATATATTCAATACTGGCACTGGCAGCTCTAAAGGCTTCGGTTTGCCTGATCTCAAATCTGCTTTTAGGAAAAAATACAAAAAATTTATCCAGGTTCGGTTTGATGATATTGTAAATATGACGAAATGAATCCAATACCTGCTCGGGAGTCGTAAAAGGGAAAAATTGTTTGTCGGTACGCATAAAATGAAAGAAAGCGTTGAGATCTCCCTTAAAGCCGGTGCTGCTTTTTACCTCTTCCATCTCTGCCCTTATCCGCTTTACTTCTTTCAATCCGGTATTGAAAATATCCTCTAGAGATTTGTTGGTTGTCGTCCATCGTTTAACACAATACTTATAATAGTTAATTCCGTTTGGAAGGTATTCAACCCCAGAGGTAACCCGGGCCTTTGGCAGGTATTCGTTCTTTAGAAAATCCGCCATTTTGTGGTGGCTCACATTTAGCTCATTTTTTATTGCAAGCGTATATGCGTTTCGGATACTGTCCTTGTCGGCAGTTGAAAAATTGGATGGCAAATTTTTTATCGGACCGTAGAAAATACTTTTGGTAACGTCATTGCTCACCAGCCCATTACAGATGTCTACCATCTTTACCACCAAAGTTTTAGGCAACACATAACCAGTAGCCATTCCCTGCTTAAAGTTGCCTATAGCGCTATCCACCCATTCGGTATATCCTTTAACCCTTTTTAACCAGTTGTAATAATCCTTCACGGTCTTAAACGGCTGTGCCGATTCTCCCGAACCATATTGCCCCATGGCCAATACGATATTGCCGGAGAGTTTATTGGTTGGGTCTCCCATTTGGGTGAATGGGATTTTCCAGGTATCAAACCTTTCTCCTTCCAAAGCCAGATCCACATCGTATTTTAATATTTGATAGCTAATGGCATCTTCTTCAGTCATATCATTAGGATCATAATGTTTGAGGCTATCTAAATATCCCCGGTAAAATACCTTTACTTCATCCCGGTATGCCTGGGTACAGGTATTGCGGAATTGGTCATTCCTGCTACTGTCGCCAAAATGCATCGCATCTAAAGGCTGAAGATCTAATAGCCCCTCCCAATAACTCTCCAGCATAGAATGAAACTGTTTAGGATCCATTTTCCTCTTTTCTGGTTGAGAACACGCTGTAAAAAAGTACAATAAAATTAAAACCGGTATAACTCTATTCATAATAGATTGATGTGTTCAATTTTTAAGATGGACAAAATTACTGCTTAAATTCGCCAAGATTCACAGCTCTGACCAATTTCCAAATTTGCGAATCCGACTCATAAACTGCATTGATTCCCTGCGGTTCAAATGGAGGATCTCCCATTAGTGGGTCGCCAGGTTGCCAATAGGAATGTAAAGAATTTCGTTGCACATGGCCACCAAATGCCCAGAAGTTTGCACAGGAGATTGTTTTAAATTCCTTATCCTTTCCAAAAATGGCATTACAAATAAACCTGAAGTAGGCTTCGCGGTGATGGTATGGAGTTCCGGGGCTCAATTGTTCCGCATCTCGTGGCATGCCAAATTCTTCCAAAACCAGTGGTTTATTGAGGATTCGCATTATGGAATCATTTTCCTTCAAATACATGATGGTATTCTCTTTTACCTGCACCATTGCTTTATTAATTGAGGTATCAGAGAACCATTGCCAGTTTTTGGGCCATATATGAAGAGTGGCATAATCAATCAGGGAATCGGAATGAACCTCAAAAAAAGTAGCAGCATTTTCACTGCCAATAACTCCTTCGCTTCCTGTAGTTATCAAATGTTGCTTATCCAAAGATTTTATCAGGTAAGCAGCATCATGAATAAAAGTTTTATATGCCGGAATAGCTGCAGGCCGCATTGGCCGAGGCTCATTGGCAATTTCCCAGGCCATAATGGAGGGGTCAGCATGGTATGAAATTCCGGAAATGGAATTCTTCCTATTAATAAAATGGGAAGCAGCATCAAAATACATTTGTTTACAGGAGTCACATGAATAAAACTTCGAAATTTCATCCCGCATCTTATCCCATTCCATATAATTTCGCATATCCGAATCCGATAACTTTTCATTCCAGTTGAGATATTGCAGGAATCCTCCACTCCACTCCCAATTGTTAGACAGGTAAATGACGGCATACATTTTTCTTTTCGAGATCTCATTAAGAAAAAAATCGAAAGCCATTAATAATTCGTTATCAATACTGTCTTTGGTTGGGCGAAGGGCTGGTGTTACGCGGTATTTCCCGTTAATGATTCCCATTCCTTCTGCCATAGCCAGAACCCGGATATTATTTACCCCCTGTTTTTTTAAAAAATCCAATTCATGAACTAACCGTTGCTTCCCTTCTTCATTAGTTGCCAACAAGCCTGCATACCACATATTTACCCCTAAGAATTTATAGGGCTTGTCTCTAATAACAAACTGATGGCCTTTCACCTTAACAAAATCCTGTTGTGCAAAGGCAGGAGAACCAAAGAAGAAAAATATAATTAAATAAAAAATGGCCCGAAGCATAACCGAAGGTACAAAGGAGGGGGAAATGAAATTCAAATTAATCAGGAGAAGATGCTTATAATAAATTTCAGTATAAGACAGCAGGAGAGATTACCGGAATAAATTATAATTAATCAGCAACCTTCTTAAGTATTCGAAATACAGAAACTCTGTTATAATGGTATGAGGAGATATTATTTTATATCCCGTATCCAGAAGTTGTATCCACAACAAATATTTACCAATGTGATATTTGGTTTAGTTGCGGGAAGTTTAAAAAAAGAGAATTTATTAAACATATAGCAGCCCCCGCCTCGGGGGTGAAAATAAGCATAGGAGAAATTTTTTTAAAAAAAAACTTAACTGAAGAATATTTAGTCTGGCTTAAAATTTGTTTAATCTCAGTCTACCTCCCTAAGCAGGTATTCTTCCCATGCGTTTATTCTTTCCCAGTGATAATTCTTTGTTTCATATTCCCTCTTCGATATATATTGCATCCTGGTGCATGAGAACTCACACCGGTTTTTTAAATTCATGTTGAACCTTAAAATACAAACCCATGAAACAGGTAGGCCTTTTTCTATGCTGTATGTTCAATCTATTTTTTACCAATGCACAAAATGTGGGAATTGGCAATCCTGCGCCCGCTGAAAAGCTTGATGTAAATGGCAATATTAATGTTACCGGTACCATAAAAGCAAATGGTATAGATGGGGCTGCAAACCAGGTGTTAATGAAAAACGGTAGTGGTACAATGGTATGGGGTGATATGTGTGAGTATAAAAACATTTTTGTATTTGCTACGCCGGGTTCCACAAATTGGACGATACCTCCAGGTGTAACCAAGGTATGGGTAGAGGCCTGGGGCGGAGGAGCAGGAGGCAATTGGTATGGTGGCGGCGGTGGGGGTGGTTATGTAAGTGGGATTATTAATGTAGTTCCCGGTAATAGTATTGGATGTGTTGTTGGTGCAGGCGGCCCGGGCGGAGGCTCCACAAGTAGTAACGGTAATAATAGTTCAATAAGCTATTCCCAAATAGGTTTAACACTTACCGCTTATGGTGGTTACGGAACAACATTTACAGCACCGGCTATGTTGTCGGGGGGTGATGGAGGAAGCTTTGGTTCTTCAGTGACATTTTACTCATATTGGGGTAAAAACGGCGAAGCAGCATCTTTTGTCAGAACAAGTGGATTTCAATATAATGCCACTACATTTATTGAACAATCCACCGATGGTAATGGTGGTAGTGCCGGAAACACCGTAAATACCGGTGGTAAAGCCGGATTTTATACTTTTAATACTACAACTTCAACAATGATACGACTTGGGCTTGGTACGAATGGTATTTTTCCAGGGGGTGGTGGCGGTTCAGGTTATGCAGGTCTTTTGTCAAGTCTTGGATTTTCCAGCGGGAATGCTGGTGCTAAAGGAGTTGTTTTTATTCATTATTAGAAAAGGGAAATAATACTTGGAAGTAAAATAACTTCAATTTCTTTTCAATATTTTAAGTATGTAGAAAGATAATAATCGATAGGTAACTTTCAGAAAACAAAGATGAGACAAGTAAAACACGAAACTGAATTAATAAATATGGGGAATGAATAGTTGAGTTTTCATTCGTGTATTCGTGGCCATCTGTATTTCATTCGTGCATTCGTGGCTATCTGTATTTCATTCGTGCATTCTTGGCCATCAGCATTTCATTCGTG
>JAFDZI010000012.1:5015-5376 GCA_018266955.1 Bacteroidota bacterium
TCATTCGTGCATTCGTGGCCATCAGCATTTCATTCGTGTATTTGTGGCCATGTTATTCTTTCTACCCTTCCCCAACTTTCTGCTTTAGCAAATTCAAATCCGGCTGGGCATATTTATACACTTTAAAATAAAGGGTCGTTTTGGTTTGATGCACACCCTTGATCTTTGAAATTTCATCAATAAACTGCACCAGATGTCCATGATCGCGACACATCACATTCACTTCCAGGTCGTATTCACCCGAAGTAAGTGCAAGGAAACTCACTTCAGGTTTTTTTGAAATTTGTTTTGCCAGTTTCTCCTTCAAGGTAGCTGGCCTTACATAAATGGCAATATGGGCATAAGAATGAAATCCAATGAG
>JAFDZI010000013.1 GCA_018266955.1 Bacteroidota bacterium
AGTTTAATTGTGCAATGGTCTTATTATTTCTATTCAGTTAAAAGATGGTTCTACTCAATCTTTCAAAGTGTTGAAAAAGTAATCCATTATAAATTTATTTTCTATTAGAGGCTGTTCGGTTTTGGACAGTCTCTTTTTTTGTGGAGTGTATTTTAAAGTTTCCAATGTTCATTTTTATATTTTTTGTAAAAGCTCTATTGATGGGAAATTGAAAGTTTTTCATCAATAGTTGTTTTATTAAATTTTGATTAAAAGATAAAAAGACTTAACATATTGTTAGTATAGATTAAAATAATTGTTATATATTAGCCAATACATTTAAAAATTTGTTAATATGAAAAGATTTTATTTTTTGGCTGCTACGCTTCTCACGGCGTACCAGCTCAATGCACAGACTTATTGTACGCCCGCTTTTTCATCGGGTTGTAATGGTGGTGATGTTATTGATTCCTTTTCCATACCTGGAGCTTCGTTTAACCATGCAAATACGGGCTGTTCTACGGGCGCTTATGGAGATTATTACGCGACAGAGACCATTAATTTACAAGCTGGTGTACCTTATTCTTTCCAAACAACCAATAACTATAGTGGTCAAAAGGTGAAGATTTGGGTTGATTTCAATAACGATGGAACTTTTGCTAATGATGCTTCAGAACTTGTAAGTTCAGGAACGGTTGCAACTAGTAATTCGGTGAATGGAAACATCATGATTCCAGGAGCTGTTACTCCTGGGACTTATAGGATGAGAATAGCGGACAGATGGAGTACAGATCCTATTCCATGTAACACAGCTGGTTATGGAGAAGCACACGACTATAAAGTGGTTATTTCTGCTCCTCCAGCTTGTGTAAGTCCAACAGCATTTGCAACGGCCAATGTTACCTCTACTTCTGTAGATACTTCTTGGACGGCTTCTACTTCTAACCCAGCCAATGGTTACGTAATTTATTACGATACCAGCAATACACCTCCTACGGATACAACGACACCTATATTAACCAATATAACCGGAACTTCTCAGGTTATTTCTGGTTTACAACCTTCTACTACCTATTATTTATGGATTCGTTCTAACTGCGGTACTGGATCTCAAAGTTTATGGTATGGAGGTAATTCAATTACAACGGTAACATTCTGTCCTACAGTAACAGCACCAGCTAACAATGCAAATGGTCAGTCATTAACCCCTACAATTACTTGGAATGCAGTAACTGGAGCAACAGGATATACTTTAACGGTTGGTTCTTCTCCAGGAGCTAGTGATGTTTTAGGTGGGGTGGATGTAGGAAATGTTACTTCTTATACTTTTGCAACTCCTTTAGCCCTGAGTTCAAATTATTACTATACTGTAAATGCTTATAACACGACGATTACTTCTAACTCATGTACTGAAAGAAGTTTTACCACCATGTGTACTCCTTATACCATTCCTTATTTTGAAGGTTTTGAATCTGGATATACGCATGATGCAACCATTGCAGGATGTTTAGCACAAGAAGGTGTTACTGGTTCAGGTACTTGGAAAGCAAATAACACTTATACAGATTACAATAGAACACCAAGAACTGGGGCTTGGAATGCATTTATCGGATATGGAAATGAGAGATGGATGTTCATCCCTATTGATTTAACAGGTGGAGTATCCTATAAATTTACCGCTTATGCGAGACAAGATGGTTCTACTGCGGGTAACTCTAATATGACTGTTTCTTATGGAACAACAGCTTCTGCTGCGGCGATGACCAATACTATTGTCCCTACAATGGGTATTGTGAACGGAGATTATCAAAAAATCTCAGGAAACTTTACTCCTGCAACTACGGGTACTTATTTCGTTGGTATTAAAGGTTATATGAACTATTCACCTTGGTATATCTCTTTAGATGATATTTCTATAGATGTTGCTGGGTCTTGTCTTGAACCAGTGAGTGTTTCCTCTTCAGGATCTACAACTTCTTCAATAAATGTGGCTTGGGTTGCTCCTTCAGTATTACCTGCAAGTGGTTATGATATCTATTATTCAACGACCAATACGCCACCAGATGCCACTTCAACTCCGAACGCAACAGTTCCAAATACACAAACGACTTATACCATTAACGGTTTAACTGCAGATACAATGTACTATGTTTGGGTGAGATCCAAATGTTCTACTTCTGATTTGAGTCCATGGACAGGACCTGCTTCCAATATCACTGGTTATTGTATTCCATCCGCAGGAGCAACTTCTACAAGTTACTACCTATCCAATATTACATCAACTGGTGGTACCACTAATTTAGGTTATATCGCTTCTGCTTATACGGCTTATGATAATCAAATGGCAACAGTATTTTCAGGTTCTGCTGGTTCTACCATCGATGCTACATTAACAGCTTCTTCAGGAACAAACTACTTCTATGTTTGGGTGGATTGGAATAATGATTTAGATTTTAACGATGCAGGAGAAACTGTTATTGCAACTACTTCTTATACAGCTAATGCAGTGGCCAATATAGCCATTCCAGCTGCACAACCAGTAGGGAATTATAGAGCGAGAATGGCATTATCTTGGTCAGGACAAATTACTCCTTGTGGACCAGCTCCTTACGGAAATTATGTGGATTTCACATTAAATGTAACTCCTAATGCAGGTACTTCTGAAATTACTTCTACTAAAGATTTTGTAAAAGTATATCCTAACCCATTTGCTGAAGTATTAAATATCTCTGATATAAAAGATGTTAAATCTATTTCCATCGCAGATGCTACAGGTAGATTGGTGAAAACGATTGCAAAACCAACTGCTGAATTGCATTTGGGTGATTTGAAAACTGGTATGTATTTACTGACTCTTCAATACAAAGATGGTTCTACCAAAACCATTAAAGCAATGAAAAAATAAAATTTTCATTTGATATTTCAAAAGGCGACTCATTTTTTATGAGTCGCTTTTTTTACTTTTTGTTTCGACAATTTTGTCAAACAAAAAAGTCTTTCTATATTTGCAGACGAAAAAGTTAGACAATTATGTCAAATCAAGAAAAATTAGATACCGAAATCTTAATCAAAAAAGCAGCGAAACAACTCTTCTTTGGCGAGGGACGCTTCAAAGCGACCACCCAAGAAATTGCCGATGCCGCAGGGGTCAATCGTACCTCCATCAATTATTATTTCAGATCCAGAGACAACCTCTTCGAAATTGTTTTTCAGGAAGCATTACAAAAAATGGACGAAAAACATCATGCCATCTTGCTTTCGGATATTTCCTTCAAAGAAAAACTCAGTCAATGGTTGGACGATGAGTTGGCTTCTGCCATAAAATATCCTTTCCTAGAAATCTATATCGTTTCCGAAATGCAAAGCAAGTGCAGCCATTTAAAAAGAAAGAAAAATGATGTTCACCTCGTGCATCAATCCTTGGATGAAGACTTGAAAAATGAAATTAAAGCCGGAAGAATAAAACCGATTTCCACCATACAATTCATGATCAATGTCGCCTCATTGGTTTCTTTTCCGTCGTGTATGCGCCAAATGATGATGGACTCTTTTCAGCTTACAGACGAAGAGTTTAACCAAATCATCAAAGAAAGAAAACAAATTATCCTCGATACCATTTTTATTTAATTCAAGAAAATAAACAAACTATGAATCATAGCAAACGACTAGTACTAGGACTCCTATTTTTCGGACTTAGTCAGCTAAATGCCCAACAAAGCATCAGCCTAAAAGAGGCCATAGACTATGCTTTACAAAACAAAGCAGCGGCTCACAAAGCCAATTTGGCCATCAAAAACGCAGACTATCTAATTGCTGAATCCAAAGCAGGTGCACTTCCTAAAGTAAATGCTAGTGCCGGAATTAGTTATAATCCCATCCTACAAAAATCCGCTCTTCCCGGCGATATGTTGGGCAGACCAGGAGAAGTTATCATGGTGCCTTTCGGTCAAAAATGGGGCTCACAAATTGGGGTGCAATTGCAACAGGCTTTGTTCAACCAGCAAGTATTTATCGGTCTAAAAGCGGCCAAAACCACCAAAGAGTTTTACCAAGTAAATAAACAATTGACCGATGAACAACTCATTGAAAATGTTTCCACAGCCTACTATCAAGTTTTTACCCAAAAAGAAAAGCTCAAAACCTTGGAAAGTTCTTACCAAAGCACCGAGAAAGTAAAAAATATCATCAAAAGTCTTTATGATAACGGTTTGGCGAAAAAAGTAGATCTGGACAGAACCACCGTCAATTTAACCAACTTAGAATCCGGGAAAACTCAAATGAAAAATGCCGTTTCCCTATCGGAAAATGCACTGAAATTCTATATGGGAATGCCGATAGAAAACGAAATCCAGTTGGTAGAAGCCGATTTGGAAATCCATCCTCCTTTGTTGGAAGAAACCATCAACACCGACAATCGTACCGAGCTTAAAGTTTTGGAAAAACAAAAAACACTCTTGGGCTACAATGTAAAAGCCACCGAAGCTGCCTATTATCCTACCCTCAACCTGGTGGGGAATTACGCTTGGCAGGGCATTGGGAAGAATTTCCCTGTGTTCCAAGGTAAAGACCAAGGGGTTTATTGGACGGACTATGCCTCTGTGGGAATCCAACTCAACATTCCTATTTTCAATGGTTTTCAAATAAAATCCAAAGTAGATCAAGCAAAAATAGAGCTGGAAAACCTAGAACAAGACCTCAAAGAAACCAAATTGGGAATGGATTTGCAATATCAAAATGCCAAAACTCAAATCGAAAATAATTTGGAAGCCATCAAATCCCAAAAAGCCAATGTAGAACTGGCACAAACCGTTTTGGACAACACCAAAAGCAACTACCAGTACGGTTTGGCGTCACTTACCGATTTGCTGGATGCCGAAAACGCACTTGTACAGGCCAAAAACAACTATACCAATGCCGTACTCGATTTCAAAATTGCAGAAATACAACTGTACAAAGCCAAAGGAGAATTGCAAAAACTTAAAAATTAATTTTTTGGGCAGCTATTCCGCCTTCCGCTCCCAATCTTTTTGTACTTCGGCTATCGCCTCATACAAAAAGGATTTCCGCTCAAGTCGGGCTGCATTTTAGAACAAAGAACAAAGAACAAAGAACAAAGAATAAAGAATAAAGAAGTTAGATATTAGAAGTTAGATGTTAGATGTTAGATATTAGAAGTTAGATGTTAGATGTTAGATGTTAGAAAATAGAAGTTAGAAGACATAAGCAATATGCTGTACATCATAAGCTGTACGCCATAAACCATAAGCTAAAAGCCATCACTTCGTCACCTTATAACCTTATAACCTCATCACTCCATCACTTTATAACTTCATCTCATAGCTTTATTTAACCAATAGAATAAATACTTAAAAATGAAAATAGCAAAAACATTTCTTTACTTACTCATCGCTGCCGGACTTTTGGGTGGTGGTGCTTATATCATCAACAAGAACCAAAAAGAAACCAACCGACAGACTGCCATTATCGCCAGTAATAATAGCGAAGTTCCTGTAAACATCGTTACTGCAGATTTTGAACACATGGCTGCAGACTATGCATCCAATGGTACTTTTGCTCCACTACAACAAATGAATCTTGCCTCCGAAATGTCTGGGAAAGTAACCCGCGTTCTGGTAAAAGAAGGCGATTTTGTTCGTGCCGGACAAACCGTGGCTACTGTAAAAAAAGATGCTTTAGAAGTAGATCGTTCTACGGCTCAGGCTGCTTATCAAAACGCTGTGGTGGACAATCAACGATTTGAGAATGCCTTCAAAACCGGAGGAGTTACCAAACAACAACTGGATCAGTCAAGACTACAACTCAAAAATGCTAAAAACGCTTTGGAACAAACCAACATTCGTGTGGGCGATGCCAATGTACGCACTTTGGTTTCAGGTTACATCAATAAAAAAATGGTAGAACCCGGAGCGGTGGTTTCCCCAGGAACTCCGTTGTTCGAAATTGTAAATACTTCTAAACTTAAATTGCAAGTTACCGTAAACGAAGCTGAAGTAGCCAATCTGAAAATTGGTGATGAAATAAAAATTAAAGTAAGTGTATATCCAGATAAAGATTTTTCGGGTAGAATTTCTTTCATTGCTCCTTTGGCAGATGCTTCCCTCAATTTCCCAGTGGAAATTACTGTAGCCAACAACCCGAACAATGAACTGAGAGCCGGAATGTACGGAACTGCTGTTTTTAGCAACAAAGTAACCGGAAATCAGCATGCCTACATGGTTTTGCCTAAAGATGCCTTTGTGGATGGTGTTAGCAACAACAAAGTTTTTGTCGTACAACCAGACAACACCGTGAAGTTGGTTTCTGTAGTCAGTGGAAAAATATTTGGTGATAAAATAGAAATCATCAGCGGCATCAATAAAGGTGATAAAGTAGTAACCAGCGGACAAATCAACCTTACCAACGGAACCAAAATATCAGTAATTAAGTAATAATGTATTGGGAATTTTTAGAAGTTATGAAGTTATAATGTGAAAAGGTTATGAAGTTAAGAAGTTAAGAAGTTAAATAGTTAAGAGATGATAAAGTGATAATGTTTAAACATTGATCTTTCCTCTTTCCTCTTTTCTCTTTTCTCTTTATTCAAAATTCAAAATTCAAAATTCATCATTAAGAATTCAAAATTCAAAATTCCCCAAACTAACTGAAAAAATGAAATTAGCAGAAATATCCATCAAACGACCAACCCTTATTATCGTACTCTTTACGATACTTACCTTGGGTGGGATTCTGGGCTATACCTCTATGGGGTATGAATTGATTCCCAAATTTGAAATTAATGTGGTAACGGTCTCTACCGTATATCCTGGGGCTTCGCCTACTGAGGTGGAAACTTCCGTAACCAAAAAAATTGAAGACGCTGTTTCCTCTTTGGAAAATGTGAAAAAAGTAGAATCCAAATCCTACGAAAGCCTCTCGGTAGTCATGATTACCCTGAATGCCGGTGCCGATACAGATTATGCCTTGAATGATGCTCAAAGAAAAATAAATGCCATCATGGCCGACTTTCCGGATGATGTGAAAACACCTTCTTTGCAAAAATTCTCCCTCAGCGATATGCCCATCATTACTGCGGGGGCAACTTCCAACCTCAATTCGGTAGAATTTTATGACCTTTTGGATAAAAAAATCCAACCCGTACTTTCCCGTGTGAAAGGGGTGGCACAAGTAAACCTGATTGGTGGGCAGGAAAGAGAAATTAAAGTTAATATCGACAAAAATAAATTGGAAGGCTACGGACTTTCTGTAGGACAGGTGCAACAAGCCATTCTTTCTTCCAACCTGGATTTCCCTACCGGAAATATCAAAAACAGAGAGAATACCACCATTATTCGTCTTTCCGGGAAGTATAAGTCTTTACAAGAACTATCTAATTTGGTCATCAGTAATAAAAACGGTGCTCAGGTACGATTGGGGGATGTTGCTTTTGTAGAAGATGCCCAGAAAGATGTAGAAAAAGTGGCGAGAATCGACATGAAACCAGCGATTTTGTTGCAAGTCATCAAACAATCGGATGCCAATGCAGTGGAAGTTTCTGAATTGATTCAGAAAACAATGAAGCAAATAGAAAAAGACTACGAAAAACAAAATGTAAAACTTACCGTAGTAAACGATACTTCTACCTTCACCCTTAATGCAGCGGATAATGTAACCCATGATTTGGTGATTGCCGTGGTATTGGTAGCCTTGGTGATGTTGCTTTTCTTGCATAGTATGAGAAATGCCTTCATCGTTATGATTTCCATACCGGCTTCCCTAGTGGCAACCTTTATCGGAATGGCGCTGATGGGATATACCCTCAACCTAATGTCTTTACTTGGACTTTCCTTAGTAGTGGGAATTTTGGTGGATGATGCCATTGTGGTATTGGAAAACATCTACCGACACATGGAAATGGGGAAATCAAAAATTAGAGCTTCCTACGATGGAGCTGCCGAAATTGGCTTTACAGTAACCGCCATTACTTTGGTTATTGTGGTGGTATTTTTACCCATTGCCATGAGTACCGGTTTGGTATCCAACATTATTTCGCAGTTCTGTGTAACGGTGGTTATTGCCACATTATTATCCTTGCTTTCGTCCTTTACCATTGTCCCTTGGTTGTCTTCCCGCTTTGGGAAACTTACCCATTTAACTGGTAAAAACCCTGCAGAAAGATTTATTTTAGGTTTCGAAAAACAATTGGATAACTTTACCCATTGGATTACCAACCTTTTGGAATGGTGTTTAAAATCCAAAACCACCAAAATACTTACCGTAGTGGGGGTAACAGTATTGTTTGTACTTTCTTTTGGTTTAACCAAATTTATCGGAGGTGAATTTTTTGCCAAAATTGATAAAGGAGAATTCTTGGTGCAGATAGAAATGCCGAAAGATGCCTCTATAGAATCGTCCAATTTTATGACCCAAAAAGCTGAGGCTTATTTAGCCAAAAAACCGGAAGTGGTAAAGATGATTACTACTGTAGGGCAAGCTAGTGATGGTATGGGAGCCGTACAAGCCACAGCGTATAAATCGGAAATAGATGTCATTTTGGTTGATAAATCCAAAAGAGCAGAAAATTCTTATGTTTATGCAGCACAAATCAAACAAGAACTATCCAAATTATTGGTCGGTGCCAAAATTAAAACCGTCCCAGTAGGACTGATGGGAGCTGAAAGAGCACCACTATCTCTTGTTATTACCGGACCCGATTTGAAGAGCATCAATGAGTTTGCCAATCAAGCAATGGCACAACTGAAGGGAATTAAAGGAGCTTCCGAAGTTCGTTTGTCCTCAGAAGGAGGTAGTCCAGAGATTAATGTAACTATTGATAGAGATAAAATGGCTTCTTTAGGATTAAATTTAGCTACCGTTGGAACCACGATGCAAACGGCTTTTAGTGGAAATACTGATGGTAAATATAGAGCTGGAGATTATGAATATGATATTAATATTAAATTCAACCAATTCGATCGTTCCAATATCAACGATGTTCGAAATATTAAATTTACCAATGATAAAGGCGAACAAGTGTCGTTACAACAATTTGCCAATATCCGTGAAGAATCCGGACCCAGCTTTTTGGAGCGACGAGACAAATCTCCGTCTGTGACCATCAACGCGCAAACCGTGGGTGTCCCAACCGGAACTGTAGCCAAACTTTGGGAAGAAAAATTCTCTAAACTGAAAAGACCAACCGGGGTTAATTATGTATGGAGTGGTGATATGGAAAACCAAACCGAAGGATTCGGTACGCTGGGAATTGCTTTACTGGCTGCTATTATTTTGGTTTATTTGGTAATGGTAGCTTTATATGACTCTTTTGTATATCCATTTGTGGTTTTATTCTCAGTGCCACTTTCCATTATCGGGGTATTGGTGATCTTGGCACTAACCAATAACTCACTGAATGTATTTACCATTTTAGGGATTATTATGCTCATCGGGTTGGTGTGTAAAAACGCCATCATGTTGGTGGACTTTACCAACCAAAGAAAAGCAGCGGGAGAAAACACGCACAATGCTTTGATACAAGCCAACCATGCGCGTCTTCGACCGATTTTGATGACCACCATCGCTATGGTTTTTGGGATGATTCCTATCGCCTTGGCAAAAGGAGCAGGAGCCGAAATGAACAATGGTTTGGCTTGGGTAGTGATTGGAGGTTTGATTTCTTCACTCTTTTTGACCCTAATTTTTGTTCCGGTAGTTTATTCAATTTTTGATGGATTAATTCATCGTTTCAACAAAAACAAAGAAAAAATCGATTATGAAAAAGAAATTCATGCCGATTATGAACACCTCGAAATGAGCGATGATGGTTTCACACCAAAGCACAATCATTAAGGCTAAGACTAAGATTGAAGCTAAGATTGAGTTAAAAAAAATCCTTCCAGAGTATGATTTCTGGAAGGATTTTTTGTATTGAGGTATTGTTTTGTGCCGAAATTTTTAGAATAGATCTATAAGGATAGCTATTTGAATTTTTTGAGTTAATAAAATATGCTTCTACTAATTTAATCAAATTCTTGATGGTCGTTGTTGTTTTTGCCTCTTCCCGATAGCCAAAAGCTAATTCCTAATCCGATAGCCCCAGCTGCGCCAATCAAAATGGCTCTCGATAGTCTATCGCTGGCTTCTGAATTGCCAATGTAATTCATTAAAAATAAAATTACAAAAGTTATTGCCATAGCAATATAGAGTTTTGTTCCTTTTAATTCCATAAGTTATTTTCTTTAATTGATTAGATAAGACACCATAATTCCTCCTCGGTACGGGATCCACTCGCCACTTTTGTTCCAGCCTGTGGCGTCATCATATCGAACAAAGGAATGAGGTGAAATAGATTCGTAACCATGATAATATCCTTGAGATGTGCCACCACCCAGATAAAAATCAATATTCCAATTTTGTTTCCATTGAAGTTGATATCCAACGGTTCCGCCAAACATAATATTAAATCCTCTTTGAAATCGATCGGTTCCGTTGTAGTTCCATTTAGTTAAGTCGAACAGCCCAAACCCTGCATTAACACCGATGTACCAATGTTTGAATGCTTCTTTAAAATAGTATCGGCCTTCCGTGTGTGCCATATATACTTGCGCATGGTTATTGTTTATGGACTTCCAAGGAGAAATGAATCCGTCTAACTGTAGGGTGTATTTTGAGGATAATTGCCTTTCAATTCCTATATTAATCATGCCTAAAGGTGCAAACATAGCATTTCCTTTAATGGCTGTTTTGTTTTGTGCGTTTAGGAGATGTAATCCCAATATCGTGATTCCCATCATTGTTTTTTTCATCAGTTATTGTATTGTTTTTATGAGTTCATCTATTTTTTCTGTATTTTGATGGTATTTTTCTGCTAATATTTTCGATAACTTGGCATAATCTTTAGCCATTTCTTTTTTACCGTTGAGGAATAGTAATTTGGCCAAAGTGTAAGTGGTGTCAGCAGATTCATTGGTCATAACTGATTTTTCTGCCCAAATTTGAGCTGTTTTTAAAGCCATTGGATTTTTAACATGATCGGCAAAAACTCTTGCAGCAATGGATAGTTCTTTCTCCGAAATATCATCAGGGTTTTTGTATAATTCTAATGCTAGTTTTTCGTATTCAGTATAGTTTTGAAGATCCAGATGGTTTTGCAATAGAAGTTGTTGTGCAATTTTGGTTGCTTCTGATTCTCCAAAAATTGGACTTGCTTTGCTGATGAATAATGGGTAATTAAATGACTTGCTTCCAGTGGAATACACTTGTTCTAGAATTTCGTTTAACAGTATAGGCTTCAAGAAGCTATCTAAACTGTTTTCAGGAACCCATTGTAGTATTTCTGATTTGTGTTGGGTAAGGTATTCGTAGTTTTTATCTTTTGTACTTTTGATGAAGGTGAAAAGCAAGCCTATTTCCTTTTCGCTTATGGGTGTTTTTTTAATTGAAAAATACTTTTCTGAAGCCAATTTTGCTAAAGGATAATCGGATTGGTAGTATTGTTGAATTACTTTTTCTAAAAATTCTGGAGTACTCTCTCCTTTTTCAAATCGTTCTTTAAGGCTACCAAATTTTTGTGTATTTAAGGTTTCTTTTCCTAATTCAATAAATTTTTCTTCCTCCATGTATCCTAAATCTTTTTGAACTAAAGCTCCATTACCATCGATGAATAAATATGTAGGGTAAGAAGTAACACCGTATTGTTGTGCTATGGTTCTGCCTTCTCCTTTCTCCATATCTATTGCTAGGTTGATGAAGTTTTTATTATAAAAGTCGCCCACTTTAGGTAAGGGAAAAATGTTTTTAGTCATCATCTTACAAGGCCCACACCATGAGGCAAATGCATCGATAAAAATGATTTTTTTCTCTTTTTTTGCTTTTTCAAGTATGGAAGCGAAATTGGGGTTTTCTTGGAATTTTATTCCTTGGCTAAATAGGTTTATAGAGAGGAAAAGAAGTAGAATATTGAGTGTGTTTTTCATTTTTAAATTTTATCAAGCGAAGATACAAAAAAAGTATTCCGAATATGGCACAAAAAAAACCGCCAATTTATTGACGGTTTGGTGGTTTCTCCAGGGATCGAACCAGGGACACACGGATTTTCAGTCCGTTGCTCTACCAACTGAGCTAAGAAACCTTAGGGTTACAATAGTTTTGAATTATTGTGGTGCAAAAGTATAAACTTTTATTATATGATGCAACTTTATTTTTTGTTTTTTACTGATTCTTTTGATTATCAGATGCATTGTTTTCTTGCTCCTTTTTTAATTGTTCGCTTATCTCATCCAGAACCGGTTTCAAGGTGCTTTCTGGGATTTCACTCATTCGGATGTACATTAAACCATCAATGGCATCGTTGAAGCTAGGATCTACATTAAAGGATATAACTTTTGCGTTCTGTTTGATGTATTTTTTTATAAGTACAGGCAATCGCATTTCAGGTTCCAAATCATCGATGACTTTGTCCAGTTTGTTTAGGTCGGCTTCTAATTCATCAAAAAATAAATTGCGGTCTCTTTCTCTAAGTTTTACTTTAAATTCGTTCTTAGGATGTACATATTGTGCCACTGCGGAATCATAATAATGAGATCGCATGAATTCGATAATTAATGATTTTGAGAATTCCGAAAATTTATTGGAAATACTTACCCCGCCCATAAGGAATTTGTGCTCAGGATTTCTAAGTCCAACATGGATTATTCCTCTCCATAAAAGGAAAAGAGGCAAAGGTTTTTGCTGATATTCTTTGGAAATATAAGCCCTACCCATTTCTATAACCTTACGGAAGAAGGGTTGTAGTTCTTGGTCAAATTCAAAAAGAGATGCGGTATAAAAGCCGTCGATTCCCATTTTTTTCATTATTTCACAACCCAATCCCATACGATAGGCACCTACAATTTTTTCTTCTGTGTTGTCCCAAAGAAACATGTGATGGTAGTGCTTGTCGTACTCGTCCAAGTCGAATGGCATGTTGCTTCCTTCTCCTACCGCACGAAAGGTGAGCTCTCTTTGCCTTCCAATCTCCCGCATAATTGATGGGATTTCGTCATATTTGGTGAAGAAAACATCGTAATTACCATTGGTAAACAACATTTTGTCGGTGTTTTTTAGTTGGTTTATTTCAACTAAAATATCTTCTTTTGGTGTTTCGTCAATAATGTTTTGTACGATATTTTCCGATTTATTTACAGAGAAATTAGGAATTAAATTGGGCAGTTTCAGAATTTCTGATACCGATTTTCTACGCTCAAAATAAGACTGAAGCATATAGACTTTACCTTGCAAAAACTCTCCAAGCTCATCTATATTTTCCTGTTCGTCTATGACTTTTACAGATACAGGTTTGCCAATTCTTATACGGATAGGCTCTTCTCTTTTGTTCATCATTTCTGATGGGAGCAAAAGGGTTTGTAAATCCGGATGTAATTTGGCCATATTATAAAAAAGTGGACTATTTTTAGCATGAAAATACATGGGTACAACGGGTACTTTGGCTTTTTTAATTAATTTTAAAGCGGTTTTTTCCCATTTTTTATCCAAAATTTCGCCATAAGAGTTGTTTTTATTAGAAACTTCACCTGCCGGAAAAATTCCTAAACAGCCTCCATTTTCTAAATGTTTTAGAGTTTCTCTCATACCATTGGAACTACTGTGCAACTCTTTTCTGCCTTCAAAAGGATTGACCGCAATAACGAAGGGCTCCATGGGTTTAATTTTTTGCAATAAAAAATTTCCCATTACTTTAAAGTCTGGGCGTATTTCGGATAGTATTTTGCACATCAAAATCCCATCTATAGCACCCAATGGATGGTTTGAAACCAAAATAAAAGGCCCTGTTTTGGGTACTTTTGCTAAATCTTCCTCGAAAACAATGTACTTTAAATCTCTTTCTTTAACAAAAGATTCAAAAAAATCTTTACCTGTTTTGTCTTTTAAAATATCATATAGCTTGTTGACTTCATTTATTTTAGAAAGTTTCATCAAAGCAGAAGCTACCGGATTTTTTAAAAATCCAATCTTACTAAGTCCTGTTGCTTTTATAAGTTCTTGTTTTGTTACTAAGCTCATCGTTTGTATTTAGGGTAAAGTAATCATTTGTAAGGTCTGTCGAGCAATTTGTTCCAAAAGAACCGTTTTCCCTTTGTAAAATTGTTCTATGGTGTTCATTTTTACATTTCTAACGGTGAATAAAGATACATTTTTATTCACTTCAATATTAAAATTACTCTTTAGTTTGTTAATGAAATCTTCTATATGGTGGTATTTATCCTCTACACATAAGGCTAATGAAATGGCCGTGTTTTGCATAAGAGAAACCTTGATTTTGTACTCAGCCAATAACGAAAATATTTGGCTCATGTGGTCTTCGGCAATAAATGAAAAATCCTTCGTATCAATATGAAAAAGTACTTGGTTTTCTTTTAAAATGTAGGATTCTTCCTTTTGGTTGAGGTCCGAATTCCCAATCTTTGTTCCAGGTTTATTAGGTTCCACAAAAGACTTTACATAAAAAGGAATATTCTTTTGTTTTAATGGTTGTAGCGTTTTGGGATGGATGACGGACGCTCCGTAATAGGCCATTTCTATAGCTTCTTCATAAGAAATATTGGAAAGTAATTGCACTTGATCAAATTTTCGGGGATCACCCGTCATTACTCCTGGTACGTCCTTCCAAATGGTCATTGATTCGGCATTGGTACAATACGCAAATACAGCAGCCGAATAATCGGAACCCTCTCTGCCTAAGGTAACGGTAAAACTATTTTCCTCAGATCCGATGAATCCTTGGGTTACAAAGCATGAATTTTTATCAAGGGTATCAATATTATTTTTTGTCTTTTCCCAATCTATTGTCCCTTCTCGGTAGGTATTGTCGGTTTTTATATAATCTCGAGCATCCAACCATTGATTGTCGAATTGTAAAAAATTAAGATATTCGCTCAGAATTTTTGAGGAAATCATTTCTCCACAGCTTACCACTTGGTCGTAAACGAAATTGTAGTTGGGCGATTTGTTTCTTCTAAGAAAAGATTCAACATCATCAAAAAATAATGAAATTTCAGAAAATACAGGGTGTTTTGCCTGAAATAATCCTTCGGCGATATGGATGTGCTGGCTCTTGATGGCTTGTATTTCGGCTTGATAATTTTCCTTGTTAAAGTAAAAGTGAACTACTTTTTCTAAAGCATTGGTTGTTTTACCCATTGCTGATACCACCAATAAGCATTTTTCGAACCCTTGGCTTTCTAAAACCAAAGCTACATTTTTTACACTCTCTGCATCTTTTACCGATGCTCCTCCGAATTTGAATACCTTCATTGTATTAAATTGTAATTCAGCAATATATGCGTTATTACGCTAAAAAGATTAAATTAATCTTCAAAAATAGAAATTTAGATTGATAATCAAATAAAAAATGTCGCTTTATATGTTGGTTTATTCTCTGCAATTTGAATATTTATTATGGTATGCATTGTGTTTTTGAATATGAAATCTATCATAACTTCTAAATTATTTTTTCTACTCTCATGAAATTTTCCGAATTTTGAAAATTCTGAAAAAAATAAAAAAACAAAAAATGGAAGACTCATTACAAACGCTTGGTGAATTTATAATTGATAAACAGGACGATTTTCAGTACTCGACCGGAGAGTTGTCTCGTTTGCTAAGCGCCATCCGATTGGCATCTAAAGTGGTGAATAGGGAAGTGAATAAAGCCGGAATTGCAAACATTATCGGTGTAGCAGGTAATACCAATGTACAAGGCGAACAACAACAGAAACTAGATGTTATTGCTAATGAAATCTTTATTGCCGCACTCTCGCAAAGAGAAGTAGTGTGTGGAATTGCTTCTGAAGAAAACGACGATTATATCGAAATAAAAAGTACCACCAATGGCGAAATGAGCAAATATGTTGTGTTGATTGATCCTTTGGATGGCTCATCTAACATTGATGTTAATGTGTCTGTAGGGACTATTTTCTCTATCTATAGAAGAGTAACAGAGCCTGGAACTCCCGTGGAATTAAAAGATTTTTTACAAAAAGGAATCAATCAAGTGGCGGCTGGTTATGTAGTTTATGGTTCCTCAACTATGATTGTTTTTACCACTGGGAATGGAGTGAATGGCTTTACCCTAGATCCAAGCTTGGGTACCTATTATCTCTCTCATCCGAATATGAAATACCCGGAAAAAGGGAAAATTTATTCCATCAATGAAGGAAATTATATAAAATTCCCTCAAGGAGTGAAAAATTATTTGAAATATTGTCAAATGATGGAAGAAGACAGACCGTACACTTCCAGATATATCGGTTCTTTGGTGTCGGATTTCCATAGAAATATGATTAAAGGCGGTATTTATATTTATCCGTCTTATGCCAATGCACCCAATGGAAAATTAAGACTATTGTACGAGTGCAATCCAATGGCATTTATTACAGAACAAGCAGGTGGAAAAGCCAGTAATGGTTTCGAAAGAATCTTGGAAATTGAACCTACCGAACTGCACCAAAGAGTTCCGTTTTTCTGTGGCTCCAAAGTAATGGTAGAAAAAGCAGAGGAATTTATGCGAATGGATGCTGTGAAAGATTAAATTTAAACAATCATATTCTATATTTCCAAAGCTCAGTCTTTGGAAATATTTTTTTATTGAATACAAATGAAAGCCAGTTATCAACCGTATATTTTACAATTCAAACAAGCCAGTGGTACCTCCAGAGGAGTACTAACCACCAAAGAAACTTTTATCCTTACCCTAGAGCATAAAGGCAAAATAGGCATAGGTGAATGTGCTTTATTCCGTGGATTAAGCTCAGATGATGTTCCGAATTATGAGGAAAAATTACAATGGCTTTGCAATCATATTCATCAGGAAGTTGCTTTTTTGAAAAATGAACTCAAACATTATCCGTCCATTATTTTTGGTTTAGAGCAAGCCTTGTTAAACTTTGATTTGGGAGGAAATCTGTATTTTGAATCCGATTTTACCCAAAAAAAAGCATCCATCAAAATCAATGGTTTAATCTGGATGGGAAATGTGGATTTTATGAAAATGCAAATCCGTGAAAAGCTACAGCTTGGATTTGATTGTATCAAACTAAAAATAGGAGTCGATTGGCAAACCGAAAAACAAATACTACAACAACTCCGCGAGGAGTTTTCCGCTAAACATTTAGAAATTAGGGTAGATGCCAATGGGGGATTTACATTTTCAGAAGCTTCTAAAGTATTGGAAGAATTGGCAGCATTAGACATTCATTCCATAGAGCAGCCGATAAAAGCAGGACAAATTCAAGAAATGAAAATCCTTTGCCAACAAAGTCCCACACCTATTGCGCTAGACGAAGAATTAATCGGTGTAATAGATAATAAAAAAAAGAGGGATTTGTTAGAAAATGTTATGCCTCAATACATTATTCTTAAACCGGCCTTGGTGGGCGGATTTTCTGCTTGTGACGAATGGATTGCTTTGTCCGAAAGTTTAGGAATAGGTTGGTGGATTACCTCGGCATTGGAAAGTAATATTGGGTTGAACGCCATTGCGCAATATACCTATACCAAAAATAACCCCATGCCACAAGGTTTAGGAACCGGAGCATTGTTTACCAATAATTTTAAAAGCAATCTCAATCTTAAAGGCGATTTATTGTACTTTAAATAAAAAGGATTAACTCATTAGCTCAAAGGTTGAATCATCTATTTTTTGTCTGTTGGCAATTAAGTTTTTTTCAATTCCTTTTAAGTTTTCGAATAAATCATTTTGAACTGAAGAACTGGATAGGTAGCCCCAATGTTCTCCCAATTCCATTTTAAGCGACGAATTGAGATCATTCTTGGTTTGGGTACAATCGATTACACTCACCACATTTTTTAACTTATCGAAATTGGATGGACCAGACTTACCTAATCTAGGAGAAAGGATGTTTTTAGAAAACTGAGAAATATTCAGTATCAAATCTTTTCTGTTGATATAAATGGATATCCTATTGGCGAGCAAAGGAAGTTTGCAAAACGAATCTTCCGCCTCTTCGAATACCCGGTGCGAAACATCCGAGTTGAGAAGGATTACCTGATCGATGACTCTGGTTATATTTTCGGTTTTCAAACTGTACAACATGCTTTGCAGTACCCTGTTCCCCATAGAATGCGCAATGATGTGGATTTTTTGATTGCAAGGTCTTAAATCTTTATTCGAGAATATTTCTTTTAAAAATTGGGTGTATAAATAAAAAAGACGCATTAAGGAATGTCCAGAATTGATGCTCATGAGCTTGTCATCAAAATAGGTTAGTGGGAAAACCGAACTAGAGGCAGGCCAACTCACAAAAATCATATTTTCAATGGGTGTGTTTTTATTGTCCACAAATATTTTTTTTAAATCAAGTATGGCTTTTAACTCATCATCAAATGTATAAGCGTAACCATGGATGAAAATAAGGACATCTTTATTTTTTTTGTCCGATTTTACCATGGATTTGTATAACTCATAAAACATTCTTTGGCTGCCACCCAAGTGGTCTGCCGTTATTGGGCTGTCTTTCAATCCCTTTTCTTTAAGTAATAAATCCAAAACTTTGGCATAACCATATTCTCCTGGTTCAGAAAGTAATTGGTAATCCAGAATATTTCTGTTTTTGTACTTTTTCTTGTTTTTTTTGTCGTCTTCTTTGGGAGGGATATAATTTTCAAAATTGCATCGGGCAATTCTAAAATTGGGTAAAGAATATTCGTCATTAGAAAAAGAATCTTTGTTTTCGCCTTTGTAACGGACAATTCCTCTATTGCTTAAAATAAAAATAGACATAATAGGTTGTTTTAGTTTCATTCAAATTTAATAGAAACATAGATTTTACTTTAAGGAAAAACCCCGTATTTGCTTTTTAAAACTATCTCGTTTTTATTACCTTTGCGCTAGAATATAATTATCCATGGATATAGAAAAAAAACCTCTGAATTTTATAGAACAAATCATTGAAGAAGATTTGGCAAATGGACTGAAAAAAGAACAACTTCGTTTTCGTTTTCCACCAGAACCCAATGGTTATCTGCATGTGGGACACACAAAGGCTATTTGCATCAATTTTGGTCTAGGACAAAAATACAATGCCCCAGTCAATCTTCGTTTTGATGATACCAATCCCGAAAAAGAAGAACAAGAATTTGTAGATTCCATCAAGAAAGATGTTACTTGGTTGGGTTACCAATGGGATAAAGAATTATATGCTTCAGATTATTTTTCCCAACTTTACGATTGGGCGGTTGAAATGATAAAGCAAGGTAAAGCGTATGTGGACGAGCAACCATCGGAGATAATTACCGAGCAAAGAAAAAATCCAACCGAACCAGGTGTAGAAAGCCCGTATAGAAATAGACCCGTTGAGGAATCTTTGGATTTATTCGAAAGAATGAAAAACGGTGAGTTTGAAGAAGGTACAATGTCGCTTAGAGCAAAAATAGACATGACTTCGCCTAATATGAATATGAGAGATCCGGTAATGTACAGAATTTTGAAAAGACCACACCACAGAACCGGTACCGAATGGAAAATTTATCCTATGTACGATTGGGCGCATGGTGAGAGTGATTATTTAGAGCAAATATCACACTCTCTTTGTTCTTTAGAGTTCGAAAATCACAGGCCTTTGTACAATTGGTATTTGGATCAGGTGTACGATGATACAAAAGTTCGAAACAAACAACGAGAATTTGCAAGAATGAATGTAACCTATATGATTACTTCTAAAAGAAAATTGCAAAGACTGGTTGCTGAAAATGCGGTTACTGGATGGGATGATCCTAGGATGCCAACCATTTCCGGAATGAGAAGAAAAGGATATACTCCTGCAGCAGTAAGAAATTTTATAGAAAGAGTAGGGGTGGCCAAAAGAGAGAATCTTATTGATATACAATTATTGGAATTCTGTGTACGAGAAGATTTGAATAAAGTAGCCAAAAGACTTATGGTAGTCATGGATCCTGTAAAATTGGTCATAGAAAACTATCCAGACAACCAGGAAGAATGGTTAGAAACTGAAAATAATCCCGAAGACCACAATGCAGGAACGAGAAAGGTGCCTTTCTCCAAAGAATTGTATATTGAAAGAGAAGACTTTAAAGAAGAAGCCAATAACAAGTTTTTCCGTCTGAAACTAGGAGGTGAAGTTCGTTTAAAATCGGCATACATCATCAAAGCTGAAAGAGTAGAGAAAGACGAACAAGGCAATATAACAACCATTTATGCCTCATACGACGAAAAATCCAAATCGGGTAGTGGTACAGAAGAATCCCTAAGAAAAGTAAAGGGTACCTTACATTGGGTGTCTGCACAACATGCTTTGCCTATAGAGGTAAGATTATATGACAGACTTTTTACAGTAGAACAACCGGATGCCGAAAAGGAAACCGATTTCTTGGACTATATAAATCCACAATCGCTGGTGGTAGCACAAGCTTTTGCAGAACCTGCACTGAAGGAGGTTTTGGTAGAAGAACCTTTGCAGTTTCAAAGAATAGGATATTTTACCAAAGACCAAGATTCTACCGATGAAAAATTGGTGTTCAACAGAACGGTTACGCTGAAAGATTCGTACAAACCCGAGAATTAAATTCTCATTTCTATTACATTGCCAAGGTTATTTACTTTGGCAATTTTTTTTGAATAAAAAAGAAACACATGTTTATACATTCACTTTAGATTTGACTGACCTATCGGGAAACCTGATTTTTATCACCCAGTATTGGGAAATCTTAAGACCGTTGCACGGTAATTT
>JAFDZI010000014.1 GCA_018266955.1 Bacteroidota bacterium
ACACTTTATTGGACACTACCTCTATTTTTTGTACTTTTAAGGAGACAAATAACACAAACTTTAAGAATATGGAAAATCACACATTAGCACACGACTTCCCGGAGTATGTAGAGAAAATAAATGCTTTAAGACAAACCGATGAGGCATTCAAAAAGCTCTTTGTGAATTATGAAGAAATTAATGCTCTAATTTATCATTATGAGCAAGACGAAATTAATCACACAACAGACGAGCATTTAACCGATCTTAGAAAGAAAAGAATGCATTTAAAAGACGATATTTATTCGTTCTTATCGAAGAATTAAGTAAAGAAAACCGCTAACAAAATGAAAAAAGGTTACCCAAAAATGGATAACCTTTCTTTTTTGTATGATTAAAGAATAATTAAGCCTCTTCAGACTTTACTTCTTCTTTTTTAGGAGCTTCAACTGGAGCATCAGATACCACATCGAAATCGAAGTTGTATTCTACATTTCTATGAAGTCTGATCAAAGCAGTGAATTTACCAATAGTTTTGATGTTGTTTCCAGGGATTTTGATGTATTTTCTATCCACAGCAACACCTGCTTTTGCTAATTCCTCAGATAAGTTAGCGTTGTTGATAGATCCGAAGATTTTATTACCAGTACCAAGTTTAGCAGCAATAGTAACCGTAGTTTTCTTCAATTGCTCAACCACAGCCGTAGCAGCAGCGATTAATTTAGCTTCTTCTTCTTTTCTAGCTTCCAAAGTAGCTTCCAAAGCCGCTTTGTTTTTTGGTGTAGCTAATAATGCAAATCCTTGAGGGATAAGGAAGTTTCTAGCATAACCAGGTTTTACATTTACAGTATCAAACTCAAGTCCTAAGTTTTCTACATCTTTTTTTAGGATAATTTCCATTGTTGTTGTCTTGTTTAGATTTTAGAAGTTGATGTTTGGTACACCAACAATCCAAAACAGTTAGAATTAATTGATTGATTCAGCAACAAAAAGCCAAAAGCAAGTGCTCATGGCTATTTGTAATTTTTTTTACTTTAGTAAATCTGCTACATAAGGCAACATAGCCAAATGTCTTGCTCTTTTAATAGCGGCAGATACTTTTCTTTGGTATTTCAAAGAAGTTCCGGTATATCTTCTAGGAAGAATTTTACCTTGCTCGTTTACAAATTGCAATAAGAAATCAGCATCTTTGTAATCTACATGCTTGATACCGAATTTCTTAAATCTACAATATTTCTTTTCAGATTTTGTATTGATGTCTAGTGGTGTAAGGAATTTTACTTCAGATTCTCCACCATTAGAGGCTTGTTTTGCCATATCGTCTATTGCCATGTCTTTTCTTTTTTAATGGGTTAATGATTAAGCTTTAGCTGCTTTTAGTTTTGCTCTTCTAGTTACAGCGTACTCTACAGCGTGTTTGTCCAATTTTGTAGTCAAATAACGGATTACTCTCTCGTCTCTTTTGAAAGCAAGTTCCAAATCTGCTACGATAGTTCCTTCTCCTTTAAATTCGATTAAAGTGTAGAATCCATTTTTTTTCATTTGAATTGGATAAGCCAATTTCTTAAGTCCCCAATTTTCTTTGGCAACGATTTCGCAATTGTTTGAAGTCAATAGATCTTCAAATTTTTTCACTGCTTCCTCCACCTGCGCGTCAGATAGAACGGGAGTTAAAATGAAAACAGTTTCGTAGTTGTTCATAATGTTACTATTTTAGTTAAAATTTCGAGGTGCAAAGCTAGTGATATTTTAAATAATATACAAGTTTGGAGGAAATAAAATTATTTTACTGTCATTTTAAATGTTTTCAGTGTTGTTTCTTTTTCATCCTTAATGTAAAGATAATATACGCCAGAAACCAATATCCCTTTCATATCGAACTTTTGAGTTTTGTTTTTTTCTAATTTTTTATTGGAAACCAATCTTCCTGCACTGTCCAAAATCTGAAGTCGGCAGTTTTTCTTTTCCAGCGTACTACCGAATAGGGTGAAAATACCATTGTTTGGATTGTCATACAATATCAAATCCGAAACATTTTTAGTGTCGTTTACTGCCAATTCGTGTTTGGTAAATTTAGTTAGAAAACCAAATGTATTGCCTCCCGGTGCAGGTTGCAGTGTGGTATTGTAATAACCATTGGGTGTAGCAATGCCCGTCATCGCAGTAGTATATCCAAAAAGATACAGGTTACCAGCGTTGTCAAATGAAGTGTTGATAAACGAACCCGGAATAATCTCCGCACCACCAAAATAAGAACAATACATGAGGATGCCCGAATCTGGTCTGAATTCAGCAAAATACATATTGCCTTTGCTTGGAGGATTGGCGGGAGAAGTAAGAAATGCCCCGGGAGTTGCCATATTTTCCGAACCGTAATTAATGCTTGCGATTGCAATACTATTATCGGATAACCCCATAGTAGTAGCAGACCAATAATCTTCATCTCCATTCCCTCCAAAATAAGTTGCCCAAATCCGGTTTCCAGAAGTATCAAACTTACTGAGGTGCAAATCCCCCTCTCCTTTCATCTGAGGTTGGTAACATCCCGGTGTTGCATAGTAGCCATCGTCGCTGTTATTTGGCATCACATATCCGAGAACATAGATGCCGGATGCATTCACTCTTATTTCCCGAATATCCTCTAAAACAGCATACGACAAGTTCTGGTGTCCATAAAATGTACCCCAAACCCGCTGTCCTGTACTGGTATCAAATTTCATTATCATATAACGGGCAGGTGATGACGGTTGAAATGTTCCTGCCGTCGTTGGAACAACAGGACAGTTAGCAGAATATTGGGCGATAAAATAAAGCCCACCATCATCGTGAATCCGGAGTCTGGTAATACTTGAAGGAAAATAGGTGCCCCAAATTTTCTGACCACTGCTGTTCAGTTTTACAATATAAGAATTATACCAGTTATTGCCCCCAGAAATATAATTGATCAAATGCTCCTGATACACACCCGATGTTCCAATTTCCTGTATGTCCGAACGGGTACTTCCATAGAGATAGATATTGCCGGTGGCATCCGTTACCAAACCCGTCAAATAACCATCGTCCGGATTGGGAAGATAGGTTGTCCATATTGCATTTCCAGAGGCGTTGTATTTGGTTAGCACTCGAGTATATATTGCAGATGTTTGAGAGAATGTAGCATTGGTAAACGCCGAAAGCCAGACATTGGATGTTGAAAGATTACTGACCAAACCTGTAATATTTTTTACCACATAGCGGTTTCCTAATTTGTCAATATGCATTAAGTGTTCTCCAGTGTTATATATGTCCCAGTAAGCCGAAGCCGTCAATTGTCCGCCGGTAGAAAATTCGGATGTAAAAATATTATAATTATTGCCCATTATAAACGGATTGGAATTGGAAGAAACAACAAACTGATTATAATAATTTAGATTAAAACCAGAAACAGGTCTTACCGTTCCACCTACTACCACCTTATCATTTGAATCAAAAAGTATCCCACCATCTATATTATTACTTATTTCCTTAATATTTGTTCCCGCTCCTCCAACATAAGTTCCCCATTCCTGAGAGTAAGGAAAAGAGGATTGGGCGAAACAACTTATCCAACTTACAAGAAGTATTGATAAAATCATTTTTTTTTGTTTTCATGTGTATATTTTTTATTGTTTTTTAAAGGTCATATGCAATCGTCCAATCTTCATTGGTGTTGATTGCAAATTTGTTAATGGCGATTTTATAATTGGATTTTTTATTTTTGATAAAGATAATGTTTTTTTTTTGACAAATTCAAAATAAAATATTAGATTTCTTACGAACCACATAACAATTTACCAACAACGAAGAAAATGGGTTGTAAAACCCTATTTTGCTGTGTTTATAGAAATTGGGAAAAATAATTTTACTGAATCATAGCAAACTCATCCACCTGAAAAAAACCTCCGAAAAGGAAAAAACAAAATTCACCAAGGGATATTTACTTTTTATCTCTCAAATATTTTACACCATTGTTGTCCAATAAATAGCTCAAACAGATTGATAAATCCAATGCTTATAGGATCAATTGACGAGTCACTCCTCTGTAGTTTTCTTTTCGTGAATGTATTTTTTTCTACTAACAGAAAACTCAAATCGGTCTTAATTCAGCTCCGTAGGAGCGACTTCTTAATAGAAAATAATTGTTAATAGATTTAAGTTCCGTAGGAGCGAGCTGTTAATTTTATCTTAGTTATTTTCGGAAAATAATTTCACATCTTTAGTTAAAATTGTTCTGGGCGAGTATATTCACTTGCTTTTCGGTAAGTCGGTACACCGTCCATTCGTTCATCGGTTGTGCGCCCAAAGATTCGTAAAAATCAATAGCAGGTTGGTTCCAGTTGAGTACGGACCATTCCATTCTGCCACATTTTTCTTGATGAGCAATTTGGGTTAAAGCCAGTAATAACGCTTTACCATAGCCTTTTCCACGAAAGTTGGGGTCAATGAATAAATCTTCCAAGTATAAACCTTTTTTGCCTACAAAAGTAGAGTAGTTGTAAAAGTATAAGGCAAAGCCAATGATTTTTTTATCTTCTTCTGCAACCAAGGCATGGGCTAGTTTTTTATCAAAAAGTGTTTCTTTCAGTTGTTCGGCGGTGCTTTCTACTTCGTTTTCCATTTTTTCGTACACGGCAAGTTGTACGATAAGGTCGTATATTTTATCGGAATCTTCTATAGCGGCTTTTCTTATGTTGAATGACATGATTTTTATTTTTTTTTTACAAATAAAAAAGCCTCCGAAATTAGTCGGAGGCTAAGTTTTCATTAGATTTCAGTTTCCAAATCCCAGTTTTGGAGATAATCGTGAACATGTTTTAGGAACATTCCTCCCAAAGATCCATCTACTACTCTGTGGTCATAAGAATGCGACATGAACATCAGTTGTCGAATGCCAATAAGATCGCCTTCAGGGGTTTCTACCACTGCTGGTTTTTTAACAATCGCTCCAATGGCCAAAATAGCCACCTGAGGTTGTGGTATAATAGGGGTTCCCATTAGGTTTCCGAAACTTCCCACATTGGAAATGGTGTAGGTAGCTCCTTGGGTATCTTCTGGTCTTAATTTCTTGTTTCTAGCTCGGTATGCCAAATCGTTGATGGCTTTTGCCAAACCAGAAAGAGACAATTGGTCGGCGTTTTTAATGACTGGAACTATGAGGTTTCCATCTGGTGTAGCGGTAGCCATACCAATATTGATGTTTTTCTTTTTGATGATTTTATCTCCATCTACAGAAACATTAATCATTGGGAAATCCTGGATGGCTTTTACTACGGCTCTCACAAAGATTGGCATGAAGGTTAGTTTCTCGCCATCTCTTTTTTCCAAGATATTTTTATTTTTATTTCTCCATTTTACTACATTGGTTACATCGGTTTCTATGAAAGAAGTAACATGAGGAGATATTCTTTTGGAGTTGACCATTGCATCGGCAATAATTTTTCTCACTCTATCCATTTGGATAATTTCGTCGCCAGAACCTACCGTTACAGGAACTGGAGTAGGAGCAGGTGTTGATGCTGGAGTTGCTGTTGGAGTAGGAGCCGAAACTGGAGCTGCTGCCGGAGCAGAAGATCTGTTGGCAACAAACGCCAAAATATCTTCCTTGGTAATTCTGTTTTCTAGTCCACTACCTTTGATGGTTTTCAGTTCGGCTTCGGAGATATTTTCTTGTGCAACAATGGATTTTACCAATGGAGAAAGATATAAATCTCCAGAAAAATCCGAAACATCTACCTTTTGTAAAGGTTGTTCTAGTTCTTTTATTTCTTGAGCAGATACTTGTGGAGTAGGAGCTTCGGTTTTTGCAGTTTCAGGTACCGATGGACTTGCAGCGCCGCCTTCGGTTTCCAAAATAGCAATGGCTTCGCCCACTTTGGCTACTTCATCTTTATTTTTTAAAATCTTAACAATTTTTCCCGAAACTGGGGTCGGAACATCGGAATCTACTTTGTCGGTTGCAATTTCTACTACCGAGTCGTCCTCATTTACAGTATCACCTTCTTTAAATAGCCAGCTGATAATTGTAGCTTCCATCACCCCTTCTCCCATGGATGGGAGTAATAATTTGTATTCTGCCATTTTTAATTTTAGATTTTCACAAAAGTACAAATTTTTTATAAAAAAGTAGGACTTATTTCTATTTAGAAAATTCTATATAAATTTTTTCTCCCACATCTAATCCCAGTAAGTTGCGGGCACCATTGTTGAAGCTTCCTTTATAAATGGCGATTTCTAAATAGTGTACATCATTAAATAATGCCATTTGTTTGCCATAATACTTAGGTTCATCTTGGTAGTTTTTGATACAATCGGTATAGTTTTTATAGATCTTTTTGACTTTTAAATTTCTGAATTTAATTACAAAATCTTTATTTTTTGCACTATGGGTTTCAAATAATTCTTTGGTAATATTGGCTACAGCATTGCCGAAATGATCGATATAGATGATTTCACCCAAAATCATGTTTTGTGCTTCGGCATAGTAGGCCTTAGGAAGAGAAAGTTCTTTGGGGTCTTTGATTTTTCTACCAATTACTTCGGGAACTCCGCCGTTTATTAAATGGTTGGCAACGGGTACGAAAATATCTCTAGTAACGCATTGTACTTCATCGTCAAATCGGTTATTAATGGTGATTTCGTACACCGCAGAGGCTTGAATTTCCGGAAAAGTAATGGATAAAAGTCCATTGTCTGCTGATAAAAAATAATGACCATCAATCTCAAAAAGTAAAAATCGTCTGTCGGGATGGTATAAACTATCGATGCTGATGAGATGAATCGTCTTTTTTGGGAAATGATGGTAAGCATTTCTAATAATATAGGATGCTTGAAGTAAATTATGCGCTTGAATTTGATGACTAATATCGACAATCGAAATTTGAGGATTTAGACTAAGGATATTGCCCTTTATTGCGGCTACTCTGTAGTCTGTGTTTCCAAAATCGGATGTGATGGTTATAATTGACATGAAAATTCAAGTGTATTTTTGAGTTTTTGCAAAAGTAAATGAAAATTAATGGAAATAAAAAGGTTTCATAGTAAAGAATTTCCTCATAGAATTAAAAAAAAGTAATAACTTTAGAATTCAAAATTTAACACAGTTATTATGTACGAATTGAACTACGAGCTAAAAGATATTGATACTAAACTTTTTTATGGGGTACAAAATCAATTTTTTAATTTAATCAAATCCTCGTTTCCAACACTAAAAATTACCGGAAGAGATCATTTTATTTTCGCTATGGGCAATCAAGAAACCCTAGATGTCCTCAAACATAAACTGAATGATATCGTATTGTTTATTTCCAAAAATAACCAAATGACCATAAAAGATTTGGAAAGTATTTTAAAAATAAAAGATGAATCTGAAAAACAGTTGGTTTTTGACCAAGACATAATTGTAAAAGGTGTAAATGGTAAAATCATCAAAGCTAAAACGACTAATTTGAAAAAATTGGTGAAAGAAGTAGAGAAGAAAGATATGGTATTTGCCATTGGACCTGCCGGAACAGGAAAAACTTACACTTCGGTTGCCATGGCAGCAAGAGCCTTGCGAGACAAGGAAGTGAAACGAATAATTCTTACCAGGCCAGCTGTGGAGGCTGGAGAAAGTTTAGGATTCTTGCCGGGAGATTTAAAAGAAAAGCTAGATCCTTATTTGCAGCCTTTATATGATGCGTTACGAGATATGATTCCGTTTGAAAAATTAGAAGGCTATATCGAGAAAAAAGTGATAGAAGTGGCACCTTTGGCATTTATGAGAGGGAGAACCTTGGATGAAGCTTTTGTAATTTTGGACGAAGCACAAAATACCACTCATTCTCAGATGAAAATGTTTTTGACTAGAATGGGGATGAATGCCAAATTCATCATTACCGGAGATCCCAGCCAAGTGGATTTGCCTTTGAAACAAAAATCCGGACTCAAAGAAGCCATGAGGATACTGAAAGATGTGGACGAAGTAGGTTTTATCCATTTAACAGAAGAAGATGTAGTGCGCCATCCTGTGGTTAGGAAAATCATCAACGCATACAGTAAAGAAGAAAAAAGATTGCGAGAAGAATAAAATTTAATTCATATTTTAAAATTGGTTAAAGTTTTTATAATGCAATACATTGCTTTGTAATGGAGGTTTTAAACTAATTTGTTGTTGGATTTCCGATTGAAAACATTATTCTATTTTTGTAGCCTACTGATATACAAATGAATGGAAATTAAATTAAGGTTAAATTTTGTTTAAAAATAAATTGTTAAAAATTTGTTAATTAAAAAAAAGTTTTTTACATTTGTTTAAGGTTTAACAAAATAAATTACAAAATCATGAAAAAGTTATTATTATTAGGTGCCTTTGCACTTTTCGGATCAATGAATGCTCAGTCTGGTTTTAAACTGGGAGCTCATGTAGGATTGCCTCTAGGAGATGCAGGTGATTTTTACTCTTTCACATTAGGTGCCGATGCTGCATACTTGTGGCCAGTTGCAGATAATTTTTCTGCAGGTATAGCTACAGGATATTCTGCTTGGATAGGAAAATCGGTTAATGTTCCTTATTTAGGAAGTGTTAAATATGATACAATGAGTTTAATTCCTATTGCTGCCACAGCCAGTTATAGAATTGCAGAGAATTTTAACCTAGGTGCAGATTTGGGTTATGGTTTTATGATGGTTTCAGGGGCTAACGACGGAGGATTCTACTACCAGCCAAAAGTATCATACACCATTGGTAATGGAGAAGTGGTTCTTGGATATCAAGGTATTTCTAAAAGTGGAACTTCATTTAGTGCTATTAATTTAGGATACAATTTTTTCTTAAAATAAACGAAAAAAAATTATTGTATTACCGCTTCAATTTTTTGGAGCGGTTTTTATTTATACTAAATCTAAACAAAGAGAATCTGATTTTCGTCATTTTTTTTAGAAAAGCCCTACTGTACCTTTGTTCTACAAAATTTAGATAAGAAATTATGAAAAAATTATTCATGGCTGCAGCTATTGCAGTATGTGGTTTAGCTTCTGCTCAATCAGGATTCGAAGGAACTTCATTTATTACAGGTCAAGTGCAATACAACCGTGTAGATAACAAAGCTGCAAACACTACAGTAGATACTTTTGCAGTATTGCCAGCGGCAGGTACTTTCATTACACCTACTATTGCAGTAGGAGGTGCTTTGGGATATCAATCAGCAATTCAAGAAAGTACTTTGGGGCCAATTACCAGCAAAACTACTGATGGAGCGTTCGTAATTATGCCATTTGTAAGAAAATATTGGGGACTAGGTGAGAAATTATATTTCTTCGGTCAATTAGATGTTCCTATGGCATTTGGTAAAGTTAAAAATGAAGTTACAGGATTAGGTTCTACTTCTACAAATTACTCAGCTTATGGTGTTAACATCAGACCGGGATTGGATTATTTCGTAAACAACAATTGGTCTTTCGAGGCTACTATTGGTCAGTTTGGTTATAACACAGCTAAGCCAGAAGGTGGAAAAAGCACAGATAACTTCGGATTTGGTTTGAACTTAAGCAGCATCACTTTCGGTGTTAAATATTTATTCAAATAATAATCAATGCTCTATTGATATTAGGATCCTGAGAAAATTTCTCAGGATTTTTTTTATCCTTACTTTTGTTTTTATTTTTTGAAAATTATGGATTTTAACATACATCATTTAGAAGAATGGCCATCGGTAGTCCAAGCGATTTTGCCAAAACTTCGACACAATATTTTAGTATTAAAAGGGAATTTGGGAGCAGGAAAAACAACATTTACCCAATTTTTACTTCAGCAATTAGGAAGTACCGATGTGGTTTCTTCTCCTACTTATGCCATAGTAAATGAGTATTCATCGCCTAAAGGTAAAATTTTTCACTTTGATTTGTACCGTCTCAATTCAATAGAAGAAGTATTGGATATCGGGATTGAAGAATATTTGGACTCTGCCTGTTTATCCATCATTGAATGGCCGGAAATTTACCAACAAGAACTCGACTATTTAGATTATCACGAAATGACAATTGAGAATGATGGGAGTCAAAGATTGATTCATTTTCAATAAGAAACAAAAGAAATTATAATTGGGATGGATTTTAGATTATATACCTATCAAATAGAGGAAAAATAGAGAGATTACCATAATTTCCCAACAGATTATTGATTTATTTTAATTCATAAAACTAGAAACATCCGTATCTTTGTTTTTTGATAATGGATAATAGAATTTACCATGAGTACAACCAATGTTTTTACCCCTTTTTCCGAAAAAGAACTCATTCCAAAAGAAGAAAAATTGGAAGTGTTGAAAAAAGGTAAAAAATTTAGTATCGGCATTCCCAAAGAAACATGTCTTAATGAAAGAAGAACTTGTATCACTCCAGATGCAGTGCAAGTTTTGGTCTGTAATGGGCATTCCATTATCATAGAGGCCGGTGCTGGAGCTGGTTCTTTCTTTACAGATATTCAGTATTCCGAAGCAGGAGCCCAAATTGTGCAAGATGCTACTACTGCTTTTCAGCAGGATTTGGTACTCAAAATTAACCCTCCTACTTTAGAAGAAATAGAATTGCTGAAACCCAATACCTATTTGGTATCGGCGTTACAAATTAATCTTAGAGACAAAGAGTATTTCGAAAAATTAGCAATTAGTAAAGTAAATGCCATCGCATTTGAATTCATCACCGACGAATACAAACAGCAGGCACTTGTAAGGCTAATAGGAGAGATTGCAGGAAATATTTCCATCCTTTATGCATCGGAATTATTAGCGCTCTCCAATGGACTTATGTTGGGAGGAATTACTGGAGTTAGACCAGCAGAAGTGGTTATTATTGGTGCTGGAATTGTAGGTGAGTTTGCAACAAAAGCCGCTGTAGGATTGGGTGCAAGTGTTAGGGTTTTTGATAATTCTTTATCTAAATTAAGAAGACTCCATACACTGGTGGACAACCGTGTACCTACATCCATTATCGATCCTAAAGAATTAACCAAAAGTTTGAGAAGAGCCGATGTGGTTATAGGATGCCTTCCTCGATTGAATTTTGCGCCAATCGTAACGGAAGATATGGTGATGAAAATGAAGAAAGGATCCGTAATTATAGATGTTACCATAGACAATGGGAAGGTGATAGAAACATCCGAACTTACAACTCAAAATAATCCCTTCTTTGTAAAACATGATGTAATCCATTGTGGTTTACCTAATTTAACTTCCAAAATGCCTAGGACTACTTCCAAAGCTATTTCTAATTTCTTTCTCAGTTATTTATTAAACTATGATGAAGAAGGTGGCTTCGAAAACATGTTGATGAAAAATAGTGAAATGAAACAATCACTTTACATGTACAAAGGCCGACACACCAAAAAAATATTATGCGATAAATTTGGTCTGACTTACCACGACATTAATCTGTTGATATTTTAATTGAACCTCTTTATTTTTTTTTAATGAAATAATTTTATTTCATTTAATATTTTAATTTCAAAAATTATCACGCTACATGAGAAAACTTAAATTCTTCTTTATCGGATTTATTCCGGGGCTTATATTGGTTTTATTTATTCTTAATAAGAAAGGAGCTAGCTGCTCTTACTTTCCCAATGACAGGGTAAGAGCCGAAACCGCTACCAAAAAATTTGTATTTTCTACAGAGTTTCAACAGGCAATGCAAGAAAATAAAATAGACGAAAAATTTATTAAAGATTCTATATTGGTGAATGGAACAATCGATTTCGATAAAAGTAAAGCCCAAGCTGAACCATGCGCAGAATATTTACTGCTCTATCCCAAGAAAAATCCTCGCTTGGAAATTTATTACGGAAAATGTAAAGACGAAGCATTATTCAAAACCATGAAAAAGTTATAGTCAAACAAAAAAAACGCTTCAATCTGGTTGAAGCGTTTTTATTTCGGTGAACTTTGAAAGTTGTGCTTGCTTTCTCTTTTCTCTTTTCTCTTTTCTCTTTTCTCTTTCTTCTAATTATCTTCCGAAAAGATTGCCACCCATCCCCGGCATATTTGGCATTCCTTTGCTCATCATCTGCATCAGTTGCTTGCCTTGCGGTCCTTGCATTACCTTCATCATTTTGCCCATTTGTTCAAATTGCTTCATCAATTGGTTTACCTCTTCAATTTTTCTACCACTACCTTTGGCAATTCTATTTTTTCTTTGGGTGTTAATGATGGATGGTTTTCTTCTTTCATCTGGTGTCATGGAGTGGATGATGGCTTCAATATGCTTGAAAGAATCGTCGCTAATGTCCACATCTTTAATGGCTTTGCCCACACCTGGAATCATTCCCATGAGGTCCTTCATGTTCCCCATCTTTTTTATTTGTTGAATTTGTTTTAGGAAATCATCAAATCCAAATTCGTTTTTTGCAATTTTTTTGTGGAGTTTTCTAGCTTCTTCTTCATCAAATTGTTCCTGAGCTCTCTCTACTAAGGAAACTACATCTCCCATTCCTAGGATTCTGTCGGCCATCCTTTCCGGATAGAAGAGATCCAAGGCATCCATTTTTTCTCCAGTAGAGATAAATTTAATCGGTTTTTCAACTACCGAACGCACGGTAAGTGCAGCACCACCACGGGTATCTCCGTCCAATTTGGTAAGAACCACACCGTTGTAATCCAAAACATGATTAAAGGCCAATGCGGTATTCACGGCATCTTGCCCAGTCATTGCATCTACGACAAATAAGGTTTCGTGAGGATTTATTGCTTGATGCACTCTTAGGATTTCGTTCATCATTTCCTCGTCTATAGCCAAACGCCCCGCGGTATCTATGATAACGACATCGTGGTTGTTTTTTTGAGCAAACTGAATGGCGTTTTGAGAAATTTCAACCGGATTTTTATTTTCAGTTTCTTTATAAATGTTTACCCCTACTTGTTCAGAAAGCACCGTTAATTGGTCGATGGCGGCTGGTCTATATACATCACATGCAACCAATAGAGGTTTTTTGCTTCTTTTTTGTTTAAGATAATTAGCAAGTTTTCCTGAAAAAGTTGTTTTACCAGAACCTTGTAAACCAGCAATTAAGATAATGGTTGGTTTTCCTGAAAGGTTGATTCCTTCTTGGCTTCCCCCCATTAAATCCACCAATTCGTCGTGAACAATTTTGGTCATTAATTGTCCTGGTGTAAGGCTTGTTAATACATTCTGGCCAATGGCTTTGTCCTGTACTCTTTTGGTAAGGTCTTTGGCTACTTTATAATTTACATCGGCATCTACCAATGCTCTTCGGATTTCTTTAACGGTTTCCGCAACATTTATTTCAGTAATTTTTCCACGCCCCGAAAGGTTGTGTATCGCCTTGTCTAATTTATCTTGTAAACTATTGAACATATTATTTATTTATGAAGCGCAAAAATAAGAATTTTTTATGAAATCACCATTAACAAATTGTTCTGCAAACGAATGCAAATGAAGATGAGCGATAGCTTATGATCAATTTAAAATATTAAGCTTCAATTACGAAAATGGCACACAAGCAATTTCTATTTTGTTGAAGTAAGAAAAGTTAATTTTTCATAGATTTTTTGTGAATTAAATTTCAATGGTCAGAAAATGAAAATATTGAATTATTTTTGCAAAAAAGAAAAAAGAATGTCAGAAGATATAGACCAGTCTAATGATAAGCAGAAAAGGGAAGTGTCGCCCATGGCTCAGTATGGGAAGTATTCCGCTATTGTCACCCAAATGTTGGTTACAATGGCTTTTTCTTTTTGGGGTGGTAAAAAACTAAATGATTATTGGGGGATTTCTAATAATTTACTCACGATTGCTTTGGGGCTTTTGGGGATGTCTTTGGCTTTTTATAACTTATTACGACAATTAAATCAAATAGAGAAGAATGAAAAATAATTTTTTATACATCGGATTGTATTTTTTGATGTTTGCTGTCCATTTCTTTTTGTTTCAGCATTGGGTAGGCTGTTGCGAAACAGAATTTATTAAGTATTATTTGTTTTTGAGTATCTTATTTATCATGGTGATTACCGTAATGTCTATTTTCAAAAATCTTTATCCTGAGTATTTAGGATTTGTTTTTATGGGTTTAGTTATGTTAAAGTTGGCCATGATGTTCATTATTATGAATAAACTAAATTTAAGTAAAATACCACATTATAAATTTCATTTTATACTCCCGTATTTAATATCCTTAGCATTAGTCACACTGTATTCTGTAGGTTTAATCCAAAAAAGTGAAAAAAATCAGTCTTAGTATATTTCATTATTTGAATAATTATAGTACTTTTGCAAAACTTAAAAAAGAGAAGTATCAATGCTTAAAAGAGTTGTCCTTTTAGTCGGATTTTTATCAACATTTTCACTTGCGGTAGCAAATGAAGGAGCCAATGCAGGTCATGAAGCGGTAGCAACTGCAGTTGTATCAGAGGCAGATCAAACCAAAAAAGAAAATCAAGAATTTATCAAGCATCACTTGATGGATGCGCATAGCTTTGATTTGATGGTTACCAAATCAGGAGAACATATTGGTTTTCCTTTGCCGGTTATTTTTTACGATCAGGAAAATGGAATTCATGCAATGATGAGTTCTGCATTTCATCATGGTGAAGCGGTGGTAGAAAGCAAAGGTGCGCACTATAAATTGGTACACGAAAAAATTTATAAAACAGATGCTCAAGGGACGATTACTGAAGATGAGCACCATCATCCAACCAATGAAAAAATGTTGGATTTGTCGATAACGAAAAGTGTTTTAATTATTTTGCTGACTTCATTTATCATGATTTGGATATTCGGATCAATGGCGAAGAGTTATAAAAAATCTTTGGTTCCTACTGGAGCAGCTAAGTTATTCGAACCTTTGGTGTTGTTTATTAGAGATGAAATTGCAAAACCCAATATTGGGGCGAAACATGGTAAGTATTTAGGGTATTTATTAACGATATTCTTCTTTATTTTGTTCTTAAATGTTTTTGGTTTATCACCATTTGGGATTAATGTAACAGGGAATATTGCAATCACTGCTGCTTTAGCTATGTTTACATTCCTTATTACGCAATTTACAGCCAATAAAAATTATTGGGGACATATTTTCTGGATGCCAGGATTGCCTTGGCCGATGAAAATAATCATGATGCCAATTGAATTGATGGGATTAATCATTAAGCCATTTGCGTTGCTTATTCGTCTTTTTGCGAATATGTCTGCTGGGCATGTTATTGTTATGTCGCTTATCGCAATGATTTATTTCTTCAAAAATGTAATTGCTGGTGTTGCATTTCCATTATTAACCTTAGTGTTGTATATGTTGGAAGTTTTGGTAGCATTTTTACAAGCGTACATCTTTACCATGCTATCTGCGGTGTATTTCGGTATGGCCAATGAGGAGCACGGGCACGAAGGTGAAGAAGGTGCTTTGCATTAAGAATAAATAAAAACAAGAAAACTAATTTTTTAAATTATATATTATGGAAATTCCAAAACTAGTAGGTGCAGGTTTAGTAGTAATCGGAGCTAGCTTAGGTATCGGTAAAATCGGTGCTGCAGCTCTTGAAGGTATGGCTCGTCAACCAGAGCAAACTGGAAAACTACAAACAGCGATGCTTATTGCAGCTGCACTTGTTGAAGGTCTTGCGTTCGCGGCTTTATTTGCTGTAAACTAATCGATCTTAAAACGGTTAACCACCAATCTACAACGGTTGGTTGTCATTGGTGGTTTTTTTAGAAAATTAATTAAAAAGAAATATTAAAGTATAACATAATTTATTATGGGCGAGTTATTAGCACAATTTTCATCAGGTTTGTTCATTATTCAAACAGTCATTTTTTTGGTATTATTATTTATATTGAAAAAATTTGCTTGGGGACCAATCGTAAATGCTTTAAATGAAAGAGAAGTATCTATTGTAGATGCGCTTAATCAAGCTAAATTAGCAAAACAAGAAGTTCAGAATTTGAAAACCGAAAACGAAAACATTATTCGTGAGGCTAAAAATCAAAGAGATGCCATCTTGAAAGAAGCTAGAGAAATTAAAGAGAAAATCGTAAACGAAGCTAAAGAAACTGCAAAAGCTCAAGGTGATTTGTTGATAGAGCAAGCTAAAGCAAGCATTGTAGCAGAAAAAAATGCTGCAATGGCCGACATCAAATCTCAAATAGGTAGCTTATCTATTTCTATTGCAGAACAAATTTTAAAGCAAAAGTTAGATAATGCTGATGCTCAAAATGCTTTGGTAGAAAATATCCTTAACAAATCTAACTTAAACTAAAATGCTGACCTCTAAAGTAGCTAAAAGATATGCACAAGGTTTGTTGGAATTTACCACAGACACAGGGAATATCTCTACTGTTTTTGATGAAATGAAAGCAGTAGTTAAAATCATCGACTCTTCAAAAGAACTAAATGCTTTTTTTGCCACTCCTTTCATTGATGCAAAAAAGAAAGCCAGTGCTTCTGAACAAATTTTTTCTACCTTCTCTGAGGCCAGCAAGAATTTTATTCAATTGGTAATCAAACAAGGAAGAGAAACTCAATTAAAAAATATAGCTCAGGAATTTATTTATAAAGTAGAAGACATACAAGGAGTACAAAGAATTACGCTTACTACTGCAAGCGAATTGTCTCAAACTAACTTGGAAGGGATTCTGAAATCTACCCCTTTGTTTGATTCCAACAAAAAATATGATTTAGAAACCATTATCAAACCCGAAATATTGGGTGGATATATTCTAAGAATTGGGGATCAACAAGTAGATGCTTCAGTAAAAACTAAACTGTCTAACTTAAGTAAAGAATTTCAATTAAATTAAGATAAAACAACCATACAATGGCAGAAATAAATCCAGCTGAAGTATCAGCTATTTTAAAACAACAATTAGCCAATTTCGACACTCAAGCTAATGTGGAAGAGGTTGGAACAGTATTGACAATCGGAGACGGTATTGCTCGTGTTTACGGTTTAGACAAAGTACAATACGGAGAATTGGTAAAATTCAATTCAGGCGTAGAAGGTATCGTTTTGAACTTGGAAGAAGACAATGTAGGGGTGGCTCTTTTGGGAGAATCCAAATTAGTAAAAGAAGGTGATACAGTAAAAAGAACCAATAGAATTTCTTCCATCAAAGTGGGAGAAGGGATGTTGGGAAGAGTAGTAGATACTTTAGGTAACCCAATCGATGGTAAAGGTCCTATCACTGGCGATTTGTATGAAATGCCTTTGGAAAGAAAAGCTCCTGGAGTTATCTTCAGACAGCCAGTAAATGAACCTCTACAAACAGGTATTGTGGCTATCGATTCCATGATTCCGGTTGGAAGAGGACAAAGAGAGTTAATTATTGGGGATAGACAAACGGGTAAAACTACCGTGGCTATCGATACCATTCTTAACCAAAAAGAATTTTATGATGCAGGTCAACCAGTATATTGTATTTATGTAGCTATTGGTCAGAAAGCTTCTACTGTAGCTCAAATTGTAAAAACATTATCCGATAAAGGTGCTTTGGCATATACAGTAATTGTTGCGGCCAACGCTTCAGATCCAGTACCAATGCAAGTATATTCTGCAATGGCTGGTGCAGCTATTGGTGAGTTCTTCAGAGATACGGGAAGACCAGCACTTATCGTTTATGATGATTTGTCTAAACAAGCTGTTGCTTATCGTGAGCTTTCTCTATTGTTGAGAAGACCACCAGGTCGTGAGGCTTATCCTGGAGATGTATTCTACTTGCACTCTAGATTGTTAGAAAGAGCGGCAAAAGTGATTGCTGATGACGAAATTGCAAAGCAAATGAACGATTTACCAGAATCCTTAAAACCAATCGTTAAAGGAGGTGGTTCATTAACAGCATTACCAATTATCGAAACTCAAGCGGGTGATGTATCTGCTTATATTCCTACCAATGTAATTTCAATTACCGATGGACAAATTTTCTTAGAGTCAGATTTATTCAACTCTGGAGTTAGACCAGCGATTAATGTGGGTATCTCTGTATCTAGAGTTGGTGGTAACGCACAAATTAAATCCATGAAAAAAGTTTCTGGAACTTTAAAATTGGATCAAGCTCAGTATAAAGAATTGGAAGCATTTGCTAAATTCGGTTCAGACTTAGATGCGGCAACATTGTCCGTAATTTCTAAGGGTGAAAAGAATGTGGAAATCCTTAAGCAACCAGTAAACTCTCCATTGCCAGTAGAAAGCCAAGTAGCAATGGTATATGCAGGAACTGAAAATCTATTAAGAAATGTTCCTGTAGCTAAAGTTAAAGAATTTATGGTGGAATTTGTTGAGTTCTTAAAAACTAAACATCCAGACACCATGGCAGCCATTAAAGCAGGTAAAATTGACAACAATATTACCGATGTACTAAAAGCTGCTGCGACGGATATTGCTTCAAAATTTAATTAATAAAACTCTGTTGTTCTTTTGGTGGAAGATATAAAAATTCCACCTAAAGATAACAATCACTAGATCATATGGCAAATTTAAAGGAAATACGAGGAAGAATTACATCTATTAGCTCTACAATGCAGATTACCAGTGCAATGAAAATGGTATCTGCTGCTAAGTTGAAAAAAGCACAAGATGCCATTGTAATGCTTCGTCCTTATTCTGAAAAATTACAAGAAATTATTGAAAACCTCAATGTAAACCCGGATCAAAATATTGCTTCTCCTTATGCTGTGCAAAGAGAAACAAAAAAAATCCTTTTTATAACCATCACTTCCAACAGAGGTTTGGCGGGTGCTTTCAACTCTTCTGTAATTAAAGAATTAAATCAAAGAATTTCTGAAAATCCTAATGCAGAAATTGAAATTCTTACTGTAGGGAAAAAAGCTTATGATGCTGTAAGAAAAAGTAGAACAGTTTTTGAAAACCAAAGTGCTGTATATGATTTCCTAAGCTTTGAAGCCGTAGCAAAATTTGTTTCTTCCGTGATGAGAAATTTCAGAGAAGGTAATTTCGATAAAGTATATTTAGTGTACAATAAATTCATCAATGCGGCAACGCAGGAAGTTCAAACAGAGCAATTATTGCCTATTGCTATGCCAGAACAAAACCAAGAGGTTGTCACTGAATATGTTTTCGAACCTAATGCAGAAGAAATCTTGAATGTTTTGATTCCTAAATCCATCAAAACTCAAGTTTATAAAGCTATATTGGATTCTGTTGCTTCCGAACATGGTGCTAGAATGACCGCCATGCATAAAGCTACCGATAACGCTCAGGCTCTTAAAAATGATTTGGTTATTTATTATAATAAAGCCCGTCAAGCTGCAATTACCAACGAAATCTTGGAAATTGTATCAGGAGCTGAAGCACTAAAAAGCTAAATTCAATCTGAAAATTGAATATAAACATAAGCATCGAATTTTTCGATGCTTTTTTGTTTTACAAATCAGTTACTTCTATTATTTTTTTACTTTATTTCCTTAAATTTGTAAGATTTCATTTTTAGAACACAACAGTATTCCATGAGCGTAAAAAAAGACTATATAGAAGTTTTTGGGGCAAGAGAACATAACCTGAAAAATATTCATGTCAAAATTCCTAGAAACGAATTGGTCGTTATTACTGGACTTTCAGGTTCTGGTAAATCTTCTTTGGCTTTTGATACCATCTTTGCCGAAGGACAAAGACGATATATAGAAACTTTCTCTGCCTACGCCAGGCAATTTCTTGGTGGACTGGAAAGACCCGATGTAGATAAAATTGATGGACTCTCGCCAGTCATTGCTATCGAACAGAAAACCACCAACAAAAATCCTCGCTCTACCGTGGGGACGGTTACGGAATTGTACGATTTTCTCCGTCTTCTTTTTGCTAGAGTTTCAGATGCCTATTCTTTGCAAACCGGTAAAAAATTAACATCCTATAACGAAGAACAAATTTTAGAAGTCATAAAAGAACAATACAAAGGTGAAAAAGTAATGTTGATGGCTCCAGTTGTACGATCCAGAAAAGGACATTACCACGAACTCTTTGTGCAATTTGCCAAAAAAGGCTATTCACAAGCTTGGATTGATGGCTCTTTACAAGATATTGAATATGACCTAAAGTTGGATCGTTACAAAACGCATGATATCGATATTGTGGTAGATCGTTGGATAATAGGAGAGACGGCAACTGAAAATAGAATGGAAAAGTCCCTTCGTACCGCTTTAGAAATGGGCGATGGAATTATTGGAATCATTAAATTAAATGATACACAAGTTAATTATTTTTCAAAAAAATTAATGGATACCGATTCGGGTCAATCCTTGGCATTACCCGAACCCAATTCCTTTTCATTTAACTCTCCTAAAGGAAGTTGTCCCCATTGTAAAGGATTAGGAACCATCAATAAGGTGAATACCAATTTTTTTGTTGAAAATCCTAAATTATCTATTGCACAAGGTGCGTTGTTGCCTTTAGAAGATATAAAAAGCAATAAATGGATACTGGCTCAACTTAAAAATATATTGGAACTCTTTGGCTTGGATCTTAATACTCCTTTCGAAAAAATACCCTCCGAAGCACAAGAAATGATGTATTTCGGTTTGCATAAAGAGGAAAATAAGGAACTAAAACATGCAGGTATTACCAAGAAAATCAAAATTAATTTTGATGGTTTGATTGCTATTATTAGTCAAATAATTGACGATAAAGAAAGTTATGAAGCAACAGTGTTGGAAAGGCATTTTACCCAAGAGGAAACCTGTCCGGATTGCCATGGAACCCGTTTGTTGTCTTCTAGTTTAAGTTTTAAAATAGATGGCAAAAATATAGCAGAAATTAATGCTTTAAGTTTGGCCGATTTAAAAATATGGATTCAAGAAGTGCAACCTAAATTCTCCGAAAAAAATAAAATTATTGCTCATGAGATTTTAAAAGAAATAGAAACGAGATTGCAATTTTTATTGGATGTAGGATTGGATTATTTAAGTTTAAGTAGAAGCTCCAGAACCCTTTCTGGTGGCGAATCGCAAAGGATTCGTTTGGCAACACAGATTGGCTCACAATTAGTTAATGTTTTGTATATTTTGGACGAACCTTCCATTGGATTGCACCAAAGAGATAATGAAAGACTCATTAATTCCTTGAAAAACCTAAGGGATTTGGGCAATTCTGTTTTGGTGGTGGAGCATGATAAAGATATGATATTGGAGGCAGATGAAGTACTGGATATTGGTCCCAAAGCGGGTAAATTTGGGGGTGAAATTCTTTGGCAAGGCAGCCCGAAAGATATTACCAAAGCAAATACCATTACTGCTGATTATATCACTGGAAAAAGAAAAATTGAAATCCCCACCACACGAAGGGTAGGAAATGGTAAATCCATCCTTCTGAAAGGGGCGACAGGAAATAATTTGAAAAATGTAAACTTAGAAATTCCACTGGGTAAATTGGTGCTGGTTACAGGAATTTCTGGAAGTGGAAAATCATCCCTCATCAATGGAACGCTGTATCCTATTCTGAACAAACATTTTTACAGAGCAGTACAAGAACCTTTACCTTATAAAAAAATTGAAGGCTTGGAAAATATTGATAAAATTGTGGATGTAGATCAAACCCCTATTGGTAGGACTCCTCGTTCTAATCCAGCTACTTATACGGGGATGTTTACCGATATCCGAAACTTGTTTGCCGACTTACCCGAAAGTAAAATCCGTGGATATAAAGCCGGTAGATTTTCATTTAATGTAAAAGGAGGAAGATGCGAAACTTGCCAAGGTGGTGGACTAAAAGTGATAGAAATGAATTTCTTACCCGATGTTTATGTTCATTGCGAAACTTGCAACGGGAAAAGATTCAATAGAGAAACGCTGGAGGTACGATACAAAGGAAAATCCATTTCCGATGTTTTGGAAATGACCATTGCCGAAGCAGTTGATTTTTTCGCTCCAATTCCTAAAATTTATAATAAAGTAAAAACCCTAGCAGATGTAGGTTTGGGCTATATTACACTCGGACAACAATCCACAACCCTAAGTGGTGGCGAAGCACAAAGAATAAAACTAGCAACAGAACTTGCTAAAAAACAAACGGGTAACACGCTTTATATTTTGGACGAACCCACTACTGGACTTCATTTTGAAGATGTGAAAATACTTATGGATGCCATTCAGCAATTGGTGGACTTGGGTAATTCTTTCATCATTATCGAACATAACTTGGATGTGATCAAACTTGCCGACCACATCATTGATGTAGGACCCGAAGGGGGAAAACATGGTGGTGTTATTGTTGCGCAGGGGACTCCCGAAGAAATCATCAAAAATAAAAAATCAATCACTGGAACATTCTTGAAAAAAGAAATGGAATAGTGTTTAGATGAAATATAAAACTAGAATAAAATGAATATTTAACGATATTCCTTCAAAAAAAAATCAAATTGAAACATAACCTAACTGCTACAGACCAAAAGATACTTTCCTTTTCCATTAGAACAATGCAAGAGGAGGATTATCCTGCTGTTCTCGATATTTACAAGGACGGTGTCGCTTCTATGGAGGCTACTTTTGAAACCGATACAAGTATAGTTTGTTGGAATGATATTCACTTGGACCACAGTCGTTTTATATTGCAAACGGAAGAGGACGAAATTATCGGATGGTGTGCATTGTTAAAGGTAAGTGATAAGCCTTATTACCGAGGAATAGCAGAAACCAGCATATACCTTCATCCAAAGTATCAAGGCAAAGGTTTGGGGGCGATTCTTTTAGAAAAATTAATTTTGGACAGCGAAGAAAAAGGAATTTGGACTTTACAAGCTCAAGTTTTTTTGGAAAATACCAAATCTTTAAAACTCCACCAGAAATTAGGATTTCATTTGGTGGGAAAAAGAGAAAAACTTGGTGTGGTAAATGGTGTATGGAAAGATGTATGGCTCTTAGAGAGAAAAAGCCATAAAAAATAATAGAAAACTCCAATATTGGCCAATATTGGAGTTTTTTCTTATGTCTTGAATTAAATTTTCACCTTCATCGGATTGAGTGAAGTGCAAAATAACAAAACTTTAGTACCGAATTTTGCTGTAATCCTTTCTTCTAGGTTTACCAATTCGCTTTTTATAAATTGTTGGCGGATGATAGCATTATCAAAAAATAAAAGAAGATTATAATTTTTTCCTTCTTGTATCATGTCAGACTCAATGTCGGAGAGGATAAATTGTTCCGCGTCCATCAGGTTTCCTATCATTTCCGATAGTTCATTTTTAAGATACATTTTCCATTGGCTAAGTGCATCTGCTTCGCAATGAAAAGTTAAACTCAATAAGGTCATTTGATTGTAAATTTTATAGTTTTTGTGGATAAAATACTTTGCAAAAATCGGTAAAAATTTCGTAAATTTACCCGTTATTTGATTTTGAAAATTCAAAAAATTGTTTCGCTTTAGAAGGCGACAATTTATTTAATAAATTTATTTATGCAAAAAGAAGGAGAAAGACTCATACCCATCAATATAGTTGATGAAATGAAATCGTCTTATATCGATTATTCCATGTCCGTAATCGTGTCCAGAGCACTTCCTGATGTACGAGATGGGCTGAAGCCAGTGCACCGAAGAGTACTCTATGGAATGTATGGATTAGGTGTTTTTTCGAATAGAAAATATCTGAAATCTGCCAGAATTGTAGGAGATGTTTTGGGTAAATATCACCCACATGGAGACTCTTCTGTGTATGATGCCATGGTGAGAATGGCACAACCTTGGAGTTTGCGCTACCCCCAAGTAGATGGACAGGGTAACTTCGGATCCATGGATGGCGATCCACCGGCTGCCATGCGTTATACCGAAGCAAGACTGAAGAAAATTTCAGACGAAATATTATCGGATTTGGATAAAGATACCGTCGATTTCCAAAATAACTTCGACGATAGCTTGCAAGAACCTACCGTAATGCCAACCAAAATACCTAATTTATTGGTAAATGGTGCTTCTGGTATTGCAGTGGGGATGGCTACCAATATGGCGCCACACAATCTTACCGAAGTTGTTGATGGTATTTGTGCCTATATTGATAATAGAGAAATTACCATCGACGAATTGATGAAGCATGTTATTGCTCCTGATTTCCCTACGGGCGGTATTATTTATGGTTATGATGGAGTGAGAGATGCTTTCCATACCGGAAGGGGCAGAATTGTTCTTCGTGCTAAAGTGAATTTTGAAGAAATTGGCAATAGAAATGCCATTATCGTAACCGAAGTTCCGTACCAAGTGAACAAGGCGGAAATGATTGCCAGAACCGCAGAATTGGTAAAAGATGATAAAATACCAGGCATCTACGAAATTAGAGACGAGTCGGATAGAAGCGGATTGAGAGTAGTATATGAGTTGAAAAATGATGCGATACCTAATGTAGTCCTTAATTTATTATACAAATACACCGCGCTACAAACTTCATTCTCCGTCAATAATATTGCTTTGGTTAAAGGACGACCAGAACAGTTGAACCTTAAAGATATTATCCATCATTTTGTGGAACATAGACATGAAGTAGTCATTCGAAGAACAGAATTCGAACTGAAAAAAGCCAAAGAAAGAGCACATATTTTAGAAGGATTCATGAAGGTTATTGGTACTCAGGATTCCCTGGACAGAGCCATTGCCATCATTCGTCATTCTGCCAATCCACAAGAAGCCAAAGAAGGATTAATTGCAGAATTTGAACTATCCGATATCCAAGCGCAAGCCATTCTCGATCTCAGATTGGCCCGTTTAACAGGAATGGAATTGGATAAAATCCGTGCTGAGTATGAAGAAATTATGGCGTTAATTAAAGATTTGGAAGATATCTTAGCCAATGAGTCCAGAAGATTCCAAATTATTAAAGACGAGCTTTTAGAAGTAAAAGAAAAATATGGCGACGAAAGAAGATCCGAAATAGACTATGCCGGTGGGGATATGTCCATAGAAGATTTCATCCCGAACGAAGCTGTTGTACTTACCATTTCCCATGCGGGGTACATCAAAAGAACTTCGCTTTCCGAATACAAAATACAATCCAGAGGTGGCGTAGGAAATAGAGCCGCAACCACCAGAGACGAGGATTTCTTAGAATACATTGTTTCTGCAACCAACCACCAATACATGTTGTTCTTTACTGAAAAAGGAAGATGTTATTGGCTAAGGGTATTCGAAATTCCGGAAGGTTCCAAAACGGCAAAAGGTAGAGCGGTACAAAACCTCATCAATATAGATCCGGACGATAAAATTAAAGCTTATATCCGTACCAATGACTTAAAGGACATCGACTATGTAAAACAAATGTCCGTAGTGATGATTACCAAAAACGGAACCATCAAAAAAACTTCATTAGAAGCGTATTCCAGACCAAGAACCAACGGTATTAATGCCATTGAAATTCGCGAAGACGATCAGTTATTAGGAGCGAGATTAACCAATGGGGAATCCGAAATTATGATTGCTACCAAAAATGGTAAATGTATCCGTTTCCCAGAAGAAAAAGTAAGAGAAGTGGGAAGAGGATCCATAGGAGTTAGAGGGATTTCTTTGGAAGATGGTGACGAAGTTATTGGAATGATAGTGGTGAATGATGTGGAAAAAGAAACCGTCTTGGTTGTTTCCGAAAAAGGCTATGGTAAAAGAACAGCCGTTGAAGATTACCGAATGACCAATCGTGGTGGTAAAGGAGTAATTACCCTAAATATCACTGAAAAAACCGGTCAACTTATTGCCATACAATCTGTAACCGATGAAGATGGACTAATGATTATCAATAAATCTGGTGTAGCCATCAGAATGTCTATGGACGAAATGCGTGTCATGGGTAGAAATACACAAGGGGTAAAAGTCATTAACCTAAAAGGTAAAGACGAAATTGCTGCCATTGCAAAAGTAGAAATGGATAAAGAAGTGGAAGAAGAATTTGAAGATGAGGAAGAAAATACGACTACTGACGGAACAAATAATATCATCTCAGAGAATCTTTCTACCGACAATACCTCTACAGAGGCTGATGAATTGACGACTAACGAAGAAGAATAATCATATATGGACAAGTTTTTGCTTGTCCTTTTTTTCAATTAGAAACAATATTTAGTTATGAGAAAAATAGTTTTAAGCGCATTAGTATTAGCTTTTAGCTTTTCATATGCACAAAAGAAAGAAATTCAATCTGCTTACAAAGCCTTAGAAAGTGGTGATGTGGGTACTGCAAAATCTAAAATTAATGAGGCTGCCAACCTTTTGGGATCCAAAACGCAATTACTAGATCCGGAAACTCTGGAGCAATATTATTTTGTAAAAGGATTGGAAATGGTGACCAGTGGTCAAATGGCTGAAGGAGCAACTATGCTGTCAAAAATTGGCGATATGGCCAGACAAAAAGTGTATTCAGGAAAAGATGCTGAAAAAAATAAAGTCTATTTTTGGGGAGAAGAAGCAGCTAAAGCTTCTGGAATTTCCGGTTTAAAGGAAGATCGATACGCTCCAGTTACTTTACCTAAATTAGCCGCAATAATTAATCCTTATTTGCAAAAAGCCAATAAAGATGCAGTAGATGCTTACAATGGAAAAAAGTACGAACTTGCAGGAGATAAATTCAAAGAAACGGCTTATTTGCTAAAAGTAGGCGGACAAAATGGCGGTCAGTTCTTATACAATGCAGCATTGAGCTTTGCTTATGCCAAAAAAAATGATAAAGCTTTGGAAATTATGCAAGAGTTGGTAAATTCCGGATACACTGGAGTTGAAACCAATTATGTGGCAAAAAATAAAGAAGGAAAAGTAGAAAATTTCGATAAAAATACTTGGGAAATGTTGAAAAAATCAAGTGATTATTCGGATTTTAAAACTGAAACTACCAAGAGCATAGAGCCAGAAATCTATGAAGAAACCGCTCGATTGTTGATTGAGTCCGGAAAAAATGATGAAGCAATTGCCCTTATTGAAAAAGGAATGAAAAAATTCCCCAATAATTCTAGATTATCAGAATTGCAAGGCGTAGTGTTTTATAAGTCTGGTAAGACCGATCAGTTTATTGATAACTTGAAAGCACAAGTAGCCAAAAACCCGAACGACAAAACCAATTGGTATAATCTGGGAGTATTGCAAAGCAAAAACCCAAGTATGAGAGCAGATGCAGAAGCTTCATTTAAAAAAGCTTTGGAACTAGATCCTAAAATGAGCTCTGCTTTACAAAACCTCACTTACCTTACCATGGGCGATGATGAGGCAGCTGTAAAAGAAATTGAAGTTGCAAGAAAAGCAGGTAAAACAGATTTGTTTAATAAATTATTACAAGAAAGAAGAAATCGTTTTGCAAAAGCTTTGCCTTATGCCGAAAAATGGTATGAAGTGGATAGCCAAAACCCAGATGTAGTGGATTTGCTAAAAGGTTTGTACACCACAACCAAAAATGAAGCTAAAGCAGCTGAGTTTAAGGCTAAAGCAGCCGCACTCAACAAGTAATAGTATATTTTAATTATTAAAAAAAAACAGAGTTTTTAGACTCTGTTTTTTTTATACTTTCATTAGTAACTTTTCGCAAACCATGGCACTGAGGATTTCTGTTGAACCGTCCATTTCTATGGTCATGGATTGGTCGTATTTTTCAATTTTTTTTAGATGAATCAATTGGCCTAAGTGCAGTTTTTTTTCATTTAAATAAGTGAGAAAATCATCATCGGAAATAGTTACAGCCGAAAAAACATAAGTTTTACCCGGTTGGCATTGGCTTAGTTTAATCAAATCCTGAGCAATAATGTTTCCTTCCTTGTCCGGAATGGGTTCTCCATGTGGATCCACTTTGGGGTATTGGAGTATTTCGTCCATTTTATCGAAGAAAATAGGGGAGTGTACATGCTCTAGCTGCTCGGCAATTTCATGCACGGTTTCCCAACCAAAGTTCATAATCTTCACCAAAAACATTTCGGTCAATCGGTGTTTTCTTACCACTAGGGCAGCCTCTTTTCTACCAGATTCTGTAATTTTTATCGGTTTATAACTTTCATAAACAATCCATTTTTTTTCTGCAAACTTCTTCATCATATTGTTTACAGTAGGCATTTTCACTTGTAAAAATTTTGAAATTTCGTTGACAGCAACTTCATTTTTGTCATTAGCCAAATGGAAAAAAGCCTTGAGATAATTTTCTTCAGTTAAAGTATTCAATTTGTTAGAGTTTTAAAAGAACAAATCTAACAAATACTTTTTGAAAAAAAACCTTTGTTATAATTTTTGTTTTTTCTTTGCCAAAAATTTTAGCAGTATGTATCCAGAAAAGCCGGAAATTACAGAAGCCAATAGGATGGCAAATTTAGCTTCGTCTTGTATTATAGGATCTTTGAAACAGATAACGGCAATAAATATGGACATGGTAAATCCTATTCCTGCCAAAAGTCCTGTGCCTATAAGATGAAACCAAGTACTTTTGTAGGGAAGTTGGCTAATTTTGAGTCGGATGGCAACAAAAGAAAAAAGAACAATACCCAATACCTTGCCCCAAAATAATCCTCCAATAATACCTAGGCTAAAGGGACTTGCCAAATGATCGACCATACCTTTGTGAAAACTAATATTGGTGTTGGCCAATGCAAATAAAGGCATAATGATGAAATTTACCGGAATATGGAGTTTTTCTTCCAGCTTTTCTAAGGGCGAAATCTCCGTATCGGACTCGTTGGTTGGGATGGTCAACGCCAATAAGACTCCTGCAATAGTAGCATGTATGCCACTGTGATGCATGAAATACCAAAGGAATAACCCAGGGATGATGTAAAAAATATGTTTCTTTACTTTACAATAATTCAACACCATCAATAAGATAAAAATGGCTAAAGAAAGAAGTAAATAATAGGTTTCTATTTTCTCTGAATAAAAAATGGCGATAACCAGTATGGCGCCCAAGTCATCTACAATGGCCAAAGCAGTAAGAAAAACCTTAATGGATAAAGGGACTTTAGAGCCCAGCATAGAAATAATGGCCAAAGAAAATGCAATGTCCGTAGCCATTGGTATTCCCCAACCATTGGCATATTGAGTACCTTGAGTGAAAAATAAATAAATAAATGCGGGTACCAGCATTCCGCCAATTGCGGCTACTATAGGTAAAGACGCATTTTTAATATTAGAAAGTTCGCCTTCCAAAAGTTCTCTTTTAATTTCTAATCCAACCAATAGAAAGAAAATTGCCATCAATCCGTCATTTACCCAAATGCCAACAGAGTACTTGAGGTGGATGCTTTCCCACCCAATTTCGGTGTTTAATAGATTCTGAAAGCCAAGTCCCAAACTAGAATTGGCAATAAGTAGCGAGATGAATACGCACAAAAGCAGCAGTACTCCAGAGGATTGTGAACTATGAAAGAAATTTTTAAAATATTGGCTGAGCATATTGGTGTTGTGTTTTAGGATCGGATGACTTTACTAATTCCTTCTACTTTTTTAAGTTGTTTAATGGTTTCTTCTAGTTGCATTTTGTTCTTCACTTCCAAATTAATGGATCCTGTGAAAATACCGTCGTTGGAGGCAATGGACATACTCTTCATGTCTATACTCATGGCATTGGTAATTACTTGGGTTATGTCGCTTATCATACCCATTCTGTCCAGTCCTTCAATATCTATTTTAACTCTATTTTTAAAACTTTCGGCATTCACCCATTTGGCAGGAAGTACCCTATAGTCGTATTGTGCCCTTAGGTTAATGGCATTCGGACAATTGTCGTTGTGTACCTTAATACCTTCAGATATGGTAATAAAGCCAAAAATTTTGTCCCCAGGGATTACAGTACAGCATTTAGCATAAGTGTAGTTTAGTTTTTCTTCATCTTTACCAAAGACGATCATGTCTAAATTTTCTTTGGCTACCTCTTCGAAAACCGTATTTTTGGTTGGCGATTTTCTGATTCTAGTCCAAATATTATTCAGTACATTTTTGCTATGTTCTACATATTTTCTAATGTCAGATGCATCCAAGCTTCCGTCTTGGAATCCCATAAATAGTTCTTGCGAGGTTTTGAATCCGAAGAACTTTTGCATTTTGTTGATTTCCTTATCGTTGTACGATAGTTTGGCATGTCTTAATTTCCTTTGTAGAATTTCCTTGCCTTCGTTCACCAAATTGCTTTTTTCTGAATTCAAAAAGTTTTTGATACGGGCTCTGGCTTTGGAAGTGACTAAGAAATCCAACCAATCCATTTTCGGCTTTTGATTTTTAGAGGAAAGGATATCTATTTGATCGCCATTTTGTAATACATAGGAGATGGGAACTAATTTTCCATTTACCTTGGCACCCAAGCAATGCATACCCAAATCGGAATGCACCGAGAAAGCAAAATCCAATGCTGTGGAATTGGTAGGTAATATTTTTATTTCGCCTTTTGGGGTAAAGACGAAAACTTCTTTGGAATAAAGATTTAATTTAATATTATCCAATAATTCGGAAGTGGAAAGTGCTTGTTGATTTTCCAAAACTTCACGGATTTCGCTTACCCAAGATTCAAAGTTGTTATCGTCTGAATTTTGCCTGAAACCCTCTTTGTATTTATAATGGGCTGCCACACCTTTTTCGGCAACATCGTCCATTCTTTCGGAGCGGATTTGCACTTCAATCCATCTTTTATCAGGTCCCAAAACGGTAAGGTGCAAACTTTCGTATCCTGTTGCTCGGGGTTGGGTAATCCAGTCGCGCATTCTAGATGGGTTACTGTGGTACAAATCCGTAACAATAGAATATATTTTCCAAGCGATAAATTTTTCGTTCTTAGCATCGGATTTATAAATAATTCTAATGGCGTAATTATCAAATACTTCTTCGAATGGAACTCCTTGTTTTTGCATTTTCCTGTAGATGGACGAAATTGCTTTGGCTCTTCCTTTAATAGTGAAATTTAATCCTTCCTCTTTTAGTTGTTCAGAAATTTCGTGGGTAAATTCATCTACATATCTTTGTCTTAGTTCCCGGTCGTGTTTTAATTTTTCGGTAATGTCTTTGTACACCTCTGGGTTATTGTACTTCATAGAGAGATCTTCTAACTCAGATTTAATATTGTACAATCCCAAACGATGTGCCAGAGGAGCATAGATGTAAACGGTTTCCGAAGCAATTTTCATCTGTTTGTCCGGTCTCATACTCTCTAGTGTCCTCATGTTGTGCAAACGGTCTGCAATTTTAATCAAGATTACACGGAAGTCTTCGGAGAGCGTGAGTAGGAGTTTTCTATAATTCTCACTTTGTATCGAGATGTTTTGGTGGTTCATGATGGAAATCTTGGTAAGTCCCTGAACAATTTTGGCTATTTTTTCGCCAAAAATCTTTTCCAAATCTTCGTAGGTATATTCAGAATCCTCAATAACATCGTGTAATAAGCCACAGGCAATAGAAGTTGCTCCCAAACCAATTTCTTTGGCAACAATTTTGGCAACCGCAATAGGATGATAGATGTAAGGCTCACCAGTTTTCCTTCTTTGGTCTTTATGAGCATCCAATGCAATATCAAACGCTTTGCGAATAAGTTTGTTTTGCTCTTCGTCCAAAGTTCTGTAGGTGCTGGAAATCAAATCCTTATATCGTGCGAGAATTTCTTTGTTTTCTTTTTCTAAATCGTAGGCCATCTTCCGAAACATTTTGTATGACGAATATAAGAAAATGAATTGATTTTTCTAAGAATGTTTAAATTTTATTGCTAAAAATTTTTATAGCTATTTTGAGATGGATTTTTTGCTTCGTCTTTACAGATTTAGCGGGCTAAATCAAAAAAAGGAAGTGAAAAATAGGCTCAAAAGAGCATCAAAAGGTAGCAAAGATTATATTCAACTTCTATAAAATTAATTTCGGTAAAATTTTAAACATTCTCTAAGCAAAAGAGTATAAAATCAATAGTTAATTTTTGAAATTGTCATTAACAAGTTTTTGCAAATAATTAATAATCATCGACTCTTATTTAAAAATAAAAAAATGGAGATAAACACAGATGAAGCCTGGCGATTTTATTTGACCAATAAAAAACTGTAAAAATTTACAACTGAAAAATAATTAAAATTTGCTTAATCATATCGATAGTTTTCTGATGGTTCATTACATTTGTGCACCTAATATTAAAATTGACACATGAATAAGAAAACTTCGTTGTTGCTTTCGCTACTTACAGTAGGGTCTATGGCCATGGCACAAGACAATTTGGTCAATAGTCTGAAAAATAATGTTTCAGAAAACCCAGATTTTAAATTTACCATTCTCAAAGAAATTGGAAATACTTCGGTGAAAGACCAAGGTTCTTCTGGTACTTGTTGGAGTTATTCCGGAAATTCATTCCTTGAGTCTGAGATGATTAAAAACGGAAAACAACCTGTAGATATTGCCGAAATTTTTACCGCTAGAAATGTTTATCATGACAAAGCCAAAAGATATGTATTGTTTGGTGGTGCTATCTCTTGGGGCGATGGTGGAGAGTTGCATGATGTTATCAATATGTACAAAAAATATGGTGCTGTCCCACAGGAAGTTTATACAGGATTGCCTTTTGGACAAACCAGAAATAATTTTACAGAAATGCAAGCAGTGGTCAAAAATATGTTGGACACTTATGCTAAAAACCCTGCCAAAAAACTTTCACCTAATTGGTTGGCCAACATAGACAATGTGATGGATAGTTATTTGGGCGACTATCCTAAAGAATTTACCTACAAAGGAAAAAAATATACGCCACAATCTTTTGCTAAAGAAGTTGTCGGAATAAACCCAGAGGATTATGTGGAACTTACCTCATACAAAGATTATCCATATTACGAAAAATTTGTAACGCCTATCCCGGACAATTGGAGCCATGATATGATGTGGAATGTACCCATGACGGATCTTACAACAATTATTGATTATGCATTGGATAAAGGATATACTGTTGGTTGGGCAACCGATGTATCCGAGCCGTATTTTTCTTATAAAAATGGAGTTGCTTATGTTCCGGACATTAATCTGGAAGATATAGATGCAAAAACAAAAGCCGAACTTTTTAAAGGACCAAAACCTGATAAAAAAATTACTGAGGAAATGCGCCAAGATGGACTAAATGACCTTACTACTACCGATGATCATGGGATGCATATTGTAGGTTTGGCCAAAGACCAAAGTGGTAAAGAATATTATATTGTGAAAAATTCTTGGGGCGTAACCAATGATTACAAAGGATATTTGTATGTATCTAAACCTTATGTACAATTCAAATCAACAGGTATATTACTGAACAAAAATGGTATTCCTAAAGATATTCTGAATAAATTAAAACCCAATACCAAAATAGGGTTGTAATTGTTTTTTAAAAATAATAATCGGGTAGTAGAAAAGCTCACCCGATTTTTTTTCATTTGTAGCATTACATTCGACAAAAAATATTGCTTTGTAAAAGTGCAAATAGAGGAAATTTTCTAGTATTTATATTTGAATTATACTAGAACTATAGTTAAAGTGAGTATAAATGGAATAAAAAAACTCTGAACATTGTTGTTCAGAGTTTTAAAAGTGGAGAATACGGGAGTACAATAATGCAAAAATACCCTATTCTAAAAACAGCATAAATAAACGAAAACAAGTGTAAATACAATATACACAACTGTTTATAGGTGATTTGTTATTTTGTTTAGATTGATTAAAATTGAAATAGTTTTAAACTTACCGTACAATTACCGTACAAATTTATTATTTTTGTACAAATGATTATCAAATGGCTACTATTAATTTTTTATATCGTTCGACAAAAGAAACATCAACACTTGTTTTAAGATTGTTATACAGACATAATGAAAAAGATTTTGTTCATGCTACAAAAACAAATCTACAAGTATCAAAACATTATTGGGTAAAGGAACATAAGCAGAAACGCCCAAAAGATATCGAAATAAGCAATAGACAGCAAGAAGTAAACACGGAACTAAATAATATTAGTAACCATATCCTAAAGGCATTTGATGAAACTGATATTATAATGATAAATAAAGAGTGGTTACAAAATCAAACAGAACTATACTACAACCCACGACAAGAAAAAGAAATACCTACTAATTTGATTAGTTACATAGATTTCTATTTGGAATATAGAAAACATGAGATAAAGCCTACTTCTATAAAGAAATACAATGTTATTAAACATAAATTGGAGCGTATGCAGACCGAACGAAAAAAAACAATTTTAATATCAAACATAGATGAAAGTTTTAAAAATGAGTTTATAGCATACCAAAAGAAAAACGGATATGCACAAAACACAATTCAAAGAGAAATAGCAATTATAAAAACTTTCTGTAAACATGCCCGATATTTAGGACTTGAAACAAGCCACCAATTAGACAAAATAAAAGTTGATAAGGCAAAAGCAGAAAAAATCTATCTTGATTTCAAAGAATTAGATGCGATAGAAAAAACAGTATTTGAACATGACTTTTTAGAAAATGCAAGAGATTGGCTCATCATAAGTTGTTATACCGGACAAAGGGTATCAGATTTTTTACGCTTTACAAAAGACATGATAAGAACTGAAAACGGCAAACAGTTATTGGAATTTACCCAAAAGAAAACAGATAAACTGATGACTGTACCTCTTCATAAAAAGGTACTTCAAATACTTGACAAACGAAATGGGGAATTTCCACGCCAAATTTCAGACCAACGATATAATGAATACATAAAAAAAGTTTGTGAATTATCAAAAATCAATAAAATAGTACAAGGCGGAAAACAAACCGAAACCGATAATGGAATAAGAAAAGTCACGGGCAATTTTCAAAAATGGGAACTCGTTACATCACATATTGGCAGACGGTCATTTGCTACAAACTTTTACGGAAGTATTCCAACTTCTTATTTGATATACATAACTGGACATAGTAGTGAAGCGATGTTTTTAAACTACATAGGAAAGAGCAATAAGGATTTAGCAATGGAAATAAGCAACTATTTTTAAATTTTTGATTTATGAAAGATTTTGAACTATTCAGAAAGGAAAATGAAGATTTAAGTTTTGAGGAAGCAGTATTGAAGTTTATACAATTGGAACACAAAGCCGAACCATTACGCCAAAAAATAAGAAAACCAATTGATTTAGGCAGTCATATTTTAATCCGATATAACACGGCAGAAGAATATAAAGAAGCGTTTTTTCAGGCGATAAATAAGCCTTATGCAGACATAGAAACCGTGAAGCAATCTTTTATTGATGAATACATTTACCCAGCTTTTAATCATAAACAGAGCGGTAAAATTTACAATGATATTAGAGCAGGGAAAAATATAAACAAAGAAGATTTTTCATATCAGGCGACAAAATACGCTTTATTAGAACTGATGAGGTTTGAAGGTTTTTTGAATAATAAAGAACCTCAACAGCCTGAACATAAAAAGACTGATGAGGTTAAAGAGGTTAAAAAAGAATTGCACAATCATATTTTTAAAGGTAATGCTTTTGAAGTTTTTGAAAAGTATCATAAAAATTACAACTTAGCAGAAAACAGCAGGACGGATTTAAACTTATTATATCAATTATTCAAAAATGATAACCTTTTTGTTGATACTGTTGAATTGAAACATTACATACAATGGTTAAATAATACTTATGGTTATAGTGTCACGGAATTAAGAAAAGTAGATATAAATTCACGACCAAACATACAAAGAACAAACCGATATAAAGAATATAAAACCACAACCTTAAAACAACCTTAAAATAGGTCAAATTAACCTTTTCATAGGTTAAAACCCATTCAATCTTTGTGATATAAATTTTAATTATTACAAAGATGACAAATTCAATTTTAATTCAAAATGTAAGCACCGAAGCATTAACGGCGCTAATTAAAGAAGCCGTAAAAAACGAGCTGAACAATCTACCAACTCATAATCCTGATGAGTTATTGACCCGTGAAGAAACTTGCAATTTTCTGCAAATTGATAGTTCAACCCTTTGGCATTGGACAAACAAAGGCAAGGTAAAAGCGTATGGTATCGCCAACCGCAGGTATTATAAAAAAGCGGAATTATTAGAAGCACTTAAACCCCTAAAAAAGTAGAGCCATGAGTACAAAACATACACACGACTCAAATATTCTTTTAGGTAGGAATATGAGCAAAGATACGCATTTTCAAGCACAAATGAAAAGGGTTTATTTAGCCTTATACAAGCAACCAAAAACAATGTTGATGGTTTCTGTTGAAACAGGAATTTTAAGAGCTAATATTTGCCGTTATATTGCAGAATGGAAGCGATTAAATTGTATTCATGAAGTTAAGACAGGCATTTGTCCAATTTCAAAACACCGAGCAGGGTTTTACACTACCAACCCCGAGATGTTTCCGTCTATTGTTGAACTTTCAAAAACTGAAAAATAATGAGTACTATAATAAACCCCGATTTTTCAGACCTCAACAATCCTGATACAATTCTAAACCATTTTGAGGAATTAAGGCAAGAATTTGAGCATTGGAAACAAGATAGTGATATAAATATTTTCAGTCCATTGAAGACAGCTAATAAAACAATTGAAGAAGCTAACAAAGAACCTGACCCCGAATATTTATATCCAACTTTATTAATAGAAAACGAATTTACAATACTCTTTGCAGACACAGGGATTGGTAAAACGGTATTTGCTACCCAGATAGGAAACTATATTGCCGAAAGAGGACGGAATGTATTATTGTTAGACCTTGAATTGTCAAAGAAACAATTTGAAAAAAGATATAAAGATGAGAATGGTAAGCTTTATAAATTTTCAGATAACTTTTTCAGAATTGATTTTGAGCGACTGAAAGAAGTTCCGAAAGACATATCTTATTTAGATTTCTTCATTAAATCATTAACCAAAAGAATTGATGATGGTAATATTTCTGTTGTTATACTTGATAATTTGACGAAACTATCTGCAGGAAGCACAGACAATGCAAAAGACACGATACCCGTCATTGAAGCGTTGAATAAATTAAAATTTGAAAAAGACCTCACAATACTTGCACTGGAACATAATAAGAAAGTAACACCTAATAAACCAATTGAATTAAACGATTTGCAGGGCAGTAAAATGAAGTCAAATTTGTGTGATAGTGTTTTTACGATAGGGCGACATTCGACTGATAAATATTTAAGATATATCAAACAAGTAAAGGTTAGAAGCGCAGAGCTTATTTGTGATACTGAAAATGTATTGAAGTGTGAGATACTTTCCGAAAATGGTTTTTTACACCTCAAAGAAATTGGATACGGTAGCGAATGGGATTTTATTAAAGAACCCACCGAAAACAACAAAAGCGACCTAATAATGCAAGTCAAAGAATTGAGCCAAAGCGGACATTCACAAAGGCAAATTTCTAAAGATTTAGGCATATCGTTAGGAGCGGTAAATAAGTATTTAAAAAAGTAAAAAAGCGTTCACACCGTTCACGATGTTCACGATATTTAAACCGTGAACACCGTGAACACCATGAACACCATGAACATCATGAACAGAAAAAAAAATGAACATGGAACACAGATACCAATTAGAAAAAGGCAGTAAGAAACACCATTGCCCACAATGTAATAAGAAAACATTTGTTAAATACATTGATACCGAAACAGACGACTATTTGCCCGAACATTACGGTAGGTGCGACCGTGAAAGTAAATGTAACTATCATCTAAACCCTTATGCAGATGGTTACTCAAAAGCAATTTGGGAACAGGAACACGGTAATCGTTCAGAATTGCCAAAAAGTTGGAAACCTCAACAAAAAAGAGTTACACCAACGCCCGAACATCAACCCGTGTTTTTTGACTTTGAAACCTTTAAAGAAACCCTATCTAATTATGATAAAAATACATTCATACAAAATTTACTTAATACCTTTAATCCTGATGAGGTTGCAAAGGTTATTGAGTTATACCGATTGGGAACTAACAACAGAGAGTATTTAAACGGTGCAATATCCTTTCCTTTTATTGATATTAACCAAAAGGTTAGAGCGGTACAATTAAAGCAATTTGATAAAGATAATCATACCATAAACCAAAACTGGCTACACTCTATTATAAAGCCACAACCCGAATGGATTGAAGCTTATAAAAAAAATGATAAGATAGTATCGTGTTTATTTGGCGAACATCTTTTAAATAAATTCCCAAACAAACCAATCGCATTAGTAGAAGCACCCAAGACGGCAATTTATGGTTGGTTATACTTCAATAAAAGCAAAACATTTTTAAAGGATTGTATTTGGTTGGCAGTATTCAACAAAAGCAGTTTTTCATTTGATAAATTGAAAGTACTACAAGGGCGTTTTGTGTATGTATTTCCCGACTTATCAAAAGATGGTAGTACATTCATAGAATGGGAAACCAAAGCCAAAGAATACGAAAAGAAGCTACACATCACACGGTTTATTTTTTCCGACCTATTGGAGCGTTTAGCAACTCAACAGGATAAAGATAACGGTTCAGATTTAGCCGACATTTTAATAAAACACGATTGGCGAAAATTTAGAAAGCGAAAGCAGTACAGCGAATACACCAAAAGCGAAAGGCTACAATTAGGATTGAGTATTTTTAAAATTGAAGCTTTAAAAGATTTGGTAAGCAGGATTTTTAAAGTAAAATCATCTTTTGATGTTTACGAATTGAAAGACCGTATAAACGAAATAGAAGACGGATTGAGCAAAACAGATGTTGAAGATTTAACGGATATATTAATCATTAAGCAGTTAGTAACAAGTAAAGATTTTTTGATTTATGAGAAATAATAATGGACAATTTAGCAAAGGAAATTCAGGCAGACCAAAAGGAGCGCAAAACAAGAACACCAAAGAATTAAAGCAATTGATAGGCAATTTTGTTTTTGATAATTTGGAAAGTATGCAGGGTAAATTTGAAGAATTGGAAGCCAAAGACCAAATAAGAATGATGATAGACCTCATCAAAATTATCATTCCGAAAAACGAACCCGAGCAAGAGGAAAGACCTCAACCAATGATTTTAAATGTTGATGAAATTATCCAAAACATGAGAAAACTTGAAACTGGAGAGGAATAAAAAACGGAGATAAACGGTATAGAAATTTACAACCGTACAATAATCGTACAAACACAAAAAAATAGAAAGCGTAACAACCTAAAAATAAGGCGGTTACGCTTTTTGCTTGTGGAGAATACGGGATTCGAACCCGTGACCTTTTGACTGCCAGTCAAACGCGCTAGCCAACTGCGCCAATCCCCCGTTTTATTTTGACTGTGCAATAATAGAACTTTTTCGTTGAACAACCAAAAAATAAATCAAAAAAAATGATGCAATGTAGAAAGAAAATTTCTAGCATTGCATCCGTTGAATTATTATTATTATTTCCAACCTCCTCCTAAAGCTCGGTAGAGTTCTACCCCTGCATTGAGTTTGGTATATTGGGCATTGGCAATATTGAGTTCAGCATTCAATCGACTAACATCGGCATTCAGTACTTCCAAATAATTGGCCATTCCGTAGTTTACCAATTCTTGTGCATATTGTACCGAAAGTTGATAGGCTTGCAGCTCTTTCCTTTTTAGGTTGATAAATTCATCTTGTATGCTATAAACCGCTAATGCATCAGAAACTTCTTTGCCTGCAGTGATTAAGCTTTTCTTGAAATTAAGATAGGCAATTTCTTGATTGGCCTTGCTCACTTCGAAGTTGGTTTTAATTTGCCTTTTATTAAAAATAGGCTGAGCAATACCTGCGATAACATTGGCAAAGAGTGAATGAGCAGAAAATAACTGATCCAGTTGAAGACTTTGTAAGCCTCCACTAGCCGTAAGTTTTAAACTTGGATAAAACTGAGCTTGTGCAGCTTGTGTCATTTCGAAGGCGTATCTTAAGTCCCATTCGGCTTTTCTAACATCGGGTCTGTTGGCCAATAGCTGCGCAGGAAATCCCAATTGTATATTATCCGGTTGGTGTTGTGTTGCAAGGCTGGTTCTTTCTACAGAATTGGGACTTTCTCCCTTCAAAAGAGATAGGGTGTTTTCCAAAATCTTTATTTGAGAATCAATATTTAATAGAGAACTTTTAGCATTATACACCAAGGCTTCACTCTGTTTTACGGCAACTTCGGTAAGTGTTCCTGCTGTTTTTAAAGCTAGGGTTGTTTCAAGATTTTTCTCTCGAATGCCTATTGTTTCAGAAATTATTTTCTTTTGTTCGTCTAACGCAAGCAATTGATAGTAAGCACCAGCAATGGTTGCAATAAGATTACTTTTCACTTTCTGATGGGTAGCTACCGAACTTAGGTATTGTGCCATTTGTGCTTTTTCCTGCGACTTTAGTTTGCCCCAAATATCTATTTCCCATGCAATATTGGCAGTGATGTCAAATTGGTTAATGAAGACTCTGTCGTTTAGGTTTTGCCCAGCATTAGAATTTAAAGAAGGAGAAGCCATCGTGTAATTTGCTCCCACAGAACCCGTTGGGAAATAGGAAGCTTTGGCTTGATTAAGGTAGGCTTGTGCAGCCACCATATTTTGTACTGCAGCTCTGATGTCTAAATTATTATTCAAAGCCTTTTCTATATGCGACTGTAGAGCAGCATCGGTGAAAAATTCTTTCCAAGAAATACTGGCGATATTGCTGCTGTCTTGTGCTATTTTATCAGTACGGAATAAGGACTCTTGATCCACCATTTCCGGTCTTTTATATTCTTTTCTGGCCATACAAGATCCTAAGCTTATTGCTAATGCTACAGGAGTTATGGTTCGATGGATTGTATATTTAAAATTCATTGTTCAATTTTGTTTTAGGTTGAATTCCGACTACTCGGCAGTATTGATTGGGTCAAAAACCACAGGTTTTATTTTTTCCTGAAGGGTTTGGAAGATAACATAGAGAACAGGAATTACAATAAGTCCCAATATTGTCCCTATGAGTAAACCAGTAACCGCTCCGGTGGCAATACTTCTGTTTCCAACTGCACCAATGCCAGAGGCCATTACCAGAGGCATTAATCCAAAAATGAAGGCAAAGGAAGTCATTAGAATTGGTCTTAATCTAGCTTTAGCTGCATTGATGGCTGACATGACAATGGTTTCGCCATGATGTCTTCTTTGTACTGCGAATTCAACAATTAATATGGCATTTTTTGCCAATAAACCTACCAGCATGATTAGGGCAATCTGAAAGTAGATATTATTTTCTAAACCAAAAAGCCATTGTCCTACATAAGCACCCATTACCCCGAGTGGTAAAGAACAAATAACGGTAAGTGGTAGAATATAACTTTCATATTGGGCAGAAAGAATAAAATAGACAAATACCAAACTCAAAGCAAAAATAAGCAGCGTTTGAGATCCGGATGATAATTCTTCTTTGGAAAGTCCGGTAAATTCAACATCATAGTTTCCTCCTAATGTTTGGTCAGCAACTTCTTGTACGGCTTTAATGGCATCACCAGTACTGTATCCTGGGTTATTGGCTCCAGTTACCTTTACAGAAGTAAACAAGTTGTAACGATTTACAGATTGAGGACCATAAGTTTTGTCCAAAGTAACAAATTGAGAAATAGGAGTCATTGCACCCGATTTGGATTTTACATAAATTGAATTGAGGTTTTGTACATTTTCTCTGTATTCTGGTAGGGCTTGTACCATTACTCTAAATTGCTTTCCATACTTGGTGAAGTCTGCCGTGTACACACCACCAATGTATCCTTGCATGGTGGATAAAATATCCGATACCGATACCCCCGATTGCGTTGCCAAAGGAACATTAATGTTCATCTGATACTGTGGATATTTGGTGTTGAATGATGTTTGGGCAAATTGGATTTCTGGTCTTTTCATAAGAGCACCAATAAGTTTTTGAGATTCGGCATCCAATTGCTGATATTCGCTACCTGCTTTATCCAATAGTACCATTTCAAAACCTGCGCTGGTACCGTATCCAGGAACGGAAGGTGGTTGGAAAAATACAACTTTGGCATCTTTCACTTTTGCGGCGGCACCAAAAAGCATTCCTGTAATAGCATCAGCCGAAAGACCTTGTTTGGTTCTTTCATCAAAGGATTTAAGTCGAACGAAAGCCAAACCATTGTTACTCCCAGAACCGGAAAAGAAACTTCTTCCAGCGGATATGGTCAATCCTTCTACGCCTGGCACTTTTTCAACTTCTTTTTGCAATGCCTTCAAAGCATTGTAGGTTCTTGCCATTGAGGCACCGGGAGGAAGTTCTAAATTAGTAAAGATGATTCCACGGTCTTCATTGGGTACAAAACCAGTTTTCATACTCTTGTTGGACCAAAACAAAATAACGCCAACAACGGTAAATATGGCTAAGGTAATCCATTTGTGTCGGATAAGATAGACAAATGCATTCCCGTATCTTTCGGTAGTTACATGAAAAGCAATATTGAATTTATGGAAAAATTTTTGAAGCCAATTTTTCTCTTCATAAGACTTATCATGATGTCCACTTGTTAGGAATAATGAACAAAGAACAGGGGATAAGGTAAGTGCATTAATGGCAGAAATGAGAATGGCTACAATAAGCGTTACCCCAAATTGTTGATAAAAAACTCCTGTGGGACCTTTAATGAAAGTAACAGGGATGAAAACGGCAGCCATTACTAAGGTAATAGAAATAATAGCACCGGTTATTTCTCCCATGGCTTCTGTGGTTGCCTTTTTTACATCGGTAATTCCGTGTTCCATTTTGGCATGGACCGCTTCTACCACTACAATGGCATCATCCACAACAATACCAATGGCCAATACCAATGCAAATAAAGTAAGTAAATTGAGCGAGTAACCAAATAAATTTAAGAAAAAGAAAGAACCCACAATGGATACCGGAACCGCAATGGCCGGAATTAATGTAGATCTAAAATCCTGCAAGAATATATATACCACGATGAATACAAGGATAAATGCTTCTATCAGCGTATGTGTCACCTTGTCCATAGATGCGGTTAAGAATTCATTGGTATCGTAATTTATAATGTACTTTACTCCTTTAGGAAAAGTTTTTTCGGATTCCTTTAAATACGCTTGAATGTTGTTAATGATTTGTTGCGCATTAGAACCTGGTGTCTGGAAAATCCCCATACTTACAGCAGGATTGTTACCACTTTCTGCCAAGCCTGTGTAGGATAAAGCATCTAGTTTAACAGTAGCAACATCTTTAAGTAATAAATTTTGCCCATTGCCTAATGCTTTAATGACAATATTATCATACTGCTCCTTGTTGTTGTATTTACCGACATATTTAATAATGTATTCAAAAGAAGTTGCTGCATTCTGACCCAAAGATCCAGCGGCTGCCTCTCTGGACTGTGCATTTATGGCATTGGTAATATCCGAAGGTTCCAAGCTGTAGGCTGCCATTTTTGCAGGATCAATCCAAATACGCATAGAGTAGGATTTACCTCCCATTACATTGGCATCTCCTACACCAGAGATTCTTTTAATTCCAGGTACTATATTAATGTTCATATAATTTTGTATAAAAACATCGTCATAATCTTTGTTTTCAGAATAAAAAGAAAGGTACATTAATGCCGAAGTCTGTTGTTTTTGAGTAACAACACCTGAACGGGTAACTTCGCTAGGCAATAATGGGGTTGCACGGGATACCCTGTTCTGTACATTTACAGCAGCAATATCAGGATCAACTCCTTGTTTGAAAAATATTTGAATCTGAGCTGAACCATCATTTCCGGCAGATGAAGAAATATAGTCCATGCCTTCCACTCCGTTTATTTGCTCCTCCAACGGAACAATAACGGATTTCATTACGGTTTCTGCATTGGCACCGGTATAGTTGGCAGAAACATTCACCGTGGGAGGTGCTATATCAGGATATTGGGTTACCGGTAATACGATAAATCCCAAAATTCCTAAGATAACGATAAGTATAGAGATAACCGTAGATAAAACCGGTCGGTTAATAAAATGCTTTATCATTAGAATACGGGTTTTATGGATTGTACAAGACTGTCAAAAGAAATTGGTTTTGGGATAATTTGTGTGTCCGGTTTTAGTCCGCCTATTCCGGTAGCCACTACTTTGTCCCCTTTTTTAATTCCAGATTTTACAATGACCATGTTGTTGACACGATCTCGAACTTGTATTACTTCATTTTTTACTTTATTGTCTTTTCCAACGATATAAGTATAAACAATGCCTTGTTGTTCATAGGTAGCACTTTCTGGGATTACGATGGAATTGGCGTATTCAATCGGAAATTTGATGGAACCACTGTTGCCATTACTTAAAATTTTATGAGGATTGGCAAAGCCTGCTCTAAACTGAATGGTTCCTGTGCTGGCATCTATTTGTCCGGAAACGGTTTCTATTTTTCCTTTTTCGCTGTAGATACTTCCATTGGCAAGTTCTAAATCTACAGTGGGAAGATTTCTTAATTTTTCAGGTACCGTAGCTCCTTTTATTTTTTCCAAGAAGTTAAGATATTCCTTTTCATTCATGGAAAAGTAAGCATAAACACTGGAAGTATTGGATAGGGTAGTAAGCGGAGTGGGATCTGCCGGTCCTACCAAGCTTCCAACTTTTAAAGGTAATTTTCCTACAACTCCAGAAATAGGTGCTCGGATGATGGAGTAGTCCACATTGGCTTTGGTACTTTTGTAATTGGCAATTGCCTGTTGATGGGCTGCTTTAGCTTGCGAAAGCTGTGCTTGTGCTCTGGCTACATTGGCTTGAGCTGTTTGTAGTTGTACAGCACTGATGATGTTTTTCTGCACCAAAGGTTGTATTTTATTCACTTCAACTTGGGCAGCGTTTACAGCAGCTTGTGCTGCGGAAATATTCGCTTGTGCTGCTGCGATTCCGGATTTTGCTGCATCTTCGTTTTCACTTAATACATTGGTTTCCAAACGAAAAAGCGGTTGCCCTTGTTGTACCATTTGTCCTTCATCTACCAGAACTTGGGTGATGTAACCTTGGATTTTTGCACGGACATCATTGTTTACAATTCCTTGTATCGTAGCGGGATATTCTATGTAACCGATAAGATTTTTTTCTTCCACAGTAACAATCTCGAATGGCTTAGGACCATCATTTTTCATCATTTCTTCTTTCTTACAAGAGGTTAATGAAATGGCAACCATAGAAAGTATAAGCATTTTATTTTTCATATGTAGGTATTTATTTTTTATGGAATTAAGTTTTCGTTTTTTAGTTTTATTATGAATTTACAAAGTAATTTAGTTGTTAGTAATGATTTGAATAATTAAAATTCAATTTTGATTACAATTAGTGTAATAATAAGAATTTTAAGTAAAAATATTGAAAATAATTAGAGTTTATCTAAGGTGTCTTCAATGTTTTTTATATTGCCACTAAGCAATGATTTGTAAATCTCGAATGGATTGTTGGGTTCTTTTTTAGCGTTGATAAACTGGCTTAATGAATTTAAAATATCCATTTCTTCTTTCATCATCATGATTATTTTTTGAAATCGGTATTTAATATAACCGTCATTAAAAATGAAATATCTTTTTCTGATTTCTTTTTTGGTAATATCCTTGATGAGGTTGGCGTGCAGTAAAAGATTGATGTTAGTAGAAACCGAACTTTTGCTAGCAGTATAATATTCTATAATTTCTTCAAAACTAACTCCAGTTTTTTCCGTATCAAATAACAACATAGCATATATTTTGGCTGCCAAAGGTGGCAAACCAAACAACTCACCATAAAAGCTGGCCAATCGATGGTGGATTTCGGTATCTATGTTAAAATTTAAATTCATTAAATTCTATTTTATGCAAATGTACTAAGTTCTGAACAAACCGAACCAAAATCATAGCGATTAAAAATATCAATGATGATACTTTCTTAAATATTTTTCAAAAGCCAATCGTTCGGATCCTCTGAAATATACTTTCCCACAATATTGGTAGTCCATTTTCTTAAAAAGCTTAAGCATGGCTAGGTTATCATAATTGGTGTCGGCTTTAATGCTATAAATATTCTGTTGCAAAGCAAGGGTTTCAATATATTTAAAAATTAAATCAGCATAGCCTTTGCCAATGGCTTTATCTTCTAAAGCCAAACGATGGACTACAAGGTAATCTTCTTGGCTTAGCCATTCTCCGATGATGGTATCATAAGCAGGTTCAGCATTTTTCTTGATGGCAACATAGCCAATAATTTTTTCTTCGAATATTAGAACAAAGGCAGCATTTTGTTGTAAGTCATTTTCTAAAACCAACTCGTTGGGATAGCCATCTTGCCATTGTTGGCTGCCTTCTGCTTTTCTTCTTGCAATTGCTTGCTGTATGATTTCCCAAATGATAGGTAACTCTTTTTTTATAGCTAATCGAAAAATGGTGTTTTTATGATTCATGGTTTGGGTTTAGATGAAAAAAAACCGGAATTTTAATAAAAATCCCGATTTCCTAATAGTAAAATTTAAAATTATGATAGAAATTATTTGGTGTCTATGTTGGAGTTGAATTCAAATACTCGTCAATGCATTCAAAGGCTTTAGCTTCGTCTTTCAATGATACAATTAAATGGAAAATGTTACTTTCTTCATTTTCAATATCTTGCTTTTCTACATCAGAGGGAATTTGAAGTTCGTTTAGTTTTTGTTGTAGTCTTACAATTTCTTCTTTATTATCGCTTTCAAAAACAGTTGCTTTATTTTTCCTTTCCATATTTCATTTTCATAGGATAAAGATATGAATTATTTTCATAATGACAAAAATATTTGAATTTATTTATAAAATATTTTTAAATATTACTATTTTAACATATTTGATTAAAATGAATTATTGCTTGGTTTTTGGCTATTGTTTTGATTTTCTTAAAGTTATAAAATTGAGTATTTACATTATTTTAGTTTTTTTTCTTTAGGTTTTTTTTGGTTCTTTTAATTAATGAATTATATCAAAAATGAAAATAGTGACTAATATGAGTGCTGATGATTTCGTAATTTTTATAGAAATAAATAGGAGTGTTTTGTTATTTTGTTTAGGAAATACGGTATTTTTGCAGAATAATATTAAATGAGTAGAAAATGAACAGAGATAAAATTAAAAGAATACATTATTTAAAATTGATTTTAATCTCTATCGTTATTGCTTTTTGTTCCTCAGCTTTGGCTTATTCTTTAAAGTTTCTTACAGAGAAATGCGAAGAGTATATTTATCATACAGCTTTTACTAATGCCTCTTGGATGTTGGTTTTATTACCTACCATAGGGATTACCAGTATTTATTTTTTAAGAAAATATGTTTTTAAAAACAGAAAAAATAAAGGAATTGCTGAGATTTATAAAACGGTAAATTTAAGAAAGGATCATTTGCCATTTTTTAAAATTCCTTCTCATTACATCAATGGTTTTTTAACAGTAATATTTGGTGGTTCTACGGGGATAGAGGTTTCAACGGTGGTTGCTACAGCTACAGTGGGAAATGTTTTTTATAAAAATAATTTTTCTTCGAATGTTTATAAATTAGAGTTTATTTGTGCTGGGGTTTGCGCTGGAATTTCCATTCTTTTTGGGAGTCCTTTGGTGGGCTGGTTATTTGCTTTGGAAGTAATTGCAAAAAAAGTAAATAAAAGCCTTATCATCAGTTGTACTTCGGCTGGGCTTGTGTCTTATTTGCTTCTGTATTTTTTTCCGTTGCCACCCATTATTTCTTTACCCATTGGAGATTGGAATTGGTATGCCTTGCCTCTGATGTTGTTGCTTAGCTTGTTTTCGGGTTTGCTTTCTGCTTATTTCACACTTTTGGTTGTGCATATCAAGGATTTTTTCAACACAATTGCAAATAATTTTGTGCGCGTAAATTCTGGCGCTTTACTTGTTGGGATCATGTTGTTTGCTTTTCCTTTTTTGTATGGCGATAGTTATCATTCATTAAACGAATTGTTCCGCAATCCTGGTCATTTCTCCATTTTATTGCTTTTGGTATTGGCAATAATCAAGCCTTTGGTATCATCTTTAACCTTGGGTGCGGGTGGCGATGGAGGAGTTTTTGCGCCCAGCATTGTGGCGGGAGCATATTTAGGTGCTGCTTTTGCAATGATATGCAACGAGTATTTTCATACAGATTTAATCGTCCTTAACTTTGCATTAATTGGAGCTGCTGCTATGTTGTCCACTTCTATTTTTGCACCAATTACTACGGTGTTTTTGATTTGTACTATGGTACCCAATGGCTTCAACCTTGTTTTTCCAATATTTTTGTCCAGTATTGTGGCTAAGGTTTTCACTCAGAAATTTGTGTTGCCTTATAATGTGTACACTTACTTTACGGAGAAGTCAAGAGCTTCTTAAAATAAAAATTCCACCTCTTTTTTCGAAGTGGAATTTAGCTGAACTATTCGTTTGGATTACTATTTTTTATTAGCATCCCATTCTATTTTTTTAGCTTCTTTCAGTTTTTCAATCATTTTATTGGTTATTTCTGGCTTGGCCACCTTTATAGGAACAACTACTTTGGCGTTTTCCCATTCTACAGTCATGTCCATTTGCTCGTCTTTGGTAGGATTAAGTTCAATGGTGAACCACTCAATAGGTTGATTTAATTTTTGTACAGGAACCTCTATTTCAGTAACATTAAGTTGTGCGTTGTATCCGAATGAACCCCATTGTTGGGAATCTTTGTTCAGTATGAGTTTCCATTGCTGCGCTTGTGGGATGATGAATAATGCATAAGTTCCAGCGGGAACATTTTTTCCTCCGAAATTTACTTCTTGTCCGAAGGTTATTTTGGTAGATGAGTTGGCGCCAGTTCTCCAAACTTCATTATAGGGAACCAGTTTGCCAAAGATTTCTCTTCCTTTTACACCAGGTCTTCCATAATCTACGGTGATTTTAGAAATAGAAAACTGATGTTCAATTTTATGTCTTGGGCTTACTGCTGGTACAGAATAGTCTTGTGCAAATACCAAAGCTGATAAACAGAAACTTAGGCTTAGGATTATTTTTTTCATAGGTAGATTTATATTAATTTTTAAAGGTGATAAGCAAACGACGATTTTCATTGGTATTCGTATGCAAGGTCGATTGGTTCTTGCTGAATTTGTGATGAAGCTATTGTCTTTTATTATGTAACAAATGTATTAAGTTTTGTTGAATATGTACTTGGTTTATTTCTATTTTGTATTATGTAAATTAAAAATTAAGCTTTAAATAATTTACTGACAATTTCACCAATTTTTACATAATCATCATGATTGCTTACAAATTTATTGTCCATAAAAGAGGAATTATCATTGTATGGATAAATTAATAGATAGTTTTTGTCCATTAGGTACTGGTTCATCAATCGTGGGATATCATTGATCCCTGAAATAAATGAAGCGGCTTTGGTTTGCTCCATAAAGGCGATAAAACCTTGGTCTTTGTTAATTTCAGTAATAATTTCTTGGATGTTTCCCCAATCGTTCATTACCGTAAACTGACATTCGATATTTGATTTTTTTAGAATCTTTTCAAGAATTTCAATGGTTTTTTCGTTGGTAATGAAATTCATGGTGCAACCAGAATTTTTAGCAATGTTCCATACGCGTACTAAGGCGTGGTAAAAACCGCTGCTGTGCTGTGCTTGTGGCGGTATGAGTACGGAATATTTCTTGATGGTTGCCATGGGTTGTGCAGCATGATATACAAAAACATTGGTGTTGTTTTCATCTATTTTACTGTTGTACAAATTGTAAATGAAAGTTGGAGAAAAGCCTTTTTTGCTTTCTAAACCGAAAAGTACATCGCTTACTTTTAATTCTTTTATGACATGGTTAACGCCTTTAAGTACTTCGGAATCATATCTCTTTATAGTTTGTACTTTTGTGTCTGTAGAGGCGGCTAAAGTAACTGCCGTATGTAGAAGTTTCTCAGAGCTTTTGTCTGAATTTTCGTTGTTGTTTTCGCTGATGATGTTCAAGGCAAAAACCTGGTCTGTATTGTGTTTGCTTTTTAGAGATAAGGCTAAATTAACCAAGGGTTCTACGGTTTCATCCTTATTTAAAGTAAGTAATATTGCCTCTTCGAGTTGGTTGTCGTCTGCTAGACTTTCCTCGCTGTCCTCCAATGCTAGTTTTTGACCTGTCGCTTGCGTGGAAAATGAAGAGAGGGTACATGATATAAGAATGAGAACAATACTTCCGTTCAGTACACTTTCATTTAGCAAACGAATGGGTTCGCCCATTTCGTTTTCACCGATGATGATGTTGTAACCCACCATTACTACGGCCAAAGTAGCAGCAGCATGGGAAACACTTAAACCAAAAATTAAATTTTTCTCGAGTTTGGTGAATTTGAATGTCTTCTGGGTAAAAACGGCGGCTAAATATTTTGCTAAAACCGCTACGGTCGTCATTAGTACAACTACTTTTATGGTTTCAAAATCTTTTAAGAATACCTTAAAATCAATCAACATTCCTACGGAAATCAAGAAAAATGGTATGAAAATGGCGTTCCCTACAAATTCTATTCGATTCATAAGAGCAGAAGTGTGTGGTATGAGTTTATTAAGGGCCAATCCTGCGAAAAATGCCCCAATAATGGCTTCTAATCCTGCTATTTCGGACAATAATGCAGCCAAATAAATCATCACCAATACAAAGATATATTGGGAAATTTTATCATGTACTTTTTTGAAAAACCATCGTGCAATAATGGGAAATCCCCATAAAACGATAATGCTAAAGAGAGAAAAAGATACGAAAAGTTTAATCCAAAATGCAGAATTAACTTCACCTTGTGTGATGCCCACCACAATGGCTAGGATAAGCAATGCAAGTACATCAGTAATCATGGTTCCACCCACAACAATATTTACAGCACGGTTTTTTACCAGACCCAATTTGCCAATTATTGGGTAAGAAATAAGCGTGTGTGTAGAAAAAATACTGGCAAATATAAAAGATGATAACATGCTGAAGCCAAGTATAAAATGAGCGAGTAAAACACCTAATAAGAGCGGAATACTAAAAGTATAGAGACCAAAGCCTATGCTTTTCCATTTGTTTTTCTTGAAATCTCCCATGTCTATTTCCAATCCTGCCAAAAACATAATATACAACAGGCCAGTGGTGCCACTTACCACAATGGAGGAATCCCGAGCCAAAACATTGAAACCGTTAGGACCAATAATAGCACCGGCTATGATAAGACCTAACAAATGGGGGACTTTTATCTTGTTGAGAATCAGAGGTGCTCCCAAGATAATAATCAACACCAATAAAAATTTTAGTACCGGATCTTCTATGGGAAGGCTAAGGTTTTGTATGCTGAGTAAGATCATAGAGTAGTTATTTGGAAGGTCGGTTAAATTCTACATTAAATTTAGCGTTGCACTTTTCGTCTAAAGTAACCACCGCAGTCCCTTTCATTTTATTGGCACTTAGTTCGTTGAGGGTAACATTAATTTGCATTTTTCGTTTCGCTGTAGAATCGGTTTTGTAATCCAACAGTATTTCATCATTTTTGTATTCGGCATTGAAGAGTTTTATGCTTTTGTTGTGGGTAGAAATAGCATAAAGCTTTAGAGAGTCGCTACCAAATTCCCAATTTTCTATTCTATTATCCCCAATAATGTATTCACTGCAACCCGATTCCGAACAAATGGACTTTCCGGACCAAATACCTTCAATATCTTTGGGCCATACTTGGATTGCTACACTATCTTTTTTTGCAAAAATAGAATCTTTCATTTTCAACAAGGCTTTGTAGTCTGCCTCTTTTTTGGAAAAAAGTTCTTCTTTTTCTTGTAATTCCTTTTCGCGAAGTTTAAGGAGTTCTTCTTTTTCTTTTGAATTACAAGCAATTATGGTTGTTGCGCCTATTAGGAGGAGCATTGTGGATTTTATTTTCATATATAGATTTTTATTGTTTTTATTGGTCTTATGAATGGCGATTTTATTTTGTGTTTTTTTAATTGATATTGTAATGATCATTCATTAGATGTAGGAAATAATTGATGATGACTTCAAAAATAGGTTTTTTTTATTAAATAAGAAATTAGTATTGATTTCCATCGGGTGTAGGCGGCTCATGCTTTGGTATGGTTTTATTCATTTAAGTATCAGTATATCAGTGTTATATATATTAAAGTTAATGATGGAGCTTAGCAGGAGAATTCCTCTTTTTCTTTGACTCAATAATTATTGTGAATTTTAATACTAAAATGCTTGTATATCAATTAATAATACTTAAATTTGCACCGCTTTTTGTGGGTAAGAATTGAAAAGCAAAAACAATATAAATAACAACTTCCGTATTTTTTAGTCCACAGGAAATCAATTCATTAAGAAAGAAGGAATACAAATTTTAAAAATTATGTCTGAATTTAAAGACGAGGTTCTAGTGAACCAAAATGTAGCACCTGAACAATTTGACTGGGATTCTTTTGAGTCTGGTCTAGATGCTGAAGCAAGAAAAGAAAAATCTGATTTAGAAGAAATCTACAACGGATCTCTTAATAACTTAGATGACAATGATGTCCTTGTAGGTAAAGTGGTAAGACTTACAGATAAAGAGGCTATCGTGGATATCAACTTCAAATCTGAAGGTGTAATTTCTCTTAACGAATTCCGTTACAAACCAGATTTAAAAGTAGGGGATGATGTAGAAGTAATGGTGGATAGAAGAGAAGACAAGTCCGGACAATTACAACTTTCTCACAAAAAAGCAAGAACACTTAAAGCTTGGGATAAAGTAAACGAACTTCACGAAACTGGAGAAGTAGTTAATGGTTTCGTTAAGTCTAGAACTAAAGGTGGTATGATCGTAGATGTACACGGTATCGAAGCGTTCTTGCCAGGATCTCAAATCGATGTGAAGCCAATCAAAGATTACGATCAATTCGTTGGTAAAACAATGGAATTCAAAGTGGTTAAAATCAACCCTGAGTTCAAAAATGTTGTGGTATCTCACAAAGCACTTATCGAAGCAGATATCGAAGATCAGAAAAAAGAAATCATCGCTCAATTGGAAAAAGGTCAAGTATTGGAAGGTACCGTTAAGAACATCACTTCTTACGGTGTATTCATCGACCTTGGTGGCGTAGATGGATTAATCCACATTACAGATCTTTCTTGGTCTAGAGTAAATCACCCATCCGAAATCCTTGAAGATGGACAAACAGTGAAAGTGGTTATCCTAGATTTCGATGATGAGAAAACTAGAATCCAATTGGGTATGAAGCAATTAGAAGCTCACCCTTGGGATGCACTTTCTGCTGACTTAAATGTTGGTGATAAAGTAAAAGGAAAAGTGGTTGTTCTTGCAGACTACGGTGCATTTGTAGAAGTTGCTCCAGGTGTTGAAGGTCTTATCCATGTTTCTGAAATGTCTTGGTCCACTCACTTGAGATCTGCAGGAGATTTCGTAAAAGTTGGTGATGAAATCGAAGCGGTAGTTCTTACTTTAGATAGAGAAGAAAGAAAAATCTCTTTAGGAATGAAACAACTTACTGAAGATCCTTGGAAAAACATCGCTGAAAAATATCCTTTAGGATCTAAGCATGTAGGTACTGTAAGAAACTTTACTAACTTCGGTGTATTCGTAGAATTAGAAGAAGGTATTGATGGTCTTATCTATATCTCTGATCTTTCTTGGACTAAGAAAATCAAACATCCATCTGAATTCTGCGCCGTAGGTGATAAATTAGATGTTGTTGTACTTGAATTGGATACTGAAGCTAGAAGAATCTCTTTAGGACACAAGCAATTGCAAGAAAACCCTTGGGATAAATTCGAAACTAAATATGCAGAAGGTACTGTACACAACGGTACGGCTGTAGAAGTTTTTGATAAAGGTGCTTCTGTACAATTCGAAGATGTTGAAGTTGAAGCTTTCTGCCCTTCTAGATTATTAGAAAAAGAAGATGGTTCTAAAATCAAAAAAGGTGAAACTGCTGATTTCAAAGTAATCGAATTTAACAAAGAATTCAAAAGAGTAGTTGTTTCGCATACAGGACTTTTCCGTGACGAAGAAAGAAAGAATGTTAAAGAAGCTAGCGCTTCTAAGCCAGCTGCAACTTCTGGAGAGGAAAAAACTACCTTAGGAGACATCGATGTATTAGCTGAATTGAAAAAGAAAATGGAAGGAGGAAACTAATTCCCAATTCTATTTCTAAATACCAAACCACCGTTTCTAACGGTGGTTTTTTAGTTTTTATTTGAGCTTGTGTGAATTTTGAACAAAATTTAAAACAGTCTCTTAGATTCTTATTTTAATCGCATGGAATACAAATCAAACCCTTTGGCCCAATAATCCTTTTGTATTTCTATTAGTTCAAACCCCATTTTCTCGTAAAATGGATAAGCAAGTTGGGATGTCCTTACACGAATAGTTAAAACCGAAGGAAAAGATTGTATCCTTTTTAGCCTATGTTTTAATAAAATCTTTCCCAAACCCTTACCATGATAGTTGGGATCTACCATATCCCAACTGATGTGAGCACTTGTTTTCTCATGGTTGTAGTTAATGCCTCCACATGCAACTACTTTGTCATTGATTAAAAGGATATAATAATCTTCAACTTTGTTATCCAAATATTCGGAAAAATCAGCTTCTTCTTCTAAAGCAAAATACTTAGGACTATTCATTCTTAGTAGGTCGATTACTTTTTCTTTGTATTCAGTATGGTAAGGAATTATAGTAGTCTTTATGCTTTCTATTTTTTTCATGATGATATTTTTAAACTTCAATTCAAATTATATTTACTGGTTTAGATGAGCCTATATTTATATTAATCACAAAAATAGTGTTTCAAATTTTGTTTTTGTTACAAATAATGTAAATATAACACAATAAGTAAAATTTTAATTGAAAAAAAATAATAAAATAGAGGTCTGCTTATATTTTTTTTATATTTTCGTGAATTGTAAATAATAAAATATATGTCGAACATTTGGATTAAAAAACCCATGGAAGCTTATGAAGCAGACATCAAGAAAAGTCAGCTGAAAAGGGTGTTGGGTAAATGGAGTTTAACCGCTATAGGTATTGGAGCCATTATTGGAGGTGGTATTTTTGTATTGACTGGGACGGGAGCCTATTATAATGCAGGACCCGCATTGGCATTATCGTTTGTCATTGCTGGTATTGCCTGTGTTTTTGCAGCTTTGTGCTATGCCGAATTTGCCTCAATATTACCTGTGGAGGGTTCTGCTTATGCCTATGCATACGGAACAGTTGGCGAAATATTTGCCTGGATTATCGGTTGGGGATTAATCTTGGAATATGCCATGGGATCTATGACAGTGGCAGTTTCTTGGTCCGGTTATTTTGGTAAGCTACTCAAGATGTTCGGTATTCATTTGCCCGATTGGCTAACGACAGATCCACAAACTTTTGCAGCAGCAGGAAATAGTGGTTTTGCCATGAATTTGCCCGCTTTTGTTATCGTTTTATTCGTTATCGGTATATTATTAAGAGGAACCAAAGGTGCTGCAAAAGCCAATAACTTTATCGTGATGTTGAAAGTCTCCGCAATTATTTTTGTGATTATTGCAGGTTTATTTTTCATTAATACACAAAACTGGACTCCCTTTATTCCAGAAGCGACAACCATAGTAGAAAATGGAGTGTCGCATTCTGCATACGGAATTGGAGGTGTAATTGCAGGTGCTTCGGCCATATTTTTTGCCTATGTCGGTTTTGATGCCGTATCTACCCAAGCGGGAGAAGCGATTAATCCTAAAAAAGATGTTCCTTTTGCCATTATTGCTTCCTTGCTTATCTGTACTTTACTTTATATATTGGTGTCCTTGGTTCTCACAGGAATGATGCATTATTCAGATTTTAATCCATTAGGAAAATATCCTGATGCCATAAAAGCACCCGTAGCTTATGCCTTTGATATTGCTGGACAAGCTTGGGCGGGCTATATTATTACCATTGCGGCCACAGTAGGTTTGATTTCTGTATTAATGGTAATGATTATGGGACAATCTAGAATTTTCTTAGGTATGTCCAAAGACGGACTTATTCCTGCAACCTTTTCTAAAGTAAATCCACTTACAGGAGTACCTAGTAAAAATTTAATCATTGTAGGAATAGTAATTGCAACAGTAGCATCCTTAACACCCATCAATGATTTGGCACACATGACCAGCTTTGGGACTTTGTTTGCTTTTACCATGGTTTGTGTTGCGGTTTGGATTTTAAGAGTAAAGCAACCTCATTTGCAAAGAAATTTTAAAGTACCTGCTCTGCCAGTTATAGCTATTGCTGGTATTTCTATTAATATTTATTTAATTTTTAACTTAAGCTCAGAAGCCAAAATGTATTCGGCTATTTGGATGGTTTTGGGAATCATTATTTATTTCTTGTACAGTAAACGAAATTCGAATCTACAGAAAAATGGTGGCTTTGGTGAAACCTTTAAGGCAGAACAACAACCTTTAGAAGAAGTAGAAATTGACTTGGATAATAAAGATTAAATTCAAATTTTATCATTAATCGAACACTATAGAAATCCGACTTTTTCATAAGGCGGATTTTCTATTTTTGCATTAAAGTAAATTGTAATTTTTGAGCTTGTTTAAATTTTGAACAAAGAATAGCAATAAAATAGATATTAAAAAATCGGTAAAATATTTAACAGGCTCTTCATGTATGTTGATAATTATTTCAATGTTGTTCGATAAATATTTCAATTGATTTAATGAATCTAATATTCATAGGCTCATTCAATCTGTCGTACCTATGGGGCATAATTTTAGTGGATCTATTTTTTCAACGAACATAAAACCCTGATTGGTTCAATATAACTCTGTAGGGGCGACCTATGGATGACATCAAAGTTTTTTAGAGTTATATTGATTCTATAATTTTTTTTGTTTTTAAATGTGAAAATAATTGGAAAAATCTAAAGAAATGTAATTAGGAATAAGTTAAGTATTATCGTACTTTTATTTTAATTTAATAAAACAACACTATATGAAGTTATATCAATTGTCTCTTTATGCTCTCTTTTTAGGACAAATTCTATCGGCTCAAAATATTGATTTAGAGACCATCATGGAGACACCAGTTAGTATTCGGGCTATTGCCGTTGAAGGGAGTAAAATTTGGTACGCCGGTACAGAAGCTCAGATTGGATTTGTTGATTATCTTAACCCTAAAGTAAATAATCGGGTTACTATTTCAGATCAAAAATTACAATTCAGAACTTTGGCGACAGATGCTCAATATTTATATACTATTCCCATCGGTAGTCCTGCTAGTTTTTTCAAAATAGATAAAACGACCTTAGAACCTGAGATTTTTTATACAGATGAAGCTCCAAATGCATTTTATGATGCCTTGTATCTGGATAAAAACGAGTTTTATACTTTTTCGGACTCAGAAAATGACTTAAAAATGAAATGGTTTAATTTTCGTTTGGATGGCCCAGATTTCGTGTTAAATAATTTGGGTAAAGAAATTCTTTTACAAAAAGGCGAAGCCGCATTTGCAGCGAGTAATTCCAATATTGCTGCATCCAAAAATTATGTGTGGCTAGCAACAGGAGGTCCTGCATCTAGGATATTTAGATGGGATAAAAATCTAAAGAAAATAGAGCAGTTCACTACACCTATAGTACAAGGAAAAACGAGCCAAGGGATTTATTCTATAGATTTTTATCAGAACTTCGGAGTTGCAGTTGGAGGAGACTATACCGCTCCAAAAGAAAATATTAATACGATTGCAACAACCAAAGATGCTGGAAAAACCTGGTCAGTACGAGCTTCAGGTAAAAATGCAGGTTATATGACTTGTGTGAAAATAAAACCCAAATCTAAAGGCAAAGAAATGATTGCCGTGGGCGATTTGCATATTTCATATTCCAAAGATTACGGAAAAAGTTGGAAAGTATTGTCTCAAGAGAAAGGTTTATATACATGCGCTTGGGTTGACGATAATGTGGTGGTATTGGCAGGAAAAAATAAAATAATGAAAGGGAAAATTTCCAAAAAATAATATTTGAAATCTCTGCGTATTGCTAGCATTTTTTTTCTCTAAATTAAATTTATTTATCTGTCCTCGCATAAGGTGGAGTAGCGGCATCCTTTTTTTGATGGGCATTGGTAATGACAAAAAAAAGATAGAGCGGATACACCGACCCGGGCACAGGGTGTAGCCAAGGGAGGGATACGCCCAAATCAAAATTTGAAAACTTTTGGTTGTAAATAATATTTTTGAAGATAAGGAATTAGCATTTGAACATTGGCTGATGATTTTTTTCGGTTGCTTAATTGTATAAAAGGATTGGGTTCAGGAAAAAATACTTATTTTTGAAACATGATTATTGCAAAAAATATACATAAATACTATGGAGATCTGGAAGTGTTGAAAGGCGTAGATGTCCATATTAAAAAAGGTGAAGTAGTATCGATTGTGGGAGAGTCAGGTGCAGGAAAATCGACGCTTTTGCAGATTTTGGGTACTTTAGATTTGCCAACGCAACCACAGCAGTTTGCAACTGAAATATTGATTGACGGACAGTCATTTGTTAGAATGAAAGATAAAGAATTGTCCAAATTTAGGAATCAGAATATTGGTTTTGTTTTTCAGTTTCATCAGTTATTACCAGAGTTTACGGCTTTAGAAAATGTTTTGTTGCCTTCCAGAATTGCAGGAAATCAGGACAACCAACTGGAGAAAGCCTATTCCTTGTTTGAGGATTTAAAAATTATTGACCGTTTGCATCACAAACCCAATCAACTTTCGGGGGGCGAAGCGCAAAGGGTGGCTGTGGCCAGAGCTTTGATAAACTCACCAAAAATTATCTATGCTGATGAGCCCACCGGGAATTTAGATTCTAAAAATGCGGATGATCTGCACCAATTATTTTTCGACCTTAGGGACAAATACAACCAAACTTTCGTTATTGTTACTCATAATCCTAAATTGGCAGAGGTAACCGATAGAAAATTGGTAATGAAAGATGGGTTGATTATTTAACATGTAAAATTAATCTCATGTCCATAAAATTTTTAGCTGAAGACGATAGACCGAGAGAGAAATTTTTGCTTAAAGGCAAAAATAGCCTTTCAGATTCCGAATTGTTGGCCATCATTATGGGGAGTGGTAATAGGGAAGAAACCGCGGTGGAGCTGGCTAGGAAAATTTTGGATTCGGTACATAATAATTGGCACCAATTATCTTTACTTAGCATTAGCGATTTAATGAAGTTTAAAGGAGTAGGCGAAGCAAAAGCAATAGCCATTGCAACAGCTTTAGAAATTGGCCGAAGAAGAGCATCCCAAGAAATTCCTGAAAAAATTCAGATGAAAAGTGCCGACGATGTTTTTAAAGTTTTGCATCCGTTAATGGGAGATTTAAGGACAGAAGAGTTTTGGGTAATTTATGTAAACCATCACAATAAAATAATCGGCAAAGAGAAAATTTCTCAAGGAGGGATAAGTGGTACAGTAGTGGATGTTCGGTTGATTTTTAAACGCGCTTTAGAACATTTGGCCACAGGAATTTTTATTGCCCACAATCATCCCTCCGGTAACTTGAAACCCAGTGCCGAAGATTTAAAAATAACCAAACAAATAGCAGAAGCTGGACGAATAATGAATGTAACATTAATAGACCACTTGATAATTACACAAGAATCGTATTTAAGTTTTGCAAACGAAAATTTATTATGATCCAAAAAATACCTTATTTATCAATAGATTTTCAAGAATATAACCGTTGTGTCCAACATTCATGTCAAAAGAAATATTCAGCAACGAGTGAATTTTTGGATGCATGTGCCGGAAAAAAACAATGGGAAATATTGGTGTACGGAAATTACGAAGCAGTAATGCCCATTCCATTTCGGAAAAAAATGGGACTAAAATGGGTGGTTCACCCTAAGTTATGCCAACAATTAGGTGTTTTTTCTACTCAAGACGATCAGAAGCTAAACCAAGCTTTCTTGGATTTCCTCAATAAAAACTATAGAGTTTTATATTATGGTTTTAATGAATTTAACCAATTTGAGCAACCATTGTCTCGTAGGAAAAATTACATTATACCTAAACAAAATTATCAGGATGCTTTTAAACAATATTCGCCCAAGAGAAAGAGAAAGCTTCGTTTGGATGAAGAAGTGGCGCAAAATTCTGAAAAACGAAGCGTACAAGATGTAGCGTTAATAGAAGATTTTATAAGAAAAAATTCTAAAGGAGCCCACCACCCAAAAGATGTGGAAGAGTTTATAAGCATCTATATTTCTTTGTTCCAAAAGAAAAAACTTATTTTTTATGGTTTTTTTTATCATGAAAAATTGGTCAATTTATTGGCTATTCACCTTTCTGAAGACAGCGTAGCGCTATTGGGTACCTTTAATGAAAAGGAATATATAAAACTAAATGGTTCGTCGGTATTAGTAGATACAGTTATTCGGGATTTCGTACAAGAAAAAGATTTTGACTTTGAAGGAAGCGAAGTGCCGAGTATTGAGGAGTTTTTCAGAGGGTATCGACCAGATTTAAGGCCATATACTTATTTTGAAAATTATTCAAAACGATGGAGTGCAAAATCATTGAGACTACTGAAAAAAATGATCGGTAGATAAATAAACTGGATATTTATAAATTTTCACAAATTTGTATTTACGGCTAATAATTGAACATTTAATTTTATGATCTACTGCTATTAATTGAATAAAATAGAACAAAGAATTCTATTTATAAATCATAAATTACAATTTATCCTTATATTTGTCTCAATTAAAAAAAAATAAACTTTTACAATGAAAAAAATTCTATACTTGCTTTTGGGTTTCACTCTATTATCCACCTCTACAGCTTGTAGAAATGAAGAAGAAACCGAAAATCCAGCATTATTTACCAACGCTGATAAATACATTAAAGACAGTGATGGGGAAAGATACCAATTAACCTCAGCATCACTTACCGGAACCAAAGCCAAAAATACAACTGAAGTAAACCAATATGTCATCAACCTTTCGGGTACAGACAAAGGAGTAATGCGCAGTGTAGAATTGCATATTGAATTTCCTTTTAATGATAAATTGGTAGGTGGGTATAGTACAACCAGTACCATTAGAAATCTAAGCAACTCCAAGTCAAAATTCATTAGAAATACAACGACAATTACCGATTTTGATATGGGTACATTTAGCATCGAAGATTTGGATGCCCACAATTATAAAGTGATTTTTTCTTTAAAAACCCAAGGGGGTGAAATAATAACTGGAACCTACCACGGTCAGTTTACCGTGAATGAAAATTAATTCTAAATAATTAAAAATAAAATAGTTGCCTCAAATTTTTGAGGCTTTTTTTTGTTGAATGGATACAAAAAAAAATAAAAAGAGACGAATAATAAAAACTGAGGCTTTAGAAACACAAAGATTTTTCTTATTTTTGCTCACTAATTTCGATCAACTATGAAAGAATTTTCCAAAGAAGTTTACCTAAAGTGGTATGCAGATATGACGATGTGGAGAAGGTTTGAAGATAAATGCCGTTCTTTATATCTGAAACAAAAAATCCGTGGATTTTTGCATTTATATAATGGGCAAGAAGCAATTCCAGCTGGATTTACCCATGCAATGGATTTGAGTAAAGACAGTATGATTACCGCTTATCGATGCCACATCCATCCTATGGCAATGGGCGTAGATCCTAGACGAATTATGGCAGAATTGTGCGGAAAAGCAACCGGAACTTCTGGTGGTATGGGTGGTTCTATGCATATCTTTAGCAAAGAACACCGTTTTTATGGTGGACACGGAATTGTTGGTGGACAAATTCCTTTGGGAGCGGGTATTGCTTTTGCAGATAAATATTTTGACAGAAAAGCAGTGAATATTTGTTTCTTTGGAGATGGTGCTGCAAGACAAGGATCCTTACATGAAACATTTAACATGGCTATGAATTGGAAATTACCCGTAGTATTTGTTGTAGAAAACAACCAATACGCCATGGGTACTTCCGTGAAAAGAACTGCCAATCACGAAGATATTTATAAATTAGGCTTAGGTTACGAAATGCCTTGTATGCCTGTAGATGCCATGGACCCTGAAAAAGTTGCAGAAGTTGCTTATGAGGCTATCGAAAGAGCCAGAAGAGGGGATGGACCAACTTTCATAGAAGCGAGAACTTACCGTTACAGAGGTCACTCTATGTCCGATGCAGAGCCATACAGATCCAAAGAAGAAGTGGAAGCACACAAGCAAGAAGATCCAATAGAATTGGTGAAACATAGGATTTTGGAAAATAATTGGGCAACCGAACAAGACTTGGAAGCCATGGACAACGAGTCCAGAGCGTTTGTAGATGAATGTATTGAGTTTATGGAAAATTCTCCATATCCTAATCCTGAAAAAATCTACGAATATGTTTATGCTCAGGAAGATTATCCTTTTCTTGATCAACTAGAAAACCAATAGTAAATCGATCAATAGTTGCTTGCAACATCATTCAAAATAATCATACAAATAATCATTTCAGATACAAAATTATGGCAGAAGTAGTAACCATGCCCAGACTATCGGATACAATGACCGAAGGAAAAGTGGCAAAATGGCATAAAAAACTAGGAGATTCTGTAAAAGAAGGCGATATATTAGCAGAAATAGAAACCGATAAAGCGGTACAAGATTTCGAAACCGAATGGAACGGAACAATACTTCATATTGGTACTCCAGAAGGAGAATCGGCTCCGGTGGATAGTATATTGGCTATTATAGGACAACCTGGAGAAGATATTTCTTCACTCTTAGGTTCAGCTTCTGCAAATTCAAGTCCTGAAAAAGAAATCACTGCTCAGCAAGTAGCTGAACCAGCGCCTGTTTCAACTACAATAGTAATTCCTGCTGGTGTAGAAGTAATTAATATGCCTAGACTTTCGGATACAATGACGGAAGGTAAGGTAGCGAAATGGAATAAAAATGTAGGCGATACTGTAAAGGAAGGAGATATTATTGCTGAAATAGAAACCGATAAAGCGGTGCAAGATTTCGAAACAGAATTTAAAGGTACTTTGTTGTACCAAGGAGTTTCCGAAGGAGATGCAGCACCTGTGGATAGTATCTTAGCTATAATTGGACCTGCTGGAACCGATATTTCTTCAATTTTATCTGGAGGAACAAAGGCGAACAGTGTTCAACCAACAGTTGCACAAGCCACAACCGAAATCAAAACACCAACAGCAAACCCTGTTCAAAGTACCGAATCAGATCGTTTGGCGATTTCTCCTTTGGCAAAGAAAATGGCACAAGATAAAGGAATCGATCTAAGTACAATCCAAGGAACTGGGGAAAACGGAAGAATTGTAAAAAAAGATATTGAAAACTATCAACCTGCAAAAGTTCTTACAACTCCTACTGCTCAACCTGCAGCAGCACAAGTGTCCATGAATTTTGTTGCTGGAGAAACAACAGAAACGGTTAATTCTCAAATGAGAAATGTAATTGCTAAGCGATTGGCAGAAAGTAAATTTTCGGCACCACATTATTATCTAATGGTGGAAATAGCTATGGATAAAGCTATTGAAGCTCGTAAAGAAATCAATACATTGCCGGATACTAAAATTTCTTTCAATGATATGGTTATTAAGGCAGTTGCTATGGCTCTAAGAAAGCATCCACAAGTAAATTCTTCATGGGCTGGAGATAAAATTGTACACCACGGAAATATCAATGTAGGTGTTGCAGTTGCAGTTCCGGACGGATTAGTTGTTCCGGTACTGAAAAATACCGATTTTATGAATTACAACCAAATTTCGGTTTCAGTTAAAGATATGGCTTCTAGAGCAAAATCCAAGCAATTAAAAGCCAATGAAATGGAAGGATCTACTTTCTCAGTGTCTAATTTAGGAATGTTCGGTATAGAAACTTTCACCTCCATTATTAATCAACCAAACGCTGCAATATTATCAGTAGGGGCAATCATAGAAAAGCCAGTGGTTAAAAACGGACAAATTGTGGTAGGTAATACCATGAAGCTTTCTTTAGCATGCGACCATAGAGTGGTAGATGGTGCTACCGGAGCTGCGTTTTTACAAACATTGAGAACCTACTTAGAACAACCACTTACATTGTTACTGTAAAAAATTAAGTAAATTATTTTATAAAGAGTTGTTTTTTAATTAAAACAACTCTTTTTTTACGGTATTATTTAAAATTATTAATTTATCAAATGTTTAAAGATTTTCTGGAACTACCCAATTATTCTCAATGAGTTGCATAAGATATTCTGGACAAGTTGTAATCTTATTTTTTAAAGAATCTAGGAAATAGAGTGTTACAGTGGCTTCGGTTATTTTTTGTTTAGACTCATTAAATATTTCATAATCAAAAATAATTCTTACTCCTGGTTTTTTCTTAATAAAAGTGTGTATTTCCAGCATTTCATCGTATAATGCGGGTTTTAGGTACTTTATTTTGTATTCAGATACGGGGAGCCAAATACCTCGTTTTTCTATTTCGTTATAGGACATTCCTAGTGTACGAAAGAGTTCTACTCGTGCAACTTCCAGATATTCAGCATAATTGCCGTAATATACATATTTCATCGGGTCTGTTTCTCCGTAACGCACTCGTAATCTGTGTGTTGTGTGTATCATTTTAAGTTTTTTCTTATACATACAAATATATTTTTAAATAATCAATAGTGCAAAGATTTTTTTATCAATATTTTATTTAGCATTTTTGCTTTCCCGTTACAGATTACTCACCTTGTAATTTTACCTTAACTATGAATGATAATTTAATGTTGTTATGGGATAACTGCCTTCAGTTTATGAAGGATAATCTCAATGCTGCCGAAGAACAGTCTGATTTGAAGAAACTTGAAAGCTCTTTCAACCTTCTCTTCGAAAAGGTACAACCTGTCTCGTTGGTAGATAACAATCTTACTTTAATGGTTCCTAGTGACTTCTATAAAGAATATATAGAAGACAATTATCTTTCATTATTATCGGCTTCATTAAAAAAGAATATCGGTAAAGGCGTCAAGTTATGGTATTCTGTAATGGAAAATAAACCGACAGGTAAGGAGAATCCTATTACCATGAAGGTGAAAGGAAATGCCACTCCTAGCCCGAAAGTTCAAGAAACTTTACCTCCTTCTATGGTGGCCAATATCGTTAATCCTTTTGTTGTTCCAGGGATTAAAAAAGTACATGTAGAATCTAATTTAAAAGCCGATTTCTCTTTTGATAATTATGTGGAAGGAGAAAGCAATAAATTTGCATACACGGTGGCTAAAAATATTGCTAAAAGACCTGGTGCAACAGCCTTCAACCCGTTGTTTTTACACGGTGGTTATGGGGTAGGCAAAACGCATCTTAGCCATGCGTTAGGTTTGGAAGTAAAAGCTTTGTTTCCGGACAAAATCGTTTTGTATATTTCTTCAGAAAAATTTATTCAACAATTTATTTCTTCTGCTAAAGCTCAAAAACAAACTGAATTTGCCAATTTTTACCAAATGGTCGATGTTTTGATTATTGATGATATTCAATTCCTCTCTGGTAAACCGGCTACTCAGGATAGTTTTTTCCATATTTTTGATTATTTACATCAAAATGGAAAACAAATTATTCTAACCTCGGATAGAGCTCCTGTGGATATCATGGATATTCAGGAAAGGATAGTTTCCCGTTTTAAATGGGGACTTGCTGCGGAAATTAAATCACCTGATTTTGATACTCGAAGAAAAATTATTGTAGATAAATTGAGTAGAGATGGAATAGTATTGACAGAAGAAATGCTCGATTTTCTTGCCAATGAGGTGAACAGTAGCGTTAGGGATTTAATTGGGGTCATCAACTCTGTTATTGCTTACTCTACAGTATATAAGTCCGATTTGTCTTTGGATTTGTTAAAAGAAACCATCAGTAAAATTGCGACAATCAAGAAAAAAGTTATTGATGTTCCTTATATTCAAGAAGTTGTTTGCGAATATTTCGGTATAAAAAGAGAACAATTGTTGTCCAAAACTCGAAAGCGAGAAATCGCACTTCCAAGACAATTGGCCATGTATTTTTCAAAAGAATACACCAATTCCACCTTTGCCAAAATAGGAGAGGAAACGGGAGGTAAGGACCATTCGACTGTGATGTATGCCTGCGAACAGATTAAAGATATGTCGCAAATGGACAAGGAAGTTAAGAAATATGTAAAGGAACTTTCAGAAAAATTTAAAATATAAAAAAATCCGGTTTTATAACCGGATTTTAATTTTTTATTCATTGGTCCAATATGTTTTCTGGATTTGGTCTTTTAGGTAGGAATGCCATTTGCCTTTGAATTCTATTTTTTTCTTAGTGATTTGTTTGCTTTTGGGATCCCAATCAAAGCTGAAAATAAATTTTCCTTTATAAATGCCCGATGCTTCCCCTTTATTTTCTTCGGCTATTTCGTAAGTGCCAAATACTTTTCCGTGTTTCTTAAAGTCTTTGTATTTGTTGATTATTAAGTTACCTTCAATATTTAATTCAGCATTATTTTTAACACTGGTTCCTGAAATAAAATATTCTTGATCGTTTTTTTTGTTTTGATCAGATTGATTTATGTAAATACTCATTGGGATTTCTTTACCAAAACCACCTTTATATGGCAATAGATTGTTAGTCCATACTTTTGATATGTTGGGCATTTGCGCCTGAGCAAATCCAACAATTAAACTAAGGATTAAGATTAATTTTTTCATATGTGTTTAAGCGTTA
>JAFDZI010000015.1 GCA_018266955.1 Bacteroidota bacterium
CTAATCATGGGAATTTCATATGTAAATATTTATTATTTTTTGTTAGGTTATATGGTATCGCCCATCTTCATCAGTGTCTATTTACATAAACTTGTTAATGGCGATTTCATATAAAGATTTTTTTATATTTATTAGTCTATTTTCTCATTCTTGAAATTCAATTTTTAAAATTTCATCAATAAGAAAGGACTATGTTAAATTTTGGTAAAAATAAGAATTAAAAGCGCTTTGGTAAAATTTTTTTACCTTAAATTTTATTCATCTTTCTTTGTGACTAGTCCACTGATGTGTTTATCCATTGTTTCTATGTTTTGCATCAAATAATTTTCTATTAAGAAACTATTACTATTTTTGAAGAATAATAAAAACACAAAACTATGTTGCAGAAACAAAAATTATGGTGGCTAGGATGCTTCATCCTATTGGGAAACTCCTTTTATTTGGCTCAAAATTCTGAACCAACAACTCATCCTAAAAGAACTTATGCTACTAAGAATACCGAGTTAAATTCAAGTCCTAGCAATACCGGTAAAACAACGAGAACTTATACACCAAAACCTAGCGTACAAAGCACAACCGAGCAAAGCTCTGAAAAACCCAATCGTACCTATGCCACAAAGCCCAATCGTACTATTGAAGCCCAAGAAACCGTTAAAAAGACCCTACCAGTAAACCCAAATTCTGAACATAAGACCAATAATATCCCAAAAGAACCTGAAAAAAAATCTGAAGAGTCTTTCTGGTCATGGTTGTTTGGTAGATCTTCTAAAAAAAACAGCAAGTCTGGTTCGGGAAAAGATAGAATGACCAATGAATCTTACCATGGACACAAAGTGTACATAGGACCCAAAGGAGGTAAATATTACATCAACAAAAACGGAAACAAAACCTACATCAAATAAAGATTGAAAATGAAAAAAATTTGGATCACCGCCTTGTGCATAACGCATGGTTTTGCAATGGCACAAAGCGAATTGGTTTTTGTTTATTTTAAAGATAAACCCAATAAAGCCGCTTTTTATGCCAATCCCTTATCCGAACTTAGTCAAAAATCATTGGACAGAAGAAACATTTTAGGAATCTCACTGAACGACCAAGATGCACCGATAGAAACCTCTTACCTACAAAATATTCAGAACTTAGGATTTACCGTTACCGATACTTCCAAATGGCTGAATGGCGTGGCTGTAAATGCAACACCAAGTCAAATCGCGCTTTTACAAAGCCAGTCTTATGTTCAAACCGTAGAAAGTTTTGCAAAAAATTCGGGCAATCAAAATAAAAATGAATACAACAACAAGTGGGAGAATGTTAACAAAACAGCACTTAACAATTTCAATTACGGAATTGGGTTGGATCAAATAAACCAAGTGAACCTTAGAAACCTACATTTGCAAGGTTTTACCGGAAACGGCATCAGCATAGCGGTTATTGACACTGGATTTCCTAGTGTTGATTTCGGAACGGCTTTTGCCAGACTGTGGACCAATAACAAAATAAAAGGTGGCTATAATTTTATTTCAAAAAACAACGATATCTACAATTCCAACCTCAATGCGCATGGTACTGTAGTTTTGGGAGCAATTGGAGGTTATCTCGATGGTAGTTTTGTGGGATCTGCTCCCGATGCTGAATTTTATCTCTATGCCACAGAAATTTATGCACAAGAAATACCCGAAGAGCAACTCTATTGGATAGAAGCTGCCGAAGAAGCCGATAGAAAAGGTGTGGACATCATCAGTACATCTTTAGGATATTATACTTTTGATGATCCCAAATACAATTATACCTACAGTGATATGAATGGTAGCACTTCTTTTATTGCAAGAGGAGCCCAAATTGCAGTCGAAAAAGGTATTTTTGTTTTGGCTGCCGCAGGAAATTCCGGGCAACAACCTTGGCATTACATAATGACGCCTGCAGACAACCAAAAAGTTTTTACCATTGGTGCTGTGGATGTCGCAGGAGCCTCTTCACCTTTCTCATCGTTCGGACCAAATGCTGCAGGAATTATAAAACCCGATGCCAGTGCCAGAGGAACACAAACCGCAACAGTAAATGGGAATGCCACCACAGTATCCAATGGTACCTCATTGGCCACCCCAGTCGCTGCCGGTGGTGTAGCATGTCTCATACAGGCTTTCCCAACAATGGACAGAAATATAATGAGAAACCACCTCAGAGAAACCTCTTCTTTATATCCCAACCATACCGACCAAATGGGCTATGGCATTTTAAATTTTGGAAACCTCTACCAAACATTAAGTACAAAAGAATATTCCGTACAAGAGCACCTAAAAATTTTCCCTAACCCTAGTCAAGATTTTGTACAAGTAATGTCCAAAAACAAAGTAGATCAATTGGATTTGTATGATGAATTGGGACGATGGATTTTAGGGAATAAAAACACCCATATTATAAATCTTTCTCCATTGGAAAAAGGAGTTTATTACTTAAAGATTCAATTGGGTGGAAAAATTCAATTGGAAAAAATCATCAAAAATTAAACGAATATGAATTTTAAATTTATGTTGAAAGTGGCTTTGGTACCTATTATCATCGCTGTATTTTTATTTTTACTGCAAACAATTTTCGGTTGGCTTTCTGCTCCCGACAATAATGCAGTAATCATGGGAGTGGTTTCATTAAGTTTACTTATATTGGCCACTTATTTCATCATCAAAAAAATATATTTTACAAATGAATAACAGCAAAAAATCATTAATTATTGGCGGAATTGTCTCTTTCTTTTTACTTATTCTCGCATTAACTTGTACTGAAAGAATAGACGCAGGACACGAAGGTCTATTGGTAAAAATGTACGGCTCCGACAAAGGGGTGCAAGATGTAGCCCTAGTCACCGGAAGAGTTTGGTATAATCCATTAACAGAGCAAGTCTTTGAAGTACCAACATTCGTACAAACGGTAAATTATCAAGCATTTACAGTGAATGCTAAAGATGGTTCGGTATTTACAGTTGATCCTACCATGTCTTTAAAAGTTATTGATGGTCAATCGCCAAAAATTTTCAGAAAATACAGAAAGAATATTACTGAAGTTTTGCAAAACACTTTGGTCAATCACATTAAAGATGTCTATCGTATTGAATTCAACAAATACACTACAGATTCCATCATCAGTCGTAGAGAGGCATTTGAAAATGGAGTACAAAATAAAATGAATCAGTTTTTAGCGAAAGAAGGTTTCGCAATGGAACAACTTACCTCTGGAATCCAATATCCAGAAATAATCACCAAAGCCATTAATGCAAAAAATGCAGCGGTACAGGAAGCCCAACGAGTGGAAAACGAATTAAAAGTAGCAGAAGCCAATGCCAAAAAGCTCATTGTACAAGCCGAAGCCGAAGCCAGAGCCAACGAATTGAGAAAACAATCGCTCAGCAACTTACTTATCCAACAACAGTTTATAGAGAAATGGGACGGCAAAACTGCTATTTATGGCAATGCTCCTTCTTTTTTTAAATCGGTAGAATAAAAGAGCAATCACCCACAAAAGGGTGATTTTTTTTAAGCATAGTTTTAATCCATTCTATTAATGAAAAAAAAGAGATCATTAAGAAATTAAGCCTTATTTTTGAAACTTCAGAAAATTACAAGTATGCTCAATTTTGAATTTAAAAATCCAACCAAAATTATTTTTGGAAAAGGAGAAATCCAAAGATTATCCAAAGAAATCCCAGCAAATGCAAAAATTCTTATGCTCTATGGTGGTGGAAGCATCAAAAACAATGGCATTTACCAACAGGTAACCCAAGCACTTGCTGAGTTTGATGTAACAGAATTTGGCGGCATTCCTGCCAATCCGGAATATTCTGTCTTGATGGAGGCTTTAAAAATTATAAAATCTGAAAACATCACTTACCTTTTGGCTGTTGGTGGAGGTTCGGTCATTGATGGTACTAAATTTTTAGCAACTGCTGCCCATTATAAAGGCAATGAACCTTGGGATATTCTCACCCATAGAATCCGTGCGATGGAAGGCGAAACCCTACCATTTGCTACGGTGCTCACCTTACCTGCTACCGGATCGGAAATGAATTCTGGATATGTAATTTCCAGAAAGGAAACCCAAGAAAAACTTTCTTGTGGTGGCCCTGGTCTTTTTCCTCAATTTTCGATTATGGATCCTGAAGTGATAAAATCGATTCCTAAAAGACAAATTGCCAATGGAATTGCCGACGCTTATAGCCATGTTTTGGAACAATACATGACCTACAAAACCAGTGCTTCCCTGCAAGAACGATGGATGGAAAGCATCTTAATTTCTTTACAAGAATTGGCTCCAAAGATGATGGAATCCGAATTTGACTATGATGCCGCAGCAAACTTTATGTGGTGTTGTACCATGGCTCTTAATGGACTTATTAGCAAAGGAGTACCTACGGATTGGGCTGTACATTCGATGGGACACGAACTAACTGCACTTTACGGAATAGACCATGCCCGTACTTTAGCCATAATTGCACCTTCTCATTATCGATTCAACTTAGACAATAAAATCGATAAATTATGCCAATATGCTGAAAGAGTATGGAATATTAGTGAAGAAGAGGCGCATAAAAAAGCTGAATTAGGAATTCAAAAAATGGAAACTTTTTTCCAAAGTATCGGGATTCCTACCCGACTTTCCAACTATACAGAAAACTATGAAGGCTGTGCTGAAAAAATTCAACATACTTTTGAAGAAAGAAATTGGATTTTGGGTGAAAGAAAAAACATAGATTCCAATGCCGTTTTACAAATCGTAAAAATGAGTTATTAAAATAAAAAATAGTGGCTGATAATCATTTTATCAGCCTCTGTACATTTAAAATATTGTTGAGTTTACTGTTTGTATTTATTTCATTTGAACCACAAACAAACCACGAAGTTCGTTTTCTTTATACCCAATTGCTAAATCCTTAGGATATAAAGATTTTATCTTTTCTGCCGTTTTATTTTCAATCGTACTTCCTACAGTGCCATGACATTTCAAGCATTGGCTATTGGTAACTATCGGTACATAGAGTTGGTTCTTTTCTACTAACGGTTGGGGTTCTTTTCCAGCAAATAATTGCGCTTTGTATTGAGATATAATTGCCAGTTCTTTTGCATTGGCCGCATTATTGGGATTTCTATTCTTATCCGAAACTCTTTTGATTTTTTTGTGATATTTTTCACCTACCGTTTGTGTAAGTGGAATGGCATTCAGATTACAAAATTCCAATGCATTTTCGGTACCGTTTTCTTTAATTTTTTTCATGAGGGTGCCCATCAACAAATCTTTGGTTTCAGAAACATAACTCAAAGCTGTAGGCAAATCTATCGTATTTTTATTGGATTGTGCTGTTGTACAATTCATCAGTAAAATTGCCGATAGCACCGTGGTACAAAATATAAAAACCTTTTTCATTTTAATCCATTTAATTAAAATCAAAGTTAAACAAGTATTCCGAACCTCTTTGTGATGTTTATCACACACATCTCGAATTAAATGTTGGATTTTAGAGCCAATGTTTATTATTCGAAGTAAAGTATAAATAAACAATAAACTTTAATTGATTATATTTGGAAATGGAAATCATGGAACAATTTAAAACAGACTTTAAAGAAGAAATAAAAAACTCTGGAGAACTGAAAGTTTTCTCGGCTGGATCGGTGGTATTGGACATGGACGCTTATGTTAATTATATCCCCATTGTTGTTTCCGGCAGCATTAAAGTGATCAGAACCGAAGAAGATGGGCGCGAAATATTACTTTATTACATAAAACCTGGAGAAAGTTGCATTGTCTCCATTCTTTCTGGAATGAAGCAAGACCGTTCCAAAATAAAGGCTGTTGTAGAAGAAGAGGCCGAAATACTGATGGTTTCTATTCCTAAAGCAAAAGAATGGATTAAAAAATATCCTGAATGGACGGATTTCATTTTTACATTGTACCAAAAGCGTTTTGAGGAACTATTGAATGTTGTAAATTCGGTTGCTTTTCAGAAAATTGATTCTAGAATTTTGCATTTGCTCAACCAAAAAAGTCAGTTGTACAATAGCCCAGAAATAAATGCCACACACCAGCAAATAGCCGATGAATTGGGAATTTCTAGAGAAGCTACCAGCAGAACATTAAAGCAAATGGAAAAAAATAAAACGATAACACTTTCTAGAAATAAAATTACACTATTGTAATCATCATCACATTGTATTGACCTTTTTAAAAATAATTTTGCAAAAAATATAAGATGCTAGGATTTATTAAAAAACTTTTGGGAATGAAAACGGTGAATTATACCGAGCTGATGAAAAATGGAGCCATCATTGTAGATGTACGCACCAAAGGCGAATTTGCTGGTGGACACATCAAAGGATCCATCAATATTCCACTGAACACCCTGAACCAAAATCTAAAACTTTTGAAGGACAAAAACCAAACAATAATCACTTGTTGTGCTTCGGGAATGCGATCGGCAAGTGCCAAAGCCATTCTTAAAAATCATGGATACAGCCAAGTATTTAATGGTGGTGGTTGGTCCTCTTTAAACTCCAAAATATAAAAATCCAAAAAAGCGATTAACTTCGACAGAGGTTAATCGCTTTTTCATAAATAGCTTAGGTTCTTTTAAATGAAATTTTAACAGGATTGTTGTCAAAATTCGGAAAAATATCAAACAAAATCTTAGTGACAATTTCCATCTATATCGCATTGTGCACCACCCTTTTTAATTTCTAAAGCTTGGGGTTGGTTATTTTTCCAATCCGCATGAGCTTGTTGCATGGTTTGCAAAAAAACTTCTTTCGGTTGTGCTCCAGAAACGCCATATTTTCTATTGAACACAAAAAACGGAACTCCGCTAATTCCCAATTGTGCCGCTTCTTGCAAATCTTGTTGTACTTTGTAGGCATACAAATCATTGGTCAATGCTTCGTCTATCTCCTCAGGCAACATACCATTTTCTTGAGCAACCTTTTTTAGGACCTCTATTTTAGCCAAATTAAGCCCTTTTTCTAGATAGGCAGAAAAAAAAGCTTCGGTAAGTTTTGTATCTATATTTTTTTCTTTGGCTTTATGTAGAATCCTATGTGCATTCATGGTATTGAAACGATATGAATTTTGAAAATCAAATGTCAAACCAACCGATTGTGCCATGGCAATGATGTGATTTTGCATTTGATCTACTTCTGCCAAAGTTTTACCATACTTATTGGCCAAACCTTGTCTTAGATCATATTTTTCTTCTGCATTGTGTTCAAAATTGGGATCCAACATATAGGATTTGAATTCCAACTTTATATCTTGTGCAAAGTTAAACTCAGACAAAGCCAATTCGTAATTTTTCTTCCCTATATAGCAAAATGGGCAAACGATATCGCTCCATACTTCTACCAAAAGTTGATTCATTTTTTTATTTTTTTTTGAGTTAATATTTAAACTAATGTTGCATCCACAATTTCCAATCTTGAAGTTGTAATTTACTTACAAATACATCCTTTTCATCTGGACTTGGACTGAGTTTTAGTTCAATTTTCTGACTACTGTGTTTTATAACTTCTGCAATTGCTCCAATATTGACAATATATTTTCTATTGATTTTAAAGAACATCTGAGGGTTTATTTTTCCAATAATATCCTTTATGGTATCTTCATAAATAAATGTTTTCCCCTCGTTGGTGGTTATGAAAAGATATTTTCCTGAAGCAAAAAAATACGCGATTTCCTCATCTTTAATTGATAATAATTGATTGCCTTCGTGTACTAGAAATCGGCTTACTGTTGCATGAGGATTTTGGTCCAGTATTGAAATTTTTCTTAAAGTATCATCCGAATTAAAGGTCTCAGAAATAGAATTAAATTTATGCAAAGCCAGCAGAACTTGTTCTTTTTCAAAAGGTTTTAATAAATAATCCAAAGTAAAATGCTTGAAAACCTTTAGTGCATATTCATCATAGGCGGTTACAAAAATAAGAGGTGTTTTGAGTTGTACTTCTTCAAAAATTTCCAAACTTTTGCCATCTCCCAAATGAATATCCATAAAGATTAAATCCACTTCGTTATTTTGAAAAAAATCAATCGCTTGTCGTTTGGATCTTAACAAAGAAATGTTAGAAATCTCCACAATATCCTGACTTTCCAAAATTCCTTTCAGATAGTTAGCGGCTAATAATTCGTCTTCAACAATGGCAATTTTCATGGAAAACAAAAGTACAAAAAAATCCGTTTAAACATTTAAGTCTAAACGGATACAAAAAAACTAATATGAAGATATATACAAGTTTAATTTACAAGTCTATCAATAAACTAAACGATGTATTCTGAGGGAATTTATTATAAATTGGGGTTATTTTTCTTTGCAGACGGTGGTATTTCTATGGTGTATCGAACATCATTAGCCGATAATGTATATAGAGTTCCGTTCACAAGATGAGTGATTTGTTTCTGTTGTGCTCTTCTCAAATCAAACCAACGCTGACCTTCCAAAGCAAACTCTCGGAATCTTTCGTCTAAAATAAACTGCATAAAATCATTGGCATTCATACTGGAGATTTGTGTTTGCAAAGCTGATAATCCAACAGCAGTATAACGATTACTCAGCACAGACATAAGTGCATTTTTGGCATCTTGAACTTGGTTGAGTTGTAATAAAGCTTCCGATTTTATAAAATATAATTCAGCGGTTCTGAAAGAGACTCTAAAGTCGGTACTTCCTCCTTTTTTCACTTTAAACTTTGTTCCAGAGGCTTCAAAATAAAGTCCAAATCGTTTATCATTGGCTGTATCATAAGCATTGATGAGTTCTGTTGAAGCAAATCCTACATTTTGTACAGCATTGTTCAGGGCAAAATCAAGGGCCAAAATTGATTCTTGAGCATCAAAGCGATTAGGAGCTATAGCCGTGGTATTCAAATTCACCAAATCACTTTGCATTGCCAAAGCCTGATTGGCAAAACTAAGTGCCGAAGCGTAATCTTTCTGATAAAGAGCAAGTCTAGCTTTAAAAGACATTAACGCTACTTTTGAGAAACGATATCTTGTTGCCGCTTGTTGTTTTTCGCTCACCATTAGTCCTTCCGCTTTGTTGAGGTCGGTATGAATCTGATCATAAACCTGTTGCACCGAAGAAGCGGGTAACACCTGTTCCAAATCAATTTCCAAACTAATAGGTACTCCTTTGTCTGTAGCCGCAGTGGCCGCATTGTAAGGTTTTCCATAAAGATTGACCAAATCGAAATATGCATAAGCTCTTAAAGCATAAGCTTCTGCAAGGATTTGATTTTTTTCAGGTCCTTCCATCATGGATTTGCTTCCTTCATTGATGGTTTGGTTTAGATAAAAAATCACCGAGTAAAAGCTTACCCAAGGAAATTCTGTTGTTACCTGATCCAAGTTGGCATCCTTCCACATGGCTATTTCTCTGTAATTTGGGAAATCCATGCTGTTGCTGTCAATTTGTAATTCATCGGTTCTTAGTGCCGATAAAGATTTATGCGTAGGATATTTAGCATAAGCCGAAGTAAGAACTTTGCGGTAGTCTTCCACAGTAGTTGGAATTACCTTGCCTTCGGGTTGTATATCTAGAAAACGGTCACAGCTCACAGTACTCCAACTAAGAGCAACAAGACCGGCGATTGCGAAAATTTTTTTCATTTTTTTAAACTTTTTTAAAATGATACATTAAAGCCTACCGTTACCGATTTCTGTATCGGTTGTGCATAAATATTTCCATAGGTTTCCGGATCGAAATAACCATTATAACCATTACTGAATACAAAAAGATTTCTTCCTTCCAAGCTCAGTCTGAGGGATGAAATCCCCATGGAGTCCGTCAATTGTTTTGGCAAAGTATATCCTAAACGAATGCTGGAAATTCTTAGATAAGAAATTTCTTTGGCCCAAAGATCCAACAATGCATAGGTATTGGCACGGTTATCAGCAAACCATTTATTCCCCATCCATCCATCGGGATTGGCTGTACTGTCTGGACTGGTAATCCCTGGCAAAGTACTGCCGGCTTGCCAAATATCTTGAGTGTAATTTCTACCTCTATCCAACTCCATTCCTCTGTAAGAAGGGCTTCTCATAATGGTTTGCTTAATATTGAAAGCTGCAGAAACTGTTAAATCAAAATTTTTGTATTTAAAATTATTAATAATCCCACCGGTAAATTTAGGATCTCTATCGCCTATATAAGTAAATAGATTTCTAATTTCGGCATTGCTCAATTTGGTACCTACCATCTGACCTGGGAAAAAGTCTGCCCATTCATCAAACAATTGGAAGAATTCTTGGGCACTCACCTTTTGGTCGCCTTTCCAAAATAGAGGGTTTCCATTGGCATCTATCCCAGCAGTTTTCAGTGCAAAAACTGCATTTACTGGCAATCCAACTCTGGATGGCAATGTTGAATTTCCTCTCACCTGCTCGTCCAAAACCATGCTTTTGTTGTGGGCAAAATTGATGGTGGTATTCCATTGGAAATCTTTATTGGATATATTCTTGGTAGAAAGTGCCAATTCAAAACCTTTATTGGTAAGACTTCCCCAATTGACCATAGAGTATTCGAATCCTGTTTCCAAAGGTGTTTCCTTCATACTAATCATATCGGTACCTTTTCTATGATAGACATCAGCCGTTAGATTAATTCTATTTTTGAAAATCCCCAAATCCAATCCAATATTGGTATTGGTGGTTTTTTCCCATCGAAGTTTTCCATTGGGTGGGCTAATCACATTGATGATGTCCTCTTTATTCCCCGGAAGAATAGTGGTATCACTATACTCACCTATAAAATAAGGCGAAGTATTTCTATCGATATTTCCTTGCAATCCATAAGAAGCTCTTAGTCTTAGATTGGAAATTAACGGAATATGCTCCATGAATTTTTCACGAGACACCAACCAAGAAGCCGATGCTGCCCATATCGGTAAGTATTTATATTTTTCATCGACACCAAAGAGGTTGGTACCATCGTAACGGGCACTACCGAAGAAAGTATATTTCTTGTCCAAGGTATAAGAACCTGTGGCATAGAAAGACGCATAGGCATTTTCTATTGGAGCCAATTCTCTGTAGGCTTCAAATCTTTTGTCTGAGGCAAAATTAGAATTTGGAAACACAATTGCCGTTGATCTTCGGGTTACAGGATCGTAACCAAAAGCTCTGGTGATGGTGGTATTGTCATTGGTTTTTCTAATTTCAGAACCTGCCATCAAGTCGATTTCGTGTCGGTTGCCAATCTTAGTACTGTAGAGTGCTTGCAGTTTCCAGTTGTATTGGAAAAAATCGTTATCCCAATTTTGTTTTATGGCTCCCACTGGTAGAAAATACTTGTACCCACCTTGATAATAGCGAGTCGCCTCTTTCATTTTTCGGGTAAAATAAGTTTCCTTACCCGCAAATTTTTCGGTATCATTTACATCATACTGTATGCCCAATTGAGATGTCAATTTCAAACTTTTGGACAACTTATATTCCAAGTCTAAAATTGCTTTCAAAGATTTGTTTTTCAGCACATAATATGTATTTTCTCTTTCTTCTAAAAAGTTGAAAGGAACATAACGGTCATCAAATCCATCGATGTCTTTATCATAATTGTATGATCCGTTGGCATTAAAGGGATTTAGATAAGGATTTACATTTCTTGAATAATTTGCAGGGTTTATGGAGGCATCGGCATCGGTAACAAATGATTTTTTCTCGGATTGAGTTCCAAATACAGAAATACCTACATTCAGCTTATCATTTACCTTAAAATTATTTTTTAAAGTGAGATTAAATCTTTCGAATCCCGTTCCAATCGTTGTTCCTTGCTCATCAAAATACCCAAGAGAAAAATAATAATTGGATAAATCTGTACCTCCGGAAAGGCTGGCACCATATTGTCTGTTAATGGCCGTTCTGTACAATAATTTTCCCCAATCTGTTTGATTGTAACGCAAACTATTAATTTGAGATTGCGTCACAGGATCTAGCGCATTCCAGCCACCAGCTCGGTAGTTTGTCAACTGATTATTGGCATTAAGAATACGCATAATCTCACCTTTATCATCTCGGTAAGTAAGTTCAGGTCTTGCGGCCAACATCAATTCTAAATCTACTTTTTCTGAAGAATTAAGAAGATTTAACTTAGAAAAATCCGGACGAAGGTTTACAAAAGTATCCGCAGAGAAATTCAATTTCATTGCTCCTTTTTTCCCTTTTTTGGTCGTGATGGAGATAACACCATTGGCAGCTCGGGCACCATAAATAGCGGTTGCCGCAGCATCTTTTAAAATGGTAATATCTTCTATATCATTCGGGTTAAGCCCTGCAATAGAAAAATTCTGTAGCTGATCGATATTGTCTTTATCACTAAAGTTGGGGACATCATTCCCTTCCAAAGGCAAACCATCAATCACCCAAAGTGGATCCTGAGGACCAGAAAGAGAAGCCGTACCACGAATTCGGATTTTTGCAGGGCTACCTGGAGCTCCTGTTTCCGGAGTAACAACCACACCGGCCACTTGCCCCAGCAATAGATTATCTACACTGGCAACTCCAGCTTGGTTGATGTCGTTCATCTTTACCGAATTAACCGCTGAAGTCAGTTTTCTTTTTTCAATTTTCTGATATCCTGTAAGAATTACTTCTTGGATCTGAGATTCTTTTTTGGATGAATTCACCGATTGCAACTTGATCGTATAATCAGTTTGTCCAGCCAAAATTTGAAGTATTTCTGACTCGTACCCTGGAAAACTAATGGTCACCGATTGAGTTTCAACAGGAATTTCTAAAGAAAATTGTCCATTTTTAGTGGTGATGGTTCCAACAGAAACCGATTCTATAATTCCTTTTTGCTGCGTGGTGGAGGAAACCGATTGGGCATCAATTTTTACGGAAGCTCCTACCAAACCTTTGGAAGTTGCCCCATCCTGAATGGTTCCGGTAATCACTCTTTTTTCTTGTGCATAAGCAAAGCTGGCAGCCAAAAGTGGTAAAAGAACTAATGATTTTTTCATGATAACTTATTGTTTTAATGCTTCGTTAATACGGGTGATTAAGTCGGCATAATGGGCTTGCGTTGCTGCATCGCCACTATTTTTTTTCTTATTTACTAATTTTAAAACGGCCTGTAATTCGGCTCTTTTGTACGAGGTAACTTCAGAAACTCTTTTCATGGAAGAATAATTGATATTTCTGAGCATTTTATCCTCCTCCAAATGAGTACACAGCATAGGAATAGTCAAATTTTGATTGATAGAAATTCCTTTTACTGTTGTTTTTTCGAACAATTTGTTGGTAGAAACAATCAAGGCATCTACATAATTCTTTTGCGTCATCCTCTCCAAAATACTCAAGCTTCCTTTTTTATCAAAAGCGGCTTCACGAACTTGATTGAACAAATCTGTTACGGTATAAACTTCTTCTTTTGTACCCAGTTCTTCTTTTTTCAGCTCATTTTCTAACATTCTTAGCAATCGGTCATCTGTAAATAAGTAATAAATAACAGAATACTGCATTTCTCTTGCCAAAGTGTATGGTGATTGCTCATACGGCCCCATTGGGGATTTTTTAATGGCATAAGTTTTCTCCAAAATAGGATTAAAGAACAACCATTTCGGCAAATCGATTACATTTTTTGTTAGGTAATCTACTGCTTTTCTTTGCATTGCTGCGGGAACAGCCTCGTAGGCTTTTTTCTTGTTTCCAAAAAACGGCTGATCTAGGTAAATTCCTCCAACATTGGCCATTACATGATGGTTATAGGTATCCCATTGTCCTACCACACCGAAATACAATTTACCAGCATCTTCATAGGATTTTCCTTCTTCATAAGTCCAAGAGAGTAAATTATCTAAAACTCTTTTCAGGTTTTTCATTCCGTATTCACTTGCTAGAACGGAATCATCTCCTAAATCTTCGGACTGAGAGCGAGGATCTACTGTATTTAAGAAAGATTGTTGCTCTCCATAAAAGTACAATGGATTGTCTTGGTGGTCTTCAATTGTTTTTTTAAGAGCTATTTTCTCTGTGAGTTGATCTGGATACCAACGGTAACCCCACTCAATGGCATAATTATCATACACCCCAATTTTAGGAGTAATTGAAGTTACCCCATCTTCAGGTTGGGCAACATAATTATAACGGGCATAGTCCATGATAGAAGGAGCTGTTCCTCCCATTGTATCGGTAAATTCTTTAGAACGAAGAGATTCTACAGGATAGGCGAAAGACGCACCCATATTGTGTTTCAAGCCAAAAGTATGGCCTACTTCATGAGAAGAGACAAAGCGAATAGCCTCACCCATGTGCTCATCGGAAAATTTATTTCCTCTGGCTTTAGGATCGATAGGACCGGTTTGTATGCGCATCCAATCGTGTAAGGAAGTCATCACATTATGCCACCAAACAATGTCGGACTCCAGGATTTCACCACTTCTGGGATCTACTACAGAAGGTCCCATGGCATTGGCTTTAGGAGAAGCTACATAAGTAATGACGGAATAACGCACATCATCAATATCAAAATCTTGATCATTTTCGTCTGGCATTTTGGCAATGACGGCATTTTTAAAACCAGCTTTCTCGAAGGCTACTTGCCAGTCGTGTACTCCGGCAATAATTTTCTCGCGCCACTGCTTAGGTGTTGCAGGATCTATATAATATACGATGGGCTTTTTAGGTTCTACCAATTCACCACGAAGGTATTTTTCCTTATCCTCATCTTTGGGTTCTAAACGCCAACGAGTGATAAGCTTTTTATCTTCCATCTTTTGTTGGTTATCATTAAAAAACCAATGATTTTCTGTAAAATACCCCACTCTATTATCTGCAAATCTAGGTTGCATAGGCTTTTCAGCAAGTAATACGATATTAGAAGTTACCCCAAGTGTTACGGGCAAATCTACGCCACCTTCGTTTACCGAAGTGGTGAGCTGGGATTTTACTACAATATTTTCAGGGAAAGTTTTCACGGCATCTATTCGGGAAAGGTCAGATTTTACAGAACCTCCCAAACCAGTATTGGCAAGGACATCGTTAAAGCTTTTCTTATTTCCGTCGAAAATTTTATTGACTTTGATGGCTACAGAAGTAGAATCGGCATTTTGGGCTTCTACATCAAAAACTTCGATAATAGATTCGGCAAAATTAGCTTTCACCGATTGGGTAATCGCGTCTTTTTCTGGGGATGACACTTTAGGTGTAGAAGTCTTTACCCAAACTTTTTTTGCAACTTTATCATGATGGAAAGTAATGACTTTATTCTCGTAATTCATTCCTTTATTCAAGCCAGCCTCATTTACCTGCATTGGGACCTCAGAAATTTTATTCACCACTAGGAATTGCCTTCCCATCAGAGAATCAGGAATTTCAAAATACACATCATTCTCTTTGGTGATGGTATGGAACATTCCTTTTTTATAGATCCCTTTTTTAATCAGATCTTCAATTTTCTTTATTTTTTTTGAAGCATCCTTCTTTTCGGTTTTGTCTTTTTCGGTTTTCACCTCCTCTTTCTTCTGACCATATAAAGTGGTAGAAGTAAGGGCTAATCCTAAATAAATGGCAATTCTATAATTTTTCATTACTCTAAATCAAATTATCAATTTCATAAATTTTGTCATGAAACTAGAGTAAATATAAACAGTACCCATTAGTCCTTAAAGATTTTGGGAGTGAATGGATAAAATTATGGAGTGAATGGATATTTTTATTTCAAATAAGGAAGAAAGAGGATGAATTTTCCGTTTTCAACACGAGTACTTAATTCATTATTCCCATAAAAGTCATATATTTTTTGCAAATATTCTAAGCCAAATCCAGTTCCATCGGTATTTTTCGTTTTGGGTTGATAAGTATTTGAAATAATTAAACCCGATGTTGAATCGATAATCTCTATGAATAAAGGCAAATCTATTGTTGCAACATTATGTTTTATTGCATTTTCTATGGCGATCTGAAGTGAGAGGTAAGGAATTTTTTTATCGTTGATTTCATTCGTATTAATTATTAAATTAAAATGTATTTCTTCTTCGAACCTACTTTTTTGTAAATCCATATAATGTTGAATAAAAGCCAACTCCTCTTTTATAAATACCCAATTCTCTTTCGGAGGGACAATCAGGTATCGATAGATTTTAGAAAGATCCATCGTGAACTTTTGGGCATTGGTTGCATCAATACCAATCAACATATACAAAGAGTTGAGAGAATTGAAGAGAAAATGCGGATTAATCTGATTTTTAAGTTGTTGTAATTGGTTCATTGCATTTTCTTTTTGCATTGCCTCATTTACAATTTGCAGTCTATTTTTTTCGGATTGTACTTTTTCTTTTTCTCTAAAAGCGTTGTTGGAGGACTGATGAAAAAGGATAAAAATAATAAGAATGAGGATAAAGGTGGCCACAAAAATAAAAAGCACATAGTATTTTGTTTCATTTACTTTTTCGTCGATGAGAAAACGAACATAATTAACCGCTACATAACCATCAAAATTATTGGTTTTTAAGGGTTTTATAAAACGGGTAACTTCTAAGTTTAAATATTCGGATTGTGCGATATTTTCTGTATAGCCCTTCTGTTCTACATTCGTCAAGGTGTCTTTAACTTGTACATTGGTAAAGCGAAATATATTTTTACCAATAAATTTTTCGTCAGGGTGAGTAATGCAAGTTCCGTTTTTGGTGAAAACAAATGCATAATTGTCTTGGTTTTGGGTCACTTGACTAAAATAATCATGCAGTTGGGTAAGTTTAATGGTAAATCCATAAATAATTTCCCGACTTTTATTTTCATTAAAAATAGTCCAATACGGTGTATTGTCTTTGCTAAATACTATATTTTGTACTTCTTTAACTTTAAATTTTTCAATTTTTTGCAATAATTGTTGGTTCCCTTTGGGTAAGGTAACTTGTAACAACGCATCATCTAAAGGAATATTACCATTTAAATCATCATACCAGGTATAAGGTTTAATATTTTGTTGGATTTTAAATTGATTTAATAATTGTAAATTCTTTTTCAGTTCAAAAGAATTGGATTTTGCAACCATATCCGTTAATGAAAGTTGGAAATCTTCTAAATTTTTGAATACCGTTTGTACAACATCATACTTGTTCTGGAACGCCTTTCTTGCAGAATTTTCATAATTCACTTTACTCTGTGAAGTCATAAAATAACTTAGTATAACCATGGAAAGAAGGGCTATAACAGTCACAACCAACGCAATAATTACGATGGGCTTTTTAGAATTACTATTGAATAAAATTGTTTTCAAACTTTTGCAAAGTTGACAAAAAAGGTTGAAATAAGCTACATTTGAAAAAATATTAAGTACATTTGATATAAAAGTTACCTCTTATGATACTCTGGACCGACATTGTTTTTCGCTTGGCATTGGCTTCCGTATTTGGTGCGCTCATCGGATTGGAAAGAGAAAGAAGAAACTGGGCTGCTGGTCTCCGCACACACATGATGGTTTGTGTGGGATCTTGTCTCATCATGCTGGTATCGGCCTTTGGATTTTCTGATATTTTGGGCACAAAAAATGTTACTTTAGATCCCTCAAGAATTGCAGCACAAGTGGTAAGTGGCATCGGATTTTTAGGTGCTGGAACCATTATTTTCTCCAAACAAGGGATTATACGAGGGCTTACCACCGCTTCTGGATTATGGACGGTAGCAGGAATTGGTTTAGCAACTGGAAGTGGAATGTTGGTGGCTGCCATTACGACTACAGTTATTGCCCTAATCATTCTTTGGGGACTAAAACCTATTGAGGAAAAGTATTTAAAAAAATACAGACATATGACTTTAAAAATATATGTAGATGCTACGGCAAATCACACCTTGTTTTTAAAGGAATTATTGGCACACCAAGATTTTAAAATTCAAAATTTTAAGGTAGATAAAGATGATCCTTTTTATGTTTTTGAATTGAATTTAGAAAATATAGAAATAAAAAACATCGATAAAATATTGTCCAATTTTGAGCAAAACCCTATCGTAAAAGAAATTTTCTGGTCCCAGTAATTAGTCCATTCCTTCGCTTAGGTTTTTCAAATCTTCCAATAATAATCTTTTATGATCTCTTTCTATTTTCTTCAGTCTAACATTTTTAATGGCTACATTTAGTTCATTACCTAAAAGGATGAGAATTATGTTGATATTTATCCATACCATAACCAGTATAATGGAACCAATAGAGCCATAAAGTACATTGTACTTGGCAAAATTTTTCACATAAATCGCAAAAAAATAAGTCAGTAGAAAAAACAAACCCGTTGTTAAAAAAGCACCTGGTAAAGCCTGTTTCCAAGCGGTAATCTTAAAACAACCCAACCAATAAAACAAACTGAGCAATAAGAAATAAAATAAAGGGAACGAAAAGAAACCGATAATTTTAGCTAGATTATCTATGAGCCACGATATTTCTTGGGGTGAAGATAAAAGTTTGACTACAATCTCACTATAATACAAACCCAATAATGCAAAAATTATAATAGCTGTAAATGAGATTGTTATAATAAAAGAAACTAAATATTCTTTTACCACATTATTTTTTCTTTTGATATTGATGTTAAAACCATTGATCAGTGAATGCGTACCATTGGTGGCAAAAAGTAAAGCAAAAAAAATAGTAAAAAAACTAAGATTACTGATATTTGGATTAATGACTTCCTGGATGTAGTTGGCAACATCCTCCTGCATTTTTTCGGGAAAGAAACCATGCATCAAGACATGAAAAATATAATATTGTAATTCTTCGTAATGAGGTAAAAAAGGCAATAATGACAATAAAAATAAGATAAAAGGAAATAAACTCAAAAAAAAACTCCAAGAGATGCTTGCAGCCATCCTACCTATTTGCATTCTGAAAATTCCTTTACCATAGATTTCAAACATTTTCCATAACGAAATGTCCAAAAACGGAATATGTATTCCGTGGAAAAAATCCTTTATTTGAATAAGAAACTTGGGGGTTTTCAACATGCATCATTTATATTTGCAAAACAAAGATAATAAATGAAAATTAATTTAATATGCATGGGCAAAACAGATGATAAAGAAATAAAAAATCTGATGGCCTATTACCAAATCCGTTTACCAAAATATTGGAATTTTGAAATCATTGAAATTCCCGATGTAAAAAACGCAAAAAACCTTAGTCCAGATTTATTAAAAAAAGAAGAAGCAAAACTCTTTATGCATCATTTGGAAAGTAGTGATTGGGTAATGTTATTAGATGAAAAAGGAAAACAATACACCAGTCGAGAATTTGCTGCCAAAATAGATACATGGCAAAATAATTCAGTGAAAAAAGTAGCTATTATTGTAGGGGGAGCTTATGGATTTGCCGATGAAATGTATCAAAGAGCTCAAGAAAAACTTTCGCTTTCTAAAATGACTTTTACCCATCAAATGATTCGTTTATTTATTACCGAACAAATCTATAGGGCCGATCAAATTCTACAGGGAAAGCCTTATCATAATGATTAAAAAAGGTAATGAATAAAAGGTTTTGCTTAAATTACTTTTTATTTAAACAGCGAAAATTCAAATTTCATTATTTATTTTATTTTTTCTCAGGACGATTCCCATCAAATAAGAAAATAAAAAACCAATGAGCATTCCTGCCATGGTACCTACTAGGATATCGCCAGGAAAATGAACCCCGAGGTAAATCCTGCTATAGGAAACCAATGCGGCCCAAGTAAAAATAATGTACGGAAAATAAGGAAAATATTTTTTCAATAAAAAACTAAGAAAGGTAGCCAGAAAAAAAGAATTAGATGCATGACTGGAATAGAAACCATACTGTCCACCGCAAGTAACCAAACGCATTTTATGCATCAACTCGGGATTGTGGCATGGTCTAAGTCTAAGAAATCCGTGTTTGAAAACACCAGCCAATTGATCGGAGACCCCTATTCCCAAAGCGATAAACAAAAGAATGTACCCCACCGATTTGATGGGATATTTTTTCAATATCAAATACAAAAAAATAACATACAGAGGTATCCAAAACCATTTACCTGTAATCAGTAACCAGAATGGGTCATAGGCCGTATCACCCAAACCATTTAAGTATAAAAGCAATTCTTTATCTTGGTGGATGAGTTCTTTCATTGCTTTTATCGGCTAATAGGACCTTGATAATCGTTGTCCAAAGGATTGGGTTTATTGGCTTGTACTTCATTGGATTGTTCAACATACCGTTTCAAATCCATTTCTTCTCGAAGCTGCTGGGTCGGGTCAAATTCCTTTACTTGGTCTTTTACCTTGTCTATTTCTTTTTTTATTTCAGAAATCGGGTTGTCTCCCTCTTTCATTATTTCTGATTTTATATCGTCCATTGCACCACGCATTTTTCTTACCCCTTGTCCCAAATCTCTAGCAATTTGAGGCAACTTATCGGGACCAAATAAGACTACGATGGCTAAAAAGATGACGAGCATTTCTCCTATACTAAGTTCCATGACTGCGAAATTACGAAAGTTTGATTGAATTGAAGTCTTAAAAGTTAAATTTAAGTTGATTTTAATCTTCTCTTTGATGCAAAAAATTCCTTACAACCAAAATAATACTGATGCTCAACAAAAGAAAACCCAGTAAAAATGGTGCACCAGGAAATAATATTGGAGGATTATCGTGGGTAAAAAAGTAAAAAGAATTGGTCATCAGTGGTGGACCAACAATAGAAGTCGCACTCACCAAACTGGCCAATGCTCCCTGCAATTCGCCTTGTTCACTTTTGGGAACCACAGAAGAAATTAACGATTGTAAAGAGGGACCGGCAATTCCACCCAAACCGTAAACAACCAAAATGGCAAACATCATCCAACTTTTCGTGGCAAATGCAAACAACAACATACCAATAGCATAAAAAATCAACCCGTAAACAATGGCTCTTTTATCCCCTATTTTTGGGGTGATCCATCGGATTAATCCACCTTGTACCAATGCAGCCATTAACCCAGAAACTCCCAAAGAAATTCCTACCCATTTTTCGTCCCAATGAAATTGATACATTGTGAAAAATGACCAATTGGATTGTACTGAATGAAAGGCGATATACATAAAAATTAAAGCGATGACTAAACCTAGTATTTTAGGATATTTTTTCAATCGCAAAAGCGAACCTATTGGATTGGCTCTTTTCCATTCAAAAGGTCGTCTATGGGCTTTATCTAAACTTTCTGGTAATACAAAATAACCATATACAAAATTCACCAAACACAATATTGATGCAGCAAAAAAAGGCACTCTATTGCCAAATTGCCCCAACAAACCTCCCAATACTGGACCAATAATGAAGCCCAAACCAAAAGCCATCCCGATGAGTCCAAAATTTTTCGCTCGATTTTCATCGGTAGAAACATCCGATATATAAGCACTCGCAGGGGTTATGCTGGCACCGGTAATACCAGACAAAACTCTTCCTACAAACAACCAAATAATAGAAGGTGCCAATCCTTGAATGAGAAAATTGATGGAAAATCCCAATAGCGATGCCAAAATTACTGGTCGTCTTCCGTACTTATCACTTAAACCACCCATAACGGACGCAAAAAGAAATTGCATACTGGCATAGACAAACATAAGCCAACCACCGTATTTGGAGGCCATACTTACATCACCATGGATTAATTCTTTAATAAGCGAAGGAATTACGGGTATAATAATTCCCCAACCGGTAATATCAATCAGTAATGAAATAAATATAAAAAATACACCGGATTTTTTTTGTGCTTCTAGCATTCAATTTTTGTTTTGAGATAAAAAAACTTCCAAAATTAATTGGAAGTTGGGTAAGTTGGATTAACGAAGATTTTTTCGTCTTTCAATTTCTTTTTTTAGCAATCCTAGTTCCCTCCCGGTTTGTCCGGCAACTGAGGTGTTTTCTTGTGCTCTTCGAGTAAGGTATGGTACTACATCTTTTACTGGACCATAAGGTAAATATTTGCTGGCATTGTACTTTTGATTTCCAAGGTAATAAGTAATATTATCACTCATTCCGTACAATTGTCCGAAGTGAATTCTATGATCATCATTGGCTAAATCTTTGGCATTCATTTTATCCATGGCCAATTCTGTAGATTTCTCATTATGTGTACCAAAGAATGCAGAAATTTTATCCAAATTTTTCATTACAAATTCAATTGCTGCATCATAGTTATCGTCTGTAGCTTGCTTGTTGGGTTGTATTGGATCTGGGTATCCCATTTCTTGTGCTCTGGCTCTTTCTTTTTCCATGTAAGCACCTCGCACGAATTTATAACCTAAGAAATAATTTTTCTCTTGAGCCCTTTTCAGATCAGCTTCCAAATATTCAATTCTTCCGGTTCTGTACATTTGTATCGTATTCCAAACAATGGCTTTTTCTTTGTTGAATTTTTCCATCATTTCATTCACCAAATCATCCACTGAAGATTGCATCCAAGTTTCCTCTGCATCTATCATCAGAATTACATTTCTGTCATAGGCCATCTGGCAAACTTCTTCGTATCTTTTTCTAATTTTTTCCCATTCTGTTTTCTCTGAGGTAGTTAGTTCTTTACCTTTTTGTACTTCGGCATAAAGATCCAAACGACCAAAACCCGTAGGTTTAAAAACCACAAAAGGTATCGCAGGATTTCCCTCGGCAAACTTTATATTTTGTTTGATTTCCTCGCAAGTATGGTCAAACATTTTCTCCTCTTCTTTACCTTCAATTGCATAGTCAAAAATACTACCAATGTGGTGTTTGAACATTTGTGTTACCACTTTGGAACTTTCTTCCCTACTTACACCCCCACAAAATTGTTCGAATAAAGTACTTTTTACAATTCCTTCCACAAAAGGAAAATTATTTTTGATGGTAAAATTCAAAGCATCAATCCCAATGTTGGTAAGACTAGGATACTGAATCATCGTAAACATCCATTTTGCTTTCTCTAATTGTGAGGTGCTTTTATCGGCAAAAGCTATTTGAGTATCATTAAAAATTGACATGATAAAGGTATTTTTTAAAATCGTACAAAATTAAGCATAATGCAATGAATAGAAAAATTAGAACTTCATTATTATTCCATCCAAAAGCATGGAAATAACACCTATGAAAATCCACAATCGAAGTATATTCATGGTATAAAACTGAGATTTTTTTTGTTTTGAATTGAAAAATATTGAACAAAAAATAAAAACAAAAATTCCTAAAACATAATAATAGGAAAGGATGCCGTGAAGCCCATTCTTAAAAACAATTAATAAAGATAAGCCCATCAATAACACTAACAAACTAATTACCAAAGCATTAACCTTCTTAACCGAAAATGTATTGGCAAATGTTCTATAACCAAAAATTAGATCTACTCTTTTGGTTAGGGTATCTTTTATAATATCGATTACCAATAATAGTCCAAATAAAAACAAAGCCATGAGCAAAATTTTTATAGAAAAAGTTTGGTAATATATGAGCATCCCAAAGAAGGGATATAATGTAAGGCTGACAAAAGTCAGGTTATTTACCAATAAAATTTTGGACAATTTGTGGCTATACAACCACATAAAAAACTGATAAATTAAAAAGAAAATTAAAACCCTAAAGGAAATAAAACTCGCAATAACCAATGTAAGACTATTGAGAAAAACATAAGCATATAAAAAATACTTCTGTTTGAGGAACGATTGCAATCGTGTCCTAAAAGGGCGTGTAATTTTGTCTTTTTCTTTATCGTAAAACTGATTGATAATACCTCCGGCAAATATGCTCAGTAAGGCACAAAGAATAATTCCATGAACTCTAAAATCAAAAACAAATGCCTTTAGACTTTCCTCTTGGTTAAATAAAAAAAAGGTAGAAACATAAAGAGCGAAGCTCAGCACTATCACCATCAAAAATTTAGTTCCCAAAACCAAAGCCAATAGTTGTGACAGCCTATAGAGAAATTTATTTTCCATAAAAATACAACTGTAATTTGGGATAAAATTAAATGATAAATGCTCCGTTTCTTTTGTTGAAACTAGACTATTTTATGTTCTATTAAAAACGATAGATAATTTCTTTTTGGAATCCTGAAAGCATTTTCTCTGCTTTCTCATAGTCTTGGGTAAATCCCAATATATAACCTCCACCACCACTTCCACAAAGTTTCAGGTAATAGGCATTGGTATCCAAACCTTTTTTCCAAGCATTATACAAACTCTCCGGAATCATCGGTTTGAAATGTTCGTATGCCCATACGGATAACTTTTTTAAATTCTTGAAAAATGGATTCATTTCTTTTTTCAAAAATGCATGAATACAAGCGTTGTTGTAATGGATAAATTCTTCTTTCAGTGTTTTTCTAAAACCTTCGGTTTTCATTTTTTCAAAAAAAATCTGCACCATTGGTCCTGTTTCGCCCACCATTCCCGAATCAATTAAAAAAATAGCTCCTTTGCCAACTTCTTCTTTTGGAATACTTACTTTATCTACACTTTCTTTATTTTCGATAAGTATCGGAAGGTTCATAAAACAAATCAATGGATCTATTCCCGAACTTTTCCCATGAAAGTAGCTTTCCAAAGTACCAAATACAACTTTTAAAGCTTTCAATTGTTCTTTACTTATCGTTTCAGCAGACAATTTTCGAATGGCATATTTACTAAAAATGGCAGCCACCAATGCACCTGAACTCCCTACGCCATAACCTTGTGGAATATTCGAATCAAAATACAATCCTTTTTCTATATCCAGCATCAGAGCCTCTACATCAAGTTGAAATTCATGAGGCAAATCTATAGTTTCTAAATATTGAGCGTATTTCCTAAGTGAATCATTGGACTTCAACATAAAATCTGTTTCCAGAGTAGAAAACTTCAAAGAACCTTTATAATAGCTGTAGGGCAAGGTTAATCCTTGGGAATCTTCTATAATTCCGTATTCACCAAAGAGTAGTATTTTAGCATAAAACAAAGGGTTGGTCATTTATTTTCAATGATTTGGTTCTTGCAAAAATACAAAATATTCGCATATATTCCATGAAAATAAATTATTCAAATAAAGATCTAAAGATAAATTAGCAAAGTTAATTTATCGCAGGGTCTAAGAACAAAACATTTCCAATTTCAGTTGATAAAATTGTTTAAATTTGCAATTATGGATTTACGAGATCAACTAAAAAACTTATTTCCTGAACATGAAGAGCAGGATTTTGAAATGCCTGAGGAGAAATTTGTTCAAAAAGAACCTCTAATTTGTAAATACGAAAAAAAAGGTAGAAATGGCAAACCTGTCACCCTGATCGAGGGTTTTGAAGGCTGTGATGAAGAATTAAAAAAAATAGCTAAAAAAATAAAATCCACCCTCGGTGTTGGTGGTTCAGATAAAGAAGGCATCATTATAATTCAAGGAGATTATCGAGATAAAATCATGGTGATTTTAAAAGATTTAGGGTATAAAACCAAACGAGTAGGTGGTTAAAAAGAGATAGCGTTCCTACGGAACGCTATTTTTCCTTTCTTGTATAATTCTACACAGATTGCGTTCCTACGGAACGACACTTTTCCATTCTTGTTTAATGCTACACAGATGAGGCTGTCCGAAAAGGACAGC
>JAFDZI010000016.1 GCA_018266955.1 Bacteroidota bacterium
TTACACACTTTATTGGACACTACCATCAACTTAGACAAAAAAAACAATTCTCCGAAAAGCAATCAATCGTACAACATAAAACCATTCTTTATCTTTAATTTAAAATCAAATTTCTATACTAAAAAAAAATGGCTGCCTTTAAAAGACAGCCAAAACAATAAACTATAAAACAATTTATTTATTGAACAATTCTTCAACTTTATCCCAGTTAATCACATTAAAAAATGCGGTAACATAATCGGGTCTTCTGTTTTGGTAATTCAAATAATAGGCATGTTCCCAAACATCCAATCCAAGAATTGGCGTTCCTTGGCAGTCTGCCACAGGCATTAAAGGATTGTCTTGGTTAGGAGTAGAACATACCGCTACAGATCCGTCTTCTTTTTTGCATAACCAAGCCCAACCAGAACCAAATCTAGTTTTAGCGGCATTAGAAAAATCTTCTTTAAATTTTTCGAAACCACCATAGTTATCGATTGCTTTAGCTACATTTCCTACTGGAGTATTGCTTCCTCCTGGTGTCATAACTTTCCAAAAAAGAGAATGGTTAAAGTGACCACCTCCATTGTTTCTTACTGCAGGTTTATCGGTACCCATCGCACAAATTTCTTCGATGGTTTTCCCTTCTAGTTCTGTGCCTGCAATTGCGTTGTTCAAGTTATCAATATACGCTTGGTGGTGTTTTGTATGGTGGATTTCCATAGTTCTAGCATCGATGTTGCTTTCCAAAGCATCGTATGCATATCCTAATTTAGGTAATTCGAATGCCATAATGTTGATGTTTTTTGATTTTATAATTCTTTATTTGACGCCCAAAGATAATGATAATTATCAACTTTTTATAAGGTGTTATGGTTCAAAATTTTAATCACAGAAATAGACAAAAACAAATGATTTAAAATCCGAAAAAAGTCTTTACCTTTAAGGTTTTAAATTGTTCTAGACATGAATATAAAAATAGGAACCCGAAATTCTCCTTTAGCACTTTGGCAAGCCAGAGAAGTAGCCAGACAACTTCAAAATAAAAATTACTTAACCGACATAACCCCTATTGTTTCTTCTGGAGATAAAGACCTCTCGCAACCTCTTTATGCCATGGGAATTACTGGAGTGTTCACCAGAGATTTAGACCTTGCTTTACTAAACAAAGAAGTTCATATTGCGGTTCATTCCCTGAAAGATGTCCCTACAATGATGCCAGAAAATATAGAATTGATTGCCTATTTGAAAAGAGATTTCCCTCAAGATGTATTGGTAAGAAGCTCCACGGCTAAAAACAAGCCTCTACACGAACTTAAAATAGCAACCAGTAGCCTTAGAAGAAGAGCCTTTTGGTCCAAAGAATTCCCAGGAACTGAGTTTGTTGATATTAGAGGAAATGTAAATACCCGCTTACAAAAAATTGAAGACGGCTTGGCTGATGCAACTTTGTTTTCTCTTGCCGGAATCAAAAGATTAGACCTTAAAATTGCTTACGAAGAACTCCCTTTTATGATTTCTGCACCCTCCCAAGGAGTTGTTGTTGTGGCAGGACATAAAGAAAACACAGAGATTAATGCAATTCTTAGAACACTCAATGATACTGACACCCAAATATGTGTAGAAGCAGAACGAACTTTTCTAAAAACATTAGAAGGTGGCTGTACTGCCCCTATTGGTGGTTTGGCTTCCATACAGGGGGATCAACTTTACTTTAAAGGCAGGCTCTGCTCTTTGGATGGCAAACAATGCATTGATATTGATGAGGCTTTTTCTAAAAACGATAAAAACATAGGCGAATATTTAGCGCAAAGAATCATCAACCAAGGTGGAGACCAAATGATGAAGGAAATAAAAGCGCAAATTAATGAATAGACATGAGAGTTCTTTTTACCAAAAAAAGTATTGAACAAGAAGTTACAAAAAAACTGAATCCAAAGATACAATGTGATTTCATCAATGTTTTAAAAATAAAACACATCCCTACTGTTCCTTGCTCACTTTCTAATTACTCTTTAATATTTACGAGTGTAAATGGGGTACAGTCTTTTTTTGAAAACAACTACCAGCCCAACGAAGATTTCACCAATCAAATTGGGTTTAATAAAATTTATGCCGTTGGACTTAAAACCAAAAAAGAACTTCGCAAAAACGGTTTCGGAACTTATAAAGTAACCAAACACGCCAGCGAATTGTTGGACTTCATAATAGAGCATTCAGCAAAAGAAAAATTCATCCATTTTTGTGGAAACTTGGCTTTGGATCTTTTAGACAAAAAGCTGCCTTTACAAAATATTCGTTATAAAAAAGTTGTGGTTTATGAAACCGAACTTCTTTATCCTAAAGTTGATGAAAATCATGATGCTATTTGTTTTTTTAGCCCAAGTGGAGTTCGTAGCTTTGCAAAATTCAATTCCTTGGACAACAAGATTCTTTTTTCTATAGGTGAAACAACAGAAAAAGAACTGAAAAAATGGACGCAAAACAAAATTATTACCAGTAAAGAAAGCAGCCTGAATGACTTGTTACGACTTGTCAATCAAAACATTGAAGCTTCTTTATAAACCCTATTTATTATAGATTATGATCAAAAACGATTTATACCTTAGAGCCTTAAAAGGCGAAACCGTAGAAAGACCACCGGTATGGATGATGCGACAAGCCGGAAGGTATTTACCAGAATTTATCGCACTTCGCGATCAGTATGATTTTTTCACACGATGCCAAACGCCGGAATTGGCTGCGGAAATCACCGTTCAGCCTATCCGCAGATTTCCTTTGGATGCTGCCATCTTATTCTCGGATATCTTGGTGGTACCTCAAGCGATGGGGATCGATTTTAAAATGAAAGAAAGCGTAGGTCCTTGGTTGGATACCCCAATCCGAACCATGGAGCAAGTACAAGCCATAGAAATCCCAGATGTAAACGACTCGTTGGGTTATGTTTTTGATGCCATAGAAATTACATTACAAAAATTAGACAACGAAGTCCCATTAATAGGATTTGCCGGCTCCCCATGGACCATTCTTTGCTATTGCGTGGAAGGCAAAGGTTCCAAAGCCTTTGACATCGCCAAATCCTTCTGCTTTCAGCATTCTGAAGCCGCACATCTTTTATTACAAAAAATTACGGATACAACCATTGCCTATTTAAAAAGAAAAGTAGAAAAAGGCGTTTCTGCAGTACAAGTTTTTGACTCTTGGGGCGGCATGCTTTCCCCTGAAGATTACCAAGAATTTTCCTGGAAATACATACAACAAATTGTGGATGCATTGGCGCCACTAAGCCATGTTGTTGTCTTCGGTAAAGGATGTTGGTTTGCTTTAGAAGAAATGGCCAAATCCAAAGTTTCTGCCCTTGGAGTAGATTGGACCATTACTCCGGAAATGGCAAGAAAACTAACTCAGAACAACATGACACTACAAGGCAATTTTGATCCTGCCAGATTGCATTCGAATCCGGCAACCATCAAAAAAATGGTCAACGAAATGATTCATCGTTTTGGAAAAGACCGTTATATTGCCAATTTAGGTCATGGTATTTTGCCTAATATCCCTTTAGAAAATGCAGAAGCCTTCATTAGAGCTGTGGTGGACTGGAAGGAAAACTAGGAATAATATTCAAAACTAAAATCGGCTGAACACAAGTGTTCGGCCGATTTTTTTATACGCTAAATTTCTTCTTAACACTTGGTTCTCCAATAACTTTCTTTCGCAAAGTCGAGAGACTTTACGGTGCAGGGTATTACGGAGTTTTGTACGATTTACTTGGGTAAATGTAGTAAATCATATTGCGTGTTACGGATTGATTTTGCAGATGAAATGGTAATTTGTTCTGGAGTGGGGATTGTGATTCTTGGCACAAGCGTAACGCTTGCGCCAGCGTGGAATCTTGGGAGAGAAAAAACATATCCCGATCTACCAGCTGTTTATATTTTCTCAATCTGGCTTCACCCAATCCATTGCAGAAAAATGAGTAATAAATTTCTGAATTTTCGGGCCTACCACCGCCGAACAATAAGGCTGATTGGGATTGGCATTAAAATACCCTTGGTGATAAGTTTCCGCAGGCCAAAAATGCTTCAATGGCTCTAATTCAGTTACAACTGGGGTTTGGTACTTTTCAGATTGATTTATTGAGGAAATTTTTTCTTCTGCATATTTCTTTTCTTCCTCATCATTATAAAAAATTATCGAACGGTATTGGGTACCAATGTCATTGCCTTGCCTATTAATTTGAGTAGGATCGTGTAGGAAAAAGAAAACATCCAATAGTTGTTCATAGCTTATCACAAGGGGGTCATAGGTAAGTTGCACTACTTCGGCATGCCCCGTTTCTCCTGTACAAACTTCTTGGTAGGTGGGATTGTCTTTATGCCCACCAGCATACCCTGAAATGGCTTTTTCTACTCCTTTTAAACGATTAAAGCAAGATTCTATACACCAGAAGCATCCGCCACCAAATGTGATTGTTTTCATATGTAGAGATTTATTGTTGTTCATTTTAGTCAATAATTTATCATTCTTATCCTGTGAATGACAGGAAAAACACAATAAAAGGAAAAGAATGGGTAGATATTTCATGACTCAATGTCGTTAATTTTCCCATACTAAAGAGGCAGCGCCTAAAATTGCTGCATCGGACTCTTTCATTTGACTTACAGCAAAATTAACTTTGTTTTTAAATATGGGCAACAAATCCATTTCCATTTGTTCATACGCTGGTTTTAGTAAATAATCGCCAGCTTTTACTACTCCTCCGAAGAATAAAATAGCTTCAGGGGAAGAGAACATTACAAAATTGGATAATGCTTTTCCTAAAATCTCTCCAGTAAATCGAAATACTTCCAAAGCAGCTTCATCTCCTTTTTCAGCACATTCGAAAGCGGCTTTAGCATTACATTCGGCCTCGGAATAATGATGCAATAAAGAGGCAGGATATCTATTTCTAAATTCTTTGGTAGTAATGGCAATTCCTGTTGCAGAGGCATAGGCTTCTAAACTTCCCTTAGATCCTGTACTCCAATGTTTCCTTCCATCGGGAATGACGATGGTATGTCCCAATTCTCCGGCAAAACCATCATGTCCATAGACCAATTGCCCATTGATGACAATACCGCTACCAACACCTGTACCTAAGGTAATCATAATGAAATTTTTTAGTCCTTTGGCGGCACCAAATTGCATTTCTCCTTTCGCAGCTGCATTGGCATCGTTGGTAATAATGGTTTTTGTTTTAAACTTTTGGGTCATTAATTCTACCATAGGAGTAGTCCCAGTCCATAATAAATTGGGTGCATCTTCTATTGTTCCTTCATAGAAATTAGCATTGGGGGCTCCCATTCCTATGCCTATTAAATCACATTTTTTTGCATATTGTTCTAGCATGGGGTTGGCGACAGCATATAATTCATCTATAAAATCATTCACATCTTCGTGTACATCGGTTCTGATGGTATTTTGGCAAAGAATTTCGCCTCTGGAATTTACCAAGCCAAATTTTGTGGTGGTACCTCCTATATCTATTCCTAAAGCTATTTGATGGGACAGGTCAATAATGGACATAAAAAATATATGATTTTAATATTCTAAAATTTGATGAATTGTTGCGTTGAATCGTTGTAATTTTTCTTTCCCTTTCAAGTCTTTGAGTCCAATTAAAAAAGAAAACTGACTGACGGTTGCTCCTTGTTTTTCCACAAGCATGGCGGCTGCTTCTGTTGTTCCACCGGTGGCCAACAAATCGTCGTGTACGAGTACCCTTTGCCCAGGTTGCAGTTGTCCTGCTTTCATTTCTATCTCAGAAGTCCCGTATTCCAATTCGTAGGACTGAGAAATAAATGGGGGTGGCAATTTTCCTTTTTTCCTTATCAAAATAAAAGGGACATCCAAGGCTATTGCTATGGCGATACCAAAGAGATATCCACGGCTTTCTATGCCACATACAACATCTATTTTACCTTTAGAAAATTTGGCCAAATCATCTATTACTGCCTCATAAAGTTTAGGTTGAAGAAAAATTGGCGTAATATCTTTAAATTGAACCCCTGCAATAGGGAAATCTGGAATATTTTCTATAACATTATTGAGCCTTTCCTGAAGTGTCGTCATCGTCTTGGTTGAGGATATATTATTGAATTTGATAGGATGTTATTTTCCATTCGCCATTGACATTTTTCAGTCCGAAATTAACTTTCAAAGCTGTTGTATTTCCGTTTTTGTCTGTTACATCATAGGTTGCTGAAACAGATGCCGAATTGGGTGTGGATTGAATTGGGTTAATATTTTTAACCGTTAGAGATTTTACCGCACCAAAACCAGAAGTTGGATTAGCAAAAGATTCATAGGAGCCCCAACTTGGATTTTGAGCAGATTCAAAAGCAGCTTTTAGATTTTGGGAACTTAAATTGTTTAAAAACTTACTCACAATTTGTTTGGGTTCCACTATCGGAGTAGGATTTTCTGTACTTGGTGTAGGAACTACTTGGGTAGAATCTATCACTGGTGCTTTAGGTTGTTGTAAAGCACTTGGATTGATTGCAATTCCTGTTTTGGTGAGTTGAAATGTCTTTTTGGTTGTTTTAATACTTACTTTAACATCAATTTTATTATCAAAAACTTTGTCCGCAGGTAGAGAGGATAGTTTTAAATAAAATCCTTTAAAATGATTATCGGAGATAATATTTTTAGCAGTCATTAATTTTGCTCCTCCACTAAAGACTTCCATAATAGCTTCTAACCCAGCCCCGGAAAATTCTACTTCCTTATCTGTTGCATCTACCAAACGAGGGACAATTTGTAAAGCTTTTACCCCTAAACTATCATTTCCTATGGGTTTAACTTGAATAAGCACTGCATTTGCCGCGATGTCATTATGATCTACTTCTTGTGCAGAGACATTTCCAAAAATATTCATTTCTCCAAGTGATGGAGGACCAGTACTTGTCCATGCCATTCCATTTTTTTGAGCAACAGTATCGGCAAGCTGTAAGATTTCTTGAACATCTTTACCATTAAGATACTTTGCCAACTGTTTAAGCTCTGTAATGTCATCGTCTCCATTGACGGCAAACTTTTTTAAGATATAAAGCGCTTCATTAAATTTTATTTGTTGAAGAGTCGTTAAGGAAGACTGCATATCATTAATACTCGATTGAAAAGCTTGTGTACTTGAAGCATCTACACGATCTTTCTTACATGAAAGCAGAAAAAATAACAAAAGGAGAAATAAAAGGTTTTTCTTCATAAAAATTGATATTAATACAATTCTCTAAAAGATGAGAATATGCATAGTGTATATACAAATTTATGAAAAAAGCTTAATTACGCAAGAGTAGAGAATACAAGAGTAGAGAATAAAAGAGGAGGCGGATTTTAAGTAATGAAATTACCTAAAGGTTTTGCTTGCTTTTGATGTCCCGCCTCCAATATTTTTTTTGCAAATATAGAATAAAATCTTTTGCCTCAAAACTAAACGAATGATTAATAAAAAATGAAATAAAAAAACTTTTAGTTTTTAAGAAAAAACATACTTCACAAGCATACATTTTTCAATCTTAATACTCATTTAGGATGAAATGTAAAGTAGGAAAAGTAAATAATTATGTCTATAATTATTCAATTAGAAACAGCCAGAATTGGTCTGATTTTATACATTGTGTTTTCCTGATGTTACTCAGCAAAGAGTAACGCTTTTTTTCATCATAACAAAGATAATATTTTTTTATCAACATATATAAAAAATGCCCGATTAAAATCGAGCATTAAAAATTTTATATCTAAAATAATTAGAACGGATATTCAAAAATCATAGATTCGTGTAGGTAAGGGTTTCCTGAAGGGATAAGTTTCATTTTGCTTAAAGTGGTCATCACTACAAAAATAAATAATCCAGCAAAGAAAACTACAGATCCAATTTCTAACAATCCGAAATTCCAGAAAGGACCTACTGTACCAGGCATTACCATTAGGAAGTGAATAATCAATTGTCCCAATATCACGATGCAAGCCATGGTTACTACTACTTTATAATTTCTCTTTATGCTGGAACTTACCATAACAATAAGAGGGATTAAGAAAGTAGGAATTAAACTCGGTAAGAAAAGTGCTGAATAGTACTCGAATCTTCCAAAGAAATAATTTACTTCTTCAGGGATGTCGGCATACCAATACAACATAAACTGACAGAACCAAGTATAAGTCCAAAGCATAGAAGATGCAAATAAGAACTTCCCTAAATCGTGTAAGTGGTTGTCATTAAACTGAGGTAAAAATCCATTCTTTTTTAAGTAAACAGAAATAATGATAATTACTGCAATTGCACTTGCCAAACAGCTTACCAAAGCATACCAAATGTACATGGTTGAATACCAGTGTGGGTCGATGGACATTAACCAATCCCAAGCCCAAGCAGCTGAACAGAATCCGAAGAAAGCGATATATCCTACAGACCAGCTATAGACTTTTTTATAATCTTCTCTTGATTTAGTTTCGTCCACTTTTTTGGTGAGTGACTTTAATTTCCATACAAAGAAAGAGCCTCCAAGAACATAAATTAATGTTCTGATTACATAGAAAGGTACATTCAAAAACTTTTTCTTTTCATAAATAAGCGGATCAAATTCTGATGAATTTGGATCTACCAAAGCAGGATCCATCCAATGGAATAAATGTCCATAGTGTGCTGCATTCAGAATTGCTACGATAATAAGTACTCCTCCTGCCCATGGCATGAAAGATCCTACCGCTTCCATTACTCTAGTCACAATAATAGACCAACCTGCATGTGAAGCATGCTGAATAGAATAAAAGAACATTGCCGCAGCGGATAAACCGAATAGGAATACTGCTACAAAGTGTATTGCAGATAAAGGTTCGTTTGCGATTTGATGTTTAACATGTTCAATATGTGACGCCGCATTATGTCCTCCATTCATTTCACTTGAATGTGTGGGTGCATTGTGTCCATTCGAATGTACGGTTTCCATAAGGTGAGTAATTTTAGCTTCATCACCCAATAGACCATGATTCATCATATAACCAGCGCCAAAAAGAACCAATCCCAGAACAATGAGTATTATAGATATTAATCTTAATTTTGGTGAAAATGTGTACATTTTTTAATTCTTTTATTTAGTTGCTGTTTTATCTTTTGCATCCGTTGTTGCTTCAGGTGCAGTTGTAGTTGCTGCTACAGTTGTTGCAGGAGCTGGATTTATTCCACCTTTAAAAGCACTCATTACATACATGGCTACTCTCCAACGATCGCCAGGGTTAAGTTGTCCTGCAAAAGAACCCATTGCGTTTCTACCATGGCTCAATACATAATGCACAGAACCAATAGTTACTTCTCTATCTTTATAGTTAGGAACTCCTGCATAAGCACCTCCTTGTACTATACTTCCTTGTCCATCTCCAGCTTCTCCATGACAAGCGGCACAAACTTGATTAAACAATTTTTTACCTCTTTCTATATCTTTTGCTTGGTTTGCAGGATTTAGAGGGGAAGATGCAATTAATTTAGATGCATCATAACCTGCGTTATATTCGTCCGCTTTCATCATTTTGGATGAATTCACATCTACGACACCATCAATATTTTGAGAAACAGTACCATCAACAGAAACCAATCCTGTAGCTCCATCGTTTTTTACGAAAGAAGGTATTGTATTTTCATGTTTAGAATAAGCGTCTTCCGCTTTTTGCAAAGGGTCATACGCTACCGGGAAATACATATCCGGGAAATAAACCAATGGTGGGTTATCTTTAGGACCACAAGAATTAAGTAATACCGTTGTTATACCTAAGACAGCTCCAATTTTTAAAATATTATTTTTCATATTAAGCTTCTTTTATGGTTATTTCTTCTACCCCTGTTTCTATAAAAAGTTGTTTTACAGCTTCCACATTATCTGTAACAATCTCCATCAGAAACTTATCATCCGTTGTTCTTGGATCAGGATTCTGAGGCGGACAACCAGGATACATTTTATTTCTTACCAAGAAAGTCCAAGACATCATGTGTGCCGAGCAGAATACCATTAGCTCAAACATTGGTACTACGAATGCTGGCATATTATGTGCCCAATCAAAAGCTGGTTTACCACCGATATTCATTGGCCAATCATGGTTCATCATATACCAAGTTGTAAGAATACCAATTGTAATTCCATAAACGGCATAGCACCAAGCGGCATCAGAAATTCTAGTTTTCTTTAAGCCTAAAGCTTTATCGAGTCCATGAACTGGAAAAGGGGTATATACTTCTTGTATTTCAATTCCTTTTTCTTTAAATGATTTTACGCCTTGCATCAAATCATCATCGTCGGCATATAAGCCATATACAATTTTAGTGGTGCTCATCTCCTTCTTTTGCTTTATAAGTTTCACCAGACATTTTCAAAATAGTTTTCAATTCGGCCTGTGCAATTACAGGGAATGTTCTTGCGTACAATAAGAATAATACAGAGAAGAATCCTATTGTTCCTAAGTAAACACCAACATCGATTATCGTTGGCATAAACATAGTCCATGTAGAAGGTAAGTAGTCTCTTGAGATATTAATTACGATAATATCGAATCGCTCAAACCACATCCCGATGTTGATTATTAAAGCAACAAAGAAAGTCCAGAAGATGTTCGTTCTTAATTTTTTGAACCAGAAAGAAGCCGGAACTACTAAGTTACAAATAATAAGTGCCCAGAAAGCCCACCAATAAGGCCCCGTAGCTGCACCAGGAGAAAGATAAGTAAAATCTTCATATCTGGATCCTGAATACCAACCGATAAAATACTCAGTGGCATAAGCAACTGTTACCATACCACCAGTAACAACGATTACAATGTTCATAATCTCGATATGATACATGGTGATGTATTCTTCTAAGTTACAAACTTTTCTTGCTACCAATAAGAGTGTTTGTACCATGGCAAATCCAGAGAAAATAGCTCCTGCTACGAAATATGGTGGATAAATTGTAGAGTGCCATCCTTTAATTACTGAAGTAGCAAAGTCAAAGGATACCGTGGTGTGTACTGAGAATACCAATGGTGTTGCAAGACCTGCCAACACTAAAGATAGTTCTTCAAATCTTTGCCAGTGTTTTGCTTTTCCACCCCAACCGAAAGACAATAAGGTATAGATCTTTTTTGTCCAAGGAGTTTTAGCTCTATCTCGAATCATGGCAAAGTCAGGAATTAATCCCATAAACCAGAATACAGTAGAAACAGAGAAATAAGTAGAGATTGCAAATACATCCCAAAGAAGTGGTGAGTTGAAGTTAGTCCAAAGTGAACCATATTGGTTGGGAATTGGGAACACCCAATATCCTACCCATACTCTACCCATGTGAATTACTGGGAAGATGGCCGCTTGCACAACGGCAAAGATGGTCATCGCTTCCGCAGAACGGTTCACAGACATTCTCCATCTTTGTCTAAATAATAATAGTACCGCTGAAATTAAGGTTCCGGCGTGACCAATACCTACCCACCAAACGAAGTTGGTAATATCCCAACCCCAGTTGTTGGTTCTGTTGAGTCCCCATGCTCCAATACCGGTTCCGATAGTGTAAGCGATGCACCCGAATCCATAGATGAATAGTACTAAGGCTGCATAAAGTGAAATCCACCATAATTTGCCTGCTCTTTCTTCTATAGGTCTAGCGATATCTTCTGTGATATCATGATAAGTCTTATGACCAATAATTAAAGGTTCCCTTATCGGAGCTTCGTAATGTCCTGACATTTTTTACCTATTTATTATTTAAACTTTATTTTCTTTTCTATTTCTCACTTTGGTATGGTAGAATACATTCGGTTTAGTTCCGATTTCTTCTAACAAGATATATCTTCTGTTGCTTGCGAAAAGCTTTCTAACATGTGAAGATTTATCATTCATATCCCCGAATTGGATAGCGCCTGTAGAACAAGCTTTAGAACAAGCTGTTTGGAATTCACCATCTTCTACTTTTCTGCCATCTTTTTTCGCTTCTAAAATGGTCTGCTGTGTCATTTGAATACACATAGAACATTTTTCCATTACCCCTCTGGTTCTTACAACTACATCAGGATTCAATACCATTCTTCCTAAATCATTGTTTTGGTTATAATCGAACTTATCATTCAAATTATAAGTAAACCAGTTGAATCTTCTTACTTTGTACGGACAGTTGTTGGCACAATATCTAGTTCCTACGCATCGGTTATAAGCCATTTGGTTTTGACCTTGTTTCCCGTGAGAAGTTGCCGCTACTGGACAAACTGTTTCACAAGGAGCGTGGTTACAATGCTGGCACATTACCGGTTGGAAAATTACATCTGGATTATCTGCCGGATGGTTAAGGATACCACTTTCTTTATTGAAAGCATTACCATACATACCTGGCACATCCAATCCTTCAGAAACTGCTTGTTCTTGAGTTAATTTTCTTTTCGCAGAGTAATAACGGTCAATTCTTAACCAATACATATCTCTGGACATTCTTACTTCATCTTTACCAACTACAGGTACATTATTTTCAGCCTGACATGCAATGATACAAGCACCACATCCTGTACACGCATTCAAATCTACAGACATGTTAAAGTGTGGTCCATCGGTATCGTCAAAAGAATCCCAAAGGTCTATCTTTCTTGCAGCTGTTGCTTGACCAGAAATGGTGTGATATTCAACAGGTTTATTCCAACCTTTTTTAGGATCATCAAATGGTACATTTAAGAAATCTGCCAAAGGAACTTCCTTAGCGATATCATAACGACCCATCAATGTATTTTGTAATTGCATTCCAGCGAATTCATGTCCTGAACCTGTTTTTTCAATTTTTACATTAGAAAGAACAAGATTAGAACCATCAAAAAGTGGATAAGCATTGATACCCGTTGCTGCTACTTTTCCTGAATTCTTTTTTCCATAACCTAAAGCCAAACCAAAGGATCCTTGTGCTTGTCCTGGTTGGATAAATACAGGTACATTTTCAATTTTAACATTCCCTGCAGTTAGGGTTACATAGTCACCATTCAATTGCATTCTACCATTAAGGTCATTGTCTAGACCTAAAGTTTTAGCATCAGCAGGTGAAATGGTTAAGTAATTGTCCCAAGAAAGTCTGGAGATAGGATCTGGTAACTCTTGTAACCATGGGTTGTTGGCTTGTGTACCGTCGCCTATTGCAGTTTTTGTATATAATTTTAATTCGAAATCTGAAGCTTTAAAATTACCAAGTTCCGCAACTGCTTGTGCTGCGTTTCCACCTGTATAAGACAATGTAGTTGCAATACCACCGGCATTAAAGCCATGATACAACGCTTGATTAAATGAGGTAGATCCTAGCAATGTTGTAGCGTTGGCCTTCAAATATTCATAATAATTGTTTTCTGGTGCTCCTTTACCATTAATCCAAACCAATAATGATTCTTCAATCTGTCTTGGTTTAAATATTTTTTGGATGGTTGGCTGCATTAAGGAATAAGCGCCCGTTTGCGGTGCAATATCTCCCCAAGACTCTAACCAATTGGCTACAGGAATTACAACTTTAGCGGCATCGTACATTTCATTTTTCTTATCGGAAAATGCAACTACGAAACCTGCTTTGGAAAGAGATTTTTTAAAATCCTCCCCTTTGTTGCTAGAATAAATTGGGTTGATGTTGTTGGTAATTAATACCCCAACTTGACCTCCATTTAACCAAGATAAAAACTCTTGATATCTTGCTCCATCAAACTCTTTCAAGAAATTAGCTTTTCCTGTAAAAGCAGATGAGTTAATTTTTTGGTTGATTAAGTGAGATAAAACGATTGCTGCTTTTGAACCATCAGCAAGAACAACGGCATTACTTCCTTTTTCTTGTAACTTTTTCACAAGTTCAGAAGCTGTCTTATCGGATGTTCCACCATTAAGTCCATTGTAAACTTCTACTAAAAGTTTATTAACAGCACTTGGTTTTAAAGGAATTCTTGTATCTGAGTTGGCACCAGTTAAAGACATATTGGTTTCCACTTGTATGTGTTCCAACATATTTTCTCCCGGTTTTCTTGCCGCTGCATAAGAAGATTCTAAGCTTTGCGCATTAAAATCTCCTAAGAAATCAGCTTGGAAAGAAATTACCAATTGAGATTTGCTTAAATCATATACCGGTAAAGCTCTCATTCCGAATACTTCTTGTGCTGCATCTAAATTGGCTGCATAAGGTATTGCGTCGTAAGTAACCAACTCTGCAGATGGATATTTGGTTTTGAAATCACCAAATAATTTTTTGAAAGTTGGAGAGGCAAAAGAATGCGATAAAACAACGATTTTCTTGTTGGATGAAGCTGCGGAAGTTAATGCTTTTAGCACTTCATCATCCACCTTATCAAAAGTTTCGTCTTTTCCGTTTAATTTAGGTTGTTTTACTTTGTCATTGTCATACAAAGAAAGCACACTCGCTTGAGCTCTAGCGTTGGTCTTACCCAACTCATTCGCTGCAGGATTTGCTTCAATTTTGATAGGTCTTCCCTCTCTTGTTTTTACCAGCACACTAGCAAAATCAGATCCATCAAAATAAGTGGAAGCGAAATAGTTTGCTACCCCTGGGATGACATCATGAGGTTTTACTACATAAGGAATCGTTTTAATAACCGGAGCTTCGCAGGCGGCCAAAGTAACTGCTGCCGTAGAGAAACCTAATAGTTTTAGGAAGTCTCTTCTGGTCGTGTTTACTGGACTGCTTTGATCTCCGCTTCTTATTTCATCCACTGGAATTTCATCCTGGAACTCTTTTTGCGCCAATCTTTTTGTCAAGGTTGGATCTTGTAGTTCGTGGATACTTCTGAATTGTATTTTATTTGAAGCCATTGATACTTCTAATTTTTAGTTATTAATAATGACATTTACCACACTCAAGACCTCCAATTGCATCTACTGTGATTTTACCGCCAGAAGCAGGATATTGCTTGGCAAGTTTATCATGTAAGTTTTTGAAGTATTCTTTATTATAACCGTTGTTCATATCTACTTCAGTAGTTCTATGACATTCGATACACCATCCCATTGTAAAGTCATTGGCCATTTTCACCTGATCCATTTCATCTACTTTACCGTGACAAGCTTTACATACTACATCAATTTGATCATTTGGATTCTTCTTGTTGTATGAATTAATAATTGCTTGTTCACCAGCCACGACATGTTGAGAGTGATTGAAATAAACGAAATCTGGCATGTTGTGGATTCGTACCCATTCTACTGGTTTGGTTTTTCCTGTGTACATCTGTTTTGCAGGATCCCATCCTGTAGCGGCATAAATTTTTTGAATTTCACCGTCGTAGAAAGCCTTATCCTTGCCTTCTTCCATGTATTTTCCATTGTATTCAGAAATCATTCTGTGGCAATTCATACAAACATTCATGGAAGGTATTTCGGAAACTTTTCCATATTTAGCTCCTGTATGACACATTTGACAGTCAATCTTGTTTTCTCCAGCGTGAATTTTATGGGAAAAATGAATTGGTTGCTCTGGTTGGTATCCTTTGTAAACACCAATCCACATGAGCCAGTTCCACACACCATAGAAAGCAAAAACAGCCAAAAGGCCTAATGCTAATTTCCCAATACCATTGTATTTTTTATAAAAATCAGCGAAAGAAGTAATTCTGTTTTCGTTTAATCCGCTTAATTCTTCAGATTGCTGAAGTTTTACTAGGCTTTTTATTTTAATTAATAACCAAACCAAAAGACCTCCAATAGCCAACAATGAAGCGAACACAATCAATCCATCGTTTTTACCTTGTCTTTCTTTTTCTAAATCCGCAGCAGATCCTTGATCTGTAGTTGCAGCACCAGCAGCATCTTCTGCTTTAGGCTCTTCCTTAGGCGGATTGGTTGTGTACTCAAGAATGTCTTTGATGTCCTGATCCGTCATACTCGGGAAGGCAGTCATCTCAACCTTGTTGAATTTTTCATAAAGCTCATTGGCATACTTGTCTCCAGATGCTCTAAGTGCTTTATTGTCCTTAATCCACTTGATGAACCACGCTTCATCAAGGTTTTGCTCCTTTTTAACTTTATCTACAACGCCGCCTAATGCTGGACCAACCAACTGCTTGTCTAAAGCGTGACAAGCCGCACAGTTAGTTTTGAAGAGTTTCTCTCCATTTTTAGCATCTCCTTGCGCATAGATAGAAGCAGTAGTTGATAGCAATAAACCTATTGCTAACAATCCTTTTTTGTAATGCTTACTCCAACTAATCATTTATTAAATCTTGGGTTAGAAAAAATTGAGTGTATAATCAATTGCGCAAAAGTAACACTTTTAACAGATATTTAACAGAAACAAAATATGACAATTCTGTCTTAAAGGCTAATTTATAATTATTCTAAATAACTATCGCGCTCATCTATTTTATTTATTTTAATTTTGTGAAAAATATTTATTTGATGAAAATGAAAACCCTTTTTACTCTTCTTTTATTGATTTTTACTTCCTATTCCTTTTCAGCTCAGCAAGTTGTAAAAAAAGATACTCTAAATGGCACACCACTTACCGTAACGATGGACGCATCTATAGCTAAACTTATGAATGGCCTTGAAGAAAATTGTAGCGGAACAAACAATGCGAACAACAATGCAGCCAATTTAAATAACCCCAATAAAGTTATAAAAGTCCCAAGTCGTGCTCTTACAAACGAAGAAATTTGCAGACAAAACCCAAGAATTTCAGGTTATAAAATACAAGTTATCGTTGCAAAATCAAATGACGAAGCAAATAAAATAAGAAGTGAATTCCGTTCTAAATTCCCAAATTTAAAAGTAGAAATTGATGCCTCACTAAGACCCAATTACAAAGTTTTGGCGGGCAGTTATTTTACTAAAGCAAGTGCCGCTAGTGATCTTAAAAATATTCGAAAAGAGTTTAGTACGGCTGTTCCTATTCAGTATAGGATTTTTTGTGCAGAAGCAAAATAAGATGAAATATTTATAAACCATCGCTTTTTATTTTTATTCCCTTACAATTAAAATTCTTTGGAACATTATAAAAAACTTACTATCCTAAATTGGATAAAAAATGGCAGTCTTCTTTAATGAGGACTGCCATTTTATTTAAATTTATTGGTACGATTTTAACGGAGTAATTGATTAAAAGTATCCCCTTGATGAATATCTCCAGATTCGTATCCTTTCATAAACCATTGCATTCTTTGTTGGGAGGTACCATGGGTAAAAGCTTCTTGATTTACATAGCCCGATGATCTTTTTTGTATATTATCATCACCCACAGCTGCGGCAGCTTCCATAGCACTTTGCACATCACCAGGTTCTAGAAAATGTTCTCTTTCATCCGTTTTTTTTGCCCATAAACCAGCAAAAAAATCTGCTTGTAATTCAGTAGCAACCGATATTCTATTCAAATCTGCTTCAGAATAACGACCACTCTGCCTAAGTTGATCTACTTTTTGTGTTGTTCCCAATAAAGTTTGAACATGATGTCCTATCTCATGCGCCATTACATAAGCCACTGTAAATTCGGTTACTTTTGCACCAAACTTTTGTTGTAACTCACTGAAGAAACTCATGTCCATATAAACCGTTTGATCGGCTGGACAATAAAATGGCCCCATTGCAGATTGTGCGGTTCCACAACCCGATTGTGTTGTATTTTCAAATAACACCACCCTTGGTTTTCGGTATTGCAAACCATTTTCTTGAAAAATCGCTGACCATGTTTGTTCGGTTTCGGCAGTGATCATGTTGACCATTTTGCCTATTTGTTGTTCTTGGGGTGATAGTTGTCTTTGCTCTGTGGTTTCATTTTGAGATTGCGACATGCCCGATTGTAAAATTCCTGAGGGATCGCCTCCAAGAAAAAAAACAATCGCTGCCAGAATGATGGTTCCTAGTCCCCCACCTACGAGCATACCGCCACCACCACCTTTGCCACGGCGGTCGTCCAACATATCACTTGTATCATTTGTCCATTTCATATGTACCTATTTTTTATTTATTAAAGACTCTATGGATAACTAATGAAGTGGTACGATGAAGTCAATCGACAATCTTCATTGTTGATTGTTTGAAAAAGATTTTTTAATGGTGATTTCATATTTGTATTTTTAATTATATCAAAATTAATAAAATAGTATCGTTCAAATGACTAACGATTTAACTTTTTTTGTTGTACCCAATAACTGGTACTTTGATAAGCTGCAATGGTTTGTTTTACTAATTCTTCATTATTATTTTTCAACAACACTTCGTTATACATCAACTTAAACGCAGGAGGTAAAGAGGATTCTTGCAAGGAAAGTGCGTATTGTTTTACTTTTCTTGTTGGAGAAATAACCGTTAAATAATTATCCTTAATCAGTCCCAAATCTTGGTAAGTTGCAATATACGCTCTTGGGGAGTAATGAGGTTGTAAAACATCTTGGCCCAAAAACTTAGAAGAGTAATTAAAATGTAGCAGTCCCAATAAGGTAGGCATCACATCAATTTGTGACATGGTAGATTCAAAAAATTGTGGTGCCACAAAACCTTCGGAAAAAATCATCCCTGGAATCCTGTACTTATCCAGTGGGAGTTCCGTTTTACCAGCACTGGAAGCACAATGGTCGGAAACGATAACAAACACGGTATTCTTGTACCATCGTTGCTTTTTTGCCATGGCAAAAAATCGTCTTAAAGAATAGTCGGTGTATTTTACTCCACCCTCTCGGGATTTGGCATTTCCTGGAATATCAATTTTACCTTCTGGATAAGTAAAAGGTCGGTGATTGGAGACCGTCATCCAATGATTGAAGAACGGTTTGCCAGTTTTGGCTTCTTCGTTCATAACCTGAATGGCTTTTTTCGCCATATCTTCGTCGCAAACGCCCCATACATTGGCAAAGGAAATTTCGTTGGGTTTAAAATTATCTCGATCCACAATATCATAACCATTGCCAGAGAAAAAATCTTTCATGTTATCAAAATAACTGTACCCTCCGTACAAATATTTAACCTGATAACCTTTGGACTTAAAAACCGAACCCGTTGAAAATTTATTTTTATTGTCTTTTCTTTTCACAATACTTTCACCAGCCGTAGGAGGAATACAGAGTGTAAGTGCTTCCAAACCACGAACGGTTCTGTTTCCTGTGGCATAAAGATTGGTGAACATGAGCGAGTGATTGGCCAATGAATCCAAAAATGGAGTTATTTTGTTGGGATTGCCATAATGCTCCATAAAATCGGCCGACAAACTCTCAATGGAAATGAGTACAACATTTTTCTTTTGTTCCGCACTGGAATTCTGTACTTGTCTGAGTAAATGAGGCGGTTGGAAATCTTGTAAAAAAATCTGTTCAGCCTCTTTTTGGTTAATTGTGGGGTAAAAGGTAAAATAATCCAATTCTTTGTTTACAAATGCATCATAGAATTTGGGTAAACCGTTGGCTTGAATTTCTGTTACAAAAATATTGGTCGATTTAATTTTTGATAGTTGCTGAATGCCCAAAAGTGATATTCCACATAAAGCGATAAATGAAAACAGTAATACTAATTTTTGGGTAAAGGTTGGTAGTTGTAAAAGTGAAGTTTTACTCTGTTGAAACACCCAATAACTAAGCCCTAAAGTAATGATAAAAATAGCACCAAATAACGGTATTACCGGATAGCTTTCCATTATATTCCCAATGACTTCGTTGGTGTAAATAAGATAATCGACGGCGATAAAATTGTATCTCAGTCCAAATTCATTCCAAAAGAAATATTCGCTAACAGAATTGAAGACGATGACCAAAACATACAAAAACAAGGTGATGAAATACAAAATATTTCTGATAGATATTCGGTATTTTGGCAAGAATAGCATAAAACCAAAGAGTAACATTTTTAACCCAACAAATGCCATGGCAATTTCTGGAAAACTTCCACCATATTGTTTGAAAATATTATTCGGCATAAAAGCGGTGTACAAAAAAGCCAGCACCAACAATCCGAAAATAACATATCCCCATGGTTTTTGATATTTACCATTAGATAAAAATAAAAAATACAATGCAAGAATAGAACTGGCCAATGTAAACACCAATACATCCGTTATCATTCCTAAAGATAACATCGAAAGAACTTCAAAGATACCAAAGCTAGCAGTTGTTATCGGGTGGAACACAAACACCAATCGTAGGATAAGGGAAAGCAAAACATAAATGATTCCTAATAAAAAGAATGGTTTTATTTTATCTTGATAGTTTTTCATAGTCGTTAGTTGTTTTGTTTTTAATGTTTAGATGCAAACGCATCTTGTCCTAGATATTGACATGAAGTGCAATTCTTTGAATGCAGACTTATTGTCATTCTTTATTTATTTTCTAGTTTTTTTCTCCTTTAATAAATAAATTTTTAAATAAAGCGAAATGCTTGTACAAATAATTTGAGATAAAAATAAAAAAAATAACCACATCCATCACTTAAAAAGTGTCTGTGGCTATTAAATTGGTGAAGTCTAATTTTTAGATATTTCTTTTAAAATCAATCATCTGTAGTGCTGTAACGGCAGCTTCAACGCCTTTATTACCAAGATTACCTCCGCTTCTGGCGATGGATTGTTCTTGGTTATCGTCGGTTAAAACACAAAAGATGGTAGGAACATCCGTAAGGATATTGCAATCTTTTATTCCCTGAGCAACACCAGAACATACAAAATCAAAATGAGGAGTTTCGCCACGAATGACGCAGCCAATGGCAATCACAGCATCGTATTTTTGGGATTTGCATAATTGCATAGATGCATAATTCAATTCGAATGCACCAGGAACTTGATGAATTGTTATATGCTCTTTCAATACGCCTTCGTGTACCAAAATATCTACACATGCGTCTCTTAGGTTGTGTGTTACAAAAGAATTCCACTCAGAAAACACAATGCCGATGTGGAATTCATCGGCATTGGCTATTGTAAGTGGCTTATAATCTGATAGATTAACTGTTGCCATAATTTTAAAAGTATTTTACCATTTCTATATAAGCATCGCTCATGCCATTGTCTTGGTCTTTAAATTTCTCATCAATGGTGGAGAAATATTTCTTTGCTTCTGCTTTTTTATTCATTCCCAATGCCAAAATACCGGCTTTTTTGGTGAAGAAATAAGAAGTATATGGGTCATTTGAAGTCCCTATCGCTTTATCCAACAAGGATAGTGCTTCTGTATTCTTATTTAAACCAGACTGGCAGTCTGCCATTGCACCATATTTTAACGCTTCGAAAGTTTTGTTGTCGGATGAAAATTTATCCAACAAATCATAGGCTTTCTGGAAGTTTCCTTTTTTGAATTCAATAAGACCTGCGTTGTATGCCGATAGCTTGCCTACAGTAGTATCAGAATATGCATCGTAAGTACCTATGAAACCTGGTTTTGCTTTTGATTTCCCACCTAAAGCTTCGTCTTCTTTACCTTCGGACAATTGTTTTTGAGCCATCATAAAACCTTTGATTGCTTCGTCGTTTTTAGGCTGTACAATGTATTGTTGATAAGCAAAATACCCTAAAACACCAGCAACAAGTAAAGCGAAAATCCCTCCTACAGGTTTTGCGTACTTTTCCAAAAACTTTTCGGTTTGTAATGCTTCTCTATCTAAGTCTTGGAAAAACTCTACCGTTTCTTTCCCTTCCAGCTCATGTTGACTTTTTTTTGTCGTATGTTTTGCCATATTTTTATAAAATTGAAATGCAAATTTAATTGTTTCTTAACAATTTACAAAATTCTTTTTATTTAATGATGCTTTTTTTATAAATAAAGGAAAAATGATGTTATTGCATCCAAATTAATTGACGAACTTTAGTCTTATCAAAACCTAAGTTTTCTATTTCGGTGGTATTTGTAATTACTTTTATCGATTTTAACTTATTATGATCCATCATTGTGTTGAGTTTTTCTTTTGAAATTACTTTCCCTTGATATGCATAAACCGTTTGGGCATACATTTTATCAATAGAACGACTAACTTTTCTTTGAGCATTTATTTGTTCATAGCTCCCTTGAATGTCGTAAATAGGTCCTTTTTCTAGGGTATATTTATGTGATGTACAAGATATTGAAAATACCATTAGGAGTACAATTGGAAATCTTTTCATGTTCTGTATTTTTTTGTTGTTATTTTGTTTTTAATTTGAAATTTTCCACCAAGCCAAAGGCATAATTTACTTGTACCAAAATAATGAAAGAAACGCTCAAAATTGGGTGGAAAAAGCAGAGCAGCGCGCCTAAGAAATATAATGCTTGAGCGGAAAAAATCCTTTTTCTCATGGCTTGGTTAATGATGGCTGCAGTTTCTGGATTGACCATTTTTTTACGATAAGCATAATTCCAACTTAAATACAGAAAAAAGCCCATGAAAAAGATATTAAGCCAATAGACGAATATCGAAAATTTATACTCTAGAAAATCTCCTAAAAATGCGGTAGAAAATGGCAACAAAGTAACCATCAAAAGAAAGAGTAAATTAATCCAGCTTAGATTTCTATCACTTCTTTCGATGTGCTTAAATTGAGCGACATGTCCATTCCAAAAAATACCCCCAGTCATAAATGCCAAAAGATAAATCAAAAATTTTTCTTTTAATAAAAAAAATTCATCCATGAGATTCGCTTCCGAATGAATGGCTTCTGAAAGAGGGACCCGAATATCCAAAACCAATAATGTTAAAGCAACACCGAAAACCCCATCGCTTATTGCAATAATCCTTGTGATGTCTTTTCCGGCTATTTGATTGTATGCCATAGAGTTTAGATTGATGCTCAAAAATAATAAAAATATGACAATTCAAATTTATAAAAATTTGGATACTGGATTGTTTCCCCAAAAACCTATTCATCATTTGTTTTTTATCAATTCAATCCATCAAAAAAAGAGTTGCCTTTCGACAACTCTTTTATAATCATTTGCTTATCTATTAAGCAGGTATTTCTCCTTTGTACAAGAAAGAGATCGTTTCTTTATTGATCTTATCCACCATTTCGCTGAATAGATAGAAGGATTCTTGCTTGTAAATTACCAATGGATCTTTTTGTTCGTACACTGCCCCTTGAGAAGATCTTCTTAAATCATCCATTTCTCTTAAGTGTTGCTTCCAATTATCATCAATAATAGACAAGGTAATATTCTTTTCGAAATCGTTGATTAAATTTTCACATTTCGTTTCATACGCTTCCTTCAAATCGGTGACAATGGTCATGGATCGATGTCCGTCAGTAAAAGGCACTTGTATCATTTTGAACATATTTCCTTGGTTTTGATATACATTCTCAATAATTGGGAAAGCTTTATCTCTTAATAGGTTCAGTTTATTTTGATAGTCTTCTTCTGCTGCTTTAAATACAACTTGTGTAAGTTCTTCTACCGTTTTATTTTTGAAATCAGCTTCACTTATTGGTGATCCCATTGTAAAGTTTTTAATGACTTCATATTCAAAATCTTTATAATCTCCTTCCAATTTCGTTTTAGAAACAATGGAATGAGAAACATCGAAAATCATGTTTTTGATGTCGTATTTTAAATGATCGCCAAACAATGCGTTCTTTCTTTTCTTGTAGATCACATCTCTTTGTTTGTTCATTACATCATCATACTCCAACAATCTTTTACGGATTCCGAAGTTGTTTTCCTCAACTTTCTTTTGGGCTCTTTCAATAGATTTAGAAATCATAGAATGTTGAATAACTTCTCCTTCCTTGTGCCCCATTTTGTCCATCATTTTGGCAATTCTTTCCGAGCCAAATAAACGCATCAAATTATCTTCCAAAGAAACATAAAACTGAGAGCTACCCGGATCTCCTTGTCTTCCGGCACGACCTCTGAGCTGTCTGTCCACCCTTCTGGAATCGTGTCTTTCGGTTCCGATGATGGCCAAACCTCCGGCGTCTTTTACTTCTTTACTCAATTTAATGTCAGTCCCTCTACCCGCCATATTGGTGGCAATGGTTACTACCCCTGCTCTACCGGCTTCGGCAACAATTTCTGCTTCTTTTTTATGTAATTTAGCATTCAAAACCTGATGCTGAATTTTTCTCAATTGTAATGCTTTAGACAACAATTGGGAAATCTCAACTGAGGTAGTCCCGACCAGTACTGGTCTTCCTTGTGCCGTTAGTTTTTCTATTTCTTCTATTACGGCATTGTATTTTTCTCTGTTGGTTTTGAAAACCAAATCGTGTCTATCGTGTCTTTGTATGGGTCTATTGGTAGGAATTACCACGACATCTAGTTTGTAGATTTGCCAAAATTCCCCTGCTTCTGTTTCTGCCGTACCCGTCATTCCCGCCAATTTATTGTACATACGGAAATAGTTTTGCAGCGTAATGGTCGCAAAAGTCTGGGTTGCCGCTTCAATTTTCACATTTTCTTTGGCTTCAATTGCTTGGTGCAAACCATCGGAATAACGACGACCTTCCATAATACGGCCGGTTTGTTCATCCACAATTTTCACCTCTCCGTCCATCACCACATAAGCATCATCTTTTTCGAAAAGCGTGTAGGCCTTTAGCAATTGGTTCATGGTATGTACCCTTTCGGACTTATTGGCAAAATCGGCAAAAAGTTTTTCTTTCGCTTCGAATTCTTCCTCTTTAGGTAGGTTTTTCGCTTCCAATTCGGCAATTTCAGTTCCAATATCCTGTAATACGAAGAAGTCTTTATCTTCATACCCTTGGGACATATATTCAACGCCTTTATCGGTAAGATCGATTTGATTATTTTTCTCATCGATTACGAAATAAAGGTCTTTATCCACAATAGGCATATCGCGGTTGTTGTCTTGCATGTATTGTGCTTCCACTTTTTGCAAGAGCGCTCTATTCCCGGTTTCGGAAAGAAATTTTATAATATTTTTGCTTTTCGGCAACCCACGATAGGCTTGCAATAATTTGAAGCCACCTTCTTTGGTATTCCCTTGGGCAATAAGTTTTTTAGCTTCCCCAAAAATATGGGTAACTGTTTGCTTTTGTACTGCAACAATTCTATCCACAGAAGGCTTTAGCACATCAAACTCTTGTCTATCTCCTTGTGGTACAGGTCCTGAAATAATAAGTGGTGTTCTTGCATCATCTACCAAAACAGAATCCACCTCATCCACAATGGCAAAGTTAAGTTCCTTTTGCACCAATTCATCTGGATTGGTAACCATGTTATCTCTTAAATAATCGAAACCAAATTCGTTGTTGGTTCCATAAGTGATATTGCAATTGTATGCATTTCTTCTGGCATCTGAGTTGGGCTGGTGATGATCAATACAATCAATCGATAAACCATGGAACTGATATAAAGGCCCCATCCAAGCAGAGTCTCTTTTTGCCAAATAGTCATTTACCGTTACCACATGTACTCCTCTTCCTGGTAAAGCATTAAGATAGATAGGTAAAGTTCCTACTAAAGTTTTCCCTTCACCAGTTGCCATTTCGGCTATTTTCCCTGAGTGCAATACCACACCACCGATAAACTGAACATCATAATGTACCATATCCCAAACCACTTCGGTACCATGGGCATTCCAGTGGTTTTTCCATACGGCTGTATCCCCTTGTATCTCTACAAAATCTTTGGTTTGTGCCAAGTTCCTATCGTAGTCGGTTACTTTTACACGAATTTCTCCGTTTTGCGCCCATCGTCTTGCCGTTTCTTTCAGTAATGCAAAAGCTTCGGGTAAGATTTGGCTGAGAACTGCTTCTTCTAAATTGTATGCTTCTTTTTTAAGCGTTTCAATCGTTCCGAACAATGTTTCTTTTTCGTCCACATTGTTAGAATTTTTAATTTGCTCCTTTATTTTATCTATTTTCTCGGTTACTGAAGCCGAGGCAGCTTTAATTTTGGATTTAAACTCTTCGGTTTTCTCTCTCAGTCCATCATCTGACAGCTGTTGTATGGTAGGTTCTACAGATTTTACTTTGGCTACTACTTTTTTTACTTCCTTTAAGTCGTTGGCATTTTTATCGCCAAGAAAACTTTTAAGGACTTTATTTAAAAAATTCATATTTAGTTTGTTTTAACCTAAAAAATTTAGGATAGTATAATATTCGCTTGCGCTATAAACAATAAAAATAGGCTTACCGCAAAATTGCTTAAAGCCTAGGTTGATTTTAATACTCGTCTTCGTTCCAAAGGAAGTCTTCATCGGTAGGGTAATCACTCCACACCTCTTCGATGCTTTCATAGATTTCTCCTTCATCCTCAATGGCTTGAAGATTTTCTACCACCTCCATGGGTGCTCCTGTTCTGATGGCATAATCAATAAGTTCTGCCTTGGTCATTGGCCAAGGAGCGTCGCTCAAGTATGATGCTAATTCTAATGTCCAATACATAAAATTATTTTTTTTTGCAAAAGTATAAAAATAGGTGAATAATCAAAGTTTTTTCTTACTGATTTTTAGCGTTTTGCTTTACTGAAAAGCATGATAAATATACAGCCTTAAAAAACATTAGTCTCTATTTTTCAAAAACCATTCCACAAATTTTTTTATGCCATTTTGGAACTTCGTTTTTGGATGGTAGCCTAAAAGAGTTTGTGCCTTTTCAATATCCGCATTGGTTTTGGACACATCGCCAGGTTGCATTGGGAGTAACTTTTTAATGGCTTTTTGGTTCAAATTTGTTTCTATTTCCCCCAGCATTTCGTCTAAACGAATTACTTCATTTTCCCCTAAATTAAACACTTCATACACCCTATCGTTTTGATGCAAATAGCCTATCGATCTCACAATACCATCAATTATGTCATCAATATAAGTATAATCTCTGGCCGTACTTCCGTCCCCATAAAAAGGGACTTCTTGCTTTTTAAGTATGCTTTGTGTAAATTTTCTGATGGCAAGATCTGGTCTTTGTCTTGGTCCATATACGGTAAAAAACCTCAGCTGCACCATATCTATTCCATATAAATGATGGTACACATGTCCCATAATTTCGCCACACTTTTTGGTAGCGGCATAAGGAGATATTGGGTAATCTACATTATCCTTTTCATTGAATGGAATTTTCTCATTATTCCCATAAACACTGGAACTTGAAGCACATACAAACTTTTTAACTGAAAATTCTTTACATAATTCCCACAAATTCATCGAGCCACGAAGGTTCACTTCCTCATAGTCCAGAGGCCTTTCTATTGATGGTCTTACACCAGCCAATGCAGCTAAATGGATCACCATGTCCACCGTATGGTTTTCAAAGATAGATTTCAACCCTTCTTTATCGCGAATATCTTGAAAATAAAGCGTATATTTATCTGAATTACACACTGTTATCAACTTTTGGATATCCGAATCTTTATCTGAATAATGAAAATGGTGATTATTATTGGTACTTTCTAAAGTATTTTGAATTTTAATACGATAATCGTAAAAACTGTCAAAATTATCAATATTAATGACAGAATGTCCACTTTTCAATAAGTTCTCTACCAAATGAGAGCCAATAAAACCACTTCCGCCTGTAACCAAATAAGTCATAAAATTGTGTTTTTGCAATTTTATGGATTTAAAGATTGATAGGCAATATTTTTTTTAACATTATTTTGTGAAAAATACTAAATTTGTGTCACCAAACTTTAAATATTCATTCTATGAAAAAAACATTATTCGCAACTTTATGTTGTTTGTTATCTGTGATTTCCGTTACTTCATGTAGTAAAAAAGAGGAACAAAAAACCACAGAGAGCACAGAAGTACAACAAGACTCAACAAAAATCCAACAAGATGAAGAAGTCTTGATTAATGACTCTGCTACTGTAAAAACTGCAACAGGTGTAGCTGATGAAGAAAAAAATGCACAATCCCAAGAAACCAAAGAAGGGGAACAATTAAAAAAAGATGAAGCACAACTAAAAAAAGATGAAAAAAAATAAATCATCTCATCATCTTTAAAAAAAAACAGGCTTTCCGATTCATTTGGGAAGCTTTGTTTTTTAGTATCCCTTATTTATCGTGTTATTATCAGAAAAAAAGCAAAAACAATTTCATTAATTTTATCCTTATCTTTATAAAAATTTTTATTCATGATTTTTGAAGGTCCCTTTCTTAAAATGCCCACATCTATAGGCAATCCCATACAATATTACCTCAACCTTTCACAAGATTTACTCTCTGTAAATCAATTGATTGGAAAAATCATTACGCTCAAACACATAGGCTATTCCTGCGTTAATTGTGGTAAAAATGAAAAAATCTTCAGGATGGGATTTTGTAAAAAATGTTTTTTCGAAAGTCCTTACGCCAGCGAAACCATCATTAGACCAGAACTTTCTAAGGCTCATTTGGGAGAGGAAGAAAGAGATTTGGAGATCGAAAAAGAAATTCAATTGCAACCCCATATTGTTTACCTAGCCTACACAGGCGATGTAAAAGTTGGCGTTACCAGAGAAACCCAAGTACCTACCCGATGGATAGACCAAGGCGCCACCTTGGCTTTACCTATTGCTAAAACCGAAAACCGCTATCAGGCTGGCATGATAGAAGTAGCGTTAAAAAATCATTTGGCCGACAAAACCAATTACAAAAAAATGTTGAGCGAACAAGGGGAATATGTGGACTTGTATGAGTTTAGAAATCGAGTAAAAGAGTACATCCCAGAAGATTTTCGATTATTTTATCTGGCAGATGAAACCATTGTATCACTAGATTATCCTTATACTGTACCAGAAAAAATAAATGCTTTTACATTAGATAAATTTCCAACTTTTTCTAGTGTTTTAAGAGGCATCAAAGGACAATACCTTTGTTTTGACGATGGAAATGTAATGAATGTGAGAAATCATGAAGGCTATGTGGTACAACTGGAAATTATCAAATAAAAAAATCTTAAATAAAAATAACTCGCAACCTTCATTGCGAGTTATTTCTTTTTGAAAAACGGATTTTTCATTTAAAAAGAGGAACAAAGTAAAAACATATTCTTTTTTGTTCCGACATTTTGTATTTTACTTCTTTTCTAATTTCTTGATGCCCATTTCGTATAAAGCGAAACTTAGCAAATCGGTATTTTCGCCTATTACTTGGGCGGTGCTTCTACCTGCTCCATGCCCTGCGTTTACTTCAATTCTAATTAATATCGGCTGTTGGCAATTTTGTTTTGCTTGCAATTCGGCACCCAATTTAAAAGAATGTGCCGGCACTACTCTATCATCATGGTCGCTGGTAATAATCATGGTGGAAGGATAGCAAATTCCTTTTCTAACATTGTGCACCGGAGAATAAGAATACAAATATTCGAACATTTCTTTGGAATCCTCCGCCGTGCCGTAATCGTACGACCAGCCTGCTCCAGCGGTAAATTTATTATACCTCAGCATATCCAAAACTCCAACCCCAGGGAAGGCAACTTTGGCCAAATCGGGTCTCATGGTCATGGTGGCACCTACTAATAATCCGCCATTAGATCTTCCTGAAAGCGCCATATATTCTTTGGAGGTATAACCTTTGGTTTGTAGATATTCTCCAGCTGCTATAAAATCGTTAAAAACATTTTTCTTTTGAAGTTTGGTTCCTGCGTCATGCCATTTTTTACCATATTCGCCACCCCCTCTCAAATTGGGAACCGCATATATACCGCCATTATCCATCCACACAGCATTAACCACAGAAAAAGAAGGTGTTAGACTGATATTAAAACCTCCGTATCCATATAAAATTGTTGGGTTTTTACCATCGAGTTTAATACCTTTTTTATAAGAAATCATCATTGGAATTTTCGTTCCATCTTTGGAAGTATAAAAAACCTGTTCCGAAACATAATCTTCTGGATTAAATTTCACTTTAGGCTTTTGATACACTATAGAAGTACCCGATTCTACATTGTATTTATAAATGGTAGGTGGAGTAATGTAATTGGTAAAAGTGTAGTACAAATCTTTCTCTTTGTCTTTTCCTCCAAAGCCACTAGCGGTACCATTCCCAGGTAATTTAATTTCTCGAATTAATTTTCCGTTATAGTCCAATTGTTGCACAAACGAAAGAGCATCTTTCATGTATTTGGCAAACAAATACCCTCCCCCAGTGGAGATTTGCAATACTTCTTTGGTTTCGGCAATTACAGTTTGCCAATCATTGGGTTTTTGAATATTGACTTTTACTAATTTATTATTGGGTGCGTCTTTGTCGGTCATCAAATATAGAAAATCTCCTTTGGTATCGACAACGGAACTAGAATTAGCAAAACCTTTTTGCAAAGGAATCCAGTCGGATTTTGTTTTTAAATCTTTGATGTACAATTCATTTCCACTGGTGGTTTCGGAAGCAGATAAAATTAAAAATCGTTGATCTTCGGATACGCCAATCCCCATGTATCTTCTTTTAAAATCTTGTCCACCAATCACCAATTTGTCCTCACTTTGCTTGGTTCCCAGCTTATGAAAATATACTTTTTGCATATCGGTAATTCCGGACAACCTACTTCCTTCTTTGGGTTGGTCGTAAGTGGAATAATAAAAACCTTCGTCGCCCAGCCAAGAGGCACCAGAAAATTTCATTACGATAGGTTCATCAATAATTTTCTTGGTTCCCACCTCCATGATGATGATTTTTTGCCAATCCGATCCTCCTTCGGAAATGGAATAGCCTACCAAAGTTCCTTTTTTGTTAAAAGAAATACCAGACATAGAGGTCGTCCCTTTTTCGGAAAACTTATTGGGATCTAAAAACACTTCTGTTTTTCCATTCTTATCCGTTCGGTACAAAACGGATTGTGCCTGCAGGCCATCGTTTTTGTAAAAATAAGTGTAGTTTCCTTTTTTGAATGGCGCAGAGATTTTTTCGTAATTCCAAATGTCATTCAACTCTTTTCTGATGTCTTCACGGAAAGGAATTTTTGAAAGATAATCGTTGGTGAAAATATTTTCTTTTTTCACCCACTCTTGTGTCTCTTGGGAGCGATCATTTTCCAACCAACGATAAGGGTCGTTCACATCTTTACCGAAATAGACATCTTTTTGGTCCACCTTTGGGGTAATGGGATATTTCATTTCTTGCGCTTGTAAGTTAGGGTATCCAGCACCTAGGATGAAAAGGAAAATAGGTGCTACATTTTTAATTTTGGAGAGGTTCATAAACATTGAATTTAATTAAACTAATATTTTAGTTGATTCTACAAATGATAATTAATAAAAACATAAAATAAAAACTTTTCAAAAATAGCGAATAATAGTGAATGAATGATTATCTGTGAAAATTTAACACAATTAAACAACTCTGTTGTGAAAGGTCTCCCCACGCTTGTACCAAGCATTACAATCCCCACAATTGCATGATTTGTTCCCGCTGAGCAAAGTCTCCCGGCTTTGTACCACTGCTTTATCCATCAACCATTTAATTTTTCAAAAAGATTCATTCCTTTTACTTTCACTATCATTCATACAGAAAATTCAAAACAAATAAATATTTCAAAATCACATTTTGAATATCAAAAAAAATTATCTTTGTGAATATGGCAACAAAAGCACTCTTCAATTCAGTAGTTAATTGGTTTATCAAACAAAGAATCGATCAAATTCAGCATTTTATCGATTATCCTATTGATACCCAACATGGGGTTTTGTTCTCACAACTCTATCATGCCGAAAATACAGAATATGGCAAGAAATACGGGTTTAGTAGTATTTCGTCCTACGAAGATTTTAAAAATAAAGTCCCAGTAGTGAGCTACGAAGGGATAGAACCCTTTATAGAACGAGCAAGACAAGGAGAGAAAGACATCATTTGGCCAGGACAAATCCGAAATTTTGCTAAATCGTCTGGAACCACGAATGCCAAAAGCAAATACATTCCCATTACCGAAGAAAGTTTGGAATTTTGCCACTTAAAAGCCGGAAAAGATTTGGTGTCCATCTATGCCAACAACCATCCCGAAAACCAGTTGTTTGTCAATAAAAATCTTAGACTGGGAGGCAGTGCCGAGTTGTACGAAAATTTCAATTCAAAATTTGGAGACCTTTCTGCCATACTCATCGACAACCTTCCGTTTTGGGTAGAAATAACCACCACGCCGTCCAAAAAAGTTTCGCTCATGTCCGAGTGGGAAACCAAACTAAAAGCCATCATAGCCGAAGTGAGAAACGAAAATGTAGGCAGCTTAACAGGTGTGCCTAGTTGGATGATGGTGCTATTACAAAGGCTTTTACAAGAAACCAACAAGGCTAGTATTTCGGAAATTTGGCCCAACTTGGAGGTCTTTTTTCACGGGGGCATCAGCTTTAAACCCTACCGAGATCAGTACAAAAAAATCATAGGAAAAGAGATTAATTACTATGAGATATACAACGCATCCGAAGGTTTCTTTGCCATACAAGACCAAAGTGGCAGCGACGAAATGCTTCTGATGCTGGATTATGGTATATTTTATGAATTTATTTCATTAGACGAAATAGGACAAGAACATCCCAACACCCTGTCGCTAGAACAAGTAGAAATTGGTAAAATTTATGCCATGGTGATTACCACCAATGGTGGGTTATGGCGTTATATGATAGGCGATACCATCGTTTTTACCTCTACCCAACCCTACCGAATTCGTGTGGCTGGGAGAACCAAGCACTACATCAATGCTTTTGGCGAAGAATTGATGATAGATAATGTAGAAACGGCTTTGGCAAAGGCTTGCGAAAGTTCTGGCGCAACGATAAGAGAGTACACAGGTGCTCCCGTTTATATGAAAGACGGAGAAAGTGGTGCCCACGAGTGGATTTTTGAATTTGATGAAAAACCAAGTGATCTGAACTATTTTATTGAGGTTTTCGACAATAATTTAAAAGCAGTGAACTCCGACTACGAAGCCAAACGATATAACAACATGACACTCAAAAAGCCCATGGTTCATATCGCAAAAGAAAATTTATTTTATGCTTGGATGGAAAGAAAAGGGAAATTGGGCGGACAAAATAAAGTTCCACGACTGAGCAATACTAGAGAATTCATCGATCCTCTTTTGGCTCTCAATCAACGCTTAGCTTAGGTTGTTTTTCGGGAGAGGTGTCCACGGGTTTTTCATCCATTTTAATGGATTTTTCAACTTCTTTTTTCAGTTTTTCTTCCAAGGCTTTTTGCCTTTTAAGTTCCGCTTCTTTTTCAAGAGCTTTTTTCAAAGAGTCTTGATAGTTTTGTGAAGACATTCTAATTCTTCTAGCTACTTCTGCAGAAGTTGCCCCTGGCGAAAAAGAATCAACAGGCGTCGTATCGTACTTTGGTTCAATGTACGGACTGTCTGGATAAGTGAGTTCCACATTTTTTTTGAAACAATTGTAGAAACAAAAAAACAGTCCTAAAGCAAAATATATTTTTTTCATTCATTTAGTATTTTAAATTCTGCAATCACCGGAAAATGATCGGAAATGTTCACCGAGCGATCCACTTGATAGGTTAATGCTTTAATTTGACTTGAACTAAGGATATAATCAATCCTAATTGGAATTTTATAATCATGAAAACTAGTTGCCCAACCCGATCCACTAAGTACAAAAGCATCACTCAATCCCTTGGAAAGTTGGTAGTATTCGTACGAATTAGGAACCGAATTAAAGTCGCCACATAAAATTACAGGATAAGGAGATTTCGCGATAAACTCTTTAATCTCCGAAACCTGTTCGGCATGAATTTTAAAGGTTTTTAGTAAAGTGGATAAAACGATTTTGCCTTTAATTTCATTTTGATCCATATCTTGACTGGGCATAATTTTATTTTTTACAAAAAAATACGGTTCCAGATAAACATTAATGCACCGAATAATTTTTCCTTTCACCAAAATGTCTGCAAATTGCGCTTTTCCAATTCTTTCTTTGTCTTCCATAAAAGTGCCTTGCTTCAGAATTTTATAACGGCTATAGATTGATAACAACCACTCTTGATCCGTCTGATACTTCAAATCAAGTTCTGGCATAGAAGCCCCTTTAGTTCCGGATTCTTGCAAAAAAACCAAATCTGCCTTTTGCGCATTAAGATAGTCCTGAGCATTTTTTTTGCTTTTATTGTTAAATGTAATCACTTTTAAATCTGCTGACTGGCTTTGTACCGGATGATAATTTACCCACCGTAATGTGGGAAGGACAAAAAATACCGTTCCAAGAATGAAAATGACCGCTCTTTTTTTGAATTGAATAATCCAAAATCCCAACAATAAGCAATGTAAAGCCATTAAAAAGGGAAATGCCAAAGACAACAAGTTGAAATACGAAAACAACTTTGGCGATAAAAAGGTATTAAAAAATACACTCATTAGCAAAAGCAAAATGAGGAGATGAATTCCTGTAAATAATATTCGAATCGCTTTCAAAATTTAATAAATTCTAAATCGATTTTTCTTCCAATATCGCGCCATAAAATACCCGACAATAGCCCCACCTACATGAGCAAAATGAGCCACTCCTCCTACATTTCCGCTCAGCCCTAGATAGATAGATACCACAATGATGATGGGCAATAATACTTTGGCTTTAATAGGAAAAGGAATAAACATAAACATTAGTTTGGCGTCCGGAAATAAGGTTGCAAAAGCGGCCACAATTCCAAAAATTGCTCCCGAGGCACCCAACATAGGACTTCTAAGATCCATAAATAGCTGACGAGAAAGCTCAATTCCTTGTTGCGATTTGGCCTCGATGGTTAAATCGCCCTGATAATTAAGTGCCGATTTTCTGTAAATTTCACTTACATCGACACCCAAATTTTGCAACTCGGACACCAATTGATTTACTTGATAAAAATTCCAAAGATTGAATAGTAAAAAAGAACCAATACCACTAAGAAAATACAACCACAAATATTTTTTTTGCCCTAAAGATTGTTCCAAAACGGGACCAAAACTCCATAGCGTAAGCATATTAAACAAAATATGGGTAATGCCAATTCCTTGTCCTAGCGGTGCATGCATAAACATGTGAGTAAGAATTTGCCAAATTCTAAAATTCGGAGAAAAAGGATAATACGCCGATAGCACATTGTATAAAGCACCTCCCATCAAGAGATTGGTAAGGAGATACACCACTACATTGATGAGGATAATCGTACGCGTTATAGGAGGAATATTTTGAAACATAAGGCTTAAAATTTATTTTTAAAATCATCGAAGGGAATTTCCAGATAACATCGTTTCCCATTGGGCAGGAATTCTGGAAAGCCTAAATTAGTAAAATCTTTGATGAGTTGTTCGGCATCATTTTTATAAATAAAATCGAAACGGGATTTACTTTGCAAATGATTCCATTGATTTTGGTAAAAATGCATAAATTCTTCTTCGGTTTTGTAGTCTAAAATTTCGAATAAATTTTCTAAAAATTTTATGACTTGGGTTTCTTTCAACCCCTCAGGAACAGCATTTATTCTAAGTACATTTTCGTTGGCTATTTGCATTTGAAAGCCTAAATCTGGCAAATATTTCTTAATGGACTTATACTTTGTTTTTTCAATCTCGTTCATGTGATACTCCAGTGAAAAAAGCAATGCATGGCTGTTGGAGTTTCTCTTTTGCTGCTTATTATTTTCGCTCATTACCAAACGATGCATTCTACCCAAATCCAACATCAGAGTGGCATTGCCTTTGTTGAATAGCCAATACCCATTGGGTAATCTCATTAGATCTTCGTCAAAATCTTCATCTTCGAAAAGATTAATTTTTGAAGGAGCCGCTTCTATGCTTTGGTGGTACATTTCGGCAAGATTTTGAATTTCTGTCTGTCGGGATATCGTTTCTTCCTTGAATGGATTAAAGTCTCTATCTACTGTTATTTCTGGCACTTTTATAGAAGTAGAATTCTGAGAAGAAGGACTTTCTTTTCCAAAAAAATCATCCATCTTGGTGTCACGATCAAAATCCAAACTTGGTGCAATGTTGTAAATTCCGAGCGCTCTTTTGATGGTTGACCGTAAAAGGGCAAAAATCAAATGTTCGTCTTCAAATTTAACTTCAGTTTTTTGAGGATGGATATTCACATCTATTTTCTCAGGATCCATTTCTAAAAACAAAAAGAAAGAAGGTACATAACCTGGCAGTAGCAAACCTTCGAAAGCTTCTTGTACCGCTTTGTTCAGATAAGGGCTTTTAAAGAAACGGCCATTTACAAACAAAAATTGCTCGCCTCTCACTTTTTTTGCTCCTTCTGGTTTGGCAACAAAACCATTAAGCTTCAGCCAATCCATCTCCTCCTTTATGGGAACCAACAAAGGTTGGATTTTCCTGCCAAATACATCCACAATTCTTTGTAGTTGACTTCCTTTTCTCAATCGAAAGATTGGCTCGTCATTATGGTACAAATCAAACTCTACTCCCTCGTGCGCCAAAGCTACCCTCTGAAATTCATCAATAATATGTCTGAATTCTATATTGTTGTTTTTCAGAAATTTTCTTCGAGCAGGGACATTATAAAAGAGATTTTTAACCGAGAAATTAGAACCTTCAGTTGTCTGTATCGGTTCTTGAAATTGTAGTCCTCCACCTTCAATGTAAATATTGGTTCCAATGGGAGATTCTTTCTTTTTGGTCTTGAGTTCTACTTGCGCTACGGCTGCGATAGAAGCAAGAGCCTCGCCCCTGAAACCCTTAGTAGAGATTTTAAAAATATCCTCTGTATTTTTTATTTTGGAAGTTGCATGTCTTTCAAAAGCCATTCTGGCATCGGTATCCGTCATCCCAATACCATTGTCCACTACTTGAATTAAATTTTTACCAGCATCCCGAACGATTAATTCAATTTTATTCGCTTTAGCATCTATTGCGTTCTCCATTAATTCTTTTACGATAGAAGCAGGTCTTTGCACTACTTCTCCTGCAGCAATTTGGTTGGCTACATGATCTGGTAAAAGTTGTATTATATCCGACATAAAAACAAAATAAAGCGCAAAAGTAAAGAGAATTTATTAATATTATGCTTTGATGCCTGAACCAGACCTGTGCTTTTTAACAAAAATTTATTTTAGATTAACAAAATTTTAAAATTAAACTTTACTAAAAGGAATAAAATTTGCTGAAACACTACAACAAAATGAAAAATATGAAACAAGAAACTAAAATTTTAGCTGCCATCGGAATTGGATTTTTTGCCGTATTGGGCGTTTGCGCACTACGAAAAAAGTTATTTTCAAAAAAAAACAAAAAACACAATCTATATTTGTACACAGACGAGCACAGGCACTTTGATATTTGTGACAATAACGAAGACAACCATGGGGTTGAACTACATGCTCTGAAATAAAATATCCTTCCAATATATCATTAACTACCAATCAGCAATGTATTTTTCATTGTTGATTTTTTTTATTGACTTGAATTGATATTTTTTGGTAGAAAACAATCATTTCTATTTTTTCTATAAGCAAATGTTCTAACCCATTACTAAATTCGTATTTTTTATTAACTTTGTTGGAACATTTTTTTAATATGAGAAAAATATTCCTACTTACACTTTTCTGGTGTTCACAATATATTTTTGCACAATCCGATTGCACAACCGCCATCGCTGTTTGTGGAAACACCAACATTTCATACACTCCTTCCGGAAGTGGTAATGTTCAAGAAACTTTAGGCGGTTGCTTAAGTTCCAACGAGCATTTTTCAGTTTGGTATAAATTTACTGCAGCAACCGCTGGGACGCTTACTTTCGAAATCGTTCCCAATGGAAATGCCGACTACGACTGGGCAGTTTACGGACCCAATGTCAATTGCACCAATCTTGGACAACCCATTCGCTGTTCTTATGACGCACCACCTCCACAAAACACAGGATTAAACCTTACTGCCACCAATACTACCGATTCTGCTAGTGGCACAGGATATTGTATGTTTCTTACCGTTCAGCCTGGAGAAACATATTATTTAATTGTCGATAACTTTTCTGCCAACACCAATGGTTTCGGATTAACCTGGGGAGGTACCGCCACTTTAGCTTCTTCTTTTGACAATCCTGGGGTTCAACCATTTCCTATTATTGCACCAGGCCCCAACCATGATGGGGTAATTACCATGTGTGCCACAACGGCATCCTATGACTTCACCCAATTAAACGCTGGAATCATCAACAACAATCCTAACTTTTTTATCACTTATCATACCAATACCAACGATGCCATTACGGGTGCCAATCCTATTACATCTCCGTACACCATCAATATTCCATCAACCTATTATTACAGTATTCATTATGAAGATCCTAATGATCCCAATAATGCCATCAATAGTTGTAGAAAAACAGGACCAATTAATTTTGTGTTTGGAAACATCACCCTTAGTCCGGCAACCATAAAAGCATGTAACAACAACAATACAGGCATTGGTGTTTTTAATTTGAATTCAGCTGCAGTAATTGCAGATCCCAATGTAACTAAAAATACTATCCAACAATGGCGGATTTGAATGCTGGGACCAATGAAATTACCAATCCAAATGCCTATTCATCTACTGCACCAAAACAAGTATTTGTAAAAGTAACCACACCACAAAACTGTACCAATACCGGAGCGATTAATTTAGAATTTTACCCTACTTTCCCTGTGAATGAAGCTAGTTTAATCAGTTGTTTTATAGAAAACACTCCAACGAAAGCAGTTTTCAATCTTACAACGGCCAATGTAACGACTCTTACTGGTGCAGTAATTAAATATTACCCAAACCAAACCGATGCCGTAAACAATGCCAATGAAATTCTAAATCCTACTACTTATATTTCTGAAACAAAAACAATTTATGCTAAAGTTTCCTACGCAAATGGCTGCTATAACTTGGCTAAAATAAATTTAACCGTTACTCCTCCATCTCCATCCGCTGTTTTGGTGGACAAAGTAATCTGTAACGAAAAAACAACCACCTTGGATGCAGGGCCAGGTTATACTGCATACGAATGGAGTACGGGTGCCACAACACAAACCATCACCAATGTAGGCGTAGGAAATTATTGGGTAAATCTTACCAAAAACAATTGCGTTACCAAACAGTTGGTTAAAGTGCTTCCTTCTGCTGCACCTATTATTTCTTCTGTGGACATAAATAACAGTACCATTACCATTAATGCAACCAGTGGAATACCGCCGTACCAATACTCTATGAATGGGATAGATTGGCAAAGTTCAAATGTCTTTAATCAAGTTCCTAGAGGATTAAATATGGTTTATGTTAAAGACAGTTTCAATTGTATTCCGGTATCATTACAAATTACAGTCCCTAATTTGATTAATGCCATTACCCCAAACAACGATGGCATCAATGATGAAATTGATTATTCCGCATTGGCATATAAAGAAAATCTTAGTTTCAATGTATTCGATCGATATGGGAAAAAAGTAGCGACCGCCGATAAAACCAATGGATATAAATGGGATGGAAAATTCCAAGGAAAAAGGCTGAATACGGGCACTTATTGGTATGTGATTTCTTGGAATGAAAACGATGCCAACAAAACTCCAGTTGCCTATACCGGTTGGATTTTATTGAAAAATAAAGAATAAAAAACAATTTATCTTTCTCAAAATAAAAAATGCTTCATTCAGTTGAAGCATTTTTTATTAACACCCCATCACCCTGTAAATAAAACACTTAAACCCTACAACTCCTTTTTGTTAATTAAATATTAGCCGGATAAAAAGGAAAAGCTCTATCTTTGTTTCATGGCTCAGAAAGAAACTTTATCCTCCTTAATACATGGCAATTTTGCCAAAGAAATGTCTATTGCAAACGGGAAAATACCACCCAATGCTGTGGATTTAGAGAAAGTAGTAATTGGTACTTTTCTTATCGACAAAAAAGGATTGGACTATTCCATAGACTTACTTACCCCTGAGGTTTTTTATGACCCCAGACATCAAGTTATTTTTGCAACCATAGTCAAACTCTACTTGGAGAGCAACCCCGTGGATCTACTCACGGTGATACAAGAACTAAAAAAAAGCGAACAACTCTCATTGGCTGGTGGAGACCATTACATTATAGAACTCACAATGGGCGTTTCTTCTAGTGCCCATATAGAATATCATGTCCGAATTATTTTGGAGAAATTTATTTTGAGAAGTCTTATCAATGTTTCTGCCAATGTTATCGATAGTTCTTATAAGGAATCTACCGATGTATTTGAACTTTTGGATAAAGCCGAACAAAGTTTTTTCGACATTACCAACGGAACCATAAAAAAAGGGTTTGACACGGCCAATTCCTTAGTAAAACAAGCCGTTGAATCCATTAAAGCACTAAAAGATAAAGAAGGACTATCGGGGGTGCCTTCTGGGTTCTCCAAATTAGATGAACTTACTGGAGGTTGGCAAAATTCTGACCTCATCATTATTGCCGCTCGTCCTGCAATGGGAAAGACGGCTTTCATCCTTTCTATGGCTAGAAATATTGCCGTGCAGCACAAATATCCTTTGGCTTTATTTTCTCTGGAAATGGCTTCGGTACAGCTCATCACAAGAATGATTTCTGCAGAAACAGGTATTTCATCTGAAAAACTAAGAAAAGGAACGCTTACCGACGATGAATGGCAAAGACTCTTTACCAATGTTTCTGAATTGGAAAACGCACCGTTGTACATAGACGAAACTCCATCTTTATCCATATTTGATTTTAGAGCAAAAGCCAGACGATTGGTCATGCAGCACGATGTAAAAATCATCATGGTGGATTATCTTCAACTGATGACAGCTGGTGGAGGAAAAGGCTCGGGCAACAGAGAACAAGAAATCTCCATGATTTCCCGATCTTTAAAAGCCATTGCAAAAGAACTCAACATACCCGTAATTGCTCTTTCTCAGCTTTCGCGTTCAGTGGAAACGCGTTCAGCTACCAATAAAAGACCTCAGCTATCTGACCTTAGAGAGTCCGGAGCCATTGAACAAGATGCGGATATTGTATCTTTTATTTACAGACCTGAATATTATAAACTCCCATTTTGGGATAATGACCCTGAAGATGCACAGACTTCTACTGAAAACCAAGCAGAGATTATCGTTGCCAAACATAGAAATGGTTCTACCGACGATGTACGATTGGCTTTCCTAAAAACCATGGGTAAATTTGCCGATTTGGAAGCACTCACCAGCTATTCAGGCTATGGTTCTTCTCATTTTTCGGATCAAAACGAACCCTCTGGCTTTGATAAAATAAGAACCACAATAGATCCTGCTTCTGCTTTTTCGATGGGAGGAAGCAATAATCTTACTGCCTCTTCCATGAATGACGACGACGATACGGATATGCCATTTTAACTTTGAAAATTATTTTTTTTGATAATAGAAATATTTACAGATGGTGCTTGTAGCGGTAATCCGGGCAAAGGTGGTTATGGAATACTGATGCGTGTGGTGGGTAAAAATTACCAAAAAACCTACCAACAAGGCTATAGAAAAACCACCAACAACCGAATGGAACTTTTGGCGGTAATTGTGGCTTTAGAAAATTTGACTTCTAATGGGCACGAAATCCACATTTATACCGACAGCAAATATGTAGCTGATGCCATTAATCAGAAATGGATTTTAGGATGGGTAAAAAAAGGCTTTCAAAAAGTGAAAAACCCAGATTTGTGGAAAAGATTCTACCCTCTTTATCAAAAGCATCACCCAAAATTCCATTGGATTAAGGGACACAATGGACATCCCGAAAATGAGATCTGCGATCAATTAGCGGTTTCTGCCGCTCAATCTCCACATCTTTTGATTGATGAATATTATGAGAAACCTGAAGACCCTGGGTTGTTTTAACAATTAATCATGTTTTTTCTTCCCCCACTATTCCGTTGGTGGTGAACTTATTTCTACATTTTGTAAGGACTGTTTGCGTGAAGGATTGTAATGGAAATCCTTGGGCAAGGAACGAAGCCCAAGATTGGAATGGAAAGCCTGACCCGGGAAGGTGGGGATTGCCATGGCGAGGGACACGCCCAAAAAAAAGAAAAACCATCTAAATAGATGGCTTTCGAAGTGAATTACTTTTTGTAATTGGTTACATAATCGTACACCAAAGTCGATTGTTTCTCGTCTAATTTTGCTTTAGGTGCCATAGATTTCATAATGCCCACCCATTTTTCTGCTGAATACTCTGTAGGTTTTGGTAGGTCGTGGCATTTACCGCACTTACTTTCAAACAAATCTTTTCCCATGGCGTAATCTACGGCAGAAATTTCTTTTTTCACAGTTGTTGTTTTCGTTTCTGCAGTTGCAACAGTTTTAGACTTACAAGAAACAACCAATACAGTAGAAACTACTGCTAATGCAAATAATTTTTTCATAACTTTCAATTTAAATACTTGTTTCAAATATATATATTATTTTTGTTTTGATGAAAGTTTCTACAGAAGATTTATACCAAGGTGTTATTTCTGGCAATACCCGGATGCTGGGTAAGGCTATAACTTTGGTGGAAAGCAAAAAACCGGAGCACCGGCAACAATCGGAGGCCTTATTGAAAAAAATAATGCCCCATACAGGAAATTCTATACGAATTGGCATAACGGGCGTTCCTGGTGCCGGCAAATCTACTTTTATCGAAAGTTTTGGTTTATTGGCTATTAAAGAAGATAAAAAAGTAGCGGTATTGGCTATAGATCCGAGCTCGGCACTGAACAAAGGGTCTATCTTGGGCGACAAAACCCGAATGGAAGAATTAGCAAAAGAACAAAATGCCTTTATCCGCCCTTCTCCAAGTTCTGGATTTTTGGGCGGTGTGGCGAACACAACTTTTGAATCCATGCTCATATGTGAAGCAGCTGGCTATGACTATATCTTAATAGAAACCGTGGGTGTAGGGCAAAGCGAAGTACTCGTGGCGGACATTACCGATGTTTTTTTATTCTTAAAAATCATAGGCGGAGGCGACGAATTGCAAGGGATTAAAAGAGGAATTATGGAAATGGTGGACTTAATTTTCATAAACAAAGTAGATGAAACAAACGTTCAAAAAGCCAAAAACACAAAATTGGAATTGATGCGTGCCTTACATTTTATACATCCAAAGGAGGAAAACTGGAAAATACCGGTACTCCTAGGCTCTGCATTGGAACATAGAGGATTGGAAGCCGTATATGAACAGATAGAAAGCTTTATTCAACTAAAAAAGTCTTCCGGAAGATTCGAAGAAGTACGCAAACAACAAGCGGAAAAGAGGTTTGACTATTGGGTAAAAGAATTGATTTTACAAAAAACAAAGTCAGGAAATTGGGGGAACCAATCCTACAATCAACACAAAAATAGTGTAGCCGAATTAAAATCCAATCCAAGTACAGAAGCAGCTGAATTTGTTCAACAAATATTTAAAAGCAATCATCTCCTATAAGCAACAGCCCCTAAGCTTTTATAAACTTAGGGCCTGTTTTTTTATTCTTCCTTAATAATGAATGATTGATTATTGCTCAGCTGGTAACTTCTCTATATAACCATCATACGAGATAGGCTGTCGATCACTTGCATTAATGGATACCATGGCAGAGCCTTTAGGGTACACTTCCAAATATATTTTTTGAACATTGGTAATGTCTCTTGGCTCTATGGTATAGATTATTTTCCCTTTTTTATCCTGCGATTGTTGCATACTGAAATCCTTGGATGTAAATCGAAACGACGCTTTATCAGGATTCGAAGGTGCTCTATATGCTTGCCCAAAATAAGGCAAAGAAACAATCATTTCTTTATTTTTGAACTGAATTCCGTAGCCGGTTCCCAAATCCAGAATTCGAGTGGATGTAGCATTGGGAATAGAAGACACTGTATTTATGACTGCATAATTGGTCGGATTGGCTCTTTTGGCGGTAAACATAAACTCACCAGACTGAAGTACTGTGGCCAATTGTTGGGGTTCCATATAAATTTGAGAAGCACAACTTTGTAAAAACAAAACCGATGATGCGATAGACAATATTATATTTTTCATTTTGTAGATATTTATTTTTTTTATGGTCTTATTCAAGAGTCTAATTTCATGGGTGATTTTCTCAAATCCATTGGTTAGTAGCAACTTCATAAGCTTCAATTTAGTTACTCTTTTGATCATGGTCTTTTATTGTCTATCAAAAATAATGCTATTCATTATATAAATGGATAAAAACTACTCATTTTTTATTAATTTTGAATGAACAAACCATCGTTTAACAAAAATTCAAATAGAATGAAAAAACTTAGATTTTTAGGTGCTGCATTTCTAGCTTTAGGAATGATCGCCTGTACCACCAACCCAATGACGGGGAGATCGTCCATTCAATTGGTGAAAAATTCTGAAATAAATGCTATGGCTTTAAAAGAGTATTCTGGTACACTTTCAAAGTCCAAAGTAATTAAAAATACTGCGGCGGCAAAAAGCATCGTAGATGTTGGTACCCGAATAAAAAATGCTGCTAATAATTACTACAAAAGTATTGGTAGAGAGGGAGATATTGCTGATTATCAATGGGAATTTGCACTAATTGATGACAAACAGCTCAACGCATGGTGTATGCCTGGAGGAAAAGTTGCTGTCTATACCGGAATTTTACCAATAACCAAAGACAACACAGGACTGGCCGTGGTTATGGGGCATGAAGTTTCGCACGCTTTGGCAGGACATGGTAACGAGAGAATTTCACAAGCCATGATTGCCCAATACGGAGGTGCTATTTTGGGGGGTGCTATATCCAATTCCCAATGGGCTAATATTTTTAACCAAGCTTATCCTATGGGGTCACAAGTAGCATTGTTGGCGTATGGAAGAAAACAAGAATCCGAGGCGGACCAAATGGGACTGTACCTGATGGCAATGGCAGGATATGACCCAAGACAAGCCATTCCTTTCTGGAACAGGATGGAAGCCGCATCGCAAGGAGCACAAAGACCTCCAGAGTTTTTATCAACCCATCCTGGCCCTGAAAACAGAATTGCTGGACTGAATGCCAATATGGAAAAAGCATTGCAGTATTACAAAGCAGCAGGAGGAAAATAGATATATCTTATCCCAATGCAAATTTGTATTGGGACTTTTTTTAATGATCAGCATTTTGTAAACGCCATTAACAGGTATTTGCCAGTAAACACTAATGAAGTTTGACATTGGACTTCGTCGAAGCACTTCTTTTGGTTTCCATATAACCTTTCAATAACTATAAATATCGACAAATGAAAAGTATTACCATCATAGGATTGGTTTTATTAGGACTTTCCGCATTTCTTTACTATTTAACAGCAGATTTTTCTATAGACAAACTCACGCTTCCGCACATTATGGGTATTATGGGAGGAATAGGCATTGGCCTTATTATCGGTGGTATCGTAGGCTATTTAAGTAAGGGCAAAGCAATAAAAAACGAACAAAAGAAAAAAGAAATAGAAGCCCTACTTAAAGAAAAAGCTGCATTAGAAAAAAATGCAGCTCCTTAGTCGTTTCCATAGTATTTTCGATTAGAACTGATATCCTATTCCCAAAAGCAACTGATTGGGACTATTGTCGTACTGTATGTTGTGGCCGGTTTGTTGGTTGATGAAATTTCTTTCTTCTCGCTTAAACGCACCTTGATATCGACCTGATAAAATGAATTTTTCTATGGTTATCTGTCCTCCTAATTGGTACCCAAGAGTAAAATCTCCATTGCTTCGTATTTCTTGATAATCATTGTACCAATGGTTGTTTTTCAATTTAAAAATAGCCACTGGGCCAGCAAAAACACCAAAATAATTCCCTATAAGATCCATTCCTGCCAATAAAGGGACATCCACTCTTTTATTTTTAGCAATTAAAGTGGTATTGGTACTGGCTATTGTCCATTCATTTTTAAATTCTGTATAGTAAATCTCTGGCATAAAAAAGAATGTCCCAGCTAAAGAAAACTTACCCGAAAGACCTACATTGTACCCAACAGAATTCTTTCCTTTTTCATCAATAGCATTCGATAAAGTGCCGGTTATATCTTTCCAGGTAGAGGATTCTGTAGGCATTAACACATGACCTTTTAATGCGAATTTTGCTTGCGAAAAAAGCATAGAGGAAGCGAAGATTGCTAATATTGCGGTAATTTTTTTCATAAAGGGTTAATTTATTTTAATAAAATCGATAAAAATTATTAGTTGAAAAACGATTTTTTAGATAACGAATTTATAATAATTTAAATTCAATAATGAAACAACGGAATTATTCGTCTTTTGTTATCTGATTTTGTATGGAGGATTGATTATTATCCAACAAAAATTTTCTAAGTTCTTTGAAGAGTTCTGAGGAATAAACGAAATCAATTAAATTTTGATTGTTGGCATTAATTAAAATGTCTTTATTTCCTTCCCATTCTTTGATGCCCAAACGGAGATAAACAATTTTCTCACCTATGGTCATTACCGAATTCATATCATGGGTGTTGATGATGGTGGTTGTGTTGTATTCTTTGGTAATTTCCAAGAGCAGATCATCTATTACATTGGAAGTATAAGGATCGAGCCCCGAATTGGGTTCATCACAAAAAAGATATTTCGGATTATTCACAATGGCTCTGGCAATGGCTACTCTTTTCTGCATTCCCCCAGAAATTTCGGAAGGAAATTTTTTATTGGCATTTACCAAATGTACCCTACCAATCACCTCTTGCACTCGTTTCTTCTTGTCGGTATAGGTTAGGTTGGTAAACATGTCCAATGGGAACATGATGTTTTCTTCCACCGTCATGGAGTCGAAGAGTGCTGAACCTTGGAAAAGAGTACCAATTTCTGATCGTAGGTGTTGTTTTTCGTCACGGCTCATTTTGTTAATGTCTTTGCCGTCAAATAATATTTCGCCACTGGTCGGTTGGAAAACATTGAGCAAACTTTTGAGGAAAACGGTTTTTCCGGATCCACTTTGTCCAATAATTAAATTTACCTTTCCTTTTTCCATAGTGGTAGAAATGCCTTTTAAAACTTCGGCATCACCAAAACTTTTTCTTAAATTTTTTACTTCTATCATTAGCTTAGGATCAGTTGGGTTAAAATTAATTCGGTAATAATAATGGCAATCATGGTCCAAACCACGGCTTGGGTGCTGGCCCTACCCACTTCCAAGGAGCCACCTTTTACAAAATAGCCAAAATAGGCAGGAATGGTGGCGATGAGGAATGCAAATACGAAGGTTTTGGTAAATGCATAGTAGTAGAAAAGATTGGGGGTATAGCGTTGTATTCCCATGATGTAGTCGTTGGTCGTCCAATTTCCTGTCAGAATACCTGCGATATACCCACCCCAAATACCAAAAACAATACTTAAAGCAATGAGTAAAGGGTTGAATATAAGACTGGCGATAATTTTGGGGAAAATAAGGAAATTGGGCGAATTAACTCCCATGATATCCAAGGCATCTATTTGTTCGGTTACCCTCATGGTTCCGATGCTGGATGCGATATATGAACCTACTTTTCCGGCCAGAATTAGGGAAACAATGGTGGGTGAAAACTCCAAAATGAGTACCGCTTTGGTTGCAAAACCTACAAAGACAATGGGAATGGGAATGGTGGCAGTTTGAAAGTTATTGTACATCTGTATGGCAACTACTGCGCCGATGAATATGGAGGTAAATACGACCAATCCGAAAGAGTTTACTCCCAAATCGTAAATTTCTCGCATTAATATTTTAAAAAATACTGATGCCTTTTGGGGTCTTTTCATAACTTTCCCCATCAGCATAAAATATTCTCCTATTCTCGTAAAGAGTGTTTTAAACATTCTGATTTATATTAAATTAAATTTTATTTTGCATTTTTATCTCCGAATACCATCAGAAATATGGTTTTTAGGATTAAAATTCCATCTAAAATCATATTCCAATTTTTTACATAATAGGCATCGGCCATAATTCTTTTTTGCATTTCTATCTCCATATTGTCCTCCTTATCTCCTCGGTAACCACTTACTTGAGCCAATCCCGTGATGCCAGGTTTCACCAAACTTCGAACCGAATATCTACCGATGATGGGTTTATAAAAATCGTCTACCAATAGCATGTGGGGTCTTGGTCCAACAACCGACATATCACCAATGAGGACATTGATAAATTGGGGCAACTCGTCTAGGCTGGTCTTTCTGAGGAATTTTCCCAATTTTGTAATTCTACTGTCATTGGCCAATGTTGTTTTAGTAGAAGATTCATCATTCACCACCATGGTTCTGAATTTGATGCAATGAAAAACCTCATCGTGGTATCCATATCTTTTTTGGGTAAAAAACACGGGTCCTTTGCTCGTTAATTTTATCAAAAGTCCAATTAATGGAAAAAGCCAAGAGCCAATCAAAAGTAGAACAATGCTGGAAAATACGATATCAAAGGTTCTCTTATAAAAATAATTGGTTTGGTTGTCTAAAGGGAATTTAGCAGGAGTAAGTATGGGTTGTGCTTCTATGTAATTCAATTCATACTTAAAATAATGATCCTGAATAATGTTGGGCACCAAAATTATTCTCACTTTAGCCAATTCGGCTTCGGCAAATACTTTTTCTTCGGTTTCTTTGTCTAAACCCGAATTTTCTGAATTTAAGAAAACCGTATGGATGGACTTTTGTTTCCAGAAATTAGTGATTTGTTCTATCGAACTATCGGATGGATTGGCTTGGAAAATTCTGAAACCATAGTCTTTTCTTTGTTTCAAAATATCTTCTAAGATAATGGTGGCATTGGTTGCTTTCCCTAGAAACATAACATTTCTAAAGTTTCCTCCTAAAGACCTAAAAGATTTTAAGAAAAAGAAAATAAGGCTCTTCATGAAAAGTAAAATCAAAAAGAGTACAAAGACCATCAAAAACCTTTCGGACTTGATGAAATCATTGTTACTGACTTTACCCAAAAGGATAATTCCAAAAAGAAAAACAACCATGTGGCTGAAGTATCTTTCCAAGTAGAGGGTATAGGTACTATTTCTGGAAACGCTGTACAAGCGAGTCTTAGTACTCAGTAGTACCCAAAATAAGGACAATAGGAGAATCGAAAGAAAATTTTGCTCCTGAGCATCGGAACTGATGATTGGGTTTTTTAGTCTAAAAAAATACACAAAAACACTGGCTATAACCAATAGGTCCAGCAACATTACCGATATTTTTAAATATTTAGAATACCTTAGTCTCTGCATGATTTTTTAAGAAAACTCTTTGTCAATTCTATTCCAATAATTATGGAATATTCAAGTATTTGTGCGTTTGAACAGATGCTTGCCATTGTGGATGAGCGAGAATATAATCCGTAATTTTCGGATAATTTTCGGATCGTTTACTCCATTCGCTTTGCAGATAAAGTTTGCAATTCGGATTTACTTTAGCCGCTTGTTCTTCCGCAAATGCAAAGTCATGATTGTTAAAAATAATCATTTTCAACTCGCTGGCTTTTTGGTAAATTTCGTCTAAAGGCAGTTTGGTTTTCTTTGGCGAAAGCGTTATCCAATCCAATTGTCCGGAAAGAGGATAGGCTCCGGAAGTTTCTATATGAATCGTGCAACCTAGGTCTTTGAGTTTGGCGGTAATAAAATCTAAGTTATAGGACAAAGGTTCGCCACCGGTAAGGACAATTGTTTTGCAATGACTAGCAGCGGTAATGGCTATTTGTTCGGCATCCATGAGTGGATGAAGCTTAGGATTCCAACTTTCTTTTACATCGCACCAATGGCAACCCACATCGCAGCCCCCCACTCGGATGAAATACGCAGCTAAACCCGTATGGGCACCTTCGCCTTGAATAGTATAAAAATGCTCCATGATGGGGAGCATTTTACCTTCTTGTAATAATATTTCTTGTTCTTTCGTCATTATTGATTAGTCATTATAGACTGAAGTTTTGTAGGCGATCAATGTATTTTTCATCAACATCGATCGAGTCATTGGGCCAACACCCCCTGGTACAGGAGTTATCCAACTTGCTTTTTCGGCACAGCTATCAAAATCTACATCTCCCGCCAAGTGGTATCCTTTTTCTGTATCGTCATCTACACGGGTAATTCCTACATCGATGATTACTGCACCTTCTTTAATCATATTTCCTTTTAAAAAGTGAGGGTCGCCCAATGCAGTGATGACGATATCCGCTTTTTTGGTGTATTCTTCAATATCTTGGGTGTAAGAATGGGTAAGGGTAACAGTAGAGTTTCCTGGGAAGTCTTTTCTCCCCATTAATATACTCATTGGTCGGCCTACAATACGGCTTCTACCTATAATTACACAGTCTTTCCCTTTGGTTTCTATGTTGTATCTTTCCAACAAAGTTAATATCCCGAAAGGAGTTGCTGGCAAAAAGGTATCCATTTCTAATGCCATTTTACCAAAATTTTCTGGGTGGAAACCATCTACATCTTTTCTTGGATCGATGGCCATAATGATTTTTTCTTGATCGATTTGTTTAGGTAAAGGCAACTGAACAATAAATCCATCTACTTTTTTGGATTTATTCAATTCTTCAATCTTTTCCAACAATTCTGCTTCTGATACAGTCGCCGGAAATTTAACTAAGGAAGAGGTAAACCCTACTTCTTCACAGTCTTTCACTTTAGAATTTACATATGCCTTACTTGCCCCGTTATTCCCTACCAAGATGGCCACCAAATGAGGTGCTCGTCTCTTGTTGTCTAAGATTTTTTTTACTTCTTCTTTAATTTCCAATTTTATTTCTTTGGAAACTTTTAAACCATCTAAAATTTGAGCCATATTCTTTCTTTTTACTTTTTCAAAATTACAATATCCTGAAAGTCATTATCTATTGATTTCAGCCTAAAATTACTCCAAAATCCTTTAATGAAATTCACATTTTTCAGTCCACTTTGCTCAATCATTGCATGAAGTTTTTCTTCTTCTATAGCGATATTGGCTTCTTCCAATGAATTGTTTAATAAGCGATAGCCATTTTTTTCATATTCAAATTTAAAACCTTCATTCTTGTTTAAATCCTCCTCTTTTTTATAAATAAAAAATGTTGCCAAACAATAGCCATCGGTTTCTAAAACCCTATAAATTTCATTCAAATACTGTTGTATATCTTCAATTGTCATGTGAGTAAAAACAGAGAAAAGATAGACCTTGGAAAATGAACAATCCGCATAAGGAAACTGAAACTCTTTGGATTCTCTGGTGTATGAGTTATACAATGAATTTCTAAGGGGTACAAACTGAAATTGAAAGTTAGGATACTGAGAATGGATGTTTTTATTACACCAAGAGATTCCTTTTTCCACTACATCAAAACCATGATAAGTCCCTTCTGAAGACAAAAACTCTGTAAGCGCCATTGCCGTTCTACCTATTCCGCATCCTACATCCAATACCTTATCTTTGGGTTGCAAATCAATATGTTTTTGCAATAGATGAAGTTGGTGTTTTCCTTGCAAAACAAAATCGCCGGAGCCAACATAAATATCTCCTTTAGAAGGAGTGTTTGTATTGGTTTTTACAATCATTTTTTCATAAAAATCCACAGGCAAATAATAGACTTTTCTTGCCAGCATTCGCATTCCCGGAGTAAGTTTATAATATATTTTCCTTAACATGAGTTAGTGGTTTCTATTAAAAAAATTCATTAATCCTACAGTAGATGAATCGTGCAAAGATACGATTTCTTGATTTTCTATTTCCGATAGGATTTTATTGGCAATCTTTTTGCCCAATTCTACTCCAAATTGGTCGAAGCTAAAGACATTCCAAATAACTCCTTGAACAAATATTTTGTGTTCGTATAAGGCAATAAGTTGACCAAGAGTATGGGGATTGAGCTCGTCAAAAATTAAAGAAATACTCGGTGTATTGCCTTGAAAAACTTTATAAGGTGAAAGATTTTTAACTTTAGTCTGCGGTGTTGCTTCTTTATCCGTTTCCACTTCTTTTAGTGTTTTACCAAAAGCCAGTGCTTGTGCCTGAGAAAGGCAATTGGCCATCAATTTTTCTTGATGCCCCGAAACGGTATGACAAGATTTTGCAAAAGCAATAAAATCCACCGGGACCAGTTCTGTGCCTTGGTGAATCAGTTGGAAAAAGGCATGTTGCCCATTTGTTCCGGCTGCACCCCAAATAATAGCTCCTGTTTCGTAGTCCACAAAATCGCCATTTCTATCTACCGATTTTCCATTACTTTCCATATCGCATTGCTGTAGATAGGCTGGAAATTTTTCCAAATACTGAGAATATGGTGCAATGTTGTATGAAGTAGCCGCAAAAAAATTCCGATACCAAATCCCTAAAAGTCCCATGATGACAGGAATATTTTGTTGGAAGTCTGAATTTTGAAAATGATGATCTATTTCATTAGCACCATGCAATAATTGTTCGAAGTTTTCGTAGCCTATGGCCAATGAAATACTAAGTCCTATGGCACTCCACAACGAAAATCTACCGCCAACCCAATCCCAAAATTCAAAAATATGATCTTTGGAAATTCCGAAATCACATACTGCCGAAATATTGGTAGAAAGAGCAACAAAATGTTTTTCCACATCGTATTCGTTGGCCGACTTTAGGAACCATTCCTTAGCAGAATAGGCATTGGTCATGGTTTCTTGCGTTGTAAAAGTCTTGGACGCAATAATAAACAAAGTGGTTTCTGGGTTTAAATCTTTGAGCACTTCTGCCAAATGGTTGCCATCTACATTGGACACAAAATGTACATCGAGTGGTGTTTTGTAATATGCCAACGCTTTGCAGACCATGGCCGGACCAAGATCTGATCCTCCAATGCCAATATTTACAACATCGGTAATGGGTTTTCCTTTATAGCCCAAATGTTCGCCGGAAAGAATTTTGTGGGTAAATTCCTTCATTTGTTGGCGTACATGTTTAATTTTTGGCTGTACATTTTCTCCATCTACCAAAATTTCTTCATCGGAAAAATCTCTAAGTGCAGTATGCAAAACCGCTCTGTTTTCGGTTTCGTTAATTTTTTCCCCAGAAAAATAAGCTTCCATTGCTGCTTTCAACTGACATTCCTCGGCCAATGAAAACAAAAGTTCCAAAACTTCTTCATCAAATAGCCCTTTGGAATAATCGAATATAAAATGTTCCTTTTCAATAGAAAAATCTTTGAATCGGTTAGGATTTTCATGAAATAAACTTCTTAAATCAAAATCTTTTTCGGCAAAAATTTCATTCAAAAACTGCCAACTTTGGGTTTGTGTAGGATTTACTTTTGGGAACATAGTGTTTTTATCAATTGCTAAAAGCTCATAAGTAGCAAATGTAAGAAATTTGAAGTGCTCTGTCAAAAATCCCAAACTACTTTTATCCCACCAGCCAATTTTTAAAATCTTTTACTCGCTCCCTACTTACGGTAATTTCAACTTCTGGTTGCCTACTTAATTCAACTTTATACAAAGGAGATGTAATGATGTTTTTTATGAATGATAGCTGAATAATTACCTGTCGGTTAGTTCTAAAAAATTGAGCTTCGGGCAGGACGGTTTCCAATTCTTCCAGAGAAAAATCCGTGGGATAGGCTCTTTCTTGGGTTTGTGCATAAACCATTTTGTTATTGGAATAAAAACAACAAATCTCTTGTATGTTGATGATCTTCATCTGATAACCTATCTTCACCAATATTCTATTGAGTTTTGGTTTTTCTTCTTTCATCATCCTTTTATAATCTGGCAAAGAGTTGCTGGGCAATGTTTCTTGCATTTTTTTAAACTTATTAATGGCTATGGCCAATTCGTCTTCATCAATTGGTTTAAGTAAATAATCAATGGAATTAAGTTTAAAAGCCTTCAGTGTATAATCGTCAAAAGCGGTGGTAAAGATGATAAAACTTTGGGGCCTACATTGTTCGAATACATCGAAAGACAAGCCATCACCCAGGACTATATCGCTAAAAATAATACTCGGATGGGGATTGTTTTTAAAATAGTCCACACTTTCTTGTACCGATTCTAAAACGGCCACGATTTCGATTTCGGGGAAGTTGGAGAGTAATTTTTGAAGTTTCCTGGCCGATGGTTTTTCGTCTTCTATGATGATGGTGGTGAGGGGAGTCATGTTGTGATGTTTTAGTTTAAGACAAATAAAATGATGAATAGGTAATAAATTTCATTTACTTTTCCAGTAAAGGGAGTTTTACTTTAAAATAAGTTTCACTTTTTTCGATAATAACCTTATTGGGACTTTGCAATGCATATCTATTTTCTATATTGGCTAAGCCTATCCCTTGTCTATGGTCTAGTTTTTCTCTTTCTTGTATGTTATTTTCGACCACTAGAAAATTATTTTCTTGATACACTTTTATCATCAGTGGGTTGTTTGCTGTGGCAAAATTATGCTTCATGGCATTTTCCAACAATAGTTGCAAAGAAAGTGGCACAACAAAAACAGAACTGAAACTATTCTTTTGTTCTAAATCTATTTTCAGGCTCTCCTCGAAACGCATTTTCATCAGTTCTGAATATACTTTAGCGAAATCCAATTCTTGTTGAACAGATATCTTTTCTTTATCTTTTTGTTCTAGTACATATCGATAGACTTTGGACAATTGATGGGTAAATTTCTGTGCCTTTTTGGGGTCTTCATCTATAAGGGCATCCAATACATTGAGTGAATTGAATAGAAAATGGGGATCGAGCTGGTTTTTCAAACTGGTAAACTGTGCGCTGGCTGTATTGGCAATCACTTTTTGTTCTTCAATTTTTTCTTTGGCATGTTCCTTCATTGCCAACATGAAGCCTCTTGCATGCATGAATGCGGTAACCATCAATGCTAAGTTGATAAAGAACCAATTGGTGAAATTGTATTTAGAACTAAAAAAATCCTGCGATGGTACTCTTTGTATCATAACCAAATTAATATAATTGAGAAGATAGGTCATGACAAAATTTAATAACAAAGTGCCAATAATTGCCGTTATGGCTCTTTGCTTGGTATGGGTGAGCCATGGGTACTTTTGGTCAAGAAAATCGTTAAGCAAACCATTGGACAAGCCATAACCAAAAGAGTACATAAAAGAAACTAAAAGACTGAGGGCATAATTTGTCCATGTCTTTTCTCGGGTAGCTATAAGAAAAATAAGTGTCCCGATGATCCAACCCATCCAAAACAAAATTTTTATTCCTTTTTCAAACTTTTCTTTAAACATAAGATTCGTTTTTTAAAACTGAAATCAAAAGTACCTTCATATTTTTAAAAACTAAAAAAAACTTTGCTGAACGGGAATAATTACGGACTGAATAAAAAAATACCGCTTCCTAATAGAAACGGCATTGCAAGCTTAACCTATATATTGGTTTATGGTTTTTGAGTCACAAAATATTCTGCTTCTTCTTTCCCCCAATTAGGGCTAATAGTAGAAGTAGTTTTATAAGTTTTGTACTGGTCTAATGCTTTTTGGAAAAGTACTAATCCTTTCTCTTTAGAGCCACCAAACTGTGTTGGAGTAAAATAAATATCTTCTGCCTTCAAAAGAGAAATTCTAGGATTATTTGGATCGAGTTTTTCTGCTTTTGCTAGTTCTTCTGCAGCTTTTTTACCATAAGTCATGTATCGTTCTTGTGGATTAACCAACATTCTTAGGGTATAGCTCATTTTCAACAAGATATGATTTTCTGCACTTGGATAAAGAGATTCTGCTACTGTAGCAAATTTCTCTCCCAACCCAGCATAATAGTCTAAATCGTTGGTTTTGCCATTTCTCATTTCCAATCTTCCTTTTTGCAGAGCAGCGTAGGCAGCATAGTAATAAGGCAACCATTCTTTTTGTTCTTTGGAGCCTATTCTCACAAAATCATCATAAGAAGTTTGCAATTCGTCTGTGGTTTGTGCTTTATTTAGAATGGATATTTTTTCGGTCATTATTTTCTCATAAGCCGATTGTGCAAAAGAAACTGAACTTACTAAAGCCAATGCCAAACTGAATAATAATTTTTTCATTGTTATAATATTTTATTGTTGTAAAAAATCTTTGTCAAAGATATGCTTTTTTTAAAATTATAGTTCAATTTTTTTCCTTGATTGGTTGGTTTTTGCGTCTTAAATGTTGATTTTCTTTACGGAATTGTAAATATGAAACTAGATGAAAAAGAAAAAAATTAATATTTTTGTTTTATAAATACAGATCAAAATGGGATTACAATTAAAACCGATAGATGTTGTAGAAGACATTAGTAAAGAGGATTTTGAAGAAAAATACCTAAAAACAAGAACACCAGTCGTCATTAAAAACATGGCTAGAAAATGGCCTGCTTACCAAAAATGGACAATGGATTATATGAAAGAGGTGGTAGGCGATGTAACCGTTCCTTTATATGATAGTTCCAAAGCCGACCCAGCAGCTCCTATTAATGCATCTGCAGCTGAAATGAAATTTGGCGATTATATCGATTTGATCCAAAAAGAACCTACTGATCTTAGAATTTTTCTCTTTGATCCGATAAAAAAAGCACCGGGATTATTAAAAGATTATGTTTTCCCCAAAGAATTGATGGGTGGCTTTTTAGATAAATACCCCACCATGTTTTTTGGCGGTCAAGGTTCTGAGACCTTTCTTCATTTCGATATCGATATGGCGCATATTTTCCATACCCATTTTAATGGCAGAAAACATATTTTATTATTTGATTATAAATGGAGAGAAAGGCTCTATCAAATCCCGTATGCTACTTATGCATTAGAAGATTACAATATTGTCAATCCGGATTTTGAAAAATTTCCTGCACTAAATGGCGTTGAGGGAATAGAATGTTTCTTGGAACATGGCGACACCTTATTTATGCCTACAGGATGGTGGCATTGGATGAAATATTTGGACGGTAGTTTTTCTATTTCACTAAGGGCTTGGGACAAATCTTGGGCGGTAAAAGCACATTCTCTTTGGAACCTAACTGTACAACGAAAATTTGATGATTTGATGAAAGCCAATTTCAAAAAGAAATATATGGATTGGAAAGAACAACTCGCCGTTATTCGTGCAGAAAGAGCTTGGAAGTCAGGATTGCCGAAGTAAACAATATCTCATCGTTTAATCATTTTTTATGAATTATCATTTATTCATTTCATATGTAGATTTCTATTGTTTTGTAAAGATCATATGGAAACCTAACGAAGTGGTTCGACGGAGTCAATCGACAATCTTCATTCGTGTTTAATTGTAAAAGCTTGTTAATGCCGATTTCATATTTAAAAACTTATAAAATTTTAAGTAAATCTTTCCTACTATTTTTTTTAATCATCACCCAGTTTTTCCATTGTCAATTAAATATCAATGGAAAACTAGCGAAAACGATTGACTCCTACAACAACAAAAGTCAATACCAAAAGGCTCAAGATACATTATTTCAGTTGTTAAAAAACACTGAAGGTGAAGAAAAAATAGAAGTTTATGTTTTGCTTTCCAATACCTACAAAAGATTACAGGATTATACATCTGTAATCGGGTATTTAAACGAGGCAAAAAAATTAGCGAAAGAAAACAAACTAACCCAGTACTACAATCATATTGATGCCCACTTGGCATTTGCCTATTTTGACACACAAGATTATCCAAAGGCAAAAACCATGATGGAAGGAATTAGGCATTCTGCTTATAAATCCCTTCCAAAAGATACCGAAGCATACCTTGTTATGCAAGAAGGTTATCTCTTATTTTTGGAGAAGAAATATAAAGAAGCCCAAATTCGTTATCAGAACTCAATACAACTGCTTAAGAAAACATCGCCTTGCGATATCCCTGTGGTGAATGGGAAAATTATGCAACTACTGTATGCACAAACCCAATCTGATAAAGAAGCCCTAAAAATTTATTATGAAACTTTGAGCATAGCAGACTCTTGTTCTATTCTGAAGTACAAGCTTTATGCAACCGAAGTGATGATGAATTTATATAAAGAACATCATGAAATAGACAAGTCATACATTTTTCAAAAAAAATATGATTCGCTCAGTAATATATATGATATGTCGGAAAATCTAAGTGCTTTGCATATAGAAAAAGAAAAAATCATAACAAAGGAAAATACAATTAAAGAAAATGTTAATTTTTGGAAGTTGGTATTGGCCATACTCTCATGTATTTTATTATTGGCAATTTCTGTTTGGTTTTATAGAAAGTCCTCTTTTTACAAAAAAAGAAATGTTGAATATGAAAAAGAAATAGAAAGAATGAAACAGGAACTCATTGAGATTTCTAAAAAATATTCGAAATCCGACTTATCACTTTCCGAATTTAACCTCACGGAAAAGCAATTGAAAATTATCGATTGGATTTGTGAAGGGAGAACCAATAAAGAAATTGCCAATAAAATTTCCATCACCGAAAGCACGGTAAAATACCACATAAAAACCATCTACGACTTGCTACAAGTAAGTGGACGAAGCGAATTGCGAGAGAAAATTAATAAAAATAGCTAATGCTTTGTCTATCAAAATTTATTATAAATTTTAAACACAAAAAAAGGACGGGTCTTTATAGATTCGTTCTTTTTTTATCCTTTTTCATCCTTTTTTCATCCTCTTTTTATTCCTTTTTCGTACTCAAAAATTCTTTGGAAAGCTCTTTCATCAGGTTACTTTGTATCATTAGAAAACAATAAAAAATGAAAGCCTTTTTACTCTTTCGTGTCCTATGTATTTGTATGAAAAATAACATTTCGCTTACGCTAAACAATATAAAGGAAGTGTACGATATAGAAAAGATCAAACACAAATTCAATCATAAACACTAACCCAATTTAAAACCATCAAGAAAAATGAAAAAATCTGTATTCATTCTTGCAATGCTTTCTTCGTCAATTGGCTACGCACAAACTGTAGAAGATAGACAAGAAATTGTAAAAAACATCAATCCCAAAGAAATGGCATTGATAAAAACCAAACTAGATGCTGCGTACCAACAAGACGAGGAAAATGTGAAACAATACCTCGCCTCCCACCGCAATGTTGAACGAAGCTTTTACAAAAATGGCAATTCTTATTTTTTAAAAAGAATTGATAAGGACGGTAATCCTATATTCATTAACACCAAAGATACAACCGCCAATACAACCGTAAAGGTAAATTCCATACAAAATGGAGGTAGCCTTGGTGTGAACATTACGGGACAAAACATGGTATTGGGTGTTTGGGACGGTGGACAAGTAAACGCTACCCACGAACTATTGAGCGGAAAAGTAACCATGCAAACTGGGCAAACGGTTACTTCTTCTGGTGGTGATGCTCATCAAACGGCAGTTACTGGAATTGCAATAGGAAAAAATTTGGGAAATACCGCACAAGGTGTTGCTCCCGATGCTACCTCACAAAACTACGATTGGAATAATGATGTTGCAGAAATGCAGGCTTTTGCTGGGAATGGCTTCTTGGTTTCTAACCATTCTTATGGCTATGGAAATGGAGAAGGTACTGCGCTTTGGACATTTGGTGCCTATGATCAAACCTCGGAAATGTGGGATACCATGCTAAAAGCCACTCCTAATTATCTACCCTTTGTAGCCGTAGGAAATGAACAAAACCCAACGGCCATGAATGGAGGACAACATGTAAATGGAAACTGGAACAAAGGTGGATTTGATATGATTACAGGTTCGTCTGCTGCCAAAAATGTAATGACAGTAGGCTCTGTAGAAGCCAACAAGGCGATGACCGATTATAGTAACTGGGGACCAACCGATGATGGTAGAGTAAAACCAGATTTGGTAGCACAAGGTTCTAATATGGATGCTCCTTTGTACACCTCCAACAATGGATACACTGGACAAGTTGCTGCTTCTAGTGGTACTTCTTATGCAGCTCCTGTTGCCGCCGCCGCAGGTCTTTTGTTGCAACAATATTACAAATCCATCTTTAACAAATATATGACTGCCGCCTCATTAAAAGCATTGATGTTGCATACGGCTGAAGATTTGGGTAATCCTGGTCCCGATGCCAAATTCGGCTGGGGACTATTGAATGTGGAAAAAGCGGCTAATACTATAAAACAAATGCAATCTGGAGGAAGTGCAAAATTAGTTGAGTTTACAACCAATCCGACAAACGATTCCTCTTCAGAAAAGTCGGTTTCTGGAAATACTGCGGGTGGTGGTTCTGCAAGAGCTTCTATCTGCTGGACAGACGATGAAGGAACAGAACAAACAAGTACAGATGGGATTGATAATACCTCCAGAAGATTAGTTTATGGGTTTGATATTTTATTCAGACAACAAGGAACTCCATTTATAGATTCTCGACCATTTGCTCCACTCAGTATCTCTTCTCCCAATGCGAATGCTGCGGTAAGCACTAGTTGGTTTACGAACAATGTTGATAATTATAAGCAAGCCAATATCGCAACCACTAATCTTGGAAATAATTTAATTGTGTATATCCGAAAACATAGCACATCGCCTGCAGCGGTTAGAAATTTTTCTATTTTAATCACGGGACTGAAAATAAGTAATGCTACCTTGGGAACAACTGAAAATAATACCTCGAATGAAATTGTCTTTTTTGACAATGATGACAATAAAATTAAATTAATCTCCAATAAAAACAAATCTTTTGGTGACTATCAAATCTTTGATATGTCGGGAAGAGTGGTACAAAAAGGATTTTCTAAAACCAATGAAATCGAAAGTATGAGCCTTGGAAAAGGAAGTTACATTTTGCAATCAGCAAATACTAAAGTATTGAAGTTTAGAAAATAAAGTATAAAAGATTCTAAATCAGAAATATCAATTAAAAAACGGATGCCATTATTGCATCCGTTTTCTATGTTTATTAATCTCTTAAAAATTAATCATTCAGCTTCAAAACCGCCATAAACGCGGATTGTGGCACTTCTACCCTACCTATTTGTTTCATTTTCTTTTTCCCTTCTTTTTGTTTCTCTAAGAGTTTTCTTTTTCGGGAAATATCTCCCCCATAACATTTGGCGGTAACATCTTTTCTCAGGGCCTTAATGGTTTCTCTAGCGATAACTTTGGCTCCCAAAGCGGCTTGTACTGCAATATCAAATTGTTGTCTAGGAATCAATTCACGCAATTTTTCGCACATTTTCTTTCCAATATAATAGGCATTGCTATCGTGGATAAGCGAGGACAGAGCATCCACCATATCTCCATTGATGAGGATGTCCATCTTTACCAATTTGGATGGTCTAAATCCTATTGGGTGATAGTCAAAAGAAGCATACCCTTTGGAAATGGATTTCAAACGATCGTAAAAATCGAATACCACTTCTGCCAATGGCATATTAAAAACGAGTTCCACTCGGTCGGAGGTGAGATAACTTTGGTTGACTATTTCTCCTCTTTTTTCTATACAAAGCGTCATTACTGGGCCAACAAAATCGGACTTGGTAATAATAGACGCCTTAATGTACGGTTCTTCTACCCTATCCATGGTCATTGGATCCATCATTTCCGATGGGTTGTTAATGAGGATCATGGTGTCTGGGTCTTTTTTGGTATAGCCGTGGTAGGACACATTGGGTACCGTGGTGATGACATTCATATCAAACTCTCTGTCCAATCTTTCTTGAACAATTTCCATGTGGAGCATTCCCAAGAAACCACAACGGAAACCAAAGCCTAATGCGGCAGAACTTTCGGGTTCGAAAACCAAAGAAGCATCATTCAGACGAAGCTTTTCAAGAGAGAATCTTAACTCTTCAAAATCTTCTGATTCAATTGGATAAATCCCTGCAAAAACCATGGGTTTCACTTCTTCAAAGCCGTCAATAGGAGCCAATGCGGGATTTTCTGTAGCAGTTATTGTATCTCCTACTTTTACTTCTCTGGCATCTTTTATACCGGAAATAATATAGCCTACATCGCCCGTTTTTATTTCTTGTTTAGGAGCTTGTTTTAGTTTTAAGGTTCCTACCTCATCGGCATCATAAGTTTTGCCGGTAGCCATAAATTTTACTTTCTGCCCTTTTTTTATACTTCCATTAACCACTTTAAAATAAGCCTCAATTCCTCTAAATGGATTATATACAGAATCAAAAATTAGTGCTTGCAATGGAGCGTCTGGTTCACCTACTGGTGCAGGAATTCTTTCCACAATTTGTTCCAACAAATGATGCACTCCTTCTCCTGTTTTTCCAGAAACACGCAATACATCGTCATAATCGCAACCGATAAGGTTCATGATTTCGTCGGTTACTTCTTCTGGATTGGCAGAAGGTAAATCTATTTTATTAAGAATGGGAATAATGGTAAGATCATTTTCCAGTGCTAGATACAAATTGGAAATCGTTTGAGCTTGAATGCTTTGTGCTGCATCAACAATGAGTAAAGCACCTTCACAAGCGGCAATGGAACGGGAGACCTCATAAGAGAAATCCACATGTCCGGGAGTATCGATCAGGTTGAGCACAAATTTTTCGCCTTTGTACTCATAATCCATTTGTATGGCATGCGATTTTATGGTAATTCCTCTTTCTTTTTCCAAATCCATATCGTCCAAAGTCTGCGATTGCAGTTCTCTTTGGGTTACGGTATTGGTATATTCTAAAAGTCTGTCGGCCAAGGTAGATTTACCATGGTCTATATGTGCAATGATGCAAAAATTTCGTATGTTTTTCATTCAGAGTACTGATAATTTGCAAAGGTAATCTTTTTGACAAAAACATTAGAATTTTATAGTGAAGTAAAATAAGATTTACTTTGTTTTAAAGAAGAAAATATCGATTTCTTTAAATTTCTATCGCCATAGACGAAAAATTTATATTGATTTTTACCTGTGAGGTAGTTGGTATCTCTTGGCATTTTGCAGGAGTCCATTTTTGTTTTATTCTTCTAAAAATATATTGCATATCATCAAAGAAATAATGGCTATTCTGGATTTTTGGACTTCCTTCGGACTGTATGATATTCCCTTTTTCGTCAATGGTAATGATGAAGGTAAAGTCACCATTTAGTTTATACATATCCGTATTGAGGTAGTCATACATAAAATTGGTCAATAATTTTTTAAATGTATAGGCTCCTCCTTCAAATTCTGCTGGTTTTAGATGATCACAACCCTTGACCACTAATTGATAAAAAGGCATTTTAACATCTATAAAATTGATGTTATTGGAATTTTCTAACATCTGCTCGTTTCTTTCTTCAACATCTTGAGCAAAGACTAATCCTGAACAAAAAATTGCTCCAATCAATAATAAATTTCTCATTTCACATTTATTCCCACAAATGATGCGTGGATTTCATTTCGTTTTTATGGGTATAAAATTAATAAATTTAGCGCAATCTCACCACAGCACCTTCAGTTACAAATTATTATTGATGGCATCGTTGGTTTTATCTACCCCAAAACTGATGAAAGCACCTACAAAAACGAAAGTGCCTATCGGTGGAACCATGGCTGAATTTCTACTTCCGTCATTGGAAAACTGATAACCATAGATATTCTTATTCCCCAAAACATTGTTGATTGATAATACCAAAACCGTAAAATATTTGGAATCTGATTTTCCTAAATTCGGCAGATAGTTTACTGAAAAATTAAGAGAATTATAGTCTTTTACGCTACCAGAATTTCTAAGAACATTTTGCCCATTTTCGTAGCCTATGTCGTAATAAGGTCGGCCAGAATTATAAGTGTAGGATAAGTTAAATCCTGTTTTCCATTCGGTTATAAACTTTTTGGCCACTACAGAAAGTGTATGTTTTGCCGCAAAACTAGGAACTAAAGAAGTGGGATAGTTTAAAAAATCTCTTTTCCCATCTAGGTAAGAATAAGATACCCAATAGTCTATATTTTTGATTGATTTTTTATCTCTCCAAAAAAGCTCAAATCCCTTTGCCATGCCATCCCCAGTTGTTGAATGAATTGTTGATGCCATAGCGTTACCGAAAGTTTTTTCCAAATTTTGGTACTCTTTAATAAATGCTTCCATTCTAAAAGTTCTCCCCTCAGAATTTCTCTGAATTTGTAGAATATAATGTTCCGCTTTTTGAAATCCTAAGGATGCGGGTGCATTAATGTATTTACTCTCAGGATTTTGATAAAAAACGCCATACGCAATATTAGAGGTCCAATCTTTAGATAATTTATACGCCAAAGCCAATCGAGGTGCAAGGTTTAATTTTTCCAAAAATGAAGAATTTTCAGCTCTTAGTCCAATTTTTGTGGAAAGTCTGTTACTGAATGCCCAGTCCATTTCTGTAAACAAAGATGAAATGATATCTTTATAATTTTTGCCAAAATTATTGGTTTCGTGGGTATTGTTGAGTTCAAAACCACCTCTAATGGCCGATACAGCATTGAGTTTTTTTTCCAAAACTACCTTTGCATTCCAATAATTTCCTTCATTTTTCAAAAGAATATGAGCGATATTTTGTCCTTCGTTAAAGGAATTAAACACTAAATCGGACTGGTTATAGGCGTAGGAAGTACTTGCATTTAAGTGATATTGACCCAATTTTTGTTTAAATGAAAGGTTGTGATAATTATTAAATGCAGAAAGTTGCGTTTGGGTTTGGTCGGCATTCGGTTCTAAACTTGGTGTCTCTATGGCCATTTTATTTTGATCCCAATTGGTATAATACTTCAAAATTCCTCCAGATTTTGTTTTCCAACGGAAGTTTGCATCCCCATTCCAACCTTGTGGTGGTGTAGTAAATTGAGTGTTGAATTGTAATAATTTTTGCATTAAAGCTAAATTAGAATAACCCAAACTTGCTCCAAAAGAATAATTTTTTTTCTTAGATAATCGTTGGAAGCTTCCACTTAAAAACAAGGGTGAAGCAGCAACATCAAAGGAAGAAGTCTCGGGCAAATCCACACTTTCCAAAATCAATATACCCGACAAAGCCTGTCCGTATAGAGCAGAATAACCGCCACTAGAAAAAATATTTCCTTTAAAAAGAGAAGTATTAAATCGATCCCGACCCGCAATTCCGGGTATGGAGTTGCTAAAATAATTATTCACCAAACTACCATCCATGAATATTTTGGATTCGGCGCCACTACCCCCACGGATAAACAAACCTTCGGACTCACCTACTTTTTGGGTACCGGGAAGGAAATTCAATGCCGAGGATATTTGTCCATTGGTGCCCGCTGTGGTATAAATATCAATAGGCGAAAGCAATGCTGATGCTCGTTTTTTGTCGCTAGCCTCTATGCTGCCTACAGTGATGGTAACAGCATCTATCTCGTTGATGCGTTCTTTTAAACTAATATTTTGTATTAAATCTTTATTTTCCAGATTAATCGTAACCGAATCTTCAATAAATTTATCATTGGTAAATTTCAATACTTTTTTCCCTTGCTCTGTTGTTTTAAAAGAGTAAAAACCATCTATATTGGTGGTTGCCCCGTCATAGGTGTCCACTAGGGTAACGCTAACATCCTTTATTGGTTTCCCTCTGTAGGTAACTTTTCCCGAAATCTGCACTTGCGCAAACGAAGTATTAAAGAATATTAAAAAAAATAATAAGCCTAGAATGGTACTTTGAGTTTTCATTTTGAAAGTAAGTTTTACAAAAACAAAGGTAGTTTAAAGCAAAAAACCATTCAGAAAATTATTTCTGAATGGTTTAAATTATGAGTTGAATGGTAAAAAAAATCTTATTTACCTGTTTTTATTTTCTTTATTTCATCTTTAATGGAAGGATATTTCAGTTTCATATCTTCCAAAAGGGTTGCATCTAAAAACATGGCTTCACCTAAAGCTTGTGTTCCTTCGTATGTCATTTTCAAATGTAGATAACAATTGCTCAGCTGATAGTATAATTCTGCTCTTTGATGTGTTTTTAAAGCAGAATTTAGTATGGTAATGGCCTCTTCATACTCGCCTATGAGCATAAGAACTTCTATATAAGCATACCAATTATAAAACCGATCGGGCTCAGCATCAATCAGTTTGTTTAAGCATTCCAAGCTTTCTTCAAATTTACCAGCTTCTATGTACAGATAGGCTAACTTTTTTTGATAGTCTAAATTATTGGCGTTCAGCAATGCCGCTTCTTTGGCAAAATGTAAAGCCTCTTTCATACTGCCCATTTCCTCGTACAACTCACTCTGCTCCATCATGGATAGATAAAACTGTGGGTCTTCTCGCAAGGATTTTTGAAATGCATTTAGTGCGGCAGCCCTTTGTTTCAAAGCCCGATAGCACAATCCTATTTTATAAAAAGTATAGGATTTAGTAAACTCAAATTCCAAGGATTCTTCATAAATTTCTATGGCTTTCTTCCATTTTTTCATGGCTTCATAACAAGCGGCAATATTGGCATATACCCCTACAGAACTGTTATTTATCGCCAAAAGAAATTCAAATCCTTTAAGTGCTTCTTTATAATTTTTTTTGTTAAAATAATACTGTCCATATTCTAACCAAGCAGTTTCGGAATAAGAATATTGGTCTAAATAATGGTTAAGAAAGTCGATTGCCTCATCACTTTTATTCATCCTGTTAAAACAAGACATTATGTTTTCCAAGGCATAATCGTCATAAATATCCGCTTTCAATGCTTGTTGATAGTGTTTCAATGCATTAAAAGGATCGCCCATATTGATCATTTCATCGGCAATAAAATTGTGTAAAAAGTTTTCCTCTTCGCCCAATTCTAAAGCTTTAAAACAATAGTCGATTGCATTTTTGGTATGACCAAGATTTGAATAATATTTAGCACAACAAACCAAGAAATCGGTATTATTCATTGAGTTTTCTCTCAACTCTTCGATAATTTCTTTCGCTTCAGGGTATCTTTCTAATTCCAAAAGAACTTCCAGTGCTTTGGTTTTTATGTTGGTGGAATTGGGGTGTATTTTATAAGCGAAATTCACTGATATTTCAGCCATTTCTATATCTCCCATTTCCAAATAATGAATAATGATTTCCTCCAACTCATCGGTATCAAAGTAGGCTTCTTCATTATTTTCTATCATTCTTTCGAACTTTTGAACCAGTTCGTTTTCAAAAAATTCTTCCAATGTATCGTTGTTTTTCAGTTGCTAAAATAAATTATAGGATCTGAAAATTTATTTTAATTATTATAAATTGAGCATTAGTTTTTAAATGAAGTTCATCATTTTTACTAAATCAAACTCTTTATTTTTTCAATCATTTTATCCCCCAGTTCATCTGCTTCAGTTTGTGTTGATGCTTCGGTATAAATACGGATGATAGGTTCAGTATTGGATTTTCTAAGATGTACCCAATTTTTCTCGAAGTCTATTTTCACTCCATCAATGGTGGATAATTCTTCATGCTGATATTCAGTTGTCATTTTATCCAAAAGTCCGTCCACATCTATGTTTGGCAGTAGGTCTATCTTCTTTTTGCCCATAAAATACGGTGGATAAGTGGCTCTAAGTTCGGAAACTGTTTTATTCTCTTTAGCCAAGTGGGTTAAAAACAAGGCTGCTCCTACCAAAGAATCTCTCCCATAATGCAATTCTGGGTAAATAATACCACCGTTTCCTTCGCCGCCGATTACCGCATTTTTTTCTTTCATTAAGGTAACGACATTTACCTCTCCCACAGCCGATGCAAAATACTCGGAATTGTGCTTTTTGGCGACATCTCTTAAGGCTCTACTCGAAGAAAGATTAGAAACGGCAACACCATTTTTATGTTTTAAGAGATAATCAGCTACGGCTACCAAAGTATATTCTTCCCCAAACATCTCTCCGTTTTCGTCTATTAAAGCCAATCGATCTACATCCGGATCGACTACAATACCCAAATCGGCTTTCTCTTTTTTCACTAAGGCACATATATCTCCCAAATGTTCCTTTAATGGTTCCGGATTATGGGGGAAATGTCCGTTGGGTTCACAGTATAATTCTACCACTTCACAGCCTAATTTTTTCAATAAAGGTGGAAGAGAAATTCCTCCTGTAGAATTAACAGCATCCAATACCACTTTAAATTTTTTGGTTTGTACTGCTTCGGCATCTACCATGGGTAGGTCCAATATTTTTTGGATATGAATATCAAAGCCATCATTTCGGGTGGTATAGGCGCCTAAATGATCTACTTCAGCATAGTTAAAGTCCTCTTTTTCTGCAAGGTCCAATACTATTGCTCCTTCATCCGCATTAATGAATTCGCCTTTGTTGTTTAATAATTTCAAAGCATTCCATTGTTTTGGGTTATGAGATGCCGTTAAAATAATACCTCCATCAGCCTTCAGTTCGGGCACCATCACTTCCACAGTAGGTGTAGTAGAAAGTCCTAAATCGATTACAGAAATTCCCAAACCTTGTAGGGTAGCAGAAACCAAGCTAGAAACCATTTGTCCTGAAATACGGGCATCACGACCAATGACTATGGTTAAATCTTTTTTATTATTGGTATTTTGAAGCCAAGTTCCGAATGCCGATGCAAATTTAACTACATCTAATGGAGTCAAGTTGTCGTTTACTTTCCCACCAATCGTCCCACGGATTCCTGAAATTGATTTTATTAATGACATTTTTTAGATTAAATTTTTAATATTAGTTTTTATTTAAATTTTTGCAAATTTACGGAAAAGTAAATGGTAATAATCTATGATTGTGTTAAATGTGTGCTAAACTTTATCCACATTAAGGGTTCAAATTCTTCAATGCGCCGTGAAGTGCAAGTGCAGCATTTTTAACCTCTACCTGCCAATCGTTCACCGCCGAACCATCGGCACCATCAGAAATATACTTCAAACATAGAAATGGTATTGCTTCTTTTTTTGTCACCAAAGCGAGTGCATACGCTTCCATATCGATGACATTATATTCGGTGTTTTTGTGTTCGGTTTCAAAAGAATCTCCTGTGCCACAAATTCCTTTAGAAAGGTCATCTAAAGCCAACCCTGCTTCTAGAATAGCCTTTTCTTGAGAAAAAGGAGTTAAGAATTTGTCAAATCCCAAAGCGGTAACATCCATATCTCTTTGGACAAAATGGGTGCAACAAACCACAGATCCTTTATTGAATTTTGTACTTCCGGCCGTTCCCAAGTTGATGATGATATCTGGCTGATATGCTGCAATAGCTTTGGTTAATGTATAACTTGCATTGATTTTACCTAAACCTGTAAATATCAACTGATAATCGTCAAATAAATTTTCAGCTTCCTCCTTCATAGCAAAAACCAGAAGCGGACGATGGTAGTGGGTATTTTGTATTTTTATGCTTTTCATGAAATCGGTTAATCTTTAAACAGTTGGAAACTATACTATTGACATGTGACTATTTGTTAATCTAAATTCAAATTGACAATAGTTGCATTTAAGTTGAAAACCCAAAAACCTTGGAAAAGTTCAAAGTTTTTGGGTTTATTGTTGATTTATATTTGCTTATTTTAAGTGAGCATTCCGCCATCTACATTCAGGACTTGCCCTGTAATATAAGCAGAAGCATCGCTGCCTAAAAACACACAGGCATTGGCTACATCCTCTGGTTGTCCGCCTCGTTTCAATGGTATGGCTTCTCTCCATCCTTGTACGGTTTTTTCGTCTAAAGCGGCGGTCATTTCAGTTTCAATAAAGCCTGGTGCAATGGCATTGCAACGGATATTTCTGGAGCCTAATTCCAAAGCGATGGATTTGGAGAACCCTATTACTCCAGCTTTAGACGCAGCATAATTGGCTTGCCCAGCATTTCCTTTTACCCCTACTACAGAAGTCATGTTGATGATGGATCCTGCTTTGGCTTTCATCATTGGTTTTATCACGGCTTTGGTCAGGTTGAAAACCGAATCTAAGTTTACTTTAATGATGGTATCCCAATCGTCTTTGGACATTCTCAGCATCAGGTTGTCTCGGGTAATTCCAGCATTATTGATTAGGATATCGATTTTTCCAAAATCGGTCATCACATCATCTACCAATTTTTGAGCTGCATCAAAATCCGACGCATCCGATTGATACGCTTTAATTTGAGTGGTATTACTTAGAGATTTTTCTAATTCTTGAGCTTTCTCTACAGAACCAGCAAAGGTAAAAGCAATTTTAGCTCCTTGAGCGGCAAAAACTTCTACAATTCCTCTTCCGATACCTCTTGTACCTCCGGTAATGAGTGCTACTTTTCCTTCTAATTGTTTCATATGTAGATTTTTATTGTTTATTAATGGTCATATGTAATCACCAAATCTTCATGAATGTTTGCGTAAAAAGCAAATTTGTACATGGCGATTTCATATGTAGATATTTATTTTTTTTAAAGGTTCTATGGAAACCTAACAAAGTGGTTGAACGAAGTCAATCGCCAATTTTCATGAGATTTTATACTCAAAAAAGATTGAACCATGTCGATTTCAAAGGTAACAAATGTAGTGAATTTAATTTTTGTCAAACGACATTGTTTACAACTAAGACAATCTCTCCTTTTAATGTTTTGCTTTTGGAAAACTCAATGAGTTCTTGAATGGTTCCTCGCTTGGTTTCTTCAAATTTTTTAGATATTTCTCTACTCAAACTTACTTTCGTATGTTCACCAAAAAACTCTTTTATTTGCTCCAATGTAGTATTGATTTTATGGGGACTTTCATACAATACAATGGTCTTTTTTTCCTCTGCCAATTGTTTTAGTTTGGTTTGTCTTCCTTTTTTTTGAGGTAGAAAGCCTGCAAAATAAAAGTCGTGATTGGGTAGTCCTGAAACCACTAATGCTGGTACAAATGCAGTGGCACCCGGCAAACAAATCATCTCAATATCGTTATCGGCAGCCGCTTTAGCCAAAAGATACCCTGGATCTGAAATTCCAGGTGTTCCGGCATCAGTAATAATGGCGATATTCTGTCCGTCGTTCAAATCCTGAATAACCTTATCTGTTGCATTGTGCTCATTGTGTAAATGATACGATCGTAAGGGTTTGGATATTTCAAAATGTTTTAGTAGCACTCCAGATGTCCTTGTGTCTTCACACAATATATAATCGACCTCCTTCAGCACTTTTATTGCTCTGAAGGTCATGTCGTCCAAATTCCCAATGGGTGTGGGCACAAAATATACGATTCCGCTCATTTTAAATTTTTAAATCTTAGAATTAAAATACACATTGGAAAAAATCCATTTACAATCCCTTATACAATTCTTTACAAAAATTTTCTAATCCTGGATCTCTTGCCCCCATTAATAGAAGGACATCCCCTTCCTTTAAAATAGATTTAAAATGATCCAATAGTTGGTTTCTATCTTCTACAAAAGTGGCTTTTTTTCCTTTTTGTGCTATATCTTGTATCAAATCATTGGCGGAAATATCTTTCACTGCTGTCCCTCCGGCGTAAAAAATTTCGCTCATCCAAATTTCATCCTGAGCACGCAGCGCATTGGCTATTTCTTCCACAAAATCGTGTCGTAAAAATCGTGTCGGTCCATACCCATGGGGTTGAAACCAAGCGATTACTCTTTGTGCTAAAGGCTGGCAAGCACGAATACTGGCGGCACATTTAGCGGGATTGTGTGCATAATCATCAATTACCCAAACACCGTTTTTATTACCCAAGACTTGTTGTCTTCGGTAAATGCCTTCATATTTTTCTAAACTTTTGGCACAGGTTTCCATGTCCACACCAATTTGGTTTGCGACTGCAACTGCTGCGGTTGCATTTTCCACGGAATATTGGCCAATAGCATTCATCTGGAACAATTGATTTTTGAGCTTAAATTGAAGCTGAAATCCATCTTGTTCAAATTGAATGGCATTATAACCTGCAATCTCATTTTCAAAACCGAAATCTATATTTGTATTTACTGATAGGGTTTTCGCTAAGGCATTGGACTGGTTTACAACAAACAATCCCTTTGTATTATTCTTAAAAATGGAAAATAAATCCAATAACTCATCTATTTCTTGGTGGTCTTTATCAATATTCAGCAATAAGCCAATTTCCGGTTGGTATTGCACTACAGAGCCATCGCTTTCATCTGCTTCTATGATGAGCCAATCTCCTTTTCCTACAAAGGCATTTCCTATTTTTCCTTCTCGGATAATGCTGGTAAGTCCTGCGCCAGAGATAATACTCGGTTCTAAGTGAGCATCTTTAAGAATTTGAAATAACATTGCCGAAGTGGTGGATTTACCAGAAGTACCAGCAACAGCAATTGTTTTTTTACTTTTGGCTATCATGGCCAGCAATTCGCTTCTTCGAATAATGGTGATGCCCAATTCTTTGGCTTTCTGAACTTCGTAAACGGTATCTTCTATGGCTGTAGAGACTACTACTAAATCAGTTTCTGAGGTTATGCCACTGCCATCTTGTAAAAAACATTGTATGCCTTCGGCTTCCAATTGCGATTTTGTTTTGTTGAATTCGTTGGGATGAAAATAACGGTCGCTTCCCGAAACATTCTTACCAATACCTTGTAAATATTGAGCAATTGCCGACATACCAACGCCGGCAATTCCTATAAAAAATGGATTTTTAAAATCCGAAATATCGTATATCATAACTTGTAATATCGCTCTTTTTACATCAATCCTTGAGCAATTGAAATTTGTAAAAAGGTCTTTCTAAATGGTTCTTTGTTGTTTTGTTTATAAAAACTTATTTTCTACCAACATCCAAAGTCTTTGGGCATAATCATCTACTTTATCCCAATGTTTATCGTAATATAAATCGCTCAGATACTCTTTGGCCTGTTCTAAATTGTCAAAACTATTTAAAATGCTTATTGTTTCATTCATTTCAAACTGGCTTCCACCAAAAAGATATTTAGAAAATGCAATTTTATCGTTCATATCCAATCGAAATTCTATTGGTTTTTTGGGAAGAGTTTCATTTGCAACCGCGATTTTATCAGGAACCAACTGTTTTGTTTCCTTAGATTTTTCGTTTTCTGGTACTATTCTTTCCAAAGGATCGTCATCAAACAAACTTTCAATTATTTTCATCCCTTTTATTTGACCCAAGGATATTTTCTTTTCTTCCTGTTTTTTAGGTTCGTTTTCTAGGTAAACGGGTTTGGACTCAGCTACAGGTTTGTTGTCTTTTTCGTAAGCTATTATTTTTCCTCTATTTTCAATTTCTATCGATTGGGATTCAAAATTTTGGATTGTTTCAGGCTCCGTTACCTCTTCATCCTTCATTAGCTCAGCAATAGGTGCGTCATCTTCTTCATCGGAAGTTGTTGATTCGAGCTGTTCTACTTCTAATTCAGATAAATGTGTTTGTTCTGCTTCGAAACTGTTGTTATCTTCGGTAGATTCAAAGTTTTCGTCTGCTTCTTCTGAGTGTATTTCATTCAGTTCGTTATTGAATATAACTTCTTCTAATTCTGAGTTTTCATCCAAAGTAGTCAGAGTCTCTTCTTCCATCAACATTTCATTAACTTGAATTTCTTCAGTATCCATTACTTTATTGATCGATTTATTATCTGCTTCTAAGCTTTCTTTATTTTTATCTAAAACCTTTAGAAAAGCAATTCTTTCGGTTAGTTCATAAAATAAGTCTTGCTTGAGGAGCAATTCATCTTTGGTTGTAATTTTAGAAAGATTTTCTAGAATGTTTTGGCAATCGAAAAATATTTTTTCCTCCAGATCAATTAAGTTTTGCATAATAGACTTGATTAAAATTTCCTTAATTTTGAAATTTAATTCTTACGGCTAAATTAACAAATGTTTTTAGAAAATACAATAAACCACGCAAAACAAAGTGGATGGATGGAAGTAATCTGTGGTTCAATGTTTTCCGGTAAAACCGAAGAACTTATCCGTAGGTTGAGGCGTGCAGAAATGGCGGGACAAAAAGTAGAAATATTTAAACCCAAAATTGATACCCGCTATGATGATGTGGAAGTAGTCTCTCATAATTTGAACAAAATTAGAAGTACTCCTGTAGAAAGTTCCAACGAAATTCTCCTTTTAGGATCTACCTGTGATGTAATTGGCATAGACGAGGCTCAGTTTTTTGATGATGGTATAACAGAGGTTGCCAATACCTTGGCCAACAACGGAATTAGAGTGGTAATTGCAGGATTGGACATGGACTTCATGGGCAGACCATTCGGACCCATGCCTTATTTAATGGCCACTGCAGAATATGTTACTAAAGTACATGCTATCTGTAGAAAAACTGGAAATTTAGCCAACTATTCCATGCGAACCACTTCCAGTACAAGCCTGGTCGAACTTGGAGAAACCGATAGTTACGAAGCTGTTAGCCGTAGAATATTTGTGGAAGAAATACTCAATAAATAAAATAAAATGAACTATACAACTGGAGAAATTGCACATCTTACCCAATCTCAACTTATGGGTGAGGTAGATTTGCATATCCGAAAAATAGCTTTCGATAGTAGAAATATCTATTCAACACAAAATACGGCATTTATCGCCATTAAAACATCCAAAAATAACGGTGAAAAATACATACAATCCGCTGTTGACAAAGGGATTAAAATAATTATTTCTGAAAATAAAACCTTAGACAACCCAGAAATCACTTGGATTATTGTAGCAAATACATTGGAATTTTTACAAAATTTAGCAAAAATTCATCTTAATCACTTTCCTGAGCTAAAAACCATAGGTATTACAGGTAGTAACGGGAAAACCATCATCAAAGAATGGTTGTATCAAAGTATAATGCATGACAGAAAAGTGGTGAAAAGCCCTAAAAGTTTCAACTCTCAATTAGGACTTCCTTTGTCTCTATTAGAAATTAACAGTCACCATGAGTTGGGAATATTTGAAGTAGGAATTTCGAAAAAGGGAGAAATGGAAAATTTAGAAAAAATATTCTCCCCAAAAATAGGAATCCTAAGCCATATAGGTTCTGCACATATTGATAATTTTGAGAATGAACAAGCATTAATTCTTGAAAAACTTTTATTGTTTCAGCATACAGAGACTATCATTTATAATGGTGATAATCCTATGGTAATGGCTATTGTAAAAGAAAAATTTTCGGACAGACATCTTATTTCCTTTGGATTCGGAATTCAGAATGATGTTCACATATCAGGAAATTGGCAAGATAAAACCAAAAATTTAACCATTCAATGTAAAGAAACTGAACTAGAATTGCCCGTTGAGAAAAGAGATACCGCTACCCTTACCAATGCTTTGGCAGTAATGGCAACTTTGCATTTCTTAGGCTACAAGAACAAAGCCATTATCGATAAAATTAATGCATTACGAGCAGTAGAAATGCGTTTGGAAAGTGTGGTTGGTGTAAGGGGAAACACCATCATCAACGACTCGTTCAACTTAGATTTGGATTCTTTGGCCATAGCATATCAATTTGTAAATGAATATAAGAAAGCTAAAAAAGCCTTGGTATTAACCGATTTTGTTGAGGGAAAAAATATAGAAAACTTCTACTCTGAAGTAGCCAAGCTGACCAACGAACAGAATTTTGACACCATTTTTCTTATTGGCGAAGAAATTGCCCAATACCAAAACGCATTTAGTGCCGCTACTTTTTCTTTTGAAAATACGGAAAAACTGATGGCCAGCCAGGAATTAAACCAAATTTCAGATGCTATAATTCTACTAAAAGGTGCTAGAAAATTTGAAATTGAAAGGGTAAAACTTCATTTAGAACTTCAAAAACACGATACAGTTTTGGAAGTAAACCTCAATGCTATTTTGCACAACATCAATATTCATAAAAGCCAACTAAAGCCTGAAACTAAAATGATGGCAATGGTTAAAGCCTATTCTTATGGTTTGGGAGGTTATGAAATTGCCGAATTTTTACAACACCACCACATCGATTATTTGGGGGTTGCATTTGCCGATGAAGGTATGGAACTAAGAAAAAACGGAATCACTACGCCCATTATTGTGATGAATCCGGAACAACACAGTTACCAAAGTATTATCGATTACAATTTAGAGCCAGAAATCTACAGTTTTCGTGTACTGGATCTTTTCTATGATCAATACAAAATAAATGGTCTGGAAGGAAAATACCCCATCCATATCAAACTAGAAACTGGGATGCACCGATTGGGATTTAAAAAAGAAGAAATCCCCGAATTGATTCAAAAACTCAAAATAATGGATGTAAAAGTTAAAAGTATATTCAGTCATTTATCTACATCCGATTTACCCAATGAAAAAGAATTTACCTTAGGACAAATAAAAAATTTCGATGTCTCTTCTTCACTGTTGATTGAGGGATTGGGCTACCAACCTATTCGTCATATTCTCAACTCAGCAGGGATCGATCATTATCCGGAGTACCAATATGACATGGTTAGAATTGGTATTGGAATGTTGGGACTTTCTGGAAATCCAGCCATGCAAGCCAAATTACAAAGAACAGTAAGTTTTAAGACAGTAATTTCACAGATTTCTTTGGTAGAAAAAGGAGAATCGGTAGGTTATAACCGAAATTACAAAACAAATGATGTCAGAAAAATAGCCACCATTCCTGTAGGTTATGCAGACGGAATCCCAAGAGCGATAGGAAACCTTAAGGGAAAAGTAGGCATTCATGGGCAATTGGTTCCTATTGTTGGGAATGTATGTATGGACATGATGATGATAGATGTAAGCAACATAGAGGCTAAAGAAGGAGATGAAGTGATACTATTTAATGGAACTCCTAGTTTAGAAAATTTTTCAGAATATTGTAATACCATTCCGTATGAAGTACTTACTTCCATTTCCAGAAGGGTAAAAAGAATTTATATAAAGAATTAATGAAACAAAACCTTATCTTTCTTCTACTCTTTTTCATTACCTTATCTTTATCTGCACAAGTTAAAGAAGATAAATCTATTCCCAATACACCCAAAATAGGATTATCCCTTTCAGGAGGTGGAGCCAAAGGTTTTGCACATGTAGGAGTACTAAAGGTATTGGACTCTCTTGGGGTAAAAATAGACTACATTTCTGGTACCAGCATGGGGGCTATTATTGGTGGGCTTTATGCATCAGGATACTCGGGAAAAGAGATTGAAAAAATGGTTTCCGAAATTGATTTTTTTTCGGTTTTGGCAAATGAAAAAAACAGAAAAGAATCTTCTTTTTTTAATAAAGCCACTGATAAATATATCCTGAATATTCCCATAAAAAATGGAAAATTTATTTTACTTCCAAAAGCCTATTCTAAGGGACAGAAAAATATTTTCTTACTTAAGGATTTATTTAGAAATGTGGCCAATGTAGATGACTTTTCCACTCTTCCCATTCCATTTATGTGTGTAGCAACCAATTTGGAAAATGGAAAAATGAAATTATTCGAACATGGCGATTTGGTTAATTCCATTATGGCAAGTACAGCTTTCCCTGGACTGATAGACCCTATTAAGGTAGGCGACTCTCTGTACATAGATGGGGCAATTACACTCAATTACCCTTCAAAACCACTAAAAGATAAAGGAATGGACATTGTCATAGGGGTTGATTTAAACCAAGGATTAGCCGATTCAAAAAAAATAAATTCAGCAATTGATATCCTAAATCAAGTTATTGATTTCAATATTCAAAAAGAAACACAAAAACAATATGAATATACAGACATCAATATTAAACCAAATCTAGATGGAATAACGGCAACAAGTTATAATGAAAAAGAAAAAATAGTGAATCTTGGCTTTAATGAAGCCAAAAAATACGATTCAAAATTATCCTTACTTCCAAAAAAGGTAGACAGACTTCAAAGAATAACACAAAAATCTATCTATTCTAATGTTTATAAAATTGATAGTTTGACCTTGGTGAATAACTCTATTTTTAATCAATCCTATGTAAAAGGAAAATTGGGGCTAAAAACTCCTTCTTTTCAGACCTATGGATCCATCAATAAAATGATAGAAAGACTATATGCCACGAATAATTATGATTTGATATCCTATGATATTAAAAGAATAAACGACAAACAAATACTCGAACTTAAGGTAACAGAAGATGATAACCGCTATTTTCTAAAATTTGGACTACATTATGACGAAGTTTTCCATACTGGTTTACTTACAAACTTAACCATAAAAAGATTATTATTTAGAAATTCAATCATTACATTGGACGCCGTGATTGGAGATAACCCAAGGTATTATTTTAATTATTTTATAGACAATGGTTATATTCCAGGATTTGGGCTCTATTCTACCGGGATGTCATTTGATTTAAAAAATCAGTATGGTGATAAATATGAAAAATGGATATGGCTTAGAAATGAAGCTTTCATACAATCCAATTGGCGGGATAAATTTATGATTGGTGGTGGGATTAGTTTTGACTATTTTAATAGCAAAGATGTTTTTAATTACAACATAGAAAACAAAACATTTTTAAATCCATATATTTTTATAAAATCCGACACACAAGATGATGTTGAATTTCCTACTAAAGGATTTTATTTGAATGCTGAAGGTAAAATTCTGGATATTCTCAATACACAATTAGAAAAAAAGGCACTACAATCTAAAGCAAAAATTCAATTTAATATACCCATCAATCGTTGGCTTACCTATCGTATGAATATGTTTGGTGGATTTACAATAGGCAATAATTTATCTACCTTTTATGAATATAAATATGGAGGAATTTTCGAGCAGAATATAGCCAATTTCTCAGCATTTGATGGTCTATATTTTGGCCAAAAAAGTACGAGTAATTTACTTAGTGCAGCCTCTACTATACAATTTAATTACAACAAAAAGTTTTTCTTTTCAGGACATTTTAATTTATTGAACGCTTTTGAATCAATTAAAATGAATGAAATTTTTAGAATACAAACTACTTCTATCGGACTAACTGTAGGGTACAAATCTCTTTTTGGACAAATTAAAATGAACTACAGTAAAAATAATTTGGATGGAAACAGAAATTTTAACATAATCTTAGGCCATTGGTTTTAAAAATATGATACAGTACTTTTTCGAAAATACCGACGAAATAACAATCCCCGAAAATACTTCGGAATGGATTGAAACTATTATTCTCTCTGAAGAAAAAAAAATCGGTGAGATAAATTATATATTCTGTGACGATGAATACCTCCTCAAAGTCAATCAAGATTATTTACAACACGATTACTATACCGACATCATCACTTTTGACTATGTTAAGGGTAAAACCATAGCAGGTGATATTTTCGTATCTTTGCAAAGAATTTCAGATAATGCCAACATTCATCAAAAACAGTTCGAAAACGAATTTCTCAGGGTGATTGCACATGGAATACTACATCTTTGTGGCTACAAGGACAAAACAGAATCCGAAGAAAAGCTAATGAGAAGTAAAGAAGATTACTTTCTGAACATGTATAAAAAATAATTATGTTTCACGTGAAACATGACTTTAAAATCAAAACTTATTATAAAATAAAATCAAAAAATGATATACGATACCTACGATGTAATTGTAGTTGGTGGAGGCCATGCTGGCTGTGAAGCGGCAGCTGCAGCTGCTAATTTGGGATCAAAAACTATTTTGATCACCATGAACATGCAAACCATCGGACAAATGAGTTGCAATCCAGCAATGGGTGGTATAGCAAAAGGACAAATCGTGAGAGAAATAGATGCTTTAGGAGGTTATTCCGGTATCATATCCGATGAATCTGCCATACAATTCAAAATGCTAAATCTATCCAAAGGTCCCGCCATGTGGTCTCCTAGAACACAAAATGATAGAATGTTATTTGCTGAAAAATGGAGATTAGCTTTAGAAAAAACAGAAAATCTGGATTTTTTTCAAGACATGGTTAAAAATCTTATAATTGAAAATGGTAAGGTAAAAGGAGTGGTTACTTCTCTTGGTATAGAAATTAAAGGAAAATCCGTCGTTCTTACCAATGGTACTTTCCTTAATGGTCTTATCCATGTAGGAGATAAACAATTAGGTGGTGGAAGAATGGGCGAACCTAAAGCTTTTGGAATTACAGAACAACTGGTGGATTTAGGTTTTGAATCTGGTAGAATGAAAACCGGTACACCACCAAGAATAGATGGTAGAAGCTTAGATTATACTAAAATGGAAGAACAAAAAGGAGATGAAAATCCTCAAAAATTCTCCTATTTAGATACACCAAAACTTAAGGTTCAAAAAAGTTGCCACATTACTTATACCAATGAAACAGTTCATGATATTCTAAGAGAAGGATTTGATAGAAGTCCTATGTTTAATGGTACCATACAAAGTATTGGTCCTAGATATTGTCCGAGTATTGAAGATAAAATCAATCGTTTTGCAGAAAGAACAAGACACCAACTATTTGTGGAACCAGAAGGCTGGAATACCATAGAAATCTATGTCAACGGCTTCTCCTCTTCCCTACCGGAAGATGTACAAATAAAAGCCTTAAAACACATTCCTGGTTTTGAAAATGTAAAGGTATTTAGACCTGGATACGCTATTGAATATGATTATTTTCCTCCTACACAATTAAAACATACCCTCGAAACTAAAAATATCGAAAATCTATATTTTGCTGGACAAATAAACGGAACAACTGGTTATGAAGAAGCTGCAGGACAAGGTTTAATTGCAGGTATCAACGCTCATTTAAAAATCCACGAACAAGACGAATTCATTTTAAGTAGAGATGAGGCATATATCGGTGTTTTAATTGATGATTTAATAACAAAAGGGACGGAAGAACCTTATAGAATGTTTACTTCTAGGGCTGAATATCGATTGCTTTTACGACAAGACAACGCAGACATTCGACTGACGGAAAAGTCTTATAAAATGGGTTTATCTAAAGAAAACAGACTTAAAAAAGTTGAAGAAAAAATTAAAAATAGCGTGGAATTAGAAACATTCTTAAGAGAATTATCTTTAAAACCATCCCAAATTAATCCTATTCTTACCGAAAATGAATCCAATCCTGTAGATCAAGCCTATAGAGCTGCTCAATTTTTAACCCGACCACATATTTCTTTGGATAAATTAAAACCATTAGAAATCATAAATAATGAGTTAAAAAAGTACAGTGAGGAAGAAATAGAGCAAGCTGAAATCAACATTAAATACAAAGGTTATATTGAAAAAGAAAAAGAAAATGTTGCAAAACTTCAGCGAATGGAAACCATTAGAATACCTATGGATTTTGATTTCACCAAAATACAATCTTTATCTACAGAAGCACAACAAAAATTCTTAAAAGTAAAGCCAACCACCATTGCCCAAGCTTCAAGAATATCTGGCGTATCTCCTGCAGACATAAATGTTTTACTAATTTATTTAGGAAGATAATAGTAATTGTTTCACGTGAAACATAAGGAAAATGAAAAATTTAATTTTACTATTTTTTATTAGTTTATTTTGTACATCATGCAATACAAATACAATTTGGAAACAGGTAAAAAATGGCGATTTACTTTTTGTTGAAGCGAAACAAAATAATCTTTCTGGGGCAATAAGTAGAGTAACAAAATCTGAAATATCTAAAATTTCATTTGACCATGTCCTTCTTGTTGAAACCAAAGGAAACAAAAAATTTGCTCTTCATGCTTCACCAAAAAAAGGAAGTGAAATTGTTCCACTAGAAAATATCATTAAAGAATATAAGCAGCAAGGTAGAAAATTGGCTTTATACAGAACAAAAAATAGTTCTTGTGTCGATAATGCAATACAAAAAGCACATACTCTAATAGGAAAGCCTTACAATGATTTATATATATTGAATGAAGAATCTTATTATTGTTCAGATTTTATTGAAAGAGCCTATAGAGACTGCCATTTATTTCAACTGAAAGCAATGACTTTTAAAGATCCAAAAACAGGAAAAACCGATGAGTATTGGGAAAATTTTTACCTACAAAAAGGAATTAATGTACCCGAAGGTCAACTCGGAACAAATCCAAATACAATGTCACAATCAGAAAATTTACAAAAAATTATTATTGATTAGTTCAAATAAAATGCAAATAAAAGATCATTTTTTAAGCAAAGAAATCTTCAAAATCGAAGAAACGGATATAAAAGGAATTTATAAAACCACCCCTATCCCACCTCATATTGAAAAATATTATGAAAGTAAAGAATATATATCGCATCACCAAGATTCAAATTCGTTAAAAGAAAAAATCTACAAATTCGCACAATCCTTTAACTTAAATTATAAAAGAAATATTTTAGCAAAAGAAACATTTCAAAATGCTAAAGTTTTGGACTATGGTTGTGGTGCAGGTGAATTTTTAAAACATATAGAAAATGATGTTCAAACATTCGGTTTTGAACCCAATTCAGATGCCAAAAACTTTGCGAAAAATAAATGTAAAAAAACCAATTTCATTGATAATTTAGATTCTATAGACAATGAAATGCTAGATGTAATTACCCTTTGGCATGTATTTGAGCATATAGAAAATCAGCGAGAAATGTTAGACCTTTTTTATTCAAAATTAAAAAAGAACGGAACACTAATCATTGCAGTTCCAAATTGCACTTCTTATGATGCTAGCTATTATAAAGAAAATTGGGCAGCTTATGATGTTCCTAGACATTTATTTCATTTTACAAAATCTGGAATGGAAAAATTAATGAACAACGAAAAATGGAAATTAGAAAAAATTAAACCACTTCTTTTAGATTCTTATTATATTTCCATTTTAAGTGAAAAATACAAAAAAAATCCTCTCTCTTGGATTTTTGGAGGTGTTATTGGAGCAATTTCTAATTTTAAAGCATCAAAAACAGGCGAGTTTTCAAGTTTGATATATATTATTAAGAAAAAATAGTTATTCGATTTTTGATATATTTCTGAAGGCTGTTTTTTTTATGAAATTTTCCTTTTTTTAGAGAATAAAAAAATATCCTGAATTATTTTCAGGATATTTTGTTATTGATGATAAAAAAAAATTAATTATTTATTGCAGCTACTCCAGGTAATTCTAATCCTTCTAAACTTTCGAGCATAGCCCCTCCTCCAGTAGAAACATAAGAAACTTTAGTTTCATATCCATTCTGCTTTACGAAAGCTACGCTATCACCTCCACCCACAAGAGAGAACGCTCCTAATTTCGTTGCTTCTGCTATACCGTCTCCCAAGGCAATGGTACCTTTAGCAAAATTGGACAATTCAAAAACACCGGCAGGACCATTCCATAATATGGTTCTTGAATTTAGAAGTACATCGTGAAATAATGTGTTGGACTTAGAACCTACATCTAATCCCATCCATCCTTCAGGGATTTCATAGATATCACATTCTTTTATTTGTGCATCGTTAGAAAATGCATCTGCAATGACTGCATCAACCGGCAAATATACTTGTACTTTATGCTGCTTTGCTTTTTCGATTATTTCTAGAGCCAATTGCATTTTATCTTCTTCAACCAAAGAATTTCCTATTTTACCCCCCATTGCTTTGATGAATGTAAATGCCATTCCACCTCCAATAATTAAATTATCTACCGCAGGTAAAATATTCTCTATAATAGTAATTTTGGAAGAAACTTTGGATCCTCCAATGATTGCGGTTACTGGCTTCTCACCAGTATTCAGTACAGTATCTATGGCTTTTAATTCTTTAGCCATTAATAAACCGAAAGATTTAGATGAAGGAAAAAACTGTGCAATTACAGCAGTGGAAGCATGTGCTCTGTGTGCGGTTCCAAATGCATCATTTACATAAGCATCTCCTAGCTTTGCAAGTTTTTCAGCAAATGACAAATCACCTTTTTCTTCTTCTGCATGAAATCTCAAATTCTCAAGTAATAAAATTTCTCCGTTTTGTAAACTTGCGCTTTTGGTTGCTGCATCTTCTCCAACGCAATCGGTACTAAACATAACTTTCTTTTCCATTACTTTCTCAATTTCAGCAACAATAGATGCTAAAGAAAGTTCTTTGCTGGCTTTTCCTTTTGGTCTTCCAAGGTGCGAAAGTAAAATAACAGACCCACCATCATTTAAAATCTTTTCAATGGTAGGTTTAGCAGCTACTATCCTCGTATTATCAGTTACTTGTAAGTCGGCATTTTGTGGTACATTAAAATCCACTCTAACCAATACTTTTTTGTCTTTGAAATTAAAATCGTTTACGGTTTTCATACTTGTCATTTGAATATTCTTATCAGATTTATTTAGATTACAAATTTACAATTTCAAAAATGGAAAACAGAATTTGTTTACCAAAAATTTCCACATCTCAAACATCCACCATTAACATCATTTTTTTTTATTTTTAAAAAAGAATATCGTTGTTGTTGTTAAGTCTTGTTAGTAATGGGGAAAACTTATTTATTTTATTTTTTAACACAAATACACCTCATTATCCATAGACTTATCCATATTGTAATGTTTTGAAAATTAATATTTTAACTGTATTATCAACATTTGTTAGTAAAAATTTTTTTTTCAATGTATGAATAATTATTTCATGGATAAGTTGACCATTTCCAAGGGAAAATTACATAAAAGTTTTATCCATTTTTTTTGTTCCTAGTCTTCATTACAAAATATTTTTTAATGTAGAAATAGTATTTTATTAGGAGTTTTCCACAGCTTTTATCCTTATTTTTAACATCAATCTTAATTGTTTGTTAATTGCTTATGTTTCAATAATTTAATAAATATTTCTTTTTGTTAATTAATTCATTATCACGATAATAAAACATTATAAATTTGCATACATTTTGTGGATAAATATTAATTTATTGTAAATCAGAATTATAGAAGTATAAATATCTTTTCATAGTGAAATATAGCTTCTTTCAATATTGTTTTTAAATTTATTAGAATTAAACTAATTTTGCACACAAATAAAAATAAAATGAAAAAGATAGCCATAGCATGCGATCATGCCGGATTTGAGTATAAAGAATATTTGAAAGGTCAATTAAAAGATCAATATGAAATTACGGATTATGGAACTCATTCTTTAGATTCTGTAGATTACCCCGATTTTGTACATCCTGCTGCAACTTCCGTAGAAAATGGTGAAAACGAATTTGGTATATTAATTTGTGGAAGTGGACAAGGTGTACAATTAACAGCCAACAAACATGAAAAGATAAGATGTGCCCTTTGCTGGATGCCCGAATTGGCCGCTCTTTCCAGACAACACAACAATTGTAATATGATGGCACTACCTGCTCGATTTATTGCTAAAGAATTGGCCTTAGAAATTGTACAAACTTTTCTTAACACAGATTTTGAAGGTGGTAGACACGAAAATAGAGTACAAAAAATCTCTTGTAAATAACCTAGCTCCAACGAAAGTTGGAGTTTTTTTTTGAATGTAAATTAAATTTAAAGTGAATTTGTCTTTAACTTTAAATTAATGAAATACATTTGTATATTAAAATTAATTTCTTTTAAAAGTTAAACTTAAAAGTCTCATTATATTCTAAATGTACTTCAATTGAAATTATTATTACTCAAAACAACCTATTTTTTAAAAAATGAAAAATCAATATAAGTCTCAAAAGCATGAATACAAATTGCAAGATATTGGGAAACTAATTCTGAAATTTATGCATGCCAAAACCTCAAAAATCTATAATTATAAGCAAATAGCTGATGGTATAGATTATAAAAATCCTAGACAAAGAGAGCAAGTAATCCAAGCTTTGCACCGTTTGTTGGCCAACAAAAAAATAAAAGAAGTAGAAAAAGGAAAATATATTCTTAATTTAAAAATTGATGGTACCCTCACAGGTATTATCGATTTTAACCAAAGTGGAAATGCTTATGTACGCGTAGAAGGGATGGAAGAGGATGTTTTTATCCATTCCAAAAATGTGAAAGATGCCATACAAGGAGATAAGGTGCATATCATCACCTACCATTACAAAGGCAAGAAATTAGAAGGTTCCGTGATTGAAGTATTGGAGCGAAACAGAACCAATTTTGTCGGAACTTTACAATACCTTCCTCACAAGGAATTTGGCTTTGTAGTTGCCGATAAAAAACAAATCAATACCGATATTTTTGTTACCAAATCTAAGCTGAATGGTGCAAAAGATGGCGAAAAAGTGATTGTTAAAATCCTGGAATGGAAAGCCAATTCCAAAAATCCTGAAGGAGAAATAATCCAAATTTTAGGAATTCCTGGCGAACATGAAACCGAAATTCATGCAATTTTGGCTGAGTACAATTTGCCTTATAGTTTTCCGGAAAATGTAGAAAAAGAAGCCGATACAATTGATAGATCCATCAGTGATGTGGAGGTCAAAAAAAGACGAGATATGCGTTCGGTAACTACTTTTACCATAGACCCAAAAGATGCTAAAGATTTTGATGATGCATTATCCATACAGAAATTAGACAACGGAAATTGGGAAATTGGTGTCCATATTGCCGATGTATCCCATTTCGTAACTCCAGGATCCATAATTGATGATGAAGCCTACCAAAGAGCTACTTCCGTCTATTTGGTCGATCGTGTTGTACCCATGCTTCCTGAGGTATTGAGTAATGATGTTTGCTCCCTTAGACCTCATGAAGATAAATATACCTTTTCTGCCGTTTTTGAATTAAATGAACAAGCTGAGTTACAAAAACAATGGTTCGGTAGGACCATCATTCATTCCGACAGAAGATTTACCTATGAGGAAGCTCAAGAAAGAATTGAAGGTTTGAATGCCGATTTTTCCACAGAAATCAATACGATGAATAATTTGGCGAAAATCCTTAGAAACGATAGAATTAAAAATGGAGCCATTACTTTTGACCGAAGTGAAGTACGATTTAATTTGAATGAAGAAAATGAACCGATAGGCGTTTACTTCAAAATTTCAAAAGAAGCCAATCATTTGATTGAAGAATTTATGCTATTGGCAAACAAAAAAGTTTCGGAATTTATCTCGCTAAATCAAAAAAATGAAGTAACCAACAATACCTTTATTTACAGAGTACACGAAGATCCAGACCCGGCCAAACTGCTATCCTTAAAGGAATTTGTATCTACTTTTGGTTATAAAATGAATATTTCTAACGCCCAAAAAACTACTCAATCGCTCAATAAATTATTACAGGATGTAAAAGGAAAAGGTGAAGAAAATATGATAGAAACCTTGGCCATGCGTTCTATGAGTAAAGCCATTTATACCACCGAACCAATCGGTCATTATGGATTAGGATTTAGATATTATTCTCACTTTACCTCCCCTATCCGACGATATCCTGACCTTATCGCCCATCGTTTGTTACAACACTATTTGGATGGTGGCAAATCGCCCAATCGTTTCGAATATGAAGAACAAGCCAAACATTGTTCCTCAATGGAAAGATTAGCGTCAGATGCCGAAAGAGATTCCATTAAATTCATGCAGGTCAAATTTATGGAAAAACACATTGGCGAAACTTTTGAAGGAATTATTTCCGGGGTTTCGGATTTCGGATTCTGGGTAGAAATCCCCGAAAATGGTGCTGAAGGACTTATTAAATTAAGAGATTTGGTGGACGACAGTTACCTGTACGATGCCAAAACCCATGCGGTATATGGAATGAAACATGGGAAACAATACCAACTAGGAGATACTCTGAAAATTAAAGTAATGAAGGCCAATCTTTTACAAAAACAGTTGGATTTCAAAATTGTAGATTAATCAAAAAGCCTGTGCTTCTTTTTAAATACTAAACCAAGCACAGGCATTTCTTGTACCAACTTATTTCTTATCTTTGTTCAATGCTTGGACTTATTTTTTCTGCCATTGTCTTAGGACTCATGTTGAGTTTGGTTTTTATTGGACCTATTTTTTTCTTATTGATAGAAACCAGCTTTACCAGAGGACCCAAACACGCACTCGCATTGGATTTAGGAGTTATCACTGCCGATTTACTTTGCGTTGTAGCAGCCTATTTTGCCAGTGGTGATTTGGTACAATTAATAGACAAACACCCAGAATTTTATAGAATTACCGCACTTATCATTTTTATTTACGGTATTGTGATGATGGTAACCAAAACCAAAATGCACTTACCCAACGAAAATCAGTTCATCAATCAAAATTATTTTAAAACCTATATCAACGGGTTTTTATTTAATTTACTCAATGTAGGCGTTATCCTATTCTGGTTGGTAACTGTTATTTCTGTCAGAAATCAGTATCCAGATACTTCTAACTTTCTTTTGTACATAGGTTTGGTTATCGCAACTTATTTGGGAATCGATTTATTAAAGATTTTCTTGGCCAAGCAATTTCATTATAAATTAACCCAAAATTTAGCCAACAAAATCCGAAGAATAGTGGGAATAATCCTTATGCTATTTTCATTATTTATCTTTTTACAAAGCTTTAAAAAATTCAATCAATTCGATAAAAAATTAGAAGAAGCCGAAAGAAAAGAAGCCGTTCTAAAAGAATAAATCCCAACGAATGAAAAATATTATACTTCCTCCCCCATTGCAAAAAGGAGATGCTATTGCCATCCTTTCCCCTGCCGGTTCTGTGGAAATGTCCTCTTTAGAACAAACCATTTTTCTCATCGAAGAACAAGGCTATCAACCGGTGTTGGCACCCAATACTTTAGGAAAACACATGGATGGATATTCCTACTCTGGTACAGAAGTACAAAGAACCCAAGACCTGAATTGGGCACTGAATTCAAATGAAATTAAGGCCATCTGGGCGAGTAGAGGTGGGTATGGCTGTCAGCATTTAATCCAACATATTGAGTTAAAGAATTTTAAAAAAAATCCTAAATGGTACATAGGTTATTCCGATAATACCGTTATACAAAGTTTTTTACTAAAAAAAGGATTCGCTTCTGTACATGGACAAACCATCAAAACTTCGAGCTTTGGAGTTAGTCAAGAATCCTATCAAGGAATTTTTGATGTTTTTGATGGAAAAAAATTATCCTATACAATAGATAATCACCCACTCAATACACTTGGTGAAGGACAAGGCGCTTTGGTTGGAGGTAATTTAGCATTGGTGTATGCACTTTTGGGTACACCCTATTCTTTCTCTTTTCAGGATGCTATTTTGTTTTTAGAAGACATAGGCGAAAATTATTACGCACTGGACAGAATGTTGATGAGCCTAGAATTGGCTGGTGTTTTCAAGAAAATTAAAGGACTCATCATCGGTGGAATGACCCAAATGGGAAATGAAAATGAAAACCCAATGTACGAAGCTAGTTTTGATGAAAAAGCCTATGAAATAATTGCTTATAGAGTTGCACAATACGATTTTCCCACCATTTTCGGGTTTCCTAACGGTCATATTTTTGATAATAGACCATTGATAATCGGTGGCCATGTAAATATTGTTGTGGATTCTAAAGTAAGTGTTTATTTTTAATGTAATCGTCATTAATAAAAGGTTATACAAAAAAGTGTAAATAAGGCCAATTGATTGAATTTAACCCAATAATTAAAAACAATATTGTCTATGGCAGAACACAACGATTTTGGTAAAGAAGCAGAAAATTTTTCTGTTGATTATTTGGCAAAAAATGGATATACCATTCTTGCAAGAAATTTTTATTGCCAAAAAGGAGAGTTGGACATCATTGCTCTCTACCAAGGTTTGTTGGTAATTATTGAAGTAAAAGCCCGTAGTTCCAATTTGTTTCAAGAACCTTACGAAGCGGTGGACAAAAGAAAAATAAAACTAATTGTACAAGCAACAGATGCCTTTATATCGGCTGGTAACAGAAAAGAAGAAGTTCGATTTGATATTATTTCTGTTCTGAAAAATCCTCAAGGACAACTGGAACTAACCCATATAGTGAGTGCTTTCGAAGCATTTGATGCCAATTAAATTCATATAAAACCTTTTGCTATTGAACCCATGAAATAGGCTAAATAAATTCTCTTTTTACGCAAAAAATGATGCATATTGGCGATTGACTTCGTCGAACCACTCCGTTAGGTTTGTATATAACCATTGAAAAAATTAAAAATATCAAATGAAAAAGACCATTTTTATTACTGGAGCTACTTCCGGTATTGGAAAAGCAACAGCTGAACTTTTTGCCCAACAAGGACATCGGCTTGTCCTCTGTGGTAGAAGAGTAGAAATTTTGAAACAACTGAAAAATCAATTCTCTGATAACGAAGTTTATTGGCTCCAATTTGATGTTCGTCATGCAGATCAAGTTCATCAAGCAATACAATCTCTCCCTTTAGAATGGCAAAATATAGATGTTTTGATTAATAATGCTGGTAATGCTCATGGATTAGAACCCATCTCAGAAGGGAAAATTAGCGATTGGGATGCTATGTTGGATGGCAATGTAAAAGGTTTACTCTATGTTTCACAGCCCATCATTCAATGGATGAAGGCCAGAAAAACTGGACATATCGTGAATATTTCTTCAGTAGCAGCCCGACAAACCTATGCCAATGGTGTGGTCTATTGTGCCTCCAAAAAAGCTGTGGACATCCTTTCCGAAGGAATGCGTATAGAACTCACAGAGTTTGGGATAAAAGTAACCAATATACAACCAGGAGCAGTGGAAACCGATTTTTCTAAAATCCGCTTTAAAGGGGACGAAATTCGAGCCAACACCGTTTACCAAGGATACGAAGCCTTAAAAGCAGAAGACATAGCCAATGCTATATCCTATTGTGTAAATGCACCGGAAAGGGTATCTATTGCCGAAATTTGCATCTATCCAAAAGCACAGGCTGAACCCAGAATGATCCATAAAGAATAATTGTGTTGCTTCGGAAAAACTTATATACTTGGATTTTTTCACTAAAAACAAAACCCATAGCACTCTAACATTTGCTATGGGTTTTTCATCATTTGTGGGTAGTGTCCAATAAAGTGTGT
>JAFDZI010000017.1 GCA_018266955.1 Bacteroidota bacterium
AATAAAGTGTGAGTTTGCCCTGACGCTTAGTTTGAGTCTTAGATTAAATTTGTAAAAAATGTTTATATTTGTTGAAAACAGATTAATAATAACAATGCATCATTTTCAATCTTTAAAAGTAAATAAAGTAATAAAAGAAACCAACGATTCTGTCCATATTTCTTTAGAAATTCCTGAGTCGTTGCGACATGAGTTTCAATTTCAACAAGGTCAGTATTTGAATGTTCGTTTTGACATGAATGGGGAAGATTTGCGCCGTTCTTATTCTATTGTGAATGCCCCCAGCGAAGGAAATTCTGAATTGGAAATTTTAGTAAAAAGAATGGAAAATGGAGTGGTTTCATCCTTTCTTAATCAAAAATTAAAAGAAGGAGATTACATAGAAGTGTTGGCGCCACAAGGACATTTCTATACCAATTTTCATCCATCCAACCAGAAAACCTATGTAGGATTGGCCGCCGGAAGTGGTATTTCACCGGTGTTGTCGAATCTTAAAGAAGCTCTATATCAAGAACCGAAAAGTATAGCCTTTTTATTTTTTAGTAATAAAAGAACTCAAGATATTATATTTAAAAAACAAATAGATGAATTAGTCCATCGTTTCGAAGGACGGTTGAAAGTAGTTTATTTACTGTCCAGAGAAAAACATGAAGAGAATGATCTTTTTGAAGGAAGAATTAGTAATGATAAAATTGATGCTTTGTTGAATTGCTTTACCGAAATTCCTGTAACGGAAGCCACCTATTTTATCTGTGGCCCTTCCGAAATGATTAAAAAATCTTCAGAGTTTTTGAAAAAAGAAAAAAAAGTTCCTTCATTGCAAGTGTTGTATGAATATTATGCGGCACCAGACGATGAAGAAAACGCTGAAAAAAGCGAAGAATTTAAAAAAATACCCAATATAGAAAGCTTCGTTACCTTAATAATAGACGACGATGAATATTCCATTCACCTCAATTCTAAAAAAGAAAGTATTTTGGACAAAGCATTAAAAGAAAATTTGCCGGTTCCTTTTGCTTGTAAAGGTGGAGTATGTTGTACTTGTAAGGCACAAGTGATGGAAGGTGAGGTTTTTATGGAGAAAAACTTTGCCCTTACTGAAGAGGAGGTGGAAAGAGGCTTGGTACTTACTTGCCAATGTCATCCAACCACCAATGTGGTGATGCTTTCTTATGATGTGTAAAAATTAGTTAGATAAACTTAAAAACCGAATACAATGACTCAGTGGAAATTTGCATCAGTAATCGAAAACGATAAAGAATTCAAAATTCAAGGGACGAATATTTGGAATCATTATTGGCATTGCTGCAACAGAAAAGTAGAGGTGATAGAACCTTCTGAAGGACAATCGTATTTTTTTAAAGAATATGAAATAAAAGACGGTGATAAGTCTATTTCATTTGTCGCCGGTGAATTTAGCAATGGTAAAATGGGACTTTTTTTAAAAGTAGATTAACCAATTATCATTAGTACATAGTAATATTTAAATATAGAAACCTTAATGGATTTACAAAAATTTTTAAATTATGTTCAGGCAGAAAATAAAGTAGAACCCAAGGATGTAATGCCCGAAGACTACAGGAAATTATTGGTTCGCCAAATTTCTCAACATGCCCATTCCGAAGTAGTTGGAATGTTACCCGAAGCCAACTGGATTTCCAGGGCGCCTTCTTTGAGGAGGAAAATGGCTCTTTTGGCCAAAATTCAAGATGAAGCTGGACATGGTCTTTATCTTTATGCAGCTACAGAAACTCTTAATGACGGCACGATAAACGCAGATAGAGATACTACCTACAACGATATGCTTGCAGGAAAAGCAAAATATTCTTCCATTTTTAATTATCCTGCTCTTTCTTGGGCAGACATTGGTGCCATAGGCTGGTTGGTAGATGGGGCAGCAATTATGAATCAAGTCATGCTGATGGGGAATTCTTATGGACCTTATTCCCGAGCCATGGTGAGGATTTGTAAGGAAGAAAGTTTCCATCAAAGACAAGGATATGAAATTTTGATGACGCTGTGTCGAGGTACGAAAGAACAAAAACAACTGGCTCAGGAAGCATTGAACCGTTTTTGGTGGGCAGCACTCATGATGTTTGGCCCCAATGACGAGGCTTCTCCAAACTCTCAAAAATCCATGAATTATCGTGTGAAAAGAGAAAGTAACGACGCTCTTCGTCAGCGTTTTGTAGATGTTACCGTGCCTCAAGCTGAATTTTTGGGATTAACAATTCCAGATAAAAGTTTAAAATTGAATACAGAAACAGGGCATTATGAGTTTTCCGAATTGCCTTGGGACGAATTTCACGAGGTGTTGAAAGGAAATGGACCTTGCAATAAAAAGAGATTGGAAACCAAAAGAAAAGCACAAAAAGAAAATGCTTGGGTAAAAGAAGCAGCCATTGCTTTCGCCAAAAAACAAAACGAAAAATTAGTTGAAAATTAATACAGATTAAGAGAATGAGTAACTTAGATATTTGGGAAGTTTTTATACAAACCAAACCGGGATTGTCCCACAAACACGCGGGTACCGTACAAGGTGCCACTGCAGAAATGGCTTTGCAAAATGCAAGAGATGTATATACCAGACGAATGGAAGGGACTTCCATTTGGGTGGTTCCGTCTAAATATATCGTCACCAGTGAAGGAGTGGATAAAGAAGCATTTTTTGATCCCGCGGATGATAAACTCTACCGACATCCTACTTTTTACCAAATCCCGAACGATGTAAAAAATATGTAATCACTGACCAATGAAAAACTATATACTAAAACTTGCCGACGATTCTCTTATTTTAGGGCAAAGATTGGCAGAATGGTGCGGTAAAGGTCCGTATCTGGAAGAAGATATTGCCCTGATAAATATTGCCCTAGATCAGTTAGGGCAAGCAAATAATTTCTACAACTTGGCGGTTAAATTGTTTAACGATGGCCGTTCTGTAGATGATTTCGCAATGAAAAGACTAGAAAAAGAATACCTAAATGCTCAATTGGTGGAATTGCCTAATGGCGATTATGCCCAAACCATATTGAAAGCGTATTTTTTCTCCACATATCAGAGAATTTTGTATTCATACCTTAGCAATTCTTTGGATGAAGATCTGAAAGCCATTGCGATAAAATCTTTAAAAGAAGTAAAATACCATTACACCCATACCGAAACATGGATGAGGATTTTCTCGGATGGAACGGATGAAAGTAAATCCAGACTTTTGGATGCCATACAGACCGTTTGGGAATATACCGGCGGATTGTTTGATGAAACAGATGACGAAGCAGAGGCTACCCAATTTGGGTTAATTCCTAGTTCTGAGCAAATTTACCATGATTGGAAAAAACAAATTGAAGAAGATTTCACAAGATTTGGTTTAGACATTCCACAAGATCCTTTCATGCAAAAAGGAAGTAGAAAAGGAATTCATACCGAGTATTTCGGATATATTTTGTGTGAGCTACAATACATGCAAAGGACATATCCAGACTGTGTTTGGTAATAATCTTAGGTTGAACACAAGTTCAACCTAATTTTTTAACCTCAACCTTAATCTTAATCTCAACCTCAATCTCAACCTTAACCTTAGCCTCAAATGTCAAATTATTTTGAATTATTAAAAACCATTCCCGATCCCGAAATTCCCGTAATCGACATTGTTGAACTTGGGATAGTAAGAGGAGTAAATATTTTAGAAAATGGAGTAGTAGAAGTGGTTATTACTCCTACTTATTCTGCTTGTCCTGCCATGTTTAACATAGAAGAAGATATAGTTTCGCTCTTCAATAAAAATAAAATTCCAGTAAAAGTAACCACCCAAATGTTCCCGGTTTGGACTACAGAATGGCTGACTGAAGAAGCTAGAGAAAAACTTAGAAACTACGGAATAGTACCACCGGAAAAAGGACATGATGAAAATCATTTAAAGGTGCCCATTCGTTGCCCAAGGTGTAATTCTACTCATACAAGGATGATTAGTCGCTTCGGTTCCACTTTATGCAAAGCTTCTTACCAGTGCAATGACTGTTTGGAGCCTTTTGATTATTTTAAATGTCATTAATAATGCTTAACTTTATAGAAAATTAAAACCTTATCACTATGTATGTATATTCCCAATTTGATGTTGAATCTCATTTTCAAGGTCGATTAAAAATCGCTTATCTTAACCAACCCGAAACTTTAAATGCACTGAACAAAGCTCTTTTGTCCGAACTAAGAGAGTTTGTTGAATTTTATGACAAAGACCCAGATACCCGATGTATTGTGATTTCGGGTAAAGGAAAAGCATTTTGTTCTGGGCAAATGCTGGATGAACAACTACTGAATCCTGATGTGAATATTTCTAGAGAAGTACAAAAAATTGTTGTGGACTATTATAACCCATTGGTGAATGCCATCAATTACTCAAGCAAACCTGTAATTTCTTTGGTGAATGGTTTGGCGGTAGGCGCGGGAGCTGTTTTGGCACTTATTTGTGATTTTTCTGTAGCTTCTGCTTCCGCATATTTCTCTTTAGGTTTTTCTAATATAGGTCTTATTCCCGATACTGGAGGTACTTATTATTTACCTAAAATAATGAATAGGCAAATGGCGCATTACTTGGCGTACACCGGTAAAAAACTCTCTGCCGATGAAGCAAAACATCTGGGATATATTGCCGATGTCTTTTCTGATGAAGAATTTACACAAAAATCCATGGAAATGTTGGAAGGAATTGTCAATATGCCAACCAAAGCTCTGGGACTAACCAAAAAAGCCTTCAGAAAATCCTACCGTTATAGTTTGAAAGAACAACTCGATTTGGAAAGTGTTTACCAAGCCGAAGCTGCTAGAACCGAAGATTTTAAAGAAGGAATCGATGCTTTTTTGGAAAAAAGAAAGCCCATTTTTAAAGGAAAATAAGATTGTAAATTCTCAAAACAAATGTTAATCTATTGATTGTAAATTAAATCCCGACGCTGTTCGGGATTTTTTTATTGTATTGTTCATCACTTTTCCTTATGGTCTTTTTTTGTATCTTTAAAAGCTAAAAAATCAAACCCTTATTTATTTAAAAAAAGTGAAAACAGAATTTAAAACCATAGGAATTATCGGTTCCGGCACCATGGGAATTGGAATAGCGCAAGTAGCGGCAACCCAAGGTTTGCAAGTGTGTCTTTTTGATGTGAATGCCGTACAAACCGAAAAAGCCATTCTTAATTTAGAAAAAACCCTTCAAAAACTGGCTCAGAAAGAAAAAATATCCTTCGAAGAAGCCGAAAATATTCTGAACAGAATTCAAGTGTGTACCCAACTTCAAGGTTTTAAGGATTGTGATTTGGTCATCGAAGCAATCATCGAAAACAAGGATATAAAAACCAAAGTTTTTCAAGAATTGGAAACCATTGTAACTGAAGATTGTATTCTGGCCTCCAATACATCATCTATTTCTATTACATCATTATCCGCAGGTTTAAAATTACCACAAAGATTTATTGGTATTCATTTTTTCAATCCAGCTCCACTCATGCCTTTGGTGGAGGTTATTCCTGGACTTTTAACCGAGAAAACTTTAGCCCAAGAAGTATATGCTTTAATGAAATCTTGGAAAAAAACACCCGTTATAGCCAAAGACATTCCTGGTTTTATCGTCAATAGAATTGCCCGACCTTATTATGGTGAAGCGCTGAGGTTGGTTGAAGAAAATATCGCGACACCAGAACAAATAGACGATGCCATGCGTACTTTGGGAGGTTTCAGAATGGGGCCTTTCGAATTGATGGACTTAATAGGCGTTGATGTTAATTTTTCGGTCACCAAAACCGTTTATGCAGACTATTTTTACGATCCTAAATACAAGCCATCTTTGTTGCAACAACGCATGAGCGAGGCACAACTTCACGGGAGAAAAACTGGAAGAGGTTTTTATGATTATTCGGAAAATGCACAAAATCCAAACCCTGAGAAAGATGAAGCGTTGTATCATCAAATCTTTATGCGCATCATTTCTATGCTCATCAATGAAGCAGTTGAAGCCAAAAGATTAAAAATAGCTACCGACGAAGATTTGGAATTGGCCATGCAAAAAGGCGTGAATTACCCTAAAGGTTTATTGGCTTGGGGAAAAGAAATCGGTTACAAAAAAATCTCCGAAACCCTGCAAAATCTTTATGAAGAATATCAGGAAGAAAGGTATAGACAAAGCCCGTTGCTACGCAAAATGGTTTTTTAATACATTTTTACGAAAAAACCTAACGGGTTTCTAATCCTGTTAGGTTTAAATTAACTTATTTTTTTATTTAACATCAATTTGAGTATTGTTGTCAAACGAATCATAATAAATATCGTCAATACTCTTTAATTCTTGCCCGTCCATTGTTAAGATTATAAAATCAATATTGTATTCTTTTTTAATTCTTTTAAGTGTATCGACATATTGTTTAGAGAAAACACCCATATTTTTTGAATATAACATTACCGAAACAATCTGGTCTTTTGGAAAAACAAAAGTATTTTTTGATTTTAAATTTTTCAAAACCACAGAATTGTAATCTATATTAGGATCCTCTTTCAAGTTATATTCGATTACATTTTTTGTTATGTCATCTACTCCACAAGAAGAATTTAAATTTTTTACATTTGGATTATGAGGAAGTTGAAGATTGTCTATTGTTGTAGTTTTTCTCCCTTTCACAAAAGTTATAATAGACGGTTGTAATTTCTTAAGGAAATCTGAATCCGATTTAGTAGATACATAATAAATTTCATTTCCAGAAATTTTAGATAATTTAGAAACCTCAGCCAAATAATTAGAAACCTTACTGGAATTTTCAGTACTCTTATTATTTTGACCTTTTATTGTAGAATAATTTATTAAACAAAATAATGAAAATAACACGATAACTTTTGTCCTCATTTAGTTTGAATTTTTATGTTGTAATTGTATTGTCCATCGTTGTTTTCTTCTCTCCGGTACTCTCCTTCAATAAAAGTAACATCTCCATATTCTTTATCTTCCAATACCAAAAAATTTTCTAAGTCTTTTTCCGAATGATATGATGACCTTGATATTTCATCAGGGAAATGAATAAGCATATTGTTTCTGTCATCTAAATCAATAGCACCCCAACCTCCAATTTTCCCAGTTTCGGTATTGTAAAAAGTAGTAGGTTTTTCTATAGTTCCATCTTCAAGTCCAAAAGTTATGGTTATTTTGAAACAAAAACCTAAACCCCTATCGCAATCTAGACTTCCCTGTTTAGGAACTCTTAAAAATTCAATCGAAAGATGAATTGGAAAAAATCTAAGATTCTCTGTACTGTTTGTTTTCACAAAAATACATTTAAATAAATAATAAAATTTCATAACTAATTTAAAAAAAATATTATTAAATAACAAAAATTTTATTGGTCTAAATCCAGCAATAAATTTTGTATTTTTGAACCGATTTAAGGAATAATGTTTCTAATAAACATTGTATTTTATTAACAATTTAACAAGACAGACCTTATGGTAATGATGGTTTCTAACTTTTTTTAAAACCAATTAAATGAACACATTACCTCGTATAAATTAAAATGATGACCCCACTACAAACCGCAGAATACATGCTCAATCAGGATTTTTTCTCCCAATGGATGGGTGTGAAAATCATAGAAATAAAAGAAAAATATTGCCTTTTGGAAATGCCCATCAAAACCGAAATGATTAATGGACTGAAAACCGTACACGGAGGCGTTACCTTTGCATTTGCCGACACCGCTTTGGCTTTTTCCTCCAACAATACCGGCGAGGCTTCCGTGGCACTCAACTGTACCATTAATTTTGCCAAAGCCGTTCGGGAGGGCGATGTGTTACGAGCCGAAAGTATTCTGGTTTCCGACACCCGTAAGACCGGTATTTATGACATAAAAGTAACCAATCAAAACCAAGATTTGGTAGCCGCTTTTCGAGGTACAGTCTATAAAATCAACAAAAAAGTTACCGATCTATAAATTTATTTGGGCACCTTTTCCGCCCTCCGTTCCCAATCTTTTTTCTAATCCTGCTAGGATTAGAAAAAAGGATTTCCACTCAGGTCGGGGTGCAAGGCAGAGAAAGTACAAAGTTTCTAGATAAAAAATTTAAAATATAGAACCTACTATAAAATCAAAACGAATATGGAAAAATTAAAAAACTATCTATACGGACAATGGATTGAAGGATCAGGAAAAGAAATTCCTTTGTACAATGCCGTCAATGGCGAATTGGTCGCTATATCAGATACCCATGGATTGAATTTTCAACAAGCCCTAGACTATGGCCGAACCGTTGGGTACAAAAATCTTTCCTCAATGTCCTTCTACGACAGAGGAGAAATGCTTAAAAAAGTAGCCCTGTATTTATTAGAAAGAAAAAAGAAATACTATGAGCTATCCTACAAAACAGGAGCAACGCACATCGACTCTTGGGTAGATATCGAAGGTGGTTTCGGAACTTTCTTTACATATTCCGGTTTAGCCAAAAGAATGCTTCCCAATACCCCTTTTTGGGTAGAAGGTGATGTACAGAAAATTTCAGCCAATGGCACGCATCTAGGGACACATATATTAACCCCATCCGAAGGGGTTTCCGTACAAATAAATGCCTTTAATTTTCCGGTTTGGGGTATGTTGGAAAAACTTTCAACCTCTCTTTTAGCGGGAGTTCCAGCTATTGTTAAACCGGCTCCCTCGGGCTCTTATCTTACCAATGCCGTATTTCAGGATATGATAGAAAGTGGAGTGCTTCCAGAAGGTGCAATTCAATTGGTTTGTGGCGATCCAGGAAATATTTTAGATTTCGTACAAGATGGGGACTCGGTTGTCTTCACCGGTTCTGCTGCTACAGGGAGAAAACTAAAAGCTTTACCTTCAATTTCAGGAAATGCAGTTCGTTTTAATATGGAAGCGGATTCTCTTAACTGCTCTATACTTGGTCTTGATGCTAAACCAGGAACACCAGAATTTGATTTATTCATCAAAGAAGTACGAAACGAAATGACCACCAAGGCAGGACAAAAATGTACCGCCATTCGAAGAATAATCGTGCCCGAAAATTTAGTTGGGGAGGTACAAAATGCATTAAGCAAAGCTTTGGACCAAACCAAGATTGGAAATCCTTTGAATAGAGAAACCCGAATGGGTTCCTTGGTGGGGAAAGACCAACAACAAATTTTACAATCTAAATTAGAAATACTACAATCCGAAACCGAACTTATCTACGATGGCAAGCATGATTTGTTGGATGCGGATTATGAGAATGGAGCTTTTGTTACCCCTAAAGTGTTCTATAACGACCAACCTTTTGCTAAAAATGTATCCCACGAGGTAGAAGCTTTTGGTCCGGTTTCTACCATTATGCCTTATAACGATGCAGAAGAGGCTGCGGCTTTGGCCAAAAGAGGAAAAGGAAGTTTGGTGGGGTCAATCGTTTCTCATGACGAAAAATTTATTGCGGAAACATCTTGGAAAATGGCCTCTTCCCACGGAAGAATTTTTGTTCTGAATCGTGATAATGCCAAGGAAAGTACAGGTCATGGTTCTCCTTTACCAACTTTAATGCATGGTGGCCCTGGTAGAGCTGGCGGTGGCGAAGAAATGGGTGGACTCAATGGACTTCATTTTTTCCTTCAAAAAACAGCCATTCAAGGAAGTCCAGAGGTGCTAACAGCAATTACTAAAATTTATACACAAGGTGCCGAAAAGAATTTTTCTGATAAGCATCCTTTCAGAAAATATTTTGAAGAAGTAGAAGTAGGAGATTCATTAGAAACCGCTGGTAGAACTGTAACCGATGCAGATATTGTGAATTTTTCTAATGTTTCTTGGGATCATTTTTATGCTCATACCGATGCTACTAGTCTCAATGGTACCATCTTCGATCAAACTGTTGCACACGGTTATTTTATTCTTTCAGCCGCCGCAGGGCTATTTGTGTCTGGTAAAAAAGGACCGGTTATAGCAAATTATGGACTAGAGAATTGTTCATTCTTTAAACCTGTTTATGCCGGAGACACCATTACGGTTTATTTAACAGCCAAAGAAAAAATCAATCGTGGAGTAAAAGGCAGAAATATCCCTAGTGGAGTTGTAAAGTGGTTGGTAGAAGTGGTAAACCAAAGAGATGAGGTGGTTTGTGTGGCAACAATTTTAACTTTGGTTGCCAAAAAATCTCCTTTTATAGAACTTGCCTTGCCTTTAATACAGAAAAAATTAAATGCACTTACTATAAATTCTCAACCTAAGTGGGGAAAAATGACAGCTCAGGAAATGATGGAACATTTGGAGCAAGGAATTTTACACAGCATGGGCGAACCGGAAGCAGAATGTTGCTACACTCCAGAAGAAAATATAGAGAAATTCCAAGATTCTTTGTATAATTTCCGTGCTATGCCAAAAGAATTCAATGCGCCTTTTATGCCACAAGACGGTTCGGTTCCTCCACTCAGACACAAGAATTTGGATGTAGCGAGACAATCACTAATTGATAACTTGAAGCGATATATCATTTATTATAAAGAAAATCCTAAAGCAGAACACATGCATTATGTATTTGGAAAGTTGAATAAAGAGATGTCCGAACTGATGCATAGAAAACATTTTACCCATCATTTGGAGCAATTTGGATTAATCGATTAATTTTTTTTGAAAAAAAGGTCTTTGTTATTGTTTTGTGAATGATTGCTCACATTGTAATTTTTTGGAAAAAGTGTTTTTCGGTTGATAATAAAAATCAGTAAGATGAAATGACTTGTTTTTTAGCTAATGAAATTCAAGTTTATTTAATGTTTTTTATCGTAAAATACTAAAGCTTAATGCGTTATGGAAATATTAAAATCATTTGATGTAAAGTTGACATTAGTAATTGTATAAAAAATCACAAGATGCCCAATACCTATTCACAGATTTATATTCAATTGGTTTTTGCTACGAAAGGCCGAATGAATAAAATTCGTTCAGAATTTCGTGAAGAGATTGAACGATATATATCAGGAATTTTAACAAATAAAGAACAGAAAATTATTGCATTATATCTAAATCCAGATCATATTCATATTTTTTTTAGTTACAAAAATTTAAAAATTCCAATTCCTGATTTAGTAAAAGTAGTAAAAGTGGAAACGACGAATTTCATTAATGAAAAGAAAATGAGTCAAGGGAAATTTTGTTGGCAAGAAGGATATGGAGCATTTTCTTATGCGAAAAGTCAAAAGGAAGCAGTTGTTAAATATATTCTCAATCAAGAAGAACACCATAAAAAGAGGGTGTTTAGAGAGGAATATATGGATATGTTGAATAAGTTTGAAATTGAATTTAAGAATGAGTATTTGTTTGAATTTTATGATTAAATATTTTAATATAGCGTTCCTACGGAACGCCATAGAAAAATTAATCGTTTAGTTATTACACAGATATGATTCCTACGGAATCAATTTGAAAAAAGTGATTTGTGAATAAATAATTTGTTCCGTAGGAACAATATCTGTGTAGAATAAAATGTCAAGATGTAAATTAGCGTTCCGTAGGAACGCAATAAATATATTTCGAATGGCTGTTTAACAGATATGATTCCTATGGAATCAATTGGAAAATGGAAATTTTGTGAATAAATAATTTGTTCTGTAGGAACAACATTTGATTAAATATTCTAATCAGATAAATGAAACAAGGTTTTTAATATAGCGTTCCTACGGAACGCCAAAGAAAAATTAATCGTTTAGTTATTACACAGATATGATTCCTACGGAATCAATTTGAAAAAAGTGATTTGTTAATAAATAATTTGTTCCGTAGGAATCATATCTGTGTAGAATAATATGTCAAGATGTAAATTAGCGTTCCTATGGAACGCAATAAATATATTTCGAATGGCTGTATATCAGATATGATTCCTATGGAATCAATTGGAAAAGGAAATTTTGTGAATTAATAATTTGTTCCGTAGGAACAACATTTGATTAAATTTTCTAATCAGATAAATGAAACAAGGTTTTTAATATAGCGTTCCTACGGAACGCCAAAGAAAATTAATCGTTTAGTTATTACACAGATATGATTCCTATGGAATCAATTGGAGAATGGAAATTTTGTGAATTAATAATTTGTTCCGTAGGAACAATATCTGTGTAGAATAAAATAGCTAGATGTAAATTAGCGTTCCGTAGGAACGCTATCTAAATCCGAATTATTTAAAAATTAATTTATATTTTGAAACAAAACATTGGAGAAAAAATAATTGAATTCAACAAAAATTTAAAATTTTCAGGAAATCTTCCTGATGGTTTTGATGTGCTCAATCCCTTTATTGAAAATCCAGAAACATTGGTGGTGATGTCGCAGTTTTATAAGAAATTCTACAATGATGACAAGCCAAGAAAATTTATCATAGGGATTAATCCCAGCCGTCATGGTGCAGGAGTAACAGGAGTTCCTTTTACGGATACCAAAAGATTGGAAACAGTTTGTGGAATTGAAATGAAATCAGCTCATACACACGAAGTGTCTTCTGTGTTCTTGTATGAAGTGATTGAGGCTTTTGGAGGAGTAGAGAAATTTTATAAAGAATTTTATATCAATTCACCATTTCCTTTGGCGATTGTCAAGAAATCTAAAAACATTTGGGTAAATGCCAATTATTATGATGACAATGAACTTTTTGCTTCGGTAAAGACATACATGATTGAAACCCTTAGAAAACATCTTGACTTAGGTTTGGATCATACCGAAGTATTTGTTTTAGGAAAGAAAAATGCCGAGTTTTTAAAGAAAATAAACAAAGAAGAGAAATTATTTGGTCAATTAACAGTATTAGAGCATCCAAGATACATACAACAATACAAATCCAAAGAAAAGGAATTTTATTTAACTAAATATTTGGAAGCATTAACAAAAAAATAAAAAAAAAGATATGGAAGCATTCGTACAATCCGAAATTAAAAATCAAATTGCCGAAATTACCTTTGGTACTCCCAAAAGTAATTCGTTGCCAGGATTTATTTTAGAAAAATTAGCACAAACTATTTTAGATGAAGGAGCTAAAAAAGAAGTTAAAGCAATTCTACTAAAGTCAGTAGGTGAGAAAGCGTTTTGTGCTGGAGCCAGTTTTGATGAACTTTTGGATATTGAAGATTTGGAAACATCAAAAAAGTTTTTTGGTGGTTTTGCTAAAGTACTCAATGCCATGAGAAATTGTGGGAAAATTGTAGTGGTAAGGGTTCATGGGAAGACTACTGGAGGTGGTGTGGGTATTGCTTGTGGAGCGGATTACTGTTTTGCTACGGAAGAAGCTTCATTGGCGCTTACTGAAATTAATTTGGGAATTGGTCCATTTGTCATCGGTCCTTATGTGGAAAGAAAAATCGGGAAATCACAATTTACAGCGATGGCTATTGATGCTGGATTTAGATCTTCGGAATGGGCTAAATTGCATAATGTGTACCATTATGTTGGAAAAAATATAGTCGATATGGATTCTGTTTTAAATTCTTTTATGGAGCAATTGGCAGGAAGAAGTGAAGAGGCTTTGGCTTTAATTAAAAAAGTATCTTGGGAGGGAACAGATAATTTCGGTGAGTTGATGCCTGCAAGAATCCACATGTCTGCCAGTTTGATATTGGAAGAGTCGGCTAAGAAGAATATAGAAGCCATTAAAATAAAATTGAGAGAAAAGAAGTAGAGTGGAGAGAATAGAATAAAGAAAAAAGAGAAAAGAAAAAAGAGAAGAGAAAAAAGAGAAGGGAAGATGAGTGTCAAGATATTTTAAGAATTGGCAAAAAAAAATGACTTTTTCTATACATAAAAAATGCCCTGAATTTCTTCGGGGCATTTGGATTATTTTTTTGCTTTTTTTACGGGAGCTGCTTTTGCAGGTTGCGCTGGAGGTGGAGGAGTGGTTGGAGGGTTTCCTGAGTTAAAATCCAACAATTCTACATCAAAAACCAATAAAGAACCTGGAGGTATAACACCACCAGCACCATTGTCGCCATAACCAAGTGCTGCAGGTATGTAAAATTTATATTTAGCTCCTTTGGTCATTAGTTGTATTCCTTCAGTCCATCCTTTTATAACACCGCTTAGAGGGAATTCTGCTGGTTGGTTGTCACGATTGGCGGTAGAGTCGAATATGGTTCCATCCGGGAGTGTTCCTGTATAAAGTACTTTCACAATATCAGAGGCTTTTGGATGATCTTTACCTTCGCCAGATTTTAACACTTCGTATTGAAGCCCAGATGCAGTTGTTTTGATCGCTGGATTTTGTTTGTTTTTTGCGATTATTTCTTCTCCTTTTTTCTTATTAACTTCTGCAGAAGCTTTTTGTTCTGCTTGTTTTTTTTCATTCATTTTTTTAGAAAACTCCATCATGAAGTTGTTCATTCCTTCTGGGGCTAATAGTTTTTTTGCTCCTGACATTTCATCATTAAATGCCTGATTAAAAATAGCAGGATCAATTTTAAGTCCTTGATTTTTAAAGCTAGAGGCAACATTCATTCCTAAATAATAAGAAACCTTTTGGTCATCGGTCATGGTTTCTGGGTTTAGGGCTGCAACATTCGTTTTTTCAGCAGTTGTGTTGTTTTTTTGAGCGCATGAAAGAGTACTCAATAAAACGGATAAAATCAAAACAGTTTTTTTCATTTTTAGATATTTATTTTTTTAATAGTCATATTTAATCGCCTAACAGAATGGTTATTATTTGCAATATGGTTTGATTATGATGATTTCATAATATTCAATGGTATTGCTATAATATTAAGGAACAAAAATATTGTTTTTTTTGTCAATATTGTGATAATATTAGTATTTTGTTTTACTGTCCATTACGATGGTTACGGGGCCATCATTAACTAAAGAAATCTTCATGTCTGCACCAAAGATGCCCGATTCTATTTTTAAACCAGATTGTGCAAATTCTTTTTTACAGTATTCAAAGAGAGGGATGGCAATATCAGGATTTGCTGCTTTGATAAAGGAAGGACGGTTTCCTTTTTTATAATCAGCAATTAATGTAAACTGACTGACACAAAGAATTTCTCCTTGTATATCCAATACAGAGCGGTTGAGTTTGTTATTCTCATCACCAAAGATTCTTAAGTTTACGATTTTTTGTACCAGCCAATCTGCATCGGTTTGTGTGTCGTTTTCTTCAATGCCTATGAAAAGGAGTAAGCCTTTGGATATTTCACCTACAATATTATTTTCAACTACCACATTGGCGTTTTGTACTCGTTGTATCACTATTTTCATAAGTTTAATTAAAGATGTTCAAAATGTTAGAAGAAGCGTCAAAATTATAATGATAAGTTTTAGGTGGTACTTGGGCAATAGCAGTAGGTTGACCGGTAATTAATATCCATTCAGCGCCATCTTTAGGACACCATACTTTGATATTATCTTTAACCTCCAAAGTAGTGTTGTTGTCGGGGCAAAGATGAGGGGCGTTTCTGTCATAAATTTTAAACCCAGTAGTAGTTCTAACAACGATTAAACCTCTGGTTCCGGAGCTTTGTTCGTTAATATACACCCAGCCTCCAATATTTTGAAGAGGATAGTATGCAGGTAAATTTAGGTTGAGTATTACTTGAATGGTAACCTCGGGAAAACAGCTCACAGTCTCATAGGTTCTGGTGCATGAAGTTTGATTTAAACTACTGAAAATCAAAAAAAATAATATAAAGAAATGGTTTGCAAATTTTTTCATTTGAAAATAATTTATATCTTTGTGAAACAAATTACAACAACAGATACATTGTCCGGCAAATGTCGGATTATTTTTTTATACACACTGAAAATTTTATTATTATTATGGCAACTTATGTTACAAATGAAGGATTGGAGAAAATGAAAGTAGAGCTGGAGCAATTGGAGCGTGTAGAAAGACCCAAAGTAACTCAGCAAATTGCAGAAGCAAGAGATAAAGGCGATTTGTCAGAGAATGCTGAATACGATGCAGCCAAAGAAGCTCAAGGAATGCTGGAAATGAAAATTTCTAAGCTGAAAGATATGATTGCTAATTCTAAAGTGATAGATGAGGCACTATTGGATACTTCTAAAGTGTCTATTCTAACGACTGTTAAATTGAAAAATAATGCCACAAATCAGGAGCAAGTTTTCACATTAGTGCCCGATAACGAGAGCGATATAAAATCTGGAAAAATATCTGTAAATACGCCTATAGCCAAAGGCCTTTTAGGGAAAGTTGTAGGTGAAGTTGCAGAAATAGCATTGCCTAATGGAAATAAGTTATCCTTCGAAGTTTTAGAAATTTCATTATAATAATAGGTCATAATTTTTTTTAAACTCCTATAAGAAGATGAGCAGTATATTTACAAAAATTATTAACAACGAAATTCCTTCCTACACCATAGCAGAAGATGAACATCATTTGGCATTTTTGGATGCTATGCCCTTGGTAGAAGGACATACATTGGTTATTCCTAAAAAGGAAATTGATTTTATTTTTGATATAGATGCAGAGGAGCATAAAAACTTATGGGGATTTGCACAAAAAGTAGCCAAAAAACTTCAAGTGGCTTATCCTAATAAAAGGATTGCTGTAGCTGTGGTAGGCTTGGAAGTACCCCATGCGCATATTCATTTGGTTCCCATTGATAAAATGGCTGATTTGAATTTTGCAAATGAACGATTAAAGTTAACAACGGATCAATATAAAGAAATTCAAGAAAAAATTAGATAAAAGACTAGAACGAACCAGGAAAAATCCTGGTTTTTTAAATTATAAAATGGAAACTAGAAGTTTTTTAATAATTTTGTACACAGAAAAAATTGTAGCATAATACAATAAATAATCATTTTATTAATATAGAATATGAATTCAAATCAATGTTCATTTTGTGGACGCAAAAGAAGTGAAGTACAAATGTTGGTGTCCGGTCAGAATGGATTTATTTGTGAAAACTGTATAGAACAAGCGCATTCTATTGTAAAGGAAAATTCCTCTCAGTCGGGGTTTTCTCCTGCAAAAAAAATGACAGACTTGAAAAAACCAAAAGAGATAAAAGAGTTTTTGGATCAATATGTAATCGGTCAGGATCAAGCAAAAAAACAATTGGCCATTGCCGTGTACAATCATTATAAAAGATTATTACACGCTGAAAATGAGAACCGAGAAGTTGAGATAGAGAAATCCAACATCATTATGATAGGTGAGACAGGAACGGGGAAAACTCTTTTAGCCAAATCCATAGCCAAAGAACTGAATGTGCCTTTTTGTATTGTGGATGCTACGATTCTTACCGAAGCCGGATATGTGGGAGAGGATGTGGAAAGTATTTTGTCGCGCTTGTTGATGGTGGCTGATTATGATGTAGAAAAAGCAGAAAAAGGAATAGTATTTATTGATGAAATAGATAAAATAGCCAGGAAATCCGATAATCCAAGTATTACCAGAGATGTGTCTGGAGAGGGAGTACAACAAGGTTTGCTTAAATTATTGGAAGGAAGTATCGTAAATGTTCCACCACAAGGAGGTAGAAAACATCCCGATCAGAAATACATCCAAGTCAATACACAAAATATACTTTTTATTGCCGGTGGTGCGTTTGATGGGATTAAAGAAATCATAGAAAGAAGACTGAATAAACAAGCGATAGGCTTCAGTACTGAAAAGTTAAATAAAGTAGAAGAAGAAGAGTATATACTAAGTCAGATAAATGCAATTGATCTTCGTTCATTTGGATTAATACCAGAATTATTGGGTCGATTTCCTATAATAACCTATTTGGATAAGTTAACAAAAGATACCATGATCCGAATAATGAAAGAACCTAAGAATTCTATTGTAAATCAATTTGTAGAACTATTTAAAATGGATGATGTACAATTAAATTTCTCAGATAAAGCGATTGAGAGAATTGTTGAAGAAACCATGGAAAAAGGTCTTGGAGCAAGGGGTTTAAGAGGAACAACCGAAAAAGTTTTGGAGGATTATATGTTTGAAGTAGGTGAGTGTAAGGTGGTTAATCTTGAAAATATTTTGTCTGAAAATCTTAAATAATTTGCTGTTTGATTAAAATTGTTTAATTTTGTATATCCAATATCGTGTAGTTAATAACACAAATACATACTGAAATGAAAAGAAATTTATTTGCTATTGGTCTTTTGGCTTTAAGTTTGCCAGCTGTAGCACAGATGACAGGGTCGCCAAGTGTACTGACCCACATGAATGATAATTCGAAGGTTTTTGTTGGGAAAGGGGCAATTTTATATAATGGAGGTGGCTTTCAGTTGAAGAATAATGCTGATTTTGAAAACCACGGAAATGTAATGCTCGTTGCTTCCGATGTGAATAATGATGTTTTTAGAACATTGAATGGTACATCAGATCAAGTTGAAGCAAGTACCAATGTTAATTTTGTTAATAAACTTAATGAAGAAGCCAATTATGCTTCTGCAAACACTACTAATGATGGTGATAACTACACCTATGGTCAGTTGTTTATTAAAGGCTTCAAACAAGACAACATTGCTGGATATGTATATCAAGAACATAGAAATGTTGGGCACGGAGCTTACCAACAAATGGCATTGCCTTTTTATAAGAAAACATTAAACACTTTATCCACAGAATTGGGCAAAACATTTACTGATGTTAGATGGTCCATGAATGAGATATTGAAATATAATAATGCCAATGTGGTTTTTGATGCTTTTCCAATTGCTTCACAATTAACAGATCCTACAGGTTATTATATTATGGGAAACAGTACATCCCATCCTTTAAATGTAAGCACAGTTAAAAGAACGATTAAAGGAAGACCATTTGCCGATGGATTTTCTGCGATTACTTTACAAAATGCCGGAAATTCTGTATTATTTGGTACAGGAGGGAATGGTGTGAATGCCTACAATGAAAAGTACAATACTTATGTACAAGATGCTTTCGAATTACAAGCAGCAATGGGAGGTGCAGCATGGCAAGGTAATTTCGGTAAAAATATTTATCAATTTGGAAATCCATTCTTAACCAATATCGATTTAAGAGGTTTATTCTACACAGGAGATATCAATAATATTGGTAACATCTATGGTATTAGAGTGGAACAAGCTGCTGGTACTGTTAATTTCCAACAGAATGTTGGAGGTGGTGCAGGTTCTTTTAGATTTGTGACTTTCGATACTGCCACTAGCACAGTAGTAGGCGATGTGGATTGGTTAATTGTGAGACCTATGTCTGTGTTTTCAATTAAATTGAAAAATAATAATTTAGGTAGTACAATTAATTTTGATAATTTAAGACGCTTCAAATATTCTCCAAGAACTTCCAACACTTATGATGTAACTGCAAAAGCTGCAAATTCTACCAATACGGTTAAACAATTAGGCGTAATCGCTTTGGATAATTCAGGAACTGAAATAGGAAGAACCTATTATGTTGTTGCACCTAATGCAATAGATGGTCACTCTTCTAATGCAACTATGCAAGTCGCAGCTTCTTCCACCAATGTAATTGGTACATTTGAAGAAGATCCAATTATTGGTGGTTATGATAATAATTATATTAGTAGTTATTGGTTGTATATTAACGAAGCCAACGAAGTTACATTTAAAGGAAAAGCCATACCAGGAGCTGTATATGACAATAGAGTTAAGTCATTAAAATTTGAAATTAGAGAAAGTGCGGTTTTGGTTCCTAATGGAACACATCAATTGTCTGCAGGGATAGGATTTTATTATAAATTAGATAACGGATCTGTACAAACTATTTCTCAAAATCAGACAGTACCTATCAATGTTTTGACAGGAGGTTCAGATTTGAATTTATATTATGGACAGCCAAATGGTGCATTAGGAACAGAAGTAGCTTCTGTGAAAGCGTCTAGAACAATGGTTATTTTCAATCCAGAAATTGATAACTATATTGTTCGATTTGATCCTAATTGGAAAACTGCTTCAATCAAAGTTTATGACATGAGTGGTAAGTTGGTTTTATCAAAAGAGAATGTAAAAACCACAAATGATTTTGTAATAGATTTAGCTAAAGGTAACAAAGCTTTTGTAGTTTCTGTTATTTCTAATACTGGTGAAAAAGTAAACTCTAAAATAATAAGATAAAAACATATATGATGAAAAATATATCAAATAAACTAATTCTTAGTTTACTAGCAGTAGTATTTTGTGTTGATTTTTATAAAGCACCACCACCACCACCTGGCGGAGGTGGAGGGCCTACGACACCTGGAGCACCAAGTTCACCAATTGATATGTATCTGTTGGTTCTTGGGATAATAGCACTAACATTGGTCTTTTTATATTCCAAAAAAGTTAAGACTAATAAAATTTAATTTTTATTTTAACAACATAAAACCCATAGTATTCCTGTGGGTTTTTTTATATTTACATTTTAATAAATTTCATTTATTAAATTATTATCAAGAAATCGCCATTAACAAGTTTTTTGCAATCAAATAATAATCATCGACTTAATTAAAAAAAAGGAAATGAACAACGATGAAGATAGGCGATTTTATATAACCATTAAAATACAATAAATAGCTAAATATGAAAAAATTTTCCAGTATTTTTCTCTTAATGTCTCATGTTACCATTTTAGCTCAGTTTAATGTTCAAGTAAAATCATTGGATAGCTTTGCTGCTAAAGATGCAATATTGTATTCATTAACAGGCTCAAAAGATGTTGTGGTAGGTAAAGCTACCCCCAATAATAATCAGTGGAATTTTAAAGTTCCAATGGCATATTATGGGATGATGAAAGTGTATTTTCCTGATACGAATGCAACCATTAATTTAATTTCAGAAAACAAGAATATCTCACTAAATTTTAACTCTATAGATAATAAAATTTCTTTAATACAATATTTGGATGATTCTAATAAACTAATGGATGAGTTGCAAGAAATTCAACAGAAGAAAGAAATAATACTTCCTGCTCTTTATCAAATAAAAGAATATTATTCCCCAAAAAAGGATTTCTATCTAGCAATTCAAAAAGAAATTAATCGGTTAGACACAAAATTACATTATAATATAGATCAATTTCCGTTTGTGAATTATTATCAAACAAATTATCAAAAATATTTTGTAAAAGACGCAACTCAGAAACCTATTTCACAATCTGATATTTTACAATTTATATTGAATTCTAATGAGTATTTAGAAACATCATCATTGTTAAGACCATTGTTGGTTTCTTATTTAAATTCTGGGAATAAATCAAATTCAGAGAAAGAAGTACAACAGTTACTTGATAAATTAAATGTAGAAACCCCCAGAGGACAAATTGTTTTGTCTGAATTAATCGATATTTTTGAAGCTTACGGTATGTCTTCGCTTAAAGATAAATTCTTAACAGAAGCAAAAAATTTGAAGTGTACCATTAATGACCGTTTGGCATCAACAATTACTAAAAATAAAAATACAGAGATTGGTTCTGTTTTCCCTGACTATGTTTTTCAAAATACAGTGAATTCAAATGTAAATTCTATTCATCAAGTGAAAGCAAAAAATAAAATAGTTGTTTTTTGGTCTTCAACTTGTTCTCATTGTGAGACCGAATTACCTAAATTATTGAAAATATATTCAGAATTGAAAAAATTAGGTGTGGAAATTATTGGGCTATCATTGGATCAAGATTCTAAGGTGTATCATTCAAAGGCAGAGGCGTATCCTTGGGTAAATTCCTCAGAATTAAAAGGTTGGAATAGCTCTTTTGTAGATGTTTATAATGTGCATGCGACACCGACTTATTTTATTTTAGATGAAAAAAATAAGATAGTTAATAAGCCGGATCATGTGCAAGATGTTTTGAGCTTTTTTAATATAAAAAATGTTTTGTAGTATTAAAAAAACTTTCTATATTTGCACCACCAAAAACAAGGCGAGGTAGCTCAGATGGTTAGAGCGCAGGATTCATAACCCTGAGGTCACGGGTTCAATTCCCGTCTTCGCTACAAACAACGCTATAAATCAATGATTTATTAATAGCGGGGACTAAAACAGGGACTTGATGTCCCTGTTTTTTTATTATCTCTTTCTTCCATAATGTTCCGGTTCTATTTTTTGAACATTCTCATTTTCCAAATTTTTATAAATTACTCCGATATTATTCGCTTTAAATAATTGTGAATTCTCCACACTTCTTTCCTCTAAATAATCCCTACTTTCATTATTCTTCAACCGCTCCTCCTTCTCCTCCCGATATTTAGCAACCAAACCCTCTCGAACATTAGGCAACTCCTCCAACTTTTTATCCAATTCTTCAATTTTATTTTCGGTTGCTACTTTTTTACTTTCAATTTCAGAAACATTAACCCCTTTTTGCAATAAATGCTCCATTTCCTCTTGTACTTTTTCTTTAGCTAAATGAATTGATTTCTGATAAAAAGGAAGTTGATTTTTCCAATATTCAGCATTATCTCCTTCCTCTTTAGAATAACTAAGAATTCTATTATAATTATTCTGAGCTTTGTTGACTTCTTCCTGTACTTTTAAAAAATCCTGATGTTTCCTCAAAACAAAAGCAATATCAGAAAGGTGCTTATTTTTCACACTTTCAATTCTTTTCTTCATCAGTTCAATTTCAATATTCGCTCTAGTTTCAGGATTGGTGATAATGGCGGTTTTCAATTCCTGAGTACTGATATCTGAAACATCCAAAACATCAGCACCTTTTTTCATTGCTTCTAAATATCTAGCCTGTTTAGATTGCAGTTTTTGAAGCATAAAAACATCAATACTATCGTTAGTCAGCATAAAATTAACCCGAACATTTTCGTTCTTATTTCCTTGTCTCCAAGCTCGTCCTTCCACTTGTCGTAATGATGTAAAATTATAAGGCAATGAAAGCATATAAATATCAGTTGTGTTTTCTTGAAGATTCATCCCTTCCTGAATGGCTTCACTTCCAATCACTACTTTTATTTTTCCGATATTAAAATCATTTTGAATAACAATTCTTTGATTCTTATTTGTTGCTCCTGTAATAATTCCGATTTCTTCTGGTTTATAACCAATTTCTTGAATAAGATATTCTTTAAGTTTTGGAAACTCTGCCACCGCCAATTCAGAATAAATAATTTGTCCAGATTCAGGAATATCTTTTTTATTCTGCTGGATTAAATCCATCGTTTGCTTCAGTTTCGGAGAGTTTTCAATAAACTCTTTAACCGAAGGAAATTTACCATCATAGTAAGGCGATAAATATGGAGAAATACCAATCAAACGCGCGTTAAGAATATGCGTGAGAATTGCTCCTTTTTGATTTTCATTAAAACTTTCATTGAGTAGTTCGTATTGCTCTTTGGTTAAATCATTCTGCTCAATTTTATATTCTTTATTGATTTTATTAGGTCGTTTCAATTCGGGATTGTCTTCTTCACCTTTAATGTCAATAAATTCAGATAGAAGCTGTTGAAACAAAGAATTATTCTTGAATCTTCTGACATTGGCTTTAAATTTCACATCACCTTTTGCATCAATTTCCATATCATTATCCGCCTCCATAAAGGTTTCAAAGAAAGTATTCACATTGAAATATCCTGATTCTTCCAAACGTTTATTGGCTATTAAAGAAAGTATGGAATAATATTCTAAAGGTTTATTGGTAAAAGGAGTTGCAGAAAGGAGCGTAACATTTCTGCCATCGTTTTTATCTTGAATGTATTGCGCAGCCATCCAAGTATTGATTCCGAGTTTGGAAGTTTGTTGGTTCTGACTTCTAAAATCTGAAGCAAACCTGCGGTCTTCAATTTTCACTTTTCCTACAATATGATTGGCGTTGTGAACTTCATCATAAGTGAGATGATCAAAACCGAAATCTTCCCAATCATAGATTTTTCCACGCTTCATCTTTCCTTCTGTTTCTTTCACTTTTTCAAGTTCTTTTTGGAAATCTCTTTCGCTTATTGTGTTTAGACTTTTTAACTCGTTTTCAGAAATGTAGGAAAATTTGGAAGCCAGATTTTGAGTTATGCTTTCAGAAAAACCAATATTATTAAACCCTTCATAAGTCACGATGGTAATTTCACCGTCCTTGTTATCGAACTTTGACAAATCATAATCCTTTCCGAGATTTCCTAAAACATTCACTTTTGCATTCGGAATGGTTTCAAAAATGGTTTCCACCCATTGTTTCAAAATACTATCATTGGGCACAACAATGATTGGTCTTTTAGCATTTCCTCTTTCCATCGCTTCGTGCATTGAAAGAATACCTGACAATGTTTTTCCAAAACCAACTTCGTGTGCCAAAAGTCCAACTCCTTTCGTAGTTTGTCTTCCGATTCCAGCTTTTTGAACTTCGGTTAGTTTTAATTCTTTTCCTTTGAAATTTTGATGAATTTTTGAAAATAGTGGAAATTTAGAATAATTAGGAACGTGAATGTTATTGTAATTCCTGTTAAATTCTTTCACGAAACGATTTCTTATATCATCGGATAATTCTTCCCGAACAAACTTGTAAAATAAATCATTTGCAGCTGCTTTTCGCCTTTCTCTTACTAACGCATTTCTTTCTTTGTCGCTTCCTGTCACCGTTTCGTTATCTACAAAACTTCGTACTTCCCAAGCTGAAGAGCCCGCAAAAGCCTCACTAGACAAAGTTCCTACAAAATCTTTGAACTTTTCTGCAAGATTGTAATTTTCAGTTACGGATTCTGTTTGTCTTGTATTTGGATTCCAACGGTCTTTCTCTATTGTTCCCAAACCAAATTGGTGTACAAATTCGTGATTTGGACTAATAAAGATTTCGTCTAAAGATTTTGGTTTGGGTAGAACGCTTTCTAATAACGTTTTCTGCTTTTCATATTGGCTTATCGTTCCACCAACTGAAAATTTATCTTTGAAATCTAGCTCTAACTGTTCTAATTTTTTATAAATATTTCCTTCGGCATAATAAAAATCGTGTATCCATTTTCCATCAATATAGTTTGCGAATTGAGAATGTTTTCCGTGATTATTAAGCGTTCCATCATAAGAAGTATCTCTGAAAGCTTCAATTTGTTCTTGGGTGATATCTGAACTGTTTTGTAATGAAGTATTGACGATTTCATCGGGCTTTGAAAATTGATATTTTAGAATTCCTTTCTTGATTTCGGACTTTGATTGAATTTTATATTCATTCTGATTTTTGGTATTGTGAATAGAAATTATCCTATCACTTTTTTCAATGATTTCTTTTAAATTTTCTTCTGAAAACGATGTTGGTTTTGTGATTAAATCTTTACGAAGGGTTTCATATTTTCTTATCTCTGAAATGATCGTAGGAGATTTAAATTTGATGGTATTGAGTTGAGAAAGTACCGTTTCAACTTTCTCTTGAGCTTCGGTTAAATCTAAATCTTTATCATCGGTTTGGTTTTCAATTTTTACTTTATTTTCAACTTTTGCATCAAATTTTACATCGATTTCAGGTTCAGAATTTTCTAAATATAAGTCTTCAAAAAGATTTCCAATTCTTGTGGTTTCTTTCTTGTTTTTAAAATTTTGAATTTTTGATAAGGCCTCTTCTAAACTTCCGTGAACATAGTTTTCCAAGCGTCCGAAACGATTAGTTTTTTCCCTTATTTCTCCTAAAATCCTTGAAGGATTAACTTCAAAATAGTTCGAAATATCAGTAGAAATTTTATGAATACTTTTTTTGAGAATAATAATATCCGTTCCTATTTGAGTTCCTGCAAAAGCTCCGTTTGGCAAACGAAAACCTTCTACGATATTCGCATTTTGCAAATCCTTTTGTTTATTCAGCCAACCTGAAGGAAGCACCATAGCCAAAATCCCATCTGCTCTTAAAGAATCTAAAGAACGTTTTACAAAATAATCTTCGTATTTTGAAATTTTGGACTCTTCCCCCAAACCTTTATATAAGCCGCGATGTTCACCATAAGGAGGGTTTCCAATTACTAAGTCATAAAGTAAATATTCTTCTTTTTTAATTCCTTTTTCATCAATAAATTCGGTTTCAAATGAACGAAGATTAATATCTGCTTCGGGATGCAGAATTTTTGCAATTTTAGCCGTAGTTTCGTTGATTTCAAAAGCAGTAATAATAGATTTTAGTGCTAAATCTTTTGTAGCATAAAGAAAATTACCAGTTCCAACACTTGGTTCTAGAACCGAAATTTCTTTTTGATTAATAATTTGACCTCTGATTAAATTTCGAACCGTATTTACGATTTTATCGTCGGTGTAATATTCGTCTAAAATCCCTCTGCCTTCCTTTGTAGTTCCACCACTTTTGAACTGGTTACAAATTTCTTTTAAATCCTCAGTGATTTTGAGATTTTCTTTCAGAAAAACTTTTTGATTATTAGAAACAAAACAAGCTACAGAAACTACTTCTGCAACTTGTTCATTGGTCAGTTTCTGACCTTTATATTTTGATATGAGTAAGTCTAATTCCTCATTATTTGTAGAATTAGGACTTAATGTTTTTTCTGTTCTAGGGGATACAGTTCTCCTGGATATGATTCCTCCCAAGGAATTTTCTCTTCTTTCATTTTTTTCATCATCATTTTGTTGTGGACCACCATCGTATCCTCTTTCTCTTTCTCGTTCTCTGTCTCCGACCAAATGCTTCCAGATTGTGTCTGCAAGTCCATTTCCAGCATCGTTGCTGCCCAATCTTTGTCCGATTGAGTGATTTTCGATTTGTTCGGATTGGCTGTTTTTGCTAAGTTTTCCAATATCTCTTCCAATAGATTTGGATCCCAAGTGCTGAGTATTGGAAATTCCTTCGGATCTAGCGTTATCTCTTTCATTTTGTGCTTTTTTTAGTTCGACTAAAGTAACATTTTTATCATTAGATTGAAGTTTATTTTTTAAATATTCCTCCAAATTATGATTGGCATTTTCAGAAATCCCATACAATGTTCTGATATCCTTAATATTTTTGTTTTTAAATTCCGTAAGAATGTTAAGTGTATGCATACTTCCTGTTCTATCCCCCTCCAGACAAAGAAATATTTTACCTTCATAGTTTTGAAATCGATCAATAAATCTTTTAGAATATTCGTCGGCATTGAGTGTTACTAGAGTTCTATTGTTGCTTTGATTATTCAACTTCAAAAGTTCCAAAAATGATTCTTTGTCTTTATGATTTTTAAAGACAATCAACTCGTTTTTAGTTCCCTGTTCAACGGAGATATCATCAAAAAAAGGATTCAAAATTTCTTTATCACTCACTTTTTCGGTTTTTTACAAAGTGGTTAAACTCAAAAATTTCTTTTGCTGTATCATCCCAATTTTTTCTGGGAATTAATTGAAGGGATACAAAGATGTCGTTCTTTTTATCGTATGAATCTATCCTTTCAATTCTACCATGATAATCTTTACCAACTTCTTTGTATATTGAATAAGGCAAAATGGTATCAGTTGGATAAATGTAATATCGGGTATAATTCCAAGGCGAATTGATTTCAAAACGTTTGTATTTTTTTTTGAATAGTATTGTGTCATTTAATTTCCTACGGTTTCTGTAATTGAGAAGTGTAGTTTTTGTAAAAACAGCTCCTACAGTTTTGGCATATACCGAAGTTGGTTTTTGCTTTTTTTGTAGTTCTGATAAAACGGTTGAAGTGTTATTATTCAAATCATAAAAAACAGAATCTTTGATGAAATAAGTAGCGGTAATTATTTCTGGAAATTCTAAATCAGGAACCAATTCTATGATGGAATCATTCTGATAGTTGAGCCTAGAAATGTGAAAATTCTGCATCTTATTTAATCCTTTGGAAGCATCAAAATAAACATTGGAAATGAGGTCGATTCCACCTTTTTCAGCCTTGATTTCTTTGTGACAAGAAATCAAAGCAAAAAGCAGAAATAAATAAGGAAATATTATATATTTTTTCATTTTAGATAGATTAAAAAAGCGGCAAATCATTAAGACCTACCGCTTTCAGATTAGGGTCAGGTATTATTTTATCGTTTAATGCTTTGTTCTTTCACATTGCTTTTTTCGTGTTTGTTGTCTTGCTCAATGCCTTCCAACGGTTTGTTGGTATTGATTCGGTTCATATCAGAATCATACAACTTTAAGTTTCTGTTTTGAGGATCGAGAATTGCTTTTCCTTCTACAATTTTATCATCTTGCTCAAATTTAACCTTTACGATATTTCCTTTTTCCAAAGATTTGATGGTGTTTTCTTTATATTCAGGCTTGTCAAAAATAAGGTTGGATTTTTCAACAATTTTATCGGTCTCCACACCGTAATTTTTATAAAAATTTTGGAACATATAATTTCCTTTTTCTGTTTTAGGTTCGTCAAAGTTGAACTGGACAAAAGCGGTTTCTTGCTGATCACTTTTCGGATTGTGAAATTCTATTTTCACACTTCTGCCTTCCAAAAGATTGATGGCTTCTTTTGCAGTAAAGGTATTCTCTCTGTTGACTGGGAAATTATGAGAAATTTCCTCGTTTTTTTCGTTCGTCAATTTTGCGTTGTACGAATTAAGAAAAATGCCACCACTATCAGTTTTGTTAAATTTCAGAGTAAAATCTGCCTTGTTTCCAGGTAATGCTTTGTCGGAAGTAGTTTTGATTTCAAATTGTTGATTTTTGGAATTGATGCCTTTTTCTAAATCTTTGTGAAGTTTTTCTCCTTCACCGAAACCGAGGTATTTCATCTGATTTTTTAGATACTCTACTTGGTCGAATTCTTTTTGTGTTTCCATAATGTTTGGGGTTTGATTGTTAATATTATTTGGTTGTCAGTTATCGGTTATCGGTTTGTTGGTTCTTTCTATCAACTATTAACCGACAACCAAAAACTATTTCTCTTTATCTCCTTAATTTTCGTGACTTTTCTTGTTCTTCAGACTGTTCTTCTTGCTCCTCTCGATTTCGGTTGGCATCTTCGTATAGATCTCTGTCATTAACATTTAGTTGAACATCAGAATTATTTTCTTTTGCGATTTGTTTTTCATCTGTCGTTATGCTGTTCACAGATTCAATTTCTCGGGAAACAATATTCAGGTCGTTTGTAATTCTCTTGGCGATTTCTGGATATAGGTCTATTTTATCTTGCAAAAAACTTTTCAGTTTTTCAAGCTCCAATTTGTATTGATTGACTTCTTCTGGATTTTTTCTTTCTGTAACAATTTTGGTAAGTTCTGGAGCATTCTTGATTAAATCTAATTCTTTTACGGCACTCGTTTCTTTATCAAAAACAAATGCTTGTTTTGAAAAACCCAATTGAGCAGAATGCCGATTGTCATGAACATTGTATTGTGCTTTAGTTTCAGAATACTGAATCTTTTCTTTACTTTTTTCTAGTATTTCAGACAGGCTTTTATCTCTTTCCAAAAAGATAACTTTTAGCTTGGTGTTGTTTTCAGTAAGTTGAAAAGTTGCTCTGTTTTTGTCGTTGTCGGCAACGATGGTATATCCTTGTAGGAATTTCTGAATATCATCTGCATTTAGTTTTTTGGAGAATGATAAATCTTCATTGATAATACCGAATTTTTTCAGTTCTTCGGTTGGTAAATTTTCATTTTGCATAATGGGTAGCGATTAATTGGTTTACTTTTATAAGGTCATTTAAAAAATGGGTAGGGTTGATATTTTGTCCAAATTCTTTCACGGAAAAGTGCAGATGCGGCCCTGTAGAATTTCCAGAATTTCCGCTTTTGGCGATAATAAAACCAGCATTTACAAACTCTCCGACACGATAATAAATTTCGGAAAGATGGTGATAAGCGGTTTCAAAACGGTCAAAGTGTTTTATTTTGATGTAATTTCCACCACCTTTATTGTCCCAACCTGTTTCGGTAACAACTCCGTCCAAAACCGAATAGACATTTTCGTAATTAGCAGCTAAATCAATTCCGTTATGAAATTTAGATGCTCCGAAAATCGGATGCATTCTTGTTCCATAAGGTGATGTAATAGAGATTTCTCTATTCAATGGCATTACAATTTTTGAATAATTCTTCTCTCTTGGTTCGTTTACAAATTCATATTGCGTCAACTTGTTTTTACTGGTTTGAGAACGAATAAGCATTTTAGTTTGAGCAACTAAAATCAAGGAATCTTGTAATTTTTGCCTATCCCATTTTTTATTGTAGACAGATGAGTTTTTTTTAAGTAATGTTTTCAGAGAATCTAGTTCTTTTTTCAGGTTGGCTTTCTTAGTGATATTAAAAAAATCCTTCCACGACTTTTTCTCTTTTTTGGGCTTCGGATTGTCCGTTTCTTTTACTTGCTCTATTACTGTTGGAGTTTCCGTTTTCTTGGGTAAAGTTAGTGTTAGTGTATTAAATTGTCCGAAAATTGTTATCTGAAAAGACAATATCAACACTACTACAAAATATTTTTCTATAGTTTTCATTTATGCTGTTTTTATATTTTCATTGACGATGAGTTCTATTTCATTATTGATTTTTCTGAAGTTGGTCATCAGAACTTCTTCTTTACGATTGTTTCCAGCTTTATCTATAAATGAATAGTAAACTGGCATTGGAACGTAATTTTGTTCTTCTTGCTTAATGGCTTTCATAGCCAGATTGATTTTTCCATTAATTGCTGATGTTTTGTATTCATCGGTATCATTTTCTTCTCCTTGGGCAATCATTCCTACCATTTCTCCAGTTCTTAATGAGGCTATTTTTCCTGCGGGAATCATAAAATCCATTTTTTCATTGATGTTAGTTGTAGTTCCTTGTTGGGAAATGGATTGGGAAAAAGATTTCTGCTTGATTTTTCCGAATAATTTTTCAAGCCACTCCAAGGTGTTTTTATCTCTTGCTGAACCAGAAAGGATATTCCCAACAATTGCTGAAATAGTATCTGCCACTTCTTTTTTATAAAACTGACGAAGCTGTGGTATTTCTTGCAATCCTAATAATACAGCAACTCTGTTGCTTCTTGCTGTTGCCACCACATTGTCGATTTTATGAATGTAGATGGTAGGAAACTCATCGGCGATAATTCCTCCTGGTAAATTATGTTTGGAATTAACTAAACGTAAGGTTCTGTTCAGAACTGCGGAATACAGCGCCGAATTAATGTCCTGTGTTCCTGGGTCGGAAGCAAGAATAATGATCGACGGATTTTCTCTGTCTGTGATTTTCAGTTCTACTTCGTTACCTGAAAACACCCAAAAGCTTTCTTTGGTTGCCAATCGTGAAAGGAAAATCTTTAATGTTCCTACCTGTCCTTCCAACTGGTCAAACGCTTTGTTATCATACGCTGTTTTGAACGGTGAAAGCAAAGAACCAATCTCTTCATTGCTAAACAATGCATCGAAAATTTCTTTATAGCTGCGATTCATAAATGAAAGGATATGAGGTAAATCTGAATATTTTCCGTTTTCTAGCTTTGCAAAATAATAAATGCAGGAAGCCAAAAAATTGATAGCTGATTGGGTAAAAAATGCTTCGGAACCACCTCCCGAACTTGAACCTCCTTTTTGCAATGATGACACCATTGATTCTGCCATTTCTTGTGCTTCTGCCAAAGTTTGGATATACTTTTTATGAAACGGATTGACTCTTTTTGATTTTTCTACCTCATTTAAGTTAATTACATGAAAGCTGTAATTATAATCCGAATCTTTGCTTTTTTTCAGCAGGTAATGGTAATACGCAATCTGTGCTAAATCGGGAAATTTAAAATCATAAATACATAGACAGAAACCTTTCGCAATCATTTGTCGGATGGCAGGATTAATGACTCCAAAAGATTTTCCAGAGCCTGGTGTTCCAATCACCATTGTTCCACGAAAAGGATTCAGATTAATCCAGCCTTTGTTGCTTTTTCCTTTGTATCTGAATAAATAAGGAATGTTGATATTAGTGTCTGACTTTATCAACTCTTGGTTTTGGTCAAAAGATTCTTCTTCTACGTTCCATCGGTCTTTTCCCATCTTTTGCTGCATCAGTTTGGAAATACTATCAGCTCCCATCTGGAGAATCACTGCTCCTAAAAAAGAAAGAACCATATAAACAACTTGATAGAGGTTAAGTCCTGGAAAAACTTTAGGAAGTTTGGTATTTCCAGCTTCATTTTGCACAATCAGAGATGAAAAAATCATGATTAATCCTAATACCATAGGAACCACAATCTCTGTAGCAATATTTAAGTCTTTCTTTTTCTTGGCTTTAGTTCCAATAGCAACCAATCCGATTAAAACCAATGTGGCAAACTTGGCATTGATAGGTGGATAAATGAAACTCATTTTGCTGAAATTCTTCAATAAATTGGATACAACGGGAATATTCGCATTGAGATAAAAAAGCGATGCGCAATCTAATGCCACAACCGCATACACTGCTTTCTGCAGAAAACCGTAAATCTTGATTTGATGTTGTTGCTCTTGCATTTCTTGAATTAAAAAATTAAGGGATTAAAAGATTAAAAAATTGGAAGAGGCACTGCCTCTAGAATGTGTCGGCTTTAAGAATATCTGAATAGTTCACTTTCATTTCTATGGTTCTACCCGAGAGTTGTTCTTCAATTAATCGTATCAGCATTACTTTGCTGTTCGGAAAGGTGAATTTTTTGAATACATAAATATTTCTGAAATTTTTTCTGAAATATTTTTGTGGATTCAGTTGAAAAATGGGAGTCATTTCAATGCTTTGATTGTTGGTGGCTTTATATATTTTTTTGTCTTCTATTGAAAATTTCAAATCTTCAATGTCATAACTCAAATTGGAGTTATTTTTAAAAGTCATATCTAAAAATATATAATCACTCATTACATACACATTGTTCAACTGAATATTGAGTTTCAGATTTTTCTCTTCCCTGATTGGATGTTCCTCCGATTTTTTACGAATAATGTCCATTGCGAATTTCCCCAGTTCAAGATTAGAAAAAACCATTTTATCCAACTCAATAGGCTGCATGTGTTCAGGTTGAATATGAATATTGGTGACCGTATTTAAGTTTTCGAAATTTCTGTAAACGGCTTTGTATTGTGCAATAAAAGATTGTCCTACTACCGTTATAATCCCAACAGTATCTCCGCTGGAAAATACAACTGGCTTTATTATTTTTTCTTTTTGGTTAATGTCAGGGTTGTCAGTAATTTTAATTCTGGCAATATTAGTGGTCGGTAAATCTCCAGTGAGTTTTTGAGTGGATAAATCAACGTACTGAATCGGTTCCGGTGAAATGATATGCAAGTTGATGCCTTCTGTAATTTCTATTTCGGGTAAATCCGAAATGATTTGTTCTTTGGTTGCTGTTTGTGCGGTTAAAAATTGTGCTGTAAATAGTAACAGACTATATAATATCGTTTTCATTTTTTATTTTTTTTGTTGGTTTTGTGAATCTTTCAATTGTTTTTCGTCAATCAGGAATACATAAGAATTGTACTTCAATTTGGCTTTGTTGGTTTTAATCAGGTTGGCAATGGATTTGGAAGTGGATGTAAATAATTTAGAACCGAGACTGGTAAAAAATCCTTGTCCGCCCATATCCATTTGAGTTCCCTGTACAGAATTGCTTCCCATTTCCCGAATCATATCTCTGAAAACACTCTGCGGAACATACAATCCTTTCATTCCATCTACATCATAGATAGAAAGATTGACTGGATAAATTTCTCCTTTCGTGAATACGGATACAATTGTAAGATCAACTCTTTGCATTGAAAATCCTGAAATTTGTCCGTATAAAATGGAGCCTTTGCTTATTTTTCTGTTGCTTACGAAGATGTCTTCCAACAATCGAAATCTAATCCTGCTTCCAAGAAAACCTTTGTTATTTTCATCTATCACTGCTTTTATTAAGCTGTTTTCTTTTTCCTTATAAAAAGCATTGAAATCGTTATTAATTCTAGATTTACTGACATTAAAAGTGGAATTAAGAAACTCATCCATTTTTTCCTTACTGGCTTTAAGTTTTTGTTCTGCTGCAAGTTTGCTTTGGTATTCAGGATCTCGTGCTTTTTCTAAAGAATCCATGACCAACATTTGCTGTTTCAGATATTTTACGGGATCTTGTGGCTCATTTTTGGATTGAGCTTTCGGACTTTCTGAATCATACCCATTTTCTTGTTTACCGTAAGATTTATCATTCAGCATTCTGATAATTTCCGAAGATCTTTGGTAATCTTTATCTTCTCTCTGAAATGAATTAGGGTTATAGTAAGAAGATGGATTTCCTTTTTCACGATATTGGTTTTGTCTTGAAGAAACGGCTTTTAATGAATCAATTTTTCTTTTCTGTGCTAATGACAATTGGTCATCGTAGTTGTATAAGCTGTCCTCTTCTTTGTCCAGACCTTCCAACATGGTTCTGTTGTCGTCTTTTTTGAAAAATGCATCATACGCATCATTCTTCGTCATAATAGAATCTTGCGTTTCACCGAGTGAAAGAGAAAGTTCTTTAGGTTGGTCTTTTTCCGATGTGTCTTCTTTGGTAAATTGTGCTCCTACATAGACAAATAGCATCAGAAAAGGCAATGCTAAAAGAGGCAAAACATATTTTTTTTGTTTAAAATCTAGTTTTTTCATTGAGTTTTTATTTTAGATAAATTGTCTCTGGTGCTACCTGCATTTTTTAATTTTTGGTATTGGTTAAACAAGTAGTCAATTCGTAAACTGTCTTCTTTTTGTAATTGTTTACGGTCGCTTTTCACTTTTAGTGATTTAAGTTCATTCACTATTTTTGCCATTTCTTTTTCATTGTTTACGGTGGTATTTTGTTCCATCTTACTTTTGGAATACAAAATCGGAGGCTTTATTTTAAAAGCATTATCTGAAGGGAAAAAGATGCCTTGAATGAGAGAGCCAATGAATGACACCGATAAAAATACCATCGAATAGATGAAGAATTTTTTCGGATGTTGACTTGCCCAATTCAGCCATTTTTGTCCAGTTTGTTTGAGTGTCGTATTCATTTTTAGTAAGAGTTTTTGGTTTGGTTAGAGATTTCTTCGTTGTCTAGGATTCGCCAGTTTTTAAGCATTACACCGTGAGGATTATTAGGACTTCGGATAATATCATCGAAATTGCCTTCGGTGATTAGCTTTCTTGTAATGACCGATGATTTTCTGGTAATCATCTGCTTTCCGAAAAAAGCAAACTTCTTTTGCTCCATATTGAGTGCAATAGAATCAGCGTGAATACTAATCATTGAACTAGATGCGATGATTTGATTGTAAAATCCTTTTTCTTTTAAGTTGGTGTATTCTTTTTTTCCACTGTCGTCAATGAGATATAATGATTTTTGAATATTATCCTTGATGTAGGCATCATCTGGAGCAAGCGTAAAAAACAATCTGTGAAAAAGCTCAATTTGTGCTTTGTACTCCACAGGACGATTCAATAAAACATCTGTTTGCTTTGCCAGTACAGGAACTCCATTATCTAGGATGTAAATGGATTTTCGGGAATCCTCAATCATTCTGTATGCAAAGAAGAAACCTGCAACAACGATGAAAACAGCAAACACAATGGCGGAGATGGAAACCACCTTGTTGATTTTAATTCTTTGTTCTATGTTTTTAATAAGCATTTTTATTGGGTAATTAGTATTTAGTAATTAGTATTTGGTATTTAGTAGTTGGTATTAGGTAATTAGACAGTTAAGTTTATTTCCTATTCTTCATAGCATAGTTTACCATTCCCGATGCTGAACCTGCTGATGCAGATTTTGTTGCGGCTGCGACTGTAGAAACTCCTCCAGTTTTTGCAGTTAATATTGCCGTTTTTGCACTGCCCGTCATTTTTCCTACAGCACTTTTCATTTTGGTCATCGCTCCAGCTCCTCCTGCAGTAACAATGGTATCGGCAATGGTGGGTGTCATCAGAACTCCAATTCCCGTAACGATATAGGCAACGCAGGTAAACAATTGGTTATAAATCATTCCCGAATTACTTACATAGACCATTAAAGCATCTAAATTGGTGATGGTTCCGTTGGATAAAAGGGTGTCATATCGTTCTATTTCCATGGTATAGCCAGAAGCAATCAATTGCTGTCCGATATTGATAATGGTATAAGCCACAAAAGTGTAGAGATTGATATTGATAAACTTGGAAACCCAGCTGTACAAAGAATTTTCAAATCCTGGAACTAATGCCATTCCAACCGCAATAGGACCTAAAATAATAAGAATGTATGCCCAAATTTTTTGAATAAAGAAAATGAGATACACGCAAATTCTCAAGATGGAAAGACAGACAAATTCAATGACTTCAGCGACTAATTTTTGCATTTGGAACTGCATTCTAATCTGCCATTCTTTGATGGGCTGAATCAATTTGTCTAATCCTTCACTTACATCAAACCAAGAATCATCGGCATTTTGACTGGTGTTGTTGATGACTTCCTGCTTTGCATCTTCTTCTGCATTAAGTTTAATAACGGCATCTAAAAGTTGCTGTTGTTTTTTGAATCTTTGCACCCGTAAATCATTGACTTCAGATTCGATGTCACTGAAGATGGCGATTCCTGGTTGGGCAATGGCTTCAAAAGGAGCTTGTATCAGATTGACAAATCCTGACCAATAAACAAGCGTAAATCCAATCAAAATAGGTTTCAACATGGGAGTAATTTCCCATTCTCTGTCTCCAGCTGCCATTTGCCAACCCATATATCCGAGGTACATTAAAGCTCCTAATCCTCCAATCGCTTTTCCTACCAAAGCAGAACCTTGTGCACTATCTTGCACACTGTTATCCAACTTGGTGAATACTTCCATAAACCATTTTTCAAAAGCGCCATCGCCCTTTAAAAACTGGAGCAGATTGCTGTAATCGCTGTCTGTTTGGGAAAATCCCATAATTGGCAATACTATTGCCAAAAGGCAAAATAATAAGGTGAGTTTTTTATTCATTTTTAAAATCGGTGTTTATATTGTTGCATTGTACTTTGGACAATTTGTTTATCTGAAGCAGGATTCCAAGAAGTAGGCAAAGTAGTTGATAAATGATTTTTCAGAATATTTTTATAATCCAAAAGAAGCGTTGTCTTATTATTGTGCTTCCTTAATTCCTGAACAAAAGCTCTCCATTTGATAAGTGTATCATGATACATCAAGAACCGTTTTCCTCTTGGCATATCCATACTTCTGGACATTGCATATTTTTCTTTAATGAGATCCAATTCTTCCTGCAATCTTTTTAATGTGCCTGTAGTATTGAGCGTTTCATACGTTTGCTGATCTTTCAGTCTCCATTCCATAAAATTTTGAGGGATGTTGGGAAATTCAGTAATCGGTTTTAGCATTCGTTTGTAATACAACAACCACAATGGATCAGCATCAACGGTTGCAGAAGTCCAATGAGCAAAATCCTGAATACTTCTTTTGTAAATGGTGTCTGATGCTGCTTTGATTTTTTTTGCTTCTTCTTCCTGAAGTTTTAACTGGGCTAATCTTAAATTTTGTTCTCCGTTTGGTTTTAATGGTCGAATGTCTTTGCCATTTTTGTAATCTCTGTTTATGCTCGGCGCCCACATTCCCCAAACTGTAGCGTAGGCAAAATTGGTTTGTATTCCTAAAAAATATTTCGGATAAGGTCGCCAATCTCCCCAGCTTTCAAAAGTCATTCTTTTATGTTGGGCGACTATTGATGGGTCGTTCAATTTCTTTATGCTTTGTCCATATGCTGAAGTCGCAATAAATAGTAAGAGGAAAAATTTTCCTTTTTTAACTATATTTTTCATCTGTTATCAATTTGTTTTAATTAATGATGTATTTATATTTTGTGATAATATCTCCGACGATTGCCCTGTCTATATTGATATAGTTCCGAAGCTTGGGAACTTGGTACAGATAAGGGATTTTCTTGGCGTTCTCCAACCTCAAGATGATGTAGAGAATGTTTCCATTGATATTTCTTACTCGTGTGAATACTTTTTCAATCAGCATTTCTCTATCACTGGCATCCATCAAGAAATCTTTATTTTCATTCAGAATATCCTGCGTAACTTCCTGTTTAAGTTTAATGGTTTGATTTCCGATTTCTAAATAGTATTTGGAAACCAAAACAGCATATTCAGGGTGTTGTGCTGATAAATCCAACATTCTGTTCGAGTTGGTCACAACCTTCCCTAAATACTGATATAGATATATCAATTTTTTGCTTTGAGTAAGCGCTGAATTGACATTTTTGAGTTGCTGATAAATATATTCCTGAATGGCAATTACTTGTGCGGTTTTGTTTTTAATATCATCATACAGTTGTTTTTGCTTTTCATAGGAACTTAAAAATGTTTGTTCGCTTGCCAATCTTACCGCATGATCTTTTGTCATTTGCGCAAAAAGCTTGTCATTGAATACAAATTGTTGGCTTTTGATTAAAGTTCCAAAAAATGTCAATAATCCAAAAATTACTATTTTTTTGCTCATAACTTTATTATTTTCTTATTAAGGTATTCGCGAATCTTCGATTTCATCTCTAAAAGGATTTAATATTTTTCATAATGCTTTCCACCACTTGCTTATCTCTGTTCACATAATATTTGAAAGCTCTTTTGTTGCGCAATACTTTGGCTTTGATGTCTCTAACTTTTAAAAGCATATGCGTAGAGTTTCTGCTGAGTGCTTTGACTTCGCTCAATGCGTAATCCAATAAAATTTTACGTTCTGATTTTTCCATCTGGTTGATGGCTCCATAAGAAATTACAATTCCTGTTATTAACCTTGCAACCATTTGCAAATCGTCCACAAACTGAACTTGAGAAGGCAAAACCGCTATTATTGAATAAGGAGCATCGTTTATTTCGTTGATGATTGCAGTCTGATTATTGTTGATTTTTGTAATCTCTCTGCTCATTGATATTCCCGTGGGAATTGCCTGAATGGCAAATGACACAATTCTCAATCTGTCTTGAACTTTAGTGACTTTGTCTTTAAAGTTGTTCCATTGGGTTTTATTGGCAGTTTCTATGGTAGCATTGGCTGTTTGTTTCTGCCTCATTCCTTTTTGTCGGTCGTGTTCTTTCATCGTGGCATTAATTTCGATGTTCATCATGGGAAATGATACATTTTCTTGTTGCCAAGCTGGCGTAGAACCACCACTGGAAGAAGTAATAATAAGATAGATGGTAGGAATTAACAGAATTTGAAAAATCTTCTTCATCTTATGATATTTAAAAATTTCTTTTGTATCGGTTCATTATATTTTCCACAATGCCTTTATCAGTATTAATGTAGCCAGCAAACGGATTAATGGAATTCCAGAAGCCTAATCTATTGGCTTTTTCCAATCTTAATTTAATTGCCAAAAGCCACAACTTTAGATTTTTTACATTCTCAGAAATATTATGCAGTATTTTGTAACGGTCTCCTGCAGTAGCCAAATTAAGTTCGCCTGATGCCAAAATATCAGAAACATCAGTAACGATTTTTAGACTTTGTTCATAGGTTTTTTGCGAAGCTTTCACTCCGAATATGGCATATTGAGGATGTTGTGATGCTAATTGCACCACTTGTGAGGAATAATTATAACATTTATTTAATTCAGAATAAATCTCTTTTACCTGAATACCGTTCTGTAAGGTTCCCGAAACTTCTTTCAATCCCTTCAGTATTTTATTCTGAATATCATTGGCTGCCACCATCTGTGTTCCTACCCATGCTTGTGCATCTTTCAATTTGGAGGTTTCGTCAATGACTTCATTCTGTTTGGCTTTCAAATTTTCTGAATACAAAATCATGGCTGCTGTTACGGTTGGGTCGATGTAAGTGTTTTGGGAAAAGCTAATCGTTCCCCAAAAAGAGAAAAGCAGCATTACTATTTTTAGACTAAACTTTTTCATATAGCTCTTGTTTTTGATTGATTAATTCTGAAAAACTAATATTTTGGTCTTCTAATTCCAGTGAGATGATTTTGAACACATTGTGTTCTTTATTTTGGTTTTTCATTTTCCAGTAGTATGACACTACTTTTTCATCCAATGGATTCCGGTACAGATTGACCAGCGATACCAAATTCTCAAGGCTATCTCCAAAATTTTTCAAATCACCAACAATTTTGCGTAAGGCTTCATCATAGTTGCCATATTTCTGGACATAATATTCGACTGCTGATTTTTCAGGTTTTTCTGTGGTGTAGGTTAAATACTGCTCCAATGAAACTTCATTTCCATAGACTTCTCCTTTAGAACCTCGTTTCAGATAAAATTCTTTGAATCGGCTTCTTCCGAATTTGTTGTTCAAATTATTGATGGTAAAAATTTTATTCTGTTCCACTTTATTGAGTGAAAGCAATGAAGCGATTTTGTCAAAGTTGTCTTTGAATTTAGTTTGATCCAGTAAAATGAAAGTATCAGAATTGTTGATGATGGAATCTTTTACCACTGCATTTCCAATAATATCATCGAGTTCCTGCGTTACCACGACTGCTTCTCCCCAAAATTTCCTAACTGTTTTGTAGAGATAGAGAATATATCCTCCCATCAGTTTACTTGCAATGGCTTTCCACGCTTCCTCAATGATGAGTGCTTTTCTGCGGTCTTTTCTCAATCTCATTTTCTGAATGAAGGTGTCCATAATAATGAGCGTCACAATTGGAAATAATTTAGGATTATCCTTTACATTATCAATTTCAAAAACAATAAATGGTTCTTCAAATAGACTCTCGTCTCCTTTATTGTTTAATGTTGTTCCATATCTTCCGCCTTTATAAAAGTCTTTCAGAACAAATAAAAAAGTACGCAGGTTGAATTCTTTTTCGTTGATTTTGTGCTTTTTATTGTTTAAGTAAACCGGTAGGAACCGGTCGCAATACTCATAGAATCCATTGAAAGAAAGTTCTTTGGCAACTAACTTTTCTTCCAATTCTTTTATTTTTTTGATGACGGCTTTTCTAAAGGATTCGTCCCATTCTTCAGCCGTTTTGGGCTGTCTGATAATTTCATTGGATTTTATGAGAATGAGTTGTGTTTCATTATAAATTTTTCGCTTTTCTTCGTCATTTAAGGTTTCATACGCTTCATAGACTTTATAAAATTTTTCGCTGTCATAATCAGGATTGTTCAGGTTTTTATCAGGGTGATATTCAATAGCCAATTTTCGAAAGGCTTCTTTAATTTCATCAGATTTGGCATCGAACGCAATACCTAAAATATCATAATAGGTGCGTTGTTCTTTAGTTTCATTCTCATATTCTGTAAATAGATCTTCTTCGTGAATGTTATATTTATTCAGATAAAGAATCAATTCTTCTGAACTTTTATTTTCATACCAGCATGTTCCCGAATTAAAATATTGATGATAATAAGACATCAGTACGTTATCTAGTATAGACTTTTGTGCGGTTGACATCATCGCATCGGGACCTTGCCAAATCAAGAAAATCAAATTGGTTAAAAATTCAATTTTCTCAATATTGAACTCTTCTTTATTCATCAGAAAAGGATTCATGGTAATGGGTTTTTCTTCGGTGTACTGAATGTATCGTCCTCCCTTATACTTGCACGTTCCCGAATAGGAATCTCCTGTATCCACGATGACTACATCATAATTGTACGTGAGATATTGTTCAATAATATTGTTCATCAGGAATGATTTTCCCGAACCTGAAGGTCCCAAAACAAACTTATTCCTATTGTTAATTCTTCCTGTTTTCATTGGTAAATCTGAAGGGTCAATTTTCAGTGGAACGCCTTGTCTATCTGTAAATCTCAGATAGAAATTAGATTCTTCATTCACGGGGTAACTTTCTTTAAAAAAAAAACACAAGGCCGCTTCGCTTGTCGTCATAAATAAATCATACTCCCTTAATTCCGTGGCATTTCCTGGAATAGCAGACCGAAAGAGTTCCAACTGGTTGTAAGCATTTTTGGAGACAATAATTCCTTTGGTAAAGAGCTTGTTTTCGATCAGGGACTGTGTCCCCTCCATTTTTTCTAATGTATCTGCGGAAAACAAAATCGAGAAATGTGCATTCACAACGAGTTGTCCATCAATAGCGATATTATGAAGTAGGGTTTGAATTTCTTCTGCAATGATGGCGTTGGATGGAGAATTATTGGCTGCTCCTTCGTGCTTTTTCTTTTTCTTATCGAGTTCTCTTTGCTGTGGTGCCTGTAGTGGAATGCTAATAATCTGATTGTAAACAATGGTTTCGTAGTCTTCCAGTTCATTGATGAAGGTAAAATTATCTACGGCTGTTTCTGATGCAGCTCCGTTTCCTCCCAAAATAGAGTAAGGTTCTATTTCTGAAGGCAAATCAATATTTTCTACATCGACATAAGATATATTTTTGACAAAATGATTTCCGATTTGTAAATACTCATTAGTACTTTTGATATTATCATAGGTTGGAACCTCTGAAAATTTCATCGACAAAACTCCAGAAATATAATATTCAAAATCTTTCTCCAATAGAAATTGAGGTTCGCAATCGCTCTGTTTCAAAAGCATAAAAACTTTTTGGCATTTATCTCGAAGTTCTTTGTAGCCTTTTTCCGAGTGGTTGTACTGCTTGTTTTTCTTTTTCAGTTTGTCATCCACAATATCGGTAAAGAACAATACCGTTTCAATAGTTTTAAAAAGCCTTCCATCAAAATGCTCTGAATATTTTTGTTGAAGAAACTGGATGGATGGTTCTGCAGTATATTTCTTTTTTGAAAAAATATCAAGTTTCTGGACAATTCTTCCTTCACCAATAATCGATATCACTTGATTCAAAATGGTATGAAAATGGAGATAATTATCAGGATCAGCGGAATACTGCTCAACCATATTTTTTATCTTAATTCCGATAATAGGGTTTCCGTATTGCCCGAAAAGAACATCAAAATCCCAATTGAAATCTTTCCCGTAATCATAGCCGATAAATGGAATATCAAATGCTTGTTTCTTTGTTGTTGCCATGTTGCAAAAGTCTTTTGTTGTTAAATCTTTTTGGAAAAATGAATATCTGATTGAAATTTTTGGTTTTATCATACAAACCGTGCTTGTCCTGCCTTTTGAAGATGAGATAAACACCTCCTGCAGTAACTGCCAATCCTAGTAATGAATCTAGTAAGCCGAATTTGGATAGTACTAGCGCTGATATGACTCCGCTTCCGATAACACCTATCGCATAAAAAATGTATTTCCCTTTGAGTCCGAAGAAAACAAGGGGTTTTTTAAGCCCCTTGTAAAGGTAAAATCCCATTTTAGGCAAAGAATGCAGTGACAAATTCAGGAACAACAATCAAGAAAATCATTGCGCCTCCATAACCAAGGATTTCTTTGTTCACATCTTGGTCGCCATTCGTCCATTTGTTGTACACTCGAAGACCACCAATGAAACCCACCAATCCGCCGACAGCTTTTAAAATCAGCTTAATTGGATCCCAATAATCTTTGATGTCACTCGCTGCATTGGAGATGGCTGTTGCACCTCCTTGTGCAAAGGCTGGAGTAATGGCTAAAAGTAAAATGAAAGCAGTGAATACTTTTTTCATCATTTGGTTTTTTTTGAATTTTTGGTTCATAATAAATAAGGTTTTTTAAAGGTTAATATTGAATTGATTTTTAAGTTTAAAGCAAAAAATACCCAGCAACGGATTTTTAATGCGTTGTTTTTGAATGTTTTAAATATTTATATGGATAATGATTACATAATAGAATGATATATCTTATATCCGTCATTATGGGAAATCATCTGTACACTGGTTTCTGCCAGATTAATCAATTGATACCATTTGTTTCTGTTTGATTTTTGAATGGATGAAGCTTGTTCTTCTTGAATCTGGTTTTGATAATTTTCGTTATTTTTTGATTGAATAGATTCTGTATTTTCAGTTGTATTTTTTACTGATTCTTCCAACTGTTCAAAACCATCCAAGTCTTGTTCGGATTCAAATCTTCTTCTTAACTCTTCCAAATCTGAATTTTCTTCAAAAGTGTTTTGAGCTTGAGATATAGGAATTTCAGTTTTCAAAAAAGATTTTGGAGTACGAATATTTTCTACATCTTCAATTCCGATTGAACTTGGAGGAAGGTTCTCTGACTGTCCTAAATCTGCAAGTGAAAATTCTTCTGTAGCATCGGTATGTAGGGTTTTCTCTTTTTTCAAAAAAAGATCGTAAACAATATTTCCAGCATAATAAAGGAAATAAGCTCCTAGAAGGATAAGTGAGTATTTTAACATTTGTGTTTTTATTTAAAGTGTTATTTTTAAAATGCTGTTTATTTGGTCAATAATTTCATTAAAAGGCTTTTTTACGGCGTACTTTTGTTCGTAGGTTAGCTTTCTGGTATCTATGGTTTGAAGGCAGTTTCTTTTGAGTACAGGATTTTCTATAAGTGTTCCGTATTTTGTGATTTCTTCATCCATTTCTTTTTGGTTAGGGTATTTGTAGCCTTTGTCATATTTGGAACGGATAAAGATTCGTTCTGCTTCGCTTTCTAATAAGCCTAACAGATTTTTAAATACCAATGTCGATTTTACTGATACATCAGAGTATTCAAAAGGAATGATGATAAAATCGCTGTAAATCAGCAAGTCACTGTATTTCTGGTCGAGTGTTCCTGCCAAATCAAAAAGGTTGATCTCTTCGCTTTCTTTTAGATTAATGAGGGTTTCAAAATCGGAAAAAGGTTGCTCTTCGTCTTCACCTATGGTTTCTACCTCATACAATCTTGGAAGGTCTAACTGTTCGTCTTCTTTCCACTTGTAGTAAAATGATTTTTGAAAATCGAAATCATATACCTTAATTTTCCTTTCTGATAGAGCAGAAATGTAATTGGCAAATGCAATGGCAAGTGTCGTTTTTCCTGTTCCGCCTTTTTGAGTGGCAAATGTGATAATCATAATTTCTTTCTTTTTTTTCTTTTTTTGAGCTCTTCTTCCGCAGGGTCTTTTGATGTTCCTGAATGTTTTGTCCATTCAAACAGCATTTCATTTACTGCTTTTGCCAATTCTTTTGTTTCATTACTTTCAGTCTGGTTTACTGTTTTGGTTTCGTTGGCTTGATTTGGATTCAAAAATCTTTGATTTTCTTTTTCTCCAATTAATGATTGAAGTTCTCCTATAAAATGCAGCTTGGTGTGGACTGCATAATAAATTCCTTCTTCTGATTTTATAATTTTAACATGATCATTGTTTTGTGTTTTGAGATGGTTTCTTACATCATTTTTCACCGAATTGAATACTTCCTTGCTCTTTCTTTTCTTGTTCTCAAAAAGCATAAACTCTTTTGGTACATTTTCTGGATTCTGCCGTTTCAGATATTCTATCAATACTTGTTTTGATGCTTTATCCAATAGGTTGTAATCCTTTAAGCTTTCAAATAATTTCTTGTCCATTGTTTCGGAAGTAAATTCAAACAAATTATTCATTTTTAGAATTTCGCTTCCCTTGAATACCTTTCCTGATTTATGGTCTATCATGCTATACCCAAATGGTTTTTGTCCTTCTTTGTGATGGAAAACAATATCCAATCCGAAAATATCTCTCAACTTTTTTTGGAGTTCGCTTTCAAATTCTATCTTGGGTTTCCAATCATCTTTGTGTTTTTCCTCAGGAAGTTTTGACTGCTGTTTTCTGTTATCTTCAACCTTAAAAACTTTGTTGGAACAGAGGTGTTTATACTTGATTAAAATGGCTTTCAACTGTTTGCTTCGGTTGTTATCCGAATTAGTGGTAAAACTGATTTGGTTCCCGTTGAGGATTTTAAGTTTTACCCCATTTTTCATAATATCCAAAGCATTTTCATCATTTGTGTTTTTAGTGAGCTTAAAGCCATTTCTTTCAAGTAATATTTCTAATTGTTTAAATGAACTAATTTGGTAGTTCAAAAGGTTGCTAATGGTTTCTTGGTTATTTTTACCATAAATTCTTTCTTTTATATCAATCAGCGCCTTTTGGGCTTTCAGTTTTTCATAACTGTCGTTAAGCTTTTTCCCTGTTGATTTGTTAACTCTCGTAGAAACGATATGGACGTGGTTGTTTTCGGTATCGTTATGAAAAACTACGAGGAACGGTTGGTTTCCGTATCCCATTTCTTGCATAAAATCTTCCGCAACTTTTGCCAATTCTTCTTTGCTGTGCTGTTGAAATTTTGCTGAAATCACTGCATGGAATTGAGGTTTCTTTACTTTCTCGTTTTTTGAAATGGATTTGAGGTAATTTCTAACTCCTTCCTGACTGCTGTTTTCATTAATGAAGGAAGGAAAATTTTTCATCAGCATCAACTCACCAGTTCCTTTTTCTACTTTTTTATCGTTATACTGTACTCCGTGAAAATTGGAACTTGCTGAACCTAAAATCTTAACTATCATTAGCAATTAAGGAGTAGATTTTTATGAAAATTTCGTTTTGCTTTTCTTTCAGTTCAGTAATGTTTTTCAGTTGGCTTTGGAAATAATTTAATTCCTTACTGCTGATAAATTTTTGAGCGTTTGCAATTCTGGCAATCTGATTGATGTTGGTCTCAATTTTTATGAAAATGTTATCTTGTTTTTCAATGAACGTCAATATCTTTTTTCTCTCATCTTCTAGAATTCTGTTCTCAACTGATGCGATGATTAAGTTGGTTAGGGTGATGTTTTTTTCTTTGCAAATTTTTTTCCAGTGTTGTTTTCTTGTTTTGGATATCCTAATTTTTATATAGTCTCTTTTTTCCATTTTTTATCAAACTCCTTGTAGCTATTTTCTATGGCAAATAAGGTTTCCTCCAGTTGGAGTATCCCTGTACTTCTCCATAAGTGTAGTAAGAGGTGGACATTGCATTTAAAGATGTCTGCGGAATTTGTATGGCATAATTTTCGAGTAAGGCAGGAAAATACTGCGTAGAATTTTCGGAATGTAGCAGAGCAATCTGATTCGGAATATACCCTATATCGCTGTATATATTAGCAATGCTAATAAAAGCATCTCCAGTGATGGGGGCAGAATCTGAGGATCTGTAAATTTGAAAATGAACATTGACGATACCTTGAATTTTTCTGAATGTTATAGCTCCTTTTAATCCTCCGAAATTTTTGGTTCCAATGGTATAGGATTTTGAGGCGGTCAGATAGGTATTGGTATTTCCCCAATAGTTCACTGGTGCAGACCATACCGAAGTTGCTGTTAGTCCAGCAGTGCTGTTTGAATCTAATGTTAATACGATATAGTATTCAATAGGAGCTATCTCTTTTGAAAAAGACTGCCATAAGGTTCCGTCAAAATAATAAGGGGCTGCTTCGGTAATATTTTTGACCTGACCTATCAAATTTGAAGGAGGAGATGTTGCATAAACCACTGCTCCTTGTTTAGCAGATGAATACGTTTTGGCTGCTAATTGATTTCCGGTAATACGTGGTGGAATAATTCCATCATAATGACTAATATCGTTTGGCTTTCCTACAACTTCTAAAGTAGTCTCTGGAGTTTGGGTGTTAATCCCAACTTGTCCGTAAATTAAAGTTGTAGATAATACGAATAAAAGATAGCTCGATTTTTTCATCTCTTTTTGATTAAAATTCTGAAGCAAAAATGAGCGTTAAAAATCTTTAAAACAATAGTAATAAAAGGGCTTGGGCTAAATAAGAATAGTTTGGATTAATCTGGATTCTCTAAAGATTAAAAAAGAATATTTTGGACTAATCTGGAAAATTAAATCCGATTTCAACGAAATAAAAAATTCCGAAAGTTTATCTCTTCTCGTAAGAAAAAGCGAAAGTATCTCTGTTTTTACTTTCTCAAAGTAGCGAAATTGATATTTTAGAAAATTAAAAATATTTTCAACGTAATGAAACATATATATTGCATTTTCTAAATTTTTTTTTTTAATTATGCAGAATTATTATTTTTATTCAAATTTCATCTTTATTAAAAATGAAAATTTTAATTTATGAATTATAAACTTGAACTCAACAAACAAGGAGCTGGTACTAATATTATTTTTCACAACATTATATTTGATTTTTTCAAAGTTAATATTGTAGAAAGATATCCTAAATCTATGGTTTTAACTCTGTCTCCAGATTTTGTTATATTCAAAATTAGAACTTTAAATGATGAAATTATAAATACCAAAAAAGGAAATGGTCGAGCAAAATTAAAAGGAGATACTTTCCTTACTTACAAAGAAATGGTAAAGGTGTTAAATTCTTACGAATACCAAAACAAAATCATCAATAGAGAAACTGCCAAACAAAAATTTGTTGATTTTATTTTAGGCTTAGTAGTTTCTAACTACAAAATTAATTGATGTTTATTTTTTAATCATTAACGAAAAAAATACCGTTTTTTATTTGCTATTATATCTAGCTCTATTTCAACAAAAAAAACAAGTTCCGCATTTTTTCCCCTTTTTGCAAAAAAGGCAAGAGAGTCTTTGGACTCAAAACTTGAAAAGTTTGTGGGTACAAAGACACATCTTGCCTAAATAAAAGACAATCATTTTTGAGCCTTGAAAAAGTATAAATAATATTAATAATGAAGTGTTTTATATATTCTTTGCTTTGAAAGAGAAAAAATGTACGAAAAATGAGGTCATAGGTTTTTGTTACACCTATGTAAAATTTACGCAGGTTTAGAAATGTGGTGCGTCTTTATTTCGCAGGGTATATTTGATTATTTTTTTTACTGAAAATTGTAATCATCTTATAACTCTTTCCAATAGGGTTAGTCCATGTATTCTTTACTCAAATACAACTCGAAAAAGTATAAAAGTGATACAGGTTTTGGTTACACCTGCGTAAAATTTACGCAGGTTCTTTGCCTATGAAACTGAAGTGTTTTTGGTGTGTGGTGAAAATATTGCGGCTGCCAAAAGTATTTACTTCAGTATGGAATACGACTGTGCGGGGTGACGGAAGCGACTGTATTGCCAGTATCCTTCGACTGCGCTCAGGAACCAATAAGCAGCAATACAGTGGCTGTAGGAACTGGCTAAATCCCGAAACTCTCTGCACCATTTTACTGCATCCTTGAATGGGGAGGAGGGGAATTGTTGGTTTTCGATTGGGGAGCTGACCGTATAAATTATAACTGCACTGGCGGTTGGAAGGCGATGGAGCAAAAGGGCTACGCCCGTTGCAAGGAAGGCATTTTACATAATCTCAAATTATGGGCAACGTTGTAGCGGCTTGCACGTGCGTATAATTTGAGATTATGTAACTTGCTGCGGACAGCGGTGGTTACATTCAAAATTTTAAATGTCATCTTTTGTCTTTATCCATCATTATTTTTGAATCATAAAATAATGGAAAATAAACAGGTCAAAAAGATAAAAAAAACAAAATTTAAAAAACAGTATCTTAGATTTTTTAAATTAATGAAAAAATTTGAGCAGTTGTTAAAAATCAGATTTACCGAAAATAACGATTTTGTGATGCGCAAAAAGAGAACTTAATTTAAAATCTAAAGAAAAACTTTGAGGAATTTTATAAATTTGTAACTGAAAATGTTGTGCAACATCACAATACCTCACTTAAAGTTCAAAAAAAGTTTCTCAACAAGAAAACTTTATAAAAATAAACATATATTAAAAATAAAAGTAAAAAATGGTAGAAATTAAAGACGGAATCGTGAATGAAGAAGATTTCAATTCCGAGGGAAATGTTAAAATTTTATGGATATTAAAGGAAGCAAATGTAAGCCCAGAAGACATTGATAAAGTTAGAAATTTATGTGAAGAATTTAGAGAAGGCGGACATCAAAAAAATGCTCTTAGTGTTCCTACTTTCCGTAAAATGATTTATACCAGTTATTGGATTTTACATCCTGAAATGGAATGGTCAGACATTCCTTATGCAAATGAGGATGAGTGCTATTCAGTTGTTAATAAAATCGCTTACATAAATGTAAACAAATTACCTGCAAGCAATGTTTCAGATGACAAAAAATTGGCTCAAGTTTTTGATGAAAATAAGCATGTACTTTTAGAACAAATTAAAAGTATTGATCCAGAAGTTATTATATTTGGAAATACCGGCAAGTTTTTCATCGATAAGATGGAGTCTATTGGTTGGGATGTGTCAAGTGAAAACAAAAATGATGATGATCCAAATGCTCATTATTTTGTAACACCCAATAAAGGAATAGCGATAAATGCCTATCATCCTGCTTATTCAAGATTAAAAGACAAAGATTATTGTTATTCGATCGTAGAAAAATTCAAATTATATAAAACAATTCAAAACTAATCTTACAACTTTAGCCACTCTTTCAGTGGCTTTTTGTTTTTCAAAATCTGTTGAATTACAGTTGAAAAAGTTGGCACATCACCACAGGAAAATTGAATAATAAAATTTTCATTTCTATCAATCACTGCAAACTCATTTCCTTTTGAAATTAAAAAATAGTTCATTCCTAAATAAGCACCTGCACCGTATTGGGGCTCAATCACAAAATTTCCTCTGCGATCGCAGAAGCCAAAAGCAGTGCCATCGATACTTACATTGGCAAAATCTAAAATAAAAGTATCTACAAATTTGAAAGCATAGTGGCCAACGGTATGGTTTTCTATATTATAAAGCTTCCAATGTTCATTCATTCTACCCCAAAAGTGGTATCTGAAAGCAGGTTTTATTTCATCAAACATACCCTTTGTTATAACATTAAAAAATTCGTCAGTAATAACAAATTTTTTATCTTTTTCAACAATGAAAAAGCCGCGGTATAGTAACTTACCCAATTTTCTGTAATCAATTTCTTCATCTCTAAAAACTTCAATTTTAAAATCTTCCATTTTTTTCTTACAAAGTAAAATGTTCAATCAAACAAAACAGGATATTCTACCAAAAGACTTAATTTGTCTTTACCCTATATTAATTTTACAGAAAAAAATGGGACAAGTAGTTTTATTTAAAAACAAAATCATCAAAATTAACCAGGCCAATACTAAGGAAATATTATTTTACAATAAAAGGACAAAAGAATGGAAGAAAATTTACTCATTTGAAAGACATATCCATAATATCGGTTCGGGTTCACACTGGATGATTGTCGACACAGAAAAAGGACTTTTCTTTTCTGAAGATGCCAAAAAATTTATCTCCTATAATGAATTTACAAAGCAAAACTCAAATAATTAAACCCAGATATTTTATAATTTTGAAACCAACTTAAGAAAATGAAAATCCTCTTCCTTTCCGATACCCATTCCCAACATCGCAAACTGAAAAATTTGCCGGAAGCAGATATGGTGATTCACGCCGGTGATGTTTCTAAAATAGGAAGAGACCACGAAGTGGAAGATTTTATGAGATGGTTCAGCGCTTTAGATTACAAATACAAAGTTTTTATAGCGGGGAATCACGATTTTTTCTTTGAAAATGAAACCACAAAAAGCATCGCAAGATTTTTAAATGGAAATACATTCTATTTATTTAATTCTACTATTGAAATAGAAGGTTTAAAAATTTGGGGTTCACCATTCACTCCAACTTTTTTTAATTGGGCGTTTAATCTTGACAGAGGAAAAGATATTCAACAAGTTTGGAATGAAATTCCAAATGATACCGATATTTTGGTAACACACGGTCCACCTCTTGGTATTTTAGACCGAACTACAGACCAACTGAATGTTGGTTGTGAAAATCTGCTGAAAAAAGTCAAAAAGATTAAACCAAAATATCATTTGTTTGGTCATATTCACGAAGGATATGGAATTTTAAATACCGGTAAAACAACTTTCATTAATGGCAGTGTGCTTAATGAACATTATCAACTTGTCAATCAACCTTTTTTCTTTGATTTTTCAAAAAACCCTTACCCTAAAAGACTATATTTAGATGATGTAAGACCAACTCCGGAAGGTTTTGAACGCGCTTATGATTTTGAAGAATTTGTAAATTACATCTCACAAAATGGGCTTCCTGACTTCATCAGTTTTGACCACGATTTGGGTGAAGGGAAAACCGGTCTCGACTGTGCCAAGTTTTTGGTGGAATACTGCCTGGATAACCAAATTCATAAAATTAATTTCCAAGTTCACAGCCAGAATCCTGTTGGTAAGGAAAATATTGAATTTCTTCTTAAAAATTTCAACAAAAACCATTAGAAAGACTTCTTTTGTCTCCTTAATAGGATAGATTTGAGGAATCTAATTTTCAAAAAGATTGAAATGCCCCTAATCGTTTCCATTGGTTTAAGACTGATTCAAATTTCTAAAAGTACTCCATTTATCCTTGAAATTTCTGATAATGCAGGGATTTCGTGGGAAATAAGATTTCCCGGCTCTAATGAAGTTGGGGAATTTATTGATATCTTTAGGCGTGGTGAGACGATATTTGCAACTACGACAAAAGGCAGGTTCAGATCGGTAGATGCAGGACAAAGCTGGATGCAGATTTAGTTTCGAAAGAATTAATTTTCCCAAATCAGTTGCTGACATCTTGAATGAAAATTACTGTTTCTCTCTTCTTGGGTTAACGTTGGTGAAAATGGAATCTTATTACCATTGCGGTCTGCAATAAAGCACAATTCATCCGAATCTGTTTCAGGATATTCCCAATAATTCAATGCAATTTTTGCTCTGCCGTTTTGCGGGTTAAACTCGCGGATTACCATATCTGAAATAAACGGAAAGAGTTCATTACCCTCAATATCAATAATGCCGAAAATAATTTTTTGGTAATCTTTTGTAAAATGTTTAAAATAATCTGAATAATAAATACCCTCATATTCCAATTGTACTTTATCGAAGAAAACATCCACTGTTTTTCCCGCGCAGTAATTTTCTCCTACAAACTCCAAATGGTCCCATTTGAAATCTATTATGATGTTTTCTTGATAGTCGATTAGACCGTATTTGTTATTTTTTGAGGCAATAATATATTTATCATTGAAACTAAAAATATCATCGTATTCCAATGGTAAAATCGTATTTCTTTGGATGTCCATCATTTCCCACTTTCCGTTAAGTGCAACGACTACTTTTGGATTCTCGGCTGATAAATCCCCCAAGAGTTGATCGTAGATAAATGGAAAAACCTCATGATTTTTACGGTCAAAAATTCCAAGTTTCCCTTCCTTTTTTGCAATACAATAGCCGTTTTCGAAAAATGGATACTGAATCATGTCATAATCATCCGGAATGACAAGATAACCTTCCTGATTAACAAAACCCCATCCATTATCAGTGCAAACCCAACCATAACCTTCTTCATCAAATTCGGTCACTTCTTCCCATTTAGTAGGATGAAACCCTCTTTCTTCGTAATCTCCTGCCAAATCATTGGCTTCCCAAGGGTGGATTTTTTTCATAAATCTAATTGATTTTGAAACTTCTGCAATGCATTAAAAATTGCCCAATTTTTGAAATTCGGATTGCTATAAATCCTATTAATATACAATGGATGATAGAACTTATTTTCTTTAAAACCTTTTTCAAGATAACAGTTTTCTTTACTAATTAGATGATTGAAAATTTCATTTGAAAAATATGCAACCGTATCATTTTTTAATTTCTTATGCTCATTAAACCACCCAATGAACACAGGCTTATTTCCAATCATAAATCTAACTTCATCTAAATTCGGGAAAGTATGTTCAGATAAAGAGGTATTAAATAAATCTCTTGCCTTATTAATATCCGCTTCCCGGATATAATGCAAGTTAAATAGCAAAATTATACCTGAAATTTCCTTTGGATTTCCAACATAACTACCATTGAAAATCTTTATGAGACATTGCATAGTTGCATCTACGCTAAATTCTTTCCAATTATATCTTTTTGAATTTGGACAAATACTTGAAAGTGTTATTAGATTTTTTTCTTCAATTTTCTTATCGATTGGTTTTGCACTTCCCGGATTTTTTAGAATTGCTGAACCTAAAAGTTCCCAACTGTCTCCTATTTGAATTATTGTTGTTTTTCTGTAACCAATATCTTTTTCATTGAAATATTCTGCATAAACTCTAATATGTTGTTCCATAATTAAATAATTTCCTACAAAAATAACTTATTTAAAAGACAAATCAAGTCACTGAAAAAATATTTATTAATGACTTCTTTTGGCTGATACCGCTTATAGTTTTGTAGTTTAAAATTAATTTATGGAACTACTGAAAAAAATTAGAAACCATTATTTTGAGGAGGTAACTGAAGATAATGAGACAGAAAAAATTATAATTAGAAAGAAGTTTTTACGATTTTTTGGAACTGCGATGCTACTATTTTTCACTCTTTTATTTTCATTTTATTTATTTTGTTTGCTTCAAACAACATCAAATAATCAGTAAAAAAGACATTTTTTGTCGTTTTACTACTTTATATTTGCTAAAATAAACGACATAGCAATGCTCGAAATTACAGCTGAAGAATTTAAGAAATTCTCTAATTTAAATGATAAAGTCCGAAAAGTAGAAGTTCGTGCAAAAGATTATCTTTTAAAACTTGAGCCATTATTGCAAAAACAAAAAAATGAAGGTTTAATTGATGATTTTGAGATTGAACCACGGGCGGACTTTGAAGCACTTACTCTCAATTTAGCACTAAACCCGCCATTTTGCCAAACTGCTGTGCCTGTTGCACAACTCAAATATACAAATAAATTTGTATAAAAACGGGATATTTCGTAAATTGATGTATGCAAGGAAAGAAGAGTTTTAGACCACAATTATTTGTTTCGGTCAATTTATTAGACCTAGTTCCAGAGGATAATTTTTACAGAAAATTATTATCCGAACTCAATTTAGATTTCATTTATAAAGCCACTCAAAAGTATTATGGTAAGGAAGGACAGGAGAGTATAGATCCTGTAGTTTTCTTTAAGATATTGTTGGTGGGATATTTGAATAACATCAACAGCGATAGACAATTAATTGCTTTTTGTAGTGATAGCTTATCGATACGATTGTTTTTAGGTTATGATGTACATGAGCAACTTCCTTGGCACAGTACCATTAGCCGAACTCGCGATTTATATGGCGAAGAAGTCTTTTTAAATTTATTTAAACAAGTACTAAAAATGTGTGTTGGCAAAGGCATGGTTCGAGGTAAACGACAAGCGGTGGATAGCGTTTTCATCAAAGCCAATGCAAGTATGGATAGTTTAATGGAGAAAGAAGTATTGGAGGATGCCAGTGCATTTGTGAATGAATTAGAAGAAAACAGCGAATACAAAGTAACTTCCACCCGCAAGAAACACGTTGAACGCCACCATGATTGGAAGGTAGAAGCGTATAAAGGAATGCCAGGGAATAGCAATAGCAATCAAACCGACGAAAACGGCAATCTCATCCGTCCGAAATACTTATCAAATCATACACACTATTCACCTACAGATACAGATGCTAGAGTGAGTGTAAAACCCGGCAAAGCGCGACAATTAAATTATTTTGGACAAATCGCAGTTGACGATGCGCACCATGTCATTACAGGAGCGTGTTCTGATTTTGCGGACAAACGCGACAGTCAGTGTTTAGAACAAATTGTAGAACTCACAGAAGAAAACCTCAAGGAAAACGGAATAGAGTTACAAGAGCTTTTAGCCGATGGCGGTTACAGCAGTGGCGAAGCTTTGGCGTATTTGCACGAAAAAAACATTAACGCTTACATCCCTAACTTCGGACAATACAAACCCGAGCGAGAAGGATTTACCTTCCACAAAGAAGAAAACTATTACCAATGCACAAAACCCGAAGGCAACCAAGCCAAACTTCTATTCAAAGGCGAAAAAACCGATAGTAAAGGCTACACCAAACGCACGTACCGAAGCAGTGAAACAGATTGTAAAAACTGTCCACTAAGAGAACCTTGTTGTGGCAAAAGCACCAAGTTCAAAAAGCTAGACGACAGCATCCATAAAGAACATTACGACCGCATGCATCAAAAGCTTACCCAGAATGCAAACTATGCCAAGAAAATGGTAAGAGTACGTAGCAAAACAGTAGAACCCGCCATTGGAACGTTGGTCAACTTTACCAACATGAAGCGCGTAAATACACGAGGCATCAAAAACGCAAACAAACACGTACTCATGGCAAGTTTAACCTATAACTTGAAGAAATACTTGCGCTTTACCATCAAAAAATCGAGTATTTTAGCTCAAGTTATTTCCCTAAAACAAGGGAAGAGCTTTGCTTTTTCAAAACGCGCCTTTTCAGTCTATAAAAACTCGATTTTAAGCTATTCAAATTCTAGAATTTTGAACTACAACTAAAAAACAAACCTCTCTAAAATTGCTTCTAAAGAGGTCAAAATATATGTTTTTGAAAACTATTTTCTATAAAAAAGGAGTTGTGCAACAGCTACGTCTGTTAGGTGCAGTGCTTTTTATATTTCGTTTATTTTCTCCCAATCATCAGGAATGAGTTTCAATCCATCTCTCCAAATTTCAGTTACTGCGTCCTTAAATCTATCGCTATTTAAATATGCGTGGTCTGTAATGATAACCTGAAAATTAGGAGTCAGTGATTCAACCACATCAAAAATAAAGTCAAACATTTTATTTACAGCTAATTCATCGGCACTAATTTCAACCAAATCGTCAGTTTTTTCTGGTGGATAATAAACTTGAGTCGGTTGGTCAAAAATTATAAAACGAGGTATTGGTCTATTATTCTGGATGAAATGTTGATGAAGTGCTAATGTTATTAGAAGGTGGTAGGCAACCCAGTTTGCCCCACTTCCAATTTGTGGAAGTGCAATTGGTTTAGTCTCAGTATCAATAAACATAGTTAATCTACCCAAATCAAATCTTATTGGGGAATCTTGATATTCAACATCAAGATTTTCAACCCATTTGCTCATTTGGAGATTTATCTTGTTCAAAATAGATAATAATTTCTCTTTTTCATTATCACTATCAACTTTATTTTCTAGTTCTTTTATTCTGAATTTTAAGTTGTCTATTTTAGATACGATGTTTTCAGTTTCAATATCGGTATCTATGCTCTCAAGAAATAAGCTAATCCGCCCAATTACTTTTCCTCTTCTTATATTTAAATCCCTTAATGTTCTTGCTTTTTCATCTTCAACGTATAATGCTGTGATGCTTTTTTCGATTTTCTTTAATTCACTTTCAATTTCGTGATAACTCCCTTCTACAGATTCAATATATGCTTGAATTCTAGGACTTTCAGCCTTTGTGAATTTTAAGTCATTTTTTATGTTATCTAATGATTGATTTATATTTGCAATTGTAGGAATTGCAATATCTAAAGTGCTATCACATAGTGGACAAGCGTTTGGATTAAATTCTGTATTTTCTGAATACAGCTTGATAGACTCCAATCTAATTTCTTGTTGTTTAGCTTCTGTAGAATATCCAAATGAATTTTTTAAATAATCAGTAGCAGCTTTTCTGTTATCAGAGATTTTCCCTAATTCAATTTTTAATTCACTTCGCCTATCTACTAGTTCTTTTAATGCTGAATTCTCTCCTTTAACTTCCAATGGTTGATATTCCCATTTTGAAACCTGTTCTAAATATTGATATGCCTCAAATTGACTGTTTGGCGAAACAGTTTTTTCTAAAATTCCTATCTCTTTTGCCTCTTCAATTAGAGAATATGCTTGACTTATCCCTTCAGATTTAATTTTTTCAGCTTCTCTTTGCTCTCTGTTTAATCTATTTAATTGCTTCTTTAATTGAGTAATTTCACTTTCAATTAATAGAGAATCTTCATTTACTGCACCTAAGAAATAAGGCAGTGTATCTTTGATAGATTGAGGCACAAATTCTTTATTTTGATTATAAAACAGTTGATGAGGATCAGCTACTAAATATTGAGGTTGGTAACTGTAAAAACGAGAATGTTTGAAATTTGCTTTCAATGGTTCTCTTGTTAAAGAATCTGGAATATGAAGGTTTTCTGAAATGCCAATTTTTCTAGTTAAAAATTCTTTGAGAGTATCAATATTTAGATTTGAGTTTATATCATCAAACTCTGGAATTGTGTCACCAATATTACGAATTAGTTGAACTGTAGTAGATGCAATTATTCCTTTAATATTTGGATTTTCTCTTGCAATGAAAACAGATTCATTATCTTCAAAAGTTACAATTACAGAAAAATAGGAAACAGTATCTCTAATAATGCCTTCTGGAATATCACATCCTGAAGAAGCTAAACAATAATTAACGATTTCAATTAATGCTGATTTTCCTGATTTAGATTCACCTGTTATAATATTTACTTTGCCCAAGTTGAAAGGCAATATTCTTTTTTCGCCTTTTAAACTATACAGGATTACTTTATTTATTTGCATAATTAAGGGGTTATTCTAAGAAAGGAATAGATAGATTTTACGTCATTAGTAAAAGAAAGCCATTTCCCTAATAATTGGGCTTTCTTCAAAATGTCATTATATTCATCATATTCTTCTCCATTAAACTTTTTTACTCTACTCATATCGGTTTCAATTTCGCCTTTTTCATTTATGTGCATTTTATTGTAGGCTATTGAAAAACTAAGTGCTTCTTTAGTATATTTAACCATATTCTTAGCTCTTTTAGAAAAATCAAAAAATAGATTGTCGTTATTTCCTACCCAAACAAAAAAATAAGTTCTTGTACTTCGAGGTAATCTTTCTCTAGTTTCTTTATGTAGCAATATGGGTAATACAATAAAAGAAAATGCAAATGGAAATTTAGTGTTAGTATGTTTGTTGTATTCCATTGCTACTACTCTAATAATCTCAGCACAAAATGCGGGATTAAATAAGTTAGCTACAATAGTATTTCTATCTGTCCAATTTCTTCTCATAATTCCTTGTCAAAGTTTGGATGCCATCCAATTTTTTTTTCATCTGATAAAATTTGGTAGCTTCCTCTAGTTAAATAATCTTCATTAAATTTTTCTCTTATTTTTATTTGTGGACAACTAGTAGCAAATTGGTTTATGTAAAAATCTTTTCCGAGTTTTTTTAGTTCATCATCTGCTTTTCCGTCTGCTTCATCCCCCATTATCTCAAAAATATTTTGCCAATAATCTCTGAGTTTTTTATCATATTCTTCTTCCTCTTCGGGATTTAAAAGGTGCAACCTCAGCCATTTAGATCTTTGCTCAAATGCTCTTCTAAAATCACTAATTGCACGTTTAACCGTTCTTGAATTGATTCCAATTGAAATAAGCTCTAATTGCTTTAAAAAGTTTTTTTCTTTTAAACTCTCAACGTCTTCATCGGATATTTCCATTTGTTCAGGAAAGTGATTTGGTAGATTATCAGCTTGAAAGGAGTCTCTTATGTTGGATATTTTAAGTTGTAATTCTTCAAACTTGATTGAATCCAATTTTCCAGTTAAATTGTCAATTGCTTTTCCTAACCACCAGCCATCAAGCAGTTCAAGAAATGCATCTAAATGATTAGGATAAGAAGAAAGGATAAGTTGTTTTTTTATTTTTGCATCAACTTTTGATATATCAATAGAATTATCTAAAATTCTAATACTCTGAATTAATTTTTTCTTATTTTCAATACTTAGTTTTTGATATTCTTCTCTTCCTTTTTTTGTTGTATCATTTGTTGAAGAAATAGCAATAGAATCCAATTTATCTATGGTGTCCTGCAATTCAGTATCGCTAAATATATTATCTCTTAACTTGTATAATATACTTGTTGTTGGAATATTTTCGGTTGTTATTAAATTTAAAACAGTTTGCTCAATGTCTATAGTCCCGTTTAATATATATTCAGACCAAATCCTAATAGTTTTCCAAAAGTCGACACTTGAATCAGTTAAATTTGCTTTTCCTTTAATATGAAGTTTTGTTTGATACAGGTTAGTTGAATTAACATCAGTTATATCAATATCATCAAGACATTCAATCCTTAGAACAGGATTATCAAGATTTCGACTATTTGTCAAAAGCAATAGTAAAGCATATTTAATTTGATATATGTAACCTAGTGATGGTTCTTTTGCAGAAAAGTCAGTCATATTTTAGGATGTTGTTTGTTCTAGCATTGCACCTATCGGAAAGGGGCTTTGCGAGGTGCGGGCTACTACAACTGATAGGGAAGAGGAGAACCGAACGTAGCAAAAACTTTTTTCATTTTTTAAAATTAAGAAAAAACTAAAAAATGGAAAAGTTTTTTGCGGGTATTTTCTGAAACTTTTCTGAGATTTCCTTCAACCCCGCATCTTGCAAAACTCATGTTACCTGCAGTGTTTTTTAATTCGGCTAGTTAATCATAGCGTAAATTTTTTCTGCAATTTCCTTGTGATATTTTACATTTGCATTGATATGGCTTCCCGTTACTTCGTAAAATTCCTTTTTTTCATTTGCTTTTTCATAAATTTTCTTTCCGAGTTTGATAGGAATAACTTTATCTTCTTTGCTATGAACGACTAAAATTGGTTTTCTGAATTCTTTTATGTTTCGTTTGTTATCAAAGTCATTTTTAACAATCAAATTTCCAATTATTGGTAGATAATGTCCGCCAATGTTTTTAGCGTTCAAAAATGTTCCTTCTAAAACTAGTCCCTCAATCTTATTTTGATTATCCTTTGCTAAAGGAATTGCTAGATTTCCACCTAAAGATTGTCCGTATATCAAAATTTTTGTGTCTTTGACATTATGATTATTAATGAAAAATTCAAAAGCAGAAAATGAGTCATTTAAACAATTTTCTCTTGTTGCATTTCCTGTTGAATATCCATAACCGCTATAATCAAACATAAAAATCTGAAATCCGTCTTTTGTCAAGTCAGAAATTGTAGAAAGTTGAGTTGACAAATTTCCTGCATTTCCATGTAAATGAAAAAGAGTTACTTTCGGTTTAATATTTTTTGGTTTTAAAAACCATCCATTTAATAGATTGCCATTTTTACTTTTGAATATTACACTTTCAATCGTAAATGGCTTTTCTATAATTTGATTATTTTTTTTAAATTCGGGTTGAAAGTTGTCACCATAATATTTAAGACTAAATAAATCATTTCCTTCATTCCATTTGAACTCTCTTTGTTCATTTTGATTTTTAAAAGGTCCTAAAAATAATTTATTCAAACTACAACTTACAAAAATTTGAAATGTTAAAAATATTACTAAAAATTTCTTCATTTGTGCGGGTTTGTTGATAGCATTGCAGGTCACTCAAATAGACGAAGTACAATAGTAAAATTCTTATAATCAAGGAAATATTCGTTTGTAAATGATTGTAAGTATTTATTTTGTTCGTTATTTGAGTTTTTGTTTATTAGTTCTTAACAAATTTAATTAAAATAAATGAAATAAGTTAGGGAAAGTCACGGATTAGCAATCCATGCTATCGATGTTTATTTATTCTGATTTTTCTAGCCATTTTACTGCATCGCCTAATATATCCTCATTTTCTTCAATCCATACCTCTGGATTAATTCCATCGGTATATTTTTTTTTATTTTTATCCATTGAATAACTCACCGCTAAAAGAAGAGTTGCCCCGTTACTCAGTTTATACATTGCATTAGCTGTTGTGTATCCAGCAGTTTTATTACCAAATGTTTTTGAATTTTCTCTAGCTAGAAGAGATATTGCTGTCATTTCACCACTACTTGCTGTTTTGTCACTTATTAAAACTGCAATTTTTTTGCTTAAATCCTTGCATTTATAATTATTTGTCATTCTCTTAACCCCAATTGGCTTTATTGATTTTGAATACCAATTTGTAATGGTTTTATTACTTGCAAAAAATCCTACAATTCCATCTTGAATTAAAGGATTGAGTCCTGCAATCATTGGCCACATATTACCTCCCTCATTTTCTCTTACATCTACAATCCAACCTGAAATCTGGTTTTGATCCAAATTTTGAATTTCTTCTCTTAGAATAGTAGCATATTTTAAATTTTCCTCTGGATTCACTGATAAATGAGACGGTAAAATTAAAAGACCTATATTTCCATTTATTAATCTGGAAGTAGGGTATGAAATTGAATCTTTTTTTGAATAATAGGTCTCAGTCTCAATTTTGTCTTGATAAATGGAATGATTATCTCCATAGCTTCTTAGTTTTCTGATGATCTTATAAATTATAAAATTTGCTTGGGATAAATCTGCGTTATCTACCTCGTTTTCAATTTCATGGGTAAATTCAGGCCAGTCAATAGAATCTCTGACCATTGATTTTCTTTTAATAATGTCTAAGATTTCACTTGTCACTTTTTTGAATTCTTTTTTATCATTAAATTGACCAAATGCAAATGATGAAGTAATCACAAAAAAGAAAATTGGTATTAGTTTCATTTCAGGAGGTTATTAAAATTTAAGAATTGGGTTATGAGTCATGAGATGAAGGAAGTCACGAATTAGAAATCCGCGCCATCGGGTTGTTAAATTAAGAAAAAAATCAATACGAAAAAGCAGCGGCCGCTAAATGTGACAAATCTTTCAATCATCCCTTCACCCCGTCTTTTGCCAATACAATGTGCCTGTTGCACAACTCAAATATACAAATAAACTTGTATAAAAACGGGATATTTCGTAAATTGATGTATGCAAGGAAAGAAGAGTTTTACACCACAATTATTTGTTTCGGTCAATTTATTAGACCTAGTTCCAGAGGATAATTTTTATAGAAAAATGTTATCCGAACTCAATTTAGATTTCATTTATAAAGCAACTCAAAAGTATTATGGTAAGGAAGGACAGGAGAGTATAGATCCTGTTGTTTTCTTTAAGATATTATTGGTGGGATATTTAAACAATATCAATTCAGATAGACAGTTGATAGCTTTTTGTAGTGATAGCTTGTCGATAAGATTGTTTTTAGGTTATGATGTACATGAGCAGCTTCCTTGGCACAGTACCATTAGCCGAACTCGCGGTTTATATGGCGAAGAAGTGTTTTTAAACTTGTTTAAAGAAGTCTTGAAAATGTGCGTTTCTAAAGGTATGGTTCGTGGTAAACGACAAGCGGTGGACAGCGTTTTCATCAAAGCCAATGCGAGTATGGATAGCTTGGTAGAGAAAGAAGTTTTAGAAGACGCCAGTGCTTTTGTAAACGAACTAGAAGAAAACAGCGAATACAAAGTGACTTCCACCCGCAAGAAACTGGTAGAACGCCACCATGATTGGAAAGCAGAAGCGTATAAAGGAATGCCAGCAAATAGCAACAGCAATCAAACCGACGAAAACGGCAATCTCATTCGTCCCAAATACCTATCGAATCACACCCATTATTCTCCCACAGATAGCGATGCCAGAGTAAGCGTAAAACCAGGGAAAGCGAGACAATTAAATTATTTTGGACAAATCGCAGTAGATGATGCACACCATGTGATTACAGGAGCGTGTTCAGATTTTGCGGACAAACGCGACAGTCAGTGTTTAGAACAAATTGTAGAACTCACAGAAGAAAACCTAAAGGAAAACGGAATAGAATTACAGGAACTTTTAGCCGATGGTGGTTACAGCAGTGGCGAAGCATTGGCGTATTTACATGAAAAAAACATCAACGCCTACATCCCTAACTTTGGACAATACAAATCAGAGCGCGAAGGTTTTATGTTCCACAAAGAAGAAAACTATTATCAATGCACAAAACCCGAAGGCAACCAAGCGAAACTGCTTTTCAAAGGCGAAAAAATGGATAGTAAAGGCTACACCAAACGAACGTACCGAAGCAGCGAAACAGATTGCAAAAACTGTCCACTAAGAGAACAATGCTGTGGCAAAAGCACCAAGTTTAAAAAGCTAGACGACAGCATCCACAAAGAACATTACGACCGTATGCATCAAAAACTCACCCAAAACGAGAAATATGCCAAGAAAATGGTTAGAGTGCGAAGCAAAACGGTAGAACCCGTCATTGGAACGTTGGTCAACTTTACCAACATGAAACGAGTCAACACTCGAGGCATCAAAAACGCAAACAAACATGTACTGATGGCAAGTTTAACCTACAACTTGAAGAAATACATGTGTTTTACCATTAAAAAACCAAGTATTTTAGCCCAAGTTCTATCTCTAAAACAAGGGAAGAACTTTGCTTTTTCAAAACGCGCCTTTTCAGTCTATAAAAACTCGATTTTAAGCTATTCAAATTCTAGAATTTTGAACTACAACTAAAAAAAAACCTCTCTAAAATTGCTTCTAAAGAGGTCAAAATTTCATGTTTTTGAAAACTATTTTCTAAAAAAAAGGAGTTGTGCAACAGTTACCCTTGTTAGCACCAGTTTTTATCATTTCGTTTCTGGATACCACCAGTCTTCGTGTTTACGTTTATATTCTTTTCCTTTATCGTCAATAATTACAATCTCACAAATAAAAGGACTTTCTAAACAATCTCTATTTCCTAAATGTGGTCTTGTTTGTTTTAAGTCAAATTCAATTGTCATTGTTGCTGAATTTACATAATCCATTGTCGAACCGCTACTTTCAACTAAAGTCGGAAACCATTTATTCCAATGTTCTATTGAAGATTTTATTGGGTCGGTCAAAAGTTCAGTAGGTTCTGCTAAGTTTTTTAAAATGTCAACTGTTAGTTTACTACAATTTGTTTTACGAGCCTGCTTTAATAAATGTCCCATAAAATAATCGTCATTTATATAGTTCATTAAACTGATAAATGAATGTCCAAAATTGTGAGAAACACTTTTTAAAGGTTTGTGGCTTATCATTCTGTTACAATTTTTTCGATTGAAGGTTTGTCAACGCCAATAGTTCTAATATTTTTTTTGCTTTGTTTTTATCAACGATAATAGCTTTATCAAATTCATCCATAAGTCCACAAACATAAAGTCGTTCATTAACTGTCATTCCGCCCAGTCCGTCAACTTTACTAATTGCTTTTATAATTTGCTGTTCTGTCATTGATTGTTGGTCGTTCTAAAATTGGTGCTAACACTCAAATAGACGAAGTAAAATTGTAAAATTCTTATAATCAAGGAAATATTCGTTTGTAAATGATTGTAAGTATTTATTTTGTTCGTTATTTGAGTTTTTGTTTATTAGTTCTTAACAAATTTAATTAAAGTAAATAATATGATTTGTGGAAAGTCACGGATTAAAAATCCGCGCCATCGGGTTCAACAGGAGTTTCATTGTTCGTGCTCCGCACGCAACGAAACTCTAGTTATTATCGGTAGTCTCTTTATTTTCATTTCAAAGTCCATTCAACAAAATTATTCATAACTTCTTTCCAATGTGGTTTATCGTGGTTTGCTCTTCCATCTTCACCGACTTCAAAAAAATTATGTTCAAGGTTTAGATATCTTTTATAAGTCAGATTAGTTTTATGATTTCTTATGAAGTATAAAGGAACCAAATCGCATAAATCACTTGCGATATCGTATGTACCGTACGCTAAATAAATTGGCTTATTAATTTCTAACCAATCGTCTATTAAAGGTTCGGAAAAAGATCTCCATGCAATTAAATTGACATTTGCTTTTACTTTTTGCGGATTATTCGCATTACGATAAATTTCATATTCTTCCTCAATTTCTTTATTTGCTTTTTCCCAAGTTATTTTTTTATTTTCTGCGTCTTTTCTTGATTCTCTTATGTTTTGATCAATTCTTCCGAATGGATTTGCTCCAAATAATCCAAGTTTTGTTACTGCCTTATAATTTTTCGCAATTTTTGTGGCAACTTTTGAACCTTGTGAATGACCTGCAATTATTAGTTTTGAGTTGTCAACCCATTTTTGCTTGTGCAAAAACTTTAAAACTTTTATTGCTCGGTTTGTATAGTTTTCTAAAAAATCTGCTTTTTGAAATTCTTCTGTTGGAATGTTTTTGTCCTTTGAGTGGCCAAAATACCAATAGGAATCATTTATTTGGCTTTCCTCTGCAACTAATGGCGTTTTAGGCATAGAGACGATTACTAGATAATAATTCTTTGTAATCTTCTCAATATCAAAATTTGTAATTCCACCGCCAATTAACCAGATTCCTTCCTTCGAATTTACATAAAGTGGATAAGGAAGTGAACCTTGACACCAAAGAAAAATAGGCTTTTTAGTTTCAAGTTTTGTATCAAAAACTATAAAATCTATATTTTCATCTCTACTTGTTAATTGGAAAGTCGTAGATTCATTATTAATTATTTTTTTCTGCTGACTAAAAGAAAGGTTAATAATTAGTAAAAAAAATATTATAATTTTAATTTTCATTCTCTGTTATGTTAATAGTTTTTTAGAGATTACCGATAACACTCAAATAGACGAAGTACAATTGTAAAATTCTTATAATCAAGGAAATATTCGTTTATAAATGATTGTAAGTATTTATTTTGTTCGTTATTTGAGTTTTTGTTTATTCGTTCTTAACAAATTTATACAAAATAAATTAAATTTTAGGAAGTCACGAATTAAAAATCCGCGCCATCGGGTTTTGGAACCTTGACGATGTTATTAAGAACTGAACGTTTTAGTGTGTTATAAGGGCACGACTTTGTTTTAAGGTCAAGGATTAAAAATCCGCGCCAACGGGGCAGCGGTGGTTTTGGAACCTTGACGATGTTATTAAGAAGTGAACGTTTTTAGTTTTTGAGGGTCACGGATTAAAAATCCGCGCCATAGTGTTTTTTTAGTTTATTCACTTCTTCTTTGAATTTTTGAAGTAACGTTTTCGGTTCTGGTTTTAATATTACCTTATCATAATCTCTATAATAACTACTAAACTTAAATGTTCTACGCAATGCTTTATCAATTAAAGCAATAGACTTGTCAGCTGAATTCATTGTGCCTATTATATAAAGATTTGGTGGTATGCCAAAGTCTTTTTCTCCATTAGGCAATGTAATTTTCAATTCATTTGGTTTACCAATTCTTTTGTCATCTTCTAGCAAAGTGATTAGTTCGCCAAATACTTTTGAAATTTTTGCAAGATCAATATCGTCAATGATTAAAATGAAGTTCTTTAATGGTTCTTTTTGAACAGTTGATGATTGAAATTCATATCCTTTTTCATCAAGAAACTGTCTGAATTTCTCAATTAATTCGAAAATGTATGTAGGATGTGATATTTCTAATCCGGGTAGGTTCTCTAATTTCTTGATGTCTTCTCGATTTTGAACATAAGGAAGAAAAATATTGATTAATGCATCATAGTGCATTTCAATTCGCTTATTTTGCAATAGCTCGTCATTTTCTTTTTTGCCAGTGTAAATAAAAACTTCATCTTCAACTGAATAAATTGAAACCTTTTTATTTATGTCAAATTTTCCGTTAACTTCAATTTCGGATTCAACATATTTTTTGAACTCTTCAAATTTTTCATTTACCCAATTCTCTGTTGAAATTATTCGATCATCTTTTAAGGAATTCTCATAATTTTCTCTAGCTCGTTTCACAATTTCATAGAAAATCCCCTTATGCTTTTTGAAACTTAGTTCCCTTGAAGTTTCATTAAAATTGGGTCGAATACCAACCATAAAATCTTCATAGGAATAATTTTGATGAAACGTTATAAATTCAATTTGTCCTTGTTTTCGTAATTCATCAAACTGTTTTTTGTTATATATATGGTCAGATGACGAACCCGTTGCTATAGTAACGGCTTTGTCAATACTGTTATATGTTTTACCTGTACTAGGAGGACCATACAGAATGCTATTAAGTGGAAAGTTTTTCATTTCTATGAAATTTTGTTTAGAAGTATTTTTGGATTTCATTAATCCCAATAATTCCTTAAAGTAGGTATTATAATTTTTGTCATAAGCTTGATACTAGGTAATGTCTTATAAGGTCTTCATAACCAAACTAAAATCAACTCAACAATTACCTTTTAATTACCAATCAATCTTTCTTTTACTAATATAGTTAGAATAATTTTCATTATAGATTTAAAAATCCGCATCATCTAAGCATAAAGTTTCTCACAAATTTAATTAAAATATTGGAAAGTCACGGATTAGAAATCCGCGCCATCGGGGCTTTGTAGGGATGATGGCGGAACCCTTCGGCAGGCTCAGAGCTGGCTGGGTGGAGACAGCCCTCTGTAGCTAGGCAGTGCGTATAATGTTCATTATGTTACTTGCTGCGGACAGCGGTGGTTTTGGAACCTTGACGACGTTTTTAAGAAGTGAACGTATTAGTGTGTGTTAAGGGCACGAATTAAAAATCCGAGCCATTGGGCTAGACGACGTTTTAAGAAGTGAACGTTTTAGTGTTTTATAAGGGCACGGATTAAAAATCCGCGCCATCGGGGTTTCGGAGCACAAAACTGTCAACCAGCACTGAACTTGAATAGAAGCACAAAGCTCCAAGTTTGCACGTCACCCCGCCTGACGCAAAACCCGTGTTATAAGCCGTTTTTATTCTAGCGGTTTCCAATTTTCGTCACGTTGTTCGTCTCTGTTCGGTTGTCTTACATTTTTAATCATTTCTCTTTCACATGCACCAAATTCCATGAAATTCTTTTGCCCTTGTTTTAGCGAAACTCTGTTTGCGCCTCCTTCATACTCTGGGTTGTCAAGTTGAATCGGGTCGTCTTCCCAAAAGCATACTTCACATATGTCATAGGAACCATTTGGATTTTCTCTAAATGTCTTGTAACCACAACAAGGACAAGCAAATTTCAAATCATTCATTTTTCTTCAACTGTGTTTTTCTTTCGTCTAATTGCTTTAGGAAAACATCATCTTCCATATAAAACAGTTTTGGATTGTGTTCGCCCGTCATTGCTATTACCATTATTAGTTGTCCCAGCCTAAAGTCTGGATTCTCTTTCCATATTTCTGCTAACTTGTCCAGTGTCGGTTGAATTCTGTCAGGATTTCTCATTGTCTTAAAATGGCTTATAACGAGCTGCGGCTTGGCGAAGTGCGGGCTTGAATTGAGCGAAAGTTCAATTCAGACCGAGACGTAGCCAAAGCTGTGAGCCTTTTGGTAAATTTAATAAAAAAACAAAAGCAAACAGCTTTTGGCGGATAAAATAGGCGAGAAGTTCAATTTTGCACTTAACCCCGCATTTTGCCAAACCGATGTTATATGCCGTTTTTACTTCATTTCTTCAATTGGAATTTGATTTTTTGAGTTACTAATTAAAATAGCGTAATCAATAAAATCAGTAGTTGATTTACCATTAAGGTATTTTCCATTACTTTTTTTAAGAAATAAATTAACTTCTATCAAATCAGTTTCTTTATTATAAGGTGTATTTATATTATTAAGCCTGAAAAGAGTTATATCTGATAGTTTTGTACTTTTCAATTTGCTAATACCTCTAAAATATTCTTTCCAATAATCGCCAATCCCGTAACCTTTTTCGGTTGTGTAGCTTTGATAATTTCCTTGTTTATCATATATTTTGTCCCAAAGAACCTCGCTTTTAGTTAAATATCCAATAACAGTAATTACTTTGTTTCGCTCATAAACGTTTTGCTCTATCAATCTTGTGAAGAATGATGGATATTTTTTTTCACGTTCTTTTTCAAGATGAAAAAATCCATACTTGACAAATTGCTTTTTTGTTTCAAGATGATAGATATTTTTTAGATAAACGTAGTTTTCAAAAATAATTTTTTCTCTATCCCTTTCTTCTTCAAAATTTTTAGCAATATTTTGAAGAATATGATGAAAACTTATTGTATCGTTAATTTGATGAACGTAAATATTTTTATTTGTTTCATATTCATTGATAAAACTTTTTAGAAGTTTAGTTGTTTCTTTGTTTCGAATACTGAAGTCAAAATTTTCTTCTATTGATATTTTCTTTAATTCATCTTTCGCTTTCCAATTCTGAATGTTTTCAGTTAACAGTAAAATGTGCTTTATAGGAAACTGATATTCATTGATAATATCAAAACCAATTACTTTTATTGGATTACTTTTGTAGGATTGGTTTAACAATCTCAGATTTTTCCAATGCTCAAATGTTTCGATTGTTCCTTCTTGACTTACAATAGTCTGGAAAGATAAAACCAATTCTTTCAAAAGTTCTTCGTTTCCAGTTTCTAAATATTGTTGAAAGAAATAAGCTTGACTAAAATTTGTTTCGGGAATATAATAATCAAGAGCATTTTGTTTTTTGAGACTTTTAATTAAATTAAGTTCAGCTTCATATGTTTTTGCACTTCCGTGGTAAGCTCCAAAACCAATAATATTAAATTCTGTTTGAGGAAATTTAAAATCAGAATTTTCAATATCAAATCGATTTTTTTTTAAGTAATCTTTTTTATTTTGTGAAAAGGCAAATATTGATATTATTAATGCAAAAAAAGTGAATAAATTTTTCATGGTAGATTTGTAAAATGGCATATAACGGAAAAAGTATTTGCGAAGGGCGGGCTAAATTTAACTGAAAGTTCAATTTCGACCGAACGAAGCAAATTGCTTTTTCAGATTGTTAAATTACAAAAAAATACAATATGAAAAGCAAGTTGCGACTAAATGCATCGGGTTTTTCTATTATAAATTCAACCCCGCCTTTTGCAAATACACTGTTCAAGCGACACCTT
>JAFDZI010000018.1 GCA_018266955.1 Bacteroidota bacterium
TAGTACTCATAGCCAACGGTTACAAGAGTTGAAGGAGCCACCCAAGAAACATCCGCTGAAGTTGTTGTAAAATTATTCGCAGTTACATTGGTAGGCTCTTGGCAAGAAGGAATATTCTCCACCAAAATATCATCTAAATAAATAGATTGACCTGAGGCAGCATTTCCATGCTTAATAGCAACATACTGATTGGTACCCGCAGGAATATCCACTGTATAAAGCACCCAATTGGTCGTTAATGCAATAGGCGACCCGATTGCCGTATAACTACTAGCATTGGTATTATCTGAAACCGTTCCTACCTCTAGGGTATAATTGGCACCTCCAGCTTTCGCCATAAATCTTATCCGTTTGTTACCATCAGACAAACTTACTGTTGGTGGAGACACCAACATTCCGTTTCCTGAAGTAGAGCTACCATTATACAAATAATACACATTAGGAGTAGAAACTGGTGTAGTCGTTGTAACATAACCATAACCAAGATAAGAAGAATCTTTCAAATATTTCCAACAACTAGGCGCATTGATGTTTGTAGAAGACCCCGTCGCTGTGGTATCAAAATTCTCAGTATAAGGCACTGTGAAAATTGCACATAATGTTTTGAAAGTTGCTATCTGGGACCAAGCACTTAAATCAGATGTATTGCATTTAGAACGAACCCAAACAAAATAATTGGTATTTGACGCAAGACCCGACAAGCCAGCGGTAAGCACACCTGCTGCTACAGAACCACTTGGAGTAGTTGTAGCGGTTGGAGCTGTATTTGAAGTACTAATGTAATAGTCATACCCCTCAGAAGCCGTTGTCGTTGCAGCTGTCCAAGCTAAATCCGCAGAATTTACAGTTATATTACTAATAACTAAATTGGTTGGTGGCAAACAAGATGGTGGCGGTAAAATCGTAATAAGATAATCTTCGAACTCACCACTACCAGTACCAACACAAGGGTTACTAGGATTGTTCGGTGTAAATGCATCCATTACCCTCAACCTAGTAGTACCTAGAGTTGCAGTAGCTGGTATAGTCACCGTTCCTGTTTTTGGACCTGCAGTGTAGGCAGAAGTTGTTAATACTTGTTCCGTCGTTTCAAATGTTCCATTCTGATTGTAATCAATCCACATAGCATAGCCATAGGTAGAAGTATTGAGTGTCCCTATTGAATAACTAAAAGATGTAGATTGTCCGACTTGAATTGGCGCAACTGTTGAAGTAAAGTCTTGATACCCTGCTGAACCTCCAGAAGTATTATTGATATTAACAGCAGCCCCAGAAGTACTAAAATTTACAATACCATAAGTAGTTCCACCGGTGGTGGTAGGTACACAGTAGCACATATTTGCAGGATTTGGCGTAAAGCTAATTACCCCACTAGTACTTGTCAATCCACTTGGGGTACAAGTAACCACCAAATGATAATCCGTTGCTACGGTTGGCGCCGTAATCGTTGCATCCGCTGTAATTGCACCCGCTACAGCTGTCCATGTATTGGCCCCTGCTGGAGAAGACTCCCATTGGTAGGTTACTCCCGCTTGTCCTTGTGTTGCCCCAGTAGTATCCAGCAATAAAGGCTGTCCACCACAACCAGCTAATGAAGGATTTACTGTACCCGCAGAAGGCGTACCCGTACAAGTTGGCCCTGGTGTATAGTTAATTTGCGCAGCATATTTACGAACTTGTACCGTATATACTGTTTGCGTATCTGGTATCACTGCAGAATTAGAAGTTCCCATAGCTTGATTGGTAGTTGCTGTATCATACCCCCAAGTAAAGCCAGCACTTGTAAAAGGAGAAGTCATGGTACCTTGTGCAGACCAATCTACAAAAACCTCTAAAGATCCTCCCGTGTACATAAAGGTATTTCCAGTATTTCCAGTTAAGGTCCACCAACCAGCAGTGGCAGGAAAATTATTCGTAGCATCTATCGTACCATCATAAAACAAAGTAGCACCAGTAAGCATAGTACTCCATGCAGTTCCTGAAGCCAATGCCGTAGCAGTACTGTTTTTTAAGTAAATTTTCAGGTGAAACTGATTTGTTCCTGATACAGTAGCTCCATCTTTCTTATTTAACGCAAATGAGTTAATAATTGCAGCCCCAGGTAACGAAGCTGCTGCTAAATCTGTTGCTGTGTACAACATTTGAGATTTAGAATAATGAAAGGTACTTGCACTACTCGAACGGTATATTGGATCTCCATTCGTCCCGGCAGTACTTGCCGTAGCCCCTGTACCTACTGTAACTGTCTGAGCAGATACCACACTCAGCAATCCTGCAACCAAGCTTAAACAAAGTGTCCAAAGCCAAGGTTTAAAATTTGCATTTGTAATTGTTTTTTTCATAATAAAACTGTTTAAATTCACCAACAAATATAAAATTATTTTTATTACACAATTTATTTTAATTTAAAAAAAAACACAAATTAAACATTTATTTATATATTTTTCATATAATTAATTGAAATATTTTTAACAAAACAACATATCAATAACACACTTAATAAAAATCATCTCCTAAAAGAAAACAAAAGAACACTCTATTTCTAAAGTGTTCTTTTTTTTCAATAAATAATATCAATCTACAACGATTGTAAAAAAGCTAAGGTATCTACATTATCAGCATAAGTATCCCAAGTAGGGAACTGAGCATGACCATATTCAACAACTGAAAAAGACAAAGCCATACCCGACACAATACATTGGACATCCATTTCATTTTCTTTAATAAAACTTTCCACTTCGCTTATCATTTCATATCTACTAAAATTCACAACCGCTAAAGGTGAAAACAACGCATCGTCCTCTTTGAGCAATACAAAATTATTATCCCAAAATTTTTCTTGATTTAAAAGATAAATAGCTCGGTTATAATCATAATTATTCGCATATTGATGGTGGTTGATTACCTCTTTAAAATCTTCAAAACTCTCAAACAAACGATCCAGAATAAAATCTTTAGGAATAAATAATCGAGTTACATTTCTACATCCTAATCCATAGTACCTGAAAATATCTTCAGACAACCTCTTCAACTCCTCATCAGTTTCATTACCCGATAATACGGCAATTGATGTTCTATTTTTACGAATAATTGAAGGTTTCTCTTTAAAATAATATGCCAAATAGCGAGCGGTATTGTTACTTCCCGTTGCAATAACCGCATCAAAATTTTGAAGCTTTTCCACGATTTCATAGGACAATTTTTCACCAGAAAAATCATTCCATAACTTTAATAAAAAGGGTAATAACCGCTGGTCTTTAGATGAAAGTTTAATAACCGCAATATGCCCTGAAAGCAAGACAGACACCACATCATGCCAACCCACCATAGGTAAATTACCCGCCAAAATCAAACCGATTCTTTTACATTCATTTGATAACTTATAAGCAGACAACCAATCTTCTATCAATGACTTTTTCATAATAGAAGCCCAATGTTGCAAAGCGTATTTTTGGTTTTCAATCGTAAACCATGGATTTTCAATTTGTGATTTCAACAACAAACCATAGAGTTCACCTTCTAAATCATTATAATTCTCCTGATTTTTTTCTAAAAAATATTGAATAAAATCCCCTAACGCACTAAGTCCTAAAATTCGTTTTTCCATATACTTTTTGCCAAAATAATGGCTAATTTTTCTTAAATTTGTGCAAATTTATAAAATTATATCAGCAATGGCGATTAAAATAACCGACGAATGCATCAATTGTGGCGCTTGTGAACCCGAATGTCCCAACAACGCCATCTACGAAGGAGCTGTAGATTGGAAAGCTTCTGATGGCACCGCTCTTAAAGGGAGAGTAACTTTAAAATCTGGACTTACCATAGATGCAGACGACCCCCAAGAACCAGTAAGCGATGATGTTTATTTTATTGTTACCGATAAATGTACGGAATGTATTGGCTTTCACGAAGAACCTCAATGTGCTGCAGTTTGCCCAGTAGATTGTTGTGTCCCAGATGAAGACCATGTAGAATCCGAAGAAAGTTTACTTTCTAAAAAAGCTTTCTTACACGGGGAATAAAGCACAGAAAACAAATAAATCCAATAAAAAGCAAGAAAATGAAAAAACATAATTTCAGTGCTGGTCCTAGTATTCTTCCACAGGAAGTTTTACAAAAGTCTGCTGAAGCCATTCTCGACTTCAACGGAATGGGACTTTCATTAATCGAAATTTCACACAGAAGTAAAGATTTTGTAGAAGTCATTAACGAAGCTAGAGCAACTGTAAAAAGACTGATGAACCTTTCCGATGAGTACGATGTACTTTTCCTACAAGGAGGGGCTAGCTTACAATTTGCCATGGTTCCTTTTAATTTATTGAAATTAGGTGGAAAAGCAGCCTATACAGATACCGGAGTTTGGGCTTCTGGAGCCATCAAAGAAGCTAAAAAACTTGGCACTGTGGATATTATAGCCTCTTCCAAAGAAGATAATTATACCTACATACCAAAAGATTATACCGTTGGGACAGAATACGATTATTTCCACTGCACTTCTAACAACACCATTTATGGAACACAGATCAAAGACTTTCCAGCTGTAGATTCGTTGATGGTGTGCGATATGAGTTCGGACATCTTCAGTAGAGAGCTGGATTTTTCAAAATTTGACCTTATCTACGCAGGTGCTCAAAAAAACATGGGTCCCGCTGGAGCGACATTGGTAGTTGTAAAAAAAGAAATTCTTGGCAAAACCGGCAGAGACATCCCTTCTTACCTTAACTACCAACTCCATGTGGATAAAGAATCCATGTTGAATACTCCTCCTGTTTTCTCCATTTATGCATCACTACTCACATTGCAATGGTTAGAAAACAACGGTGGAATTGCTGCAGCCGAAAAACGAAACAAAGCAAAAGCGGAATTATTGTACAATGAAATCGACAGAAACCCGCTCTTCAAAGGATTTTGTAATGTAGAAGATCGTTCATTGATGAATGTATCTTTCCAACTAACCGAGGAATCTATGAAAGAAAAATTCGATAATGCATGGAAGTCTGCCGGCATTAGTGGACTCAACGGACATAGAACCACCGGCGGGTACAGAGCCAGCCTTTACAATGCATTGCCTATCGAAAGCGTCCAGGTATTGGTAGAGGTAATGAAATCGCTCTAAAAAAATAAAAAAAACAAAAACTGAAGAAAATATGAAGATTTTAGCAAATGATGGTATTTCGAAAGCTGGAGAAAAAACCCTTAAAGATGCCGGATTTGAATTGGTAGAACACAAAGTTTCTCAAGAACACCTCATCGATTTTATTAACGAGCATCAAATAGAAGTACTGTTGGTGAGAAGTGCCACACAAGCAAGAAAAGATTTAATCGATGCTTGTCCTAGTTTGAAAATCATCGGGAGAGGAGGTGTTGGCATGGATAATATAGATGTAGCCTACGCCAAAAGCAAAGGTCTATTCATTATCAATACCCCATCTGCATCTTCCAGATCTGTAGCGGAAATGGTTTTTGCCCATATCTTTTCATTGGCCAGATTTTTACATGATGCCAACCGTATGATGCCTTTGGAAGGCGACTCCCAATTTAATTTTCTTAAAAAATCCTATTCCAATGCCGTGGAACTGCAAGGTAAAACTCTAGGTGTCATCGGGTTTGGAGGTATTGGTAAAGAGGTAGTTAAAATTGGTATTTCTTTGGGCATGAAAATACAAGTATTTACCAGAAATCCTAAAACCGAAACTATTGCTTTGGATTTTTTTGATGGTCAAAGGGTTCAATTCAATATTAGCACCACTCAAGATTGGCCTCATTTTCTAAAAAACTCAGATTTCATCAGTATTAATACTCCTAAAACCAATGGATACTTAATAGACCAAGCGGAATTTGAAATGATGAAAGATGGCGTTTTTATCGTAAACACTGCACGCGGCGGAGTTATTAATGAAAACACTCTCTTGGAATATATAGATAATGGCAAAGTTGCAGGTGCCGCTTTAGATGTATTCGAAAACGAACCTCAACCTCATTTATCGGTTCTTATGAACCCACAATTGTCACTTTCCCCACATTTAGGCGGCAATACTTTAGATGCACAAGAAAAAATAGGAACCGAACTGGCCGAGCAAATTATAGCAATCCAAAAGACCTTATCATAGTTATGCCAATATTTAAACCATTCCGTGGGATAAGACCAAACGACGACTATATCGACTGCTTCCCAACCCATCCTTTGGATTATTTTTCACAAGAAGAAATCAACAAAAAATCTCAATTGGACGACTCTTATATACAAATGATCAAACCTTATGCAGTAAGCAAGTCCAAGGATATCGATAGAAATTTAAGAAAAATCCGAACCAATTACGAAGAACTCTTAGAGGATAAAAAGTTAATACAAGATGCTTCTTCTTTTTACCTCTATGTACAAATTATGCCAGACAAGAAGGTTTTCCGTGGATTATTGGGTTTATCCTCAGTGGAAGACTTTTGGGCTGGTAAAATTAAAAAGCATGAAAGTACCATTCCTCAAAAAAAAGAAAAACTAGCCCATTACCTCGAAAAAGTAAACCTACAGGCAGAACCAGTGCTTCTTACCTATCCTTCCAATTCCAAAATAGAATTATTTATGAACTTGGAAGAGAAAAATGTCCCAGTCATCAATGTAACTGATAGCCGAGGGATTCGTCATAAAATTTGGCGTATAGACAATCGTTTGAAAATTCAACAAATGAAAGAAGTTCTGGATTCTGTAGATTCTTTTTACATTGCCGACGGACATCATAGAATTGGTTCAACCGCCATTAACGCTAATCATTTAAAGGAAAAAAATAAAAAACACAATGGTAACGAAGGTTATAATTTTGTATTCTCTTTTATCGTTTCCAACCAATCCATTAAAATACATGATTACAACAGAATCCTGAAAACATTAAATGGATTAAAACCTGAACAGTTTCTTAAAAAGCTGGAAAAATCTTTCTTAATTCAAGAAAAAGGAGAGCAACCATATTTCCCTTCTAAAAAGTTCCATATTTCCATGTATCTAAATGGTAAGTTTTATTCACTTCATTTAAAGCATAATCTTAGAAATGAAAAAAACCACTACGACAATTTAGATCATTGTATATTGGATAAATATATTTTTCAAGACATTTTACAAATTGAAAACACAGACAGTTCAGATGAGATAGACTATGTAAAAGGGAACTCATCTACTGAAGGAATTGTTCGTTTAAAGGAAAAAGTAGATACTGGAGAAGGAGTGGTTGGTTTCGGAATTTATCCCATTAGTTTTAACGATATGATAAAAATATCCGACGAAAAACTATCCATGCCACCCAAATGTACCTATATAGAACCCAAGTTGGTAACTGCCTTGATTATGTATGATATGAAATAATTTTATACATTAGTAACCTCAAAAGCTATTCGTATTCATGAAAGTATATTTCTTACTAATACCACTCTTTTGGAGTGGTTTTTTATGCGCACAAAAAAAGAAAATCCGAACGGTAGATTACCCCACAGAATTCCGAGGGATTTCTGATGAAATCCTTGCCAATGGAAAAGCTTATGAACAATTAAGAGAGCTTACCCAAAATATAGGCCCTAGATTCAGTGGTTCCAAAGCATTGGTAAAAGCTGAAAATTGGGCTGAAAAAAAACTCAAAGAATCTGGTGCCACCAAGGTATGGAAGCAAGAAGTACCCGTAAATGTATGGGACAGAGGTCAAGAATCTTTAGAAATAAAAATAGCCAATGGCCAATGGAAAAAAATAAATATGACTGCACTGGGCAGCAGCGAAGGCACAAAAGGAAAAGACCTCATTGGTGAAATTATTCAAGTAAAAAGTATTGAGGAATTTAATGCAATGAATTATGCTCAGATTAAAGACAAAATAATATTTTTCAATATTCCATTTGACCAAAAAGTAGTAAACCCCGTTGACACCTATCTTGAAGTAGGAAAATATCGTTGGTCCATCCCTGCTGCGGTTTCCAGAAGAGGAGCCGCTGCGGTAATCACCCGTTCTCTTACATCAGCCTTTGACGATGTTCCGCACACTGGAAGCATGAGTTATGACAGCGACGACAAAAATAAAATTCCAGCATTGGCCATTGGCGCAAAATCCGCAGATGAATTGGAAAAGGCATTGAAATCGCAAAAAGTAATCGCAAAAATCAACACCACCTCAACTTTCAAAGACCCAATGATGCATTATAACATCATTGGCGAAATCCCTGGAAATAAAGATAATTCGGTAATTATTATTGCCGCACACCTAGATTCTTGGGATATTTCCGAAGGTGCACATGACAATGGTGCCGGTGTAGTCCATTGTTTGGAAGTTTTGCGGGCACTAACCCAATTGGGATATCGCAACAATCATACTTTGCGCGTTGTCCTATACACCAATGAAGAAAACGGTGTAAGTGGTGGCGAAACTTATGCGGCACAAGTAAAAAAGAAAGGCGAAAAACATGTTTTTGCCATAGAAAGTGACGCAGGAGGTTTTTCGCCCCGTGGGATTTCTTTGGACATGATCCCTGAAAGAAGAAGACAATTTTTTGCGTGGAAATCCTATTTCCTTCCCTATGGCGTGTATGATTTTGACCAAGAATATGCTGGACAAGACATACAACCTTTAAAAAAATTGGCCATACCATTAGCCGCCATAGTCCCAGACACCCAAAGATATTTTGACATACACCACACCAAAGAAGACACCTTTGATAAAGTCAATCGTAGAGAATTGCTTTTGGGCGCAGTAACCATGGCACAAGCAGTCATGATAATCGATAGAAATTGGTAACCGAAAGAATTATTCTTCCTTCGTATCAGAATAAGAAGAAATAAATTCTATATTTCTTTTAAGGCCAGCAAACTTGGTTCGTTTCACAGGAGATTTTTTAAAAATTTCTGAGAATATTTCCTGTGTAATTTCCTTCCAATCTTTTTTTGTAAAAGATTTTAAAAAGTTATTTGGTTTAAATCTTTCCTCTTTATGCGGAATTGCAAAACGATTCCAAGGACACACATCTTGGCATATATCGCAACCAAACATCCAATCCTCCATTTTACCTTTAAAATGATCTGGAATTTCGTTTTTAAGCTCAATGGTTACATAGGAAATACACTGGCTTCCATTGATGACTTTATCCGATACAATGGCACCAGTGGGACAAGCATCAATGCATTTTCTACAAGAACCACAATGATCGGTTACGGCATGATCTTCTTGCAGCTCTAAATCGCAAATAATTTCGGCTAAAAACTGAAACGATCCTCTCTGTTTGGTGAGCAATAAGGCATTCTTCCCTACCCAACCCAAGCCAGATTTTTTGGCCCATGCTTTTTCTAAAACAGGCGCCGAGTCGGTGAAAATACGACAGGAAAACGCACCTATCTCCTCTTGTAATTCTTGCACCATTTCTCGCAGAATATCTTTTATTACCTCATGATAATCCTGAGCATATGCATATTTAGAAATCTTGAAATTATCCAATGTTGGCAAAGTTTCTTCTGGAAAATAATTATAAGACAAGGAAATAACCGATTGGGCACCCTCTACCAAAAGTGTAGGATCCAATCTTTTATCAAAATGATTTTCAAGATACTTCATTTCTCCCTGAAAATTATTTTTCAGATAGGATTCCAAAGAACGAGCTTCGGATTCTAAAAATCCGGCTTTAGAAATCCCACAAGACTGAAAACCAAATTTTTGGGCTTTTTGTTTGATTAATTGAGAAAATTTTTTCTTTTGTGACATAAATTACGGTGCAAAGATAAACCATAATCTACATTTGCATAAAATTTAATAGAAAAATGGACTTACAAAATTTAATACAAACCGGAAAATACACCCTTATTGATGTACGAGAACCCATTGAATTGGAAATGGATGGAAGCTTTCAACAAGCCATCAATATCCCGATTGGTGCAATAGAAGAGCAATTGCAAAAAATAAAAACCATTGAAGGACCGAAAATACTATTTTGCAGAAGTGGTGGTCGTTCTGCCAATGCCGTACAATATCTACAACATTGTGGCATCAATGATGTGTACAATGGTGGCGGCTTCGGAATACTATCCATCATGATTCAAAATTCCCTATAAGCTTTTGGTTAAAGGCTTTTCTACGACTAATTTTTTTTTAATAAAACTTTCGGTATTCGTACTGAAAGTTTTATTTTTGACATTTAAAATAATATTATGATAGAAGAAGTTTTAAAATCTGGAAATTATACCTTAATCGATGTTCGCGAACCTATGGAATTGGAAATGGATGGTGAATTTGATAATGCCATCAACATCCCATTAGGTGAAGTAGATGAAAGAAAAGAAGAAATTTTATCCATCGATGGTCCTGTTGTCCTTTTTTGCAAAAGTGGAAACAGAAGTGGTAAAGCATTGGAGTTATTAGAAGCCAACGGCATGAAAAATGGCTACAATGGAGGTGGTTTCGCACAACTAAAAGAAAAGATAGAAAATATATAAATATTACTATCGTAAGACCAATACCGATCTTTAATATTTAAGGATCGGTATTTTTTTATGTCGTTTTAAATCATTTTTTTTACTTTGTAAAAAAAAATAATGCTCAAGACTAGAATATTAAGAACCTTACTTTTACCCAAAGAAGAATTAGTAGAAGACACCCTTAAAGAAATAGAAGAAGGAGTCTATTTCCGAGGGCACAACTTATGGTTATTGGTAATTTCTATGTTTATAGCATGTATTGGGCTGAACATCAATTCTCAGGCGGCAGTCATTGGTGCCATGCTAATATCTCCACTTATGGGTCCTGTGGTTGGCTTATCTTTTGGATTGTCCATCCACAACCGTACTTTGGTTAAAAAAAGTTTATTTCATTGGTTTGTAATGATTATTACCAGTCTGTTGGCTTCTGCTGTATTTTTTATTGTATCGCCATTTCATGAACAAACCAACCAATTAGAATCGTTTAAAGAAGCCACAATTTTCGATTGTATGTTGGCATTATTGGGCGGATTCGCTTGGTTTTTAGGAATTATTAGAAAAGAAGCCATCAAAGTAATTGCTGGAGTTGCAATTGCCACAGCTTGTATTCCTCCATTGTGTACCGCTGGATATGGCATTGCTCATCTCGATTTAGAATATTTTTTGGGCGGCTTGTATTTTTATCTTATCAATTGTGTTTTTATCGGTATCGGCACCTGGATTTTGAGTATCTTTTTAGGGTATCAGAAATATTTTTTAGAAAAAATAGAAAGAAAAAATAGAAAATACATCATTGTGATTTCTATTGTTTCTTTTTTGGTACTTCTCCCAAGTGTATGGTTTACTTATGAGAAATATAAAGTAGAGCAACTAAAAGAACAGGCACAAAAGTACATTGATACCATAAAGCAAAATTATCCGGGAATAGAAATCATTAATCATAAAATACGGATAGAAAACAATCAAAAAATTATAGACATTACCCTTCTGAATGGACAAGATTATATAGACAAGGCAACTCTAGATATCGCCAACTCTTTAGAGCCAGACATTGATATTCGATGGCATTTTTCCCCCAACCCAACCAAAACCGAAATACAAAAACTACAAGAACAGATTAATCAATTGAACATCGATATAAAAAAGTTAAATCCCTAACTTTGTTGTTCATAAAAAAACATAAACAATGAAAAGTCAAAGAATTATACCTAACCTTTGGTTGGAAAACGCCCAAAAAGCTGTTGATTTTTATTTATCTGTATTCAAAGATGGAAAAATCATTCAAACTACCTACTACCCAAAATCAAAAGAAGAAGGTCTTGAAGATTTCCAAATAGCATTTGCTGGAGCAGTTTTAACTATTGAATTTGAAATTTTAGGCCAAAAAATGATGGCCATAAATGCAGGAAATATGTTTCAATTTAATGAGTCTGTTTCTTTTATGATACCATGTAAGGACCAAGAAGAAATTGACTATTACTGGAATGCTCTCACCAAAAACGGAGGCGAAGAGAGTGTGTGCGGTTGGCTAAAGGATCCCTTTGGTCTTAGTTGGCAAGTTTGCCCCGAAGATTGGGAAAAACTTACTCAAAAGCCTGGTGCTTTTAAAAAACTGATGGGTATGAAAAAAATAATTATCACCGATTTTTAATTTCAAAATCATTTGAATGCATAAAGATCGTTAATTAAAGAAATACACTCAACAATTAATCAATTTAAAAATATGAATCCTGAGAAAGACTATATAGCCATCAATAAACAATCTTGGAATAAAAGAACAGAACTGCATATACATTCGGATTTTTATCAAATGCCGGAATTTCTTGCAGGTAAAAGTTCACTTAACGCAATAGAACTGGAGTTACTGGGTGACATTCGAGGTAAGAAAATTTTGCATTTACAATGTCATTTTGGCCAGGACAGTCTATCAATGCAAAGAATGGGCGCCATGGTTACAGGAGTCGATTTTTCTGACAAAGCCATTGCGTATGCAGAAACCATAGCAGATCAAAGTTCATTAGACGCTCACTTTGTGTGCTGCAATCTCTATGATTTGCCCATGCATCTTAATGAAGAATTCGACATTGTATTTACCAGTTATGGCACCATTGGATGGTTACCCGATTTATCTGCTTGGGCCAAAATAATTGCTCAATTTTTAAAACCAAACGGAAAATTCATCATGGTTGAATTCCATCCTGTTGTTTGGATGTTTGACAATGAATTTAAAACTATAGCGTACAGCTACTTTAAATCCGATGCTATCGTAGAGAGTCTTGAAGGAACTTATGCGGACAGAGATGCAGATTTAATTTTGGATACGGTTTCTTGGAACCATGCTTTGGCGGAGGTAACCAATTCTTTAACCAGCCACAACATGGTGATCAGTCATTTGGATGAAATAAACTATTCACCGTATAATTGTTTTCAAAATACCATAGAAACTTCGCCTCAACGCTTTCAAATTAAAGGTTTGGAAGACAAAATTCCTATGGTTTATTCATTGGTTGCAAAAAAAGAAATGAATCTATTTTAAATTAAATACTCGGATGACCCGTTGCGTCAAATTCTTTCAACAACTGTTGGAAAACCTGTTCTACGGGCAAAACTTCGTTTATAAGTGCAGAAACTTGTCCTATTTCCAATTCACCTTCGTCTAGATTTCCCTCAAACATCCCTTTTTTGGCTCTAGCTCTTCCCAAAGTAGTTTTCAAATTTTTTACATTTCTACCTTGTTGGTACACAGCCTCCAAGTCATTAAAAAATTTATTTTTTACCAATCGAACGGGAGCCAATTCTTTAAGGGTAAGGTGGGTATCGCCTTCTTGCAGTTGGATTATTTTATTTTTCCAATCCTCATGGGCGCTGGCTTCGGTAGTTGCAGCAAAACGAGAACCTATTTGCACTCCATCGGCCCCCAAAACCATGGCGGCTTTTATTTGACTACCCAAGGCAATTCCACCCGCAGCAATAAGCGGTTTTGAGATATGTTGTCGTACATTTGGAATGAGACAAAAGGTAGTTGTTTCGTCTCGTCCATTATGTCCACCAGCTTCAAACCCTTCTGCTACTACTGCATCTACTCCAGCATCTTCGCATTTCATTGCAAATTTGGTAGAAGACACCACATGAGCCACTTTCAGTCCTTCTTTTTGTAGTGCCTCGGTATAAGTTTTAGGATTACCGGCAGAAGTAAAAACTATTTTCACACCTTCTTCCAACACAATCTGAATAATTTCATCCAAATTGGGATACAACATTGGGATATTTACCCCGAAAGGTTTTTGAGTTGCCTGTTTGCATTTTTGAATATTTTCCCTCAAAATATCTGGATACATACTTCCTGCTCCTATAAGTCCCAACCCTCCGGAATTGGATACCGCGGAAGCCAAACGCCAACCCGAATGCCAAATCATTCCTCCTTGGATAATAGGATATTGAATTTGAAATAATTGTGTGATTTTGTTTTTATTTTCCTGCATATCTATTTGTTTTTTGGCTAAACCAAAGTCTATAAAATTACTCATAGGGTAAAAATAAGAAATAATTAATGTAACTCCTCATAGAAAGCAGGGCAAACTCACACTTTATT
>JAFDZI010000019.1 GCA_018266955.1 Bacteroidota bacterium
ATATTTTTAAATGCTACAGTTTTTAGGGAAGATTACACTTAGGCTCTAATACACAAATAGGAATAATGCATTCCTCCAAAGAAATTCCTCCGTGTTGGTAGGTTTCTTTGTAATAATTCACAAAATGGTTATAATTCTTAGGATAGGCTAAGAATATATTGTTTTTCGCAAATATATATTTAGAACTAAGGTTTCCTTTGGGTAGGAAAATTTTTTCCGGTTGTGTTATAGCCCACACATCCTTATCGTCATAGGTAAGGCTTTTTCCGGTTTTGTAGCGTATATTGGTGGATGTTTCTCGGTCTCCAATAACTTGGCTTGGCTTTTTCACATATACCGTACCATGATCCGTTGTAATAACCAATCGAAAGCCATTTTCTGCTGCTGCTTTAATCATTTTAATCAAAGATGAATTTTCGAACCAATTGTATGTTAAGGATCTGAAGGTTTTATCATCCCGAATTAACTGATCTACAATATGATTATCCGTTTTGGCATGAGAAAGTATGTCGATAAAATTATAGACCACCACCAAGAGATCATTTTTCTTGTATTGGTTAAATTCCTCAACAATTTTCTTTTCAAAATCGGCATTCAATATTTTTAAATATTTCATCGACTTGGAACCTAGTCCTAAACGATGAAGCTGGTCTGAAAGGAAATCTTTTTCGAACTCGTTCTTATTGCCTTCTTCGTTATCATTGAACCACATTTTAGGAAATCTTTTTTCAATTTCGCTAGGCATCAATCCTGCAAAAAAGGAATTTCTTGCATATTGTGTAGCGGTGGGCAATATACTATAGTAAGATTCTTCAGAAATTTTGTTGTAAAATTTAGTAAACAAAGGTTCTATTACCTTCCATTGATCAAATCGTAAATTATCAATCATCAACAATAGTACTTTATCCTTTTGCAGTTCTGGCTTCACTCTATCCTTAAACAAAGTATGGCTCATCATTGGTTTATTGGAAGTGTTGAGCCAATTTTCATAATTGTTTTCAATAAATTTGGCAAACTGTATATTGGCTTCTTCTTTTTGTGATTGAAGCAAATCGGCAAACTCACTATCAAAAACCTTATCGAATTTTATTTCCCAATTCAGAATTTTTTTATAGTATTCTGCCCAATCCTGATGATTGCGAAGATAGGACATTTCCATCGAAAGATTTCTGAATTCTTGCTGGTATTGCAGGATGGTTTTTTGTTCAACCAAATTATCTTCTTGCAAATTTTTCTTTAATGATAAAAGAATTTGGTTAGGATTAACCGGTTTTAGGATATAATCTGAAATTTGGGAACCAATAGCCATTTCCATGATATGTTCTTCTTCACTTTTGGTCACCATCACTATTTTCATGGTAGAATCTCTGTCTTTCAACATGGGTATCGCATCTAGTCCAGAGATTCCGGGCATATTTTCATCGAGTAATGCCAGTTGAAATTTTTCTTTATCAATGAGTTCCAATGCTTCATTAACATTGTTTACTGGGGTTATGTTGTAGCCTTTGTTTTCCAAAAAAACAATATGGGGTCTTAGCATATCCACCTCATCATCAATCCATAATATTTTAGACATAAGTATAGTTTAGTATTAAATCGACCGTAGATTATCAACGGAAGATGGTATTTGTATAATCAAAAATACGACCAAAAATCCTTTGGATACTTATTTATACGAGAGAAAAACAGTTAAATTTTTCATAATTCAATATTTATTGTTTTTTAATGGTCATATATAATCGCCATATCTTCATGGGTGTTTATCTCCATCTTTTTATTTTTTAAAGGAGTCGATGATTGTTAATTGCGTAAAAAGCAAATTTGTACATGGCGATTTCATAATTCTATCTTCATTGTTGATGGCATGCAAAGTGGTAGGTGTTTGGTAATTTTATAATGGTTAAAAAAAGTTATTCTGTATAAGAAATTGATAATAATAAACACAAATCAATAATGCTCTTCATCGTTTATTGAAACCATTCTCCAATAAAAAACCGAGGCAAGCCTCGGTTTTTATTATTGAAAAAATATTTTTAATCGAAAATATAGCTCAGTCCTGCACTAACCACCTGGGTGGTTTTACTATTCTGAATATTAGGGTCGTTTCCTGGTTCTTTCATCAGGTTAGGATAGGTATTGGACAATCCCATATCGTATTTTAGAGTAAACTCCATTTTACGCATATAACTATATCCTATCCCAAACCCAAGTGCAAAATTAAAAGCATTGGCTTTTCCATTTACGCCTGGATATTCCGGTAACTGATCTACAGCATAATAAGGTTTCGCAGGGCTACTTACTTTTTGGTTCACCAAAAAATTAAATCGAGGACCTACAATACCGAAAAATTCAGATTCGCCTTCTGAGAAATAAACTTTAAACATCAAAGGCACCGAAAGGTAATCTTCCGCATAAACGGCATTGTACCCAGGGTGATTTTTTGCATTTGAATCTTTTCCGGTTTCACCCGCACCATAATACTCTAATCCAGATTGAATAAAAAACATTTGGTTTTTATCCACTGGGGTTAGGGTAGAAATACCTGCATAAAAGGTATATCTAGGTCCTGATGGGTTGTGGGCATGTCTTACTCTAGAATAATTCATACCCGCTGTAGCTCCAAATCGTGTACTGCCAAAATCTATTTGCGAAAACGCCATAGAGGAAAGCAGCATGGCTGATGCTAAAAATAATTTTTTCATGATATCTGTGTTTTTTAGATTTTATCCTAAAATTTTAGCTACTGTAGCTCCGATATCTGCTGGAGAAGCCACTACATTGATACCACAAGCAGCCATAATTTCCATTTTTGCTTGTGCTGTATCTTCTGCACCACCTACGATTGCTCCTGCATGTCCCATGGTTCTACCTTTAGGAGCCGTTTGTCCAGCGATAAATCCTACTACAGGTTTTTTGGAACCGCTATCTTTATACCATCTTGCAGCTTCGGCTTCTAGTCCACCACCGATTTCACCAATCATTACTACAGCTTCGGTTTCTGGATCGTTGATGAATAATTCTAATGCCTCTTTGGTTGTTGTTCCAATGATTGGATCACCACCAATTCCAATTGCTGTAGAAACTCCAAAACCAGCTCTTACCACTTGGTCAGCAGCTTCGTAAGTTAATGTTCCAGATTTTGAAACGATCCCTACTTTTCCTTTTTTGAAAACGAAACCAGGCATAATTCCGATTTTAGCTTCATCGGATGTAATGATTCCTGGGCAGTTAGGGCCAATTAATCTGCAATCTTTGTCAGCAATATAAGATTTAACTTTTACCATATCAGCAACAGGGATTCCTTCTGTAATACAAACGATCACTTTAATTCCTGCTTCAGCAGCTTCCATTACGGCATCAGCAGCGAATGCTGGTGGTACAAAAATAATCGACACATTGGCACCTGCTTTTGCTACAGCTTCTGCAACTGAGTTAAAAACTGGTTTTCCCAAATGTTCAGAGCCTCCTTTTCCTGGAGTTACCCCTCCTACTACATTGGTTCCGTACTCTATCATTTGTCCTGCATGGAAAGTACCTTCATTTCCTGTAAAACCTTGTACGATTACTTTAGAATCTTTGTTTACTAATACTGACATTATTTTATTTGTTTTTGGATAATTAAATTATATAGTTCGGGCAAATTTACTGATAATTCATTGGTAAAAAAAATCTAAGCGAAAAAAATATAATTACGGTTGGCATAACCGACCATTACATTTGCTTCAATTTCACTTCTTTACGCAAATATTCTTTAAATTCTTGAGCAATAGGACCGAAATAGGTTCCTTTTTTTAAAGAGCGATTAACTCCAGTTTGGGCTAAAATGACGGTTCCTTTCTCTATGGTCAATCCGGAAGCCATCCCTACTTGTCCCCATATTGTGACTTCATCTTCTATGACACAACAGCCTGCGATACCCGTTTGGGAAGCGATTAACACCTTTTTACCCAATAGGGTATCGTGTCCTATTTGAATTTGATTGTCCAACACAGATCCTTCGCCTATCACAGTAGAGTCGGTTACACCACGGTCTATGGTACATGCATTGCCAATTTCTACATGATCTTCAATACGAACATCACCCACGGAAATTAATCGATCAAAATTACCATTGAGTTTTCTATAATAGAAGGCATCTCCACCAATAACGGTATTGGATTGGATTATTACATTATTTCCTATAATGGTTCTATCGCCAATAACGACATTGGGATAGATATGACAGTTTTCTCCAATAACCACATCATTTCCAATAACTACTGAAGGGTGAATAAAAGTTCCGTTTCCTATTTTTGCATTATGTAAGTCTTGCTTAAAATTATAGATTGAGGTAAAATGGCTATTAATTGCATTGAAATCTCTAAATGGGTCTTCAGAAATCAATAACACCTTACCTTCTGGACAATCTACCATTTTATCAATTAGGATAATGGTTGCCTTGGACTGCAAGGCTTTGTCATAATATTTGGGGTGATTTACAAATACAATTTCTCCCGCTTGTACGCGGTGTATCTCATTGGTACCTAAAATTTGAAATTCTGGATCACCAACAAATTGTGCTCCAATAAGCTTTGCTATGCTCTGTAATGTTTGAGGTTGTTGAAAAGTCATAGTATATGTTTTGTTAAAAAAACAAAATCTCCTTATGGGAGATTTTATTTCCAAAAAAAAGGATTTATTTTACTCTCTCTAGATAAGAGCCATCTTCTGTATTGATTTTAATTTTGTCGCCAGCTTCAATAAACAAAGGCACCAAAACTCTTGCACCAGTTTCTACGATGGCATTTTTTAACGCATTGGTCGCTGTATTCCCTTTCACTCCAGGGTCTGCTTCTATCACTTCAAGATATACCGTTAAAGGAATTTCCGCTGAAAGAGGAGACTCATCTGCTTCTTTCAAAATAATGGTAACTTCTTCTCCAGCCTTCATAAACTGAGCATTCTCAATCATTTCTTTGTTGATGTAGATTTGAGAGAAATCCTCATTGTTCATAAAGTGGAAACCATTTTCGTCATCGTATAGATACTGAAATTTTCTGGTAATCACTTTTACTTCGTCTATTTTGTGTCCTGCAGAGAAGGTATTGTCTAATACTTTTCCATTGGTTACCGACTTTAGTTTCGTTCTTACAAAAGCAGGTCCTTTTCCTGGTTTCACATGTTGGAAATCAATAATTTTGAAAATATCATTGCTGTATTCAATACACAATCCTTTTCTAATATCAGCTGTTGTTGCCATTAATTATTATAATTTATTTTATTATTTTATTCTTTGCCTGTACCATATCCTTTTACAATACCACGAGGCGAATTTTTAATAAATTCCAGTATCTCGTCTCTTTCCACTGTAGGGAGCATTTCTTTTTCTATCAGCTTCATTGCTTGGGAAACATTCATTTTGCTTTGAAAAAGGAATTTGTAGATTTTTTGAATTTCAAATATTTTTTCATTGCTAAAATCTCTCCTTCTTAGTCCTACTGAATTTATCCCCGCATAGCTCATGGGTTCTCTTGCTACTTTTACATAAGGGGGAATATCTTTTCTCACCAGTGTTCCGCCGGAAATCATGACATGTTTGCCAATTTTCCCAAACTGATGTACAGCAGACAGGCCGCCCATAACGGTAAAATCGCCTATTTCTACATGACCGGCAATGCCACAACCATTTACTATAATGACATTATCTCCCAATACACAATCGTGCGCTATATGGGTGGTTGCCATAATCAGGCAATTTTTTCCTATTTTAGTATAGCCCAAAGCTTTTGTCCCTCTATTGATGGTTACACTCTCTCTAATGGTAGAGCCGTCTCCAATAATTACTTGGGTATCTTCGCCATCAAATTTTAAATCTTGAGGAATAGCCGAGATGACTGTACCTGGAAAAATTCTACAGTTTTTGCCAATTCGGGCACCATCCATAATGGTTACATTGGGACCAATCCAGGTTCCTTCGCCTATTTCTACATCGGCTGCAATGGTGGTAAAAGGTTCTACCACTACATTTTTACCTATTTTGGCTCGTTTATCTACGGCGGCTAATTGATGGATCATAATGTTTATTCTTTGGTTTTTGCAATTTGTGCCATCAGTTCGGCTTCTACTACAACATTATCTCCTACATAGCCATAGCCTTGCATGTGAACAATTCCTCTTCTAATAGGTTCTATTAATTCTATTTTAAAAATAATTTGGTCTCCAGGAATTACTTTTCTTTTGAATTTTACTTTATCAATTTTGATAAAATAAGTAGAGTAATTTTCGGGATCAGGAACATTAGCCAAAGCCAAGATACCTCCTGTTTGTGCTAGCGCTTCTATCTGTAATACTCCTGGCATTACTGGTTCTTTAGGGAAATGACCTTGGAAGAAAGGCTCGTTCATGGTGATGTTTTTCAACCCAACCACATGAGAGTCCGACAATTCCAATACTTTATCCAATAAAAGAAATGGATAACGGTGGGGTAATAATTTCATTATCCCATTAATGTCATAAACCGGTTCTTTGGTTAAATCAAAATCCGGAACATTTTTTTTCTTCTGCAATTTCCATTGTCTGTTTAGCTTTTTGGCAAACTGGGTATTCACAAAATGTCCTGGTTTATTGGCGATTACTTTACCTTTAATTTTCACTCCCACCAGCGCTAAGTCACCAATAACATCGAGTAATTTATGTCGTGCAGCCTCGTTGGGGTGGTTTAATGTTAAGTTATCCAACACGCCATTGGGTTGTATGGCTACACTGTCTTTACCAAATGCTTTTTTCAATTTTTCTGTAGTTTCTGGCGTCAGATCTTTATCTACATAGACGATGGCATTGGTAATATCACCTCCTTTTATGAGTCCAGCATCCAACAACATTTCCAATTCATGCAAAAAGCTAAAAGTTCGGGACGATGCTATTTCTTTTCCAAACTCTGATATGTCTTTTAAAGTAGCATTCTGAGTTCCTAGCACTTTAGTGCCAAAATCGACCATGGTGGTTATTTCATAATGATCGGAAGGGATGATTGTTATTTCAGAACCTGTAGAAGGATCTATGTAATTCATCACTTCTTTTATGATGAGATATTCTCTTGGTAAAGTTTGGGTTTCTATCCCTGCACCTTCTATTGCTTCTACAAAATATTTTGAGGAACCATCCAAAATTGGTGGTTCAGCACTATCCATTTCCAAGATGGCATTATCCACATCGCAACCTACCAAAGCTGCCAACAAATGTTCGCAAGTATGGATTCTTACGCCTAGTTTTTCGAGGGTAGTTCCTCTTTCGGTAGTCGTTACATAATTAACATCGGCTTCTACCTGAGGATTTCCTTCCAAATCGGTTCGTACAAAAACAAAACCTGTATTTTCTTTGGCTGGTTTTATAGTTAATTTCACTTCTTTTCCGGTATGAAGACCTATTCCGGAAAGGCTAACTTCTTGTTTAAGCGTTTTTTGCAAATCACTCATTGGTATTATCTTTTGAGTTATTTTCTAATTGATTTATTCTTTTTACTATTTCGGTAAGATTGCGGAAATGAACATAGTTTCTTCTATAATCTCCAGCAGCAATTGCTGGCGAGCCATAGAGTACTTCTCCATCTTTCACCGAGCTATTCACACCACTTTGGGCTTGTATTTTTACTTGATTACCAATTTTTATATGTCCCACAATTCCTGTTTGTCCTCCAATCATATTCCAATCGCCAATTACTGTAGAGCCGGCAATACCCGCTTGGGCAGCAATAACATTATTTTGACCAATTTTTACATTGTGTGCAATTTGAATCAAATTATCAATTTTAGTTCCTTTACCGATGACTGTTGAACCAATGGTTCCTCTATCAATAGAACAGTTAGAGCCTACTTCAACATCATTTTCTAGTACTACATTGCCCAATTGTGGAATTTTTTGATAGCCATCTTTTGTGGGTTGAAACCCAAATCCATCACTCCCAATTACAGTATTGGAATGGATGATACAATTATCGCCCAAGACACAGTAATCATAAATTCTGGCACCACTGTAAATGATACAATTCTTGCCAATTTTCACATTTTTACCAATATATACTTGGGGGTAAATCTGTGAGCCATCTCCTATTTTTGCCTTTTCAGACACATAAGTAAATGCACCTACATATACATTCTCCCCCAATTCCGAACTGGGATGAAAAAATGAACCACTCTCTACCCCAGTCCTTCTACCTTGCATTTGCTGGTACAAATTCATTAAAATTTGAAAAGATAAATAGGCATTTTCTACGGCGATTATAGTAGCAGGATATTTCTTATCCTTAATTAGGCTTTCATTCACGATGAGTACGGAGCAGTTTGATTCCTCCATATAATGAGCGAATCGTTCTTGGGAGATAAAAGAAAGGTGTCCCTTTTCTCCGTTTTCAATAGGAGATACGCCGGAAATTACAGCGTTTTCGTCGCCGATAATTTTACCATTGATAAATCCTGCAATTTGCGATGCTGTAAATTCCATATCTTGCAAAGATACAAATTTATGGATATCCGAGTATTTTTTTTATTAAATCCAAGAATGGAGCGAATTCAATTAGCCAGAATACATTGTCATCACAGAAATCAATCTATTTCTCTGGGGAAAGACAGTATATACTTCGTGTTTTCTTCTGTTATTGCAGAGGTTAAAATTTGATTTTCCGACTTTTCCAAATGCACCACATTCCCATTTTTATTGAGTAAAACTATGGGTTGTTTTTTCGTATTGTATGGCAATAATGTTCGGTGAAACTCATCCACGAGTAGATCTCCATTATTAATAGAAAAATATTGATTCGCTTTTTCAATTTTCTCTTCTATATATGCATCCGAAAACGGCTGTGACGAAATCTGAGTCTTAGGAAATTTTCTTTGAATAACCGATTGGCAATAATACGACAAGACAAAATCCTCACTAGTTGTCCAATTCTTTATGGCATGTATGATATCGGTATCATCCAATTGTGTAAAACGAAGGATGTCTTCTGGTGATGCTTTTAAAAATTCATTTTTTTCCAAAAAATATTTTAAATTCCCAGAGCTTTCCAAATTCATCCCTTGAGAAATAAGCAACTTAGCTCTACTCAAAATCTTCACCAACATATATTCCGCCAACGCCGAGGTTTTATGGTAATACACTTGCCAGTACATAAACATTCGGGCCGTAAGAAAATTCTCAATTGAATAAATCCCTTTGGAATCCACCACTAATGCATCATCCGCTACATTCATCATCGAAATTATCCTTTGGGTATTGATGTTTCCTTCTGTAACTCCAGTATAGAAACTATCTCTTTTCAAATAATCCAATCTATCAACATCCAATTGGGAGGAAATCAACTGATTAAAAAACTTTCTTGGATATTGCCCCAAAAACATTTCTATCGCCATGCTTAGCTCGCCACCGAATTGACCATCCAAATCCCGCATCAGCAGAAGGGACAATTTCTCATGGTGCCAATCGTCCATCAACATATTCTCCAAAGCATGCGAGAACGGTCCATGCCCAATATCATGCATCAAAATAGCCAACATTGCCGATTTTTCTTCCTCTTTAGAAATTTGCACCCCTTTCAACTTTAGCGTTTCCAATGCTGTAAACATGAGATGCATCGCACCTATGGCATGATGAAATCGTGTATGCGTCGCTCCTGGAAAAATTAGATTCAACAAACCGGTTTGTCCTATCCTCCTTAATCTTTGAAAATAAGGATGCTCAATAACATCAAACAAGATTTCGTGTGGAATTTTAATAAATCCATGCACCGGATCGTTTACTATTTTCAGTTTATTTACCTTCATTTTCTCAATATCTAGGATTATTGTGCTTATTTTTTTTGGGGCGTGTCCCTCGCCATTGCTTGTTCCCTCGTTCGGGTCGGGCTTTCCATTACAATCTTGGGCTCGTTCCTCACCCAAGGATTTCCATTGCAATCCCTCACGCAAAAACCATAGTCTAAATTAACCTTTGCTATTTAGCTTTTTATCCACTTCCAAATTTCTTTCAAACTGGCTTTGTTACCATACATCAGAATACCGATTCTATAGATTTTTCCTGCTACAAAAACCATTAACAATGTGGTAAGAACCAATAAAGACAAAGACAAAAGTATTTGCCAAACCGGCACTCCAAACGGGATCCTAGCCACCATAGCCACCGGCGAAGTAAAAGGAATAACCGACAACCAAAAGGCAGTAGGACCTTCGGGATTGTTCATTATGGTCAAACTTCCATAAACACCTATCATAAGCGGAATTACTGCAAAAAGAGTAAACTGTTGGGTTTCTGTATCATTGTCCACCGCAGAGCCAATTGCCGCATACATAGAACTGTAAAATGTATAACCCAATAAAAAGAACAAAATAAATACGATAATAATTAGTGGATAATTCAAACTCAATAACGCATGGGCTATCTCTCCAATAGATTGCGTCATGTTTGTCATATTATTCATCGCCATTTCTTCGTTTTGCATTGTATTGGGTACTTTGGTGAAACTAGAATTAAAAAACAATGCGCCACTTACCGACATGGCAATCCAAACCAAAAATTGAGTTAAGGCAACCAGAGTAACTCCGAAAATCTTGCCCAACATCAATTCGAAAGGCTTTACCGAAGAGATAATAATTTCTACTACCCTATTATTTTTTTCCTCCAAAACCGAACGCATCACCCGAACACCATATATAATGATGAACATAAATGTGGCATACATAAGCATCATTCCCAATACTGATTTAATCCCGAAAACCATTTCGTTATCTGCTTGCTCATCGTCCACTACATTCTTCACCGACAATTCGAAATTCCGATCCAAATCTTCTACTTGAGCTTCTTGCAAACCCAAATTTTTAATTTTCTCCTTTTTAATAATACCTGAAAGTTGTTCGGCAATTGATTTCTTCGCACTTTGATCCACATTGGAACTCACATACAATTTCGTTTCTTTTTCCATTGTAGTGTAATCCTTGTTTTTCAATTCCGGGATAACCAAAAGTCCGTCATCTCCTTTTTTTTCTTTTAATAAATAGAGTATTTGCTTCTCGGACTCTTGTCCCAACTCAATAAATTTAATAGCCTCATCGGAATGAAGTTTCCCTTGGAAAATCCCACTTTTATCTATTATATTTACCGTATAGTTGGTTTTATTGGCATTCAAAAGATAGGCAATGAACAACCCAAAACCAATCATCATAAGCGGAGCCAATAAAGTAAGAACCACAAAGGATTTCTTTTTCACCTGGGTTAGATATTCTCTTTTGGTAATTAGAATAATGTTCTTCACAATTGTATTTTTTATATTGAATTAGATAAAGTTTGGATTATTTTGCACTTACAGCTTCTATGAATACCTCGTTCATACTTGGGATTTTCTCGTCAAAGGAACGAATTTTTCCTATTTTCAATAAATTGCTGAGTAATTCGTTTTGGTTCCCTTCGTTTTTCAATTCAAATTGTAATAAATTATGATTATTCTTGATGTTTTCAACTGAATACTGCCGTATGAAATTGTCCCAATTTTCAGTATGTACATCCGAAAGAGTAACGCTAAAAATATTTTTTTTGAATTGTTCTCGCACTTCAAACACCGGTCCATCCAGAATTTTTTTGGACTGATGAACCAATGCCACCGAGTCACACATTTCCTCCACACTCTCCATTCTGTGAGTAGATAAGATAATCGTTGTACCTGTTTTTTTCAAATGTAGGATTTGCTCTTTAATCAGATTAGCATTTACAGGATCAAAGCCCGAAAATGGTTCATCCAAAATCAGCAACTTGGGCTGGTGCAACACGGTAACTACAAATTGTATTTTTTGCGCCATCCCTTTGGACAATTCCGAAAGTTTTTTCTTCCACCAATGGTCTATTTCTAAGGCATCAAACCAGTATTTAGCCTGTTTCAAGGCGTCAGCTCGGCTCATTCCTTTCAATTCACCAAAATAAAGTATTTGGTCGCCAACAGTCATATTTTTGTACAAGCCTCTTTCTTCAGGCATGTATCCAATTTCTCTTATATGCTTAGGCGAGAGTTTTTCATCATGAATAAAAATTGCTCCAGAATCGGCTTGGGTAATTTGATTGATGATGCGGATAAATGATGTTTTCCCAGCTCCATTAGGCCCCAAAAGCCCATAGATTGCTCCTTGTGGAACTGAAATACTAAATTCATTCAAGGCGATTTTTCTTCCAGAATCATATGTTTTTATAACGCGTTCAGCTCTTAACATGCTTGTATTATTAAAAGGTCGAAAGGTACGGAAATAGGATGGATATTAAAAACAGTCCAAAAAAAAATCCTGAATTTAGATTCAGGATAAAAATTTATTGTTTAATGATTTGGGTTACTTTTTGGGTTTCGTCACTCAACACATAGCGCATAAGATATTTCCCAGGACGAAGTCTTTCTATATTAATTTCTGCAGCATTGGCATTTACGCTATAATTGGCTACTTGCATCCCTAGAATGGAATAAAATGTAATAGATTTTATTTTTAATGAAGCATCTTTGGATCTTACCAAAATATTATCTCTCGCAGGATTAGGATAAGCAACAAGCACCCCATCATCACTTTTTTGTGATAACGACATTGGTTCTCTTGCTATCTGAGCATTTGCCATGCTAAAAAAACCTAGAGAAGTACCCAAAAGCATTAACCATAATAGATTTCTCTTCATTTTTAAACTAAATTGCTTCATAATAATTAACAAATTTATGATTTCTTACAGAATCTCACAATAGTTTTTTTAGTAAACTATCATTAAATTTGCAGTTCTAAAACAAAGAACATACCAAAAATGATAATTTACTCTAGAAACCGCAGATTAAGAACCAACGAAAGCATACGCTCTTTGGTACGAGAAACCACCCTAAGTAGTCAAGATTTCGTTATGCCTCTATTTGTTATGGAAGGCGAAAACAAGCAAGAAGCCATCCCATCAATGCCAGGAATATACCGACGAAGCATCGACTTATTGGTTAAAGAATGCAAAGATCTATACCAACTAGGAATAAAAGCGGTTAATATCTATATGAAAGTTCCAGATCATTTGAAAGACAATGCCGGAACCGAGGCTTGGAACAAAGATGGACTCATGCAGAGAAGTATTCGCGAAATAAAAAATGCTGTACCAGAAATGATTGTGATGCCAGATGTTGCATTAGACCCCTACTCTATTTATGGACATGATGGCATTGTTACCAACGGACAAATTGACAACGATGCGACCAATGAAGCCCTTGCCAAAATGTCGGTTTCAGTAGCCGAGGCTGGTGCAGATATCGTAGCCCCCAGTGACATGATGGACGGAAGAGTGGCCGTTATCCGACAAGCTTTGGAAGAAAACGGACATCACCATGTTGGCATTCTAAGCTATGCAGCGAAATATGCTAGTTCTTTCTATGGACCATTCAGAAGTGCATTGGATAGTGCTCCAAAAGAAAACATCAACATTCCTAAAGATAAAAAAACTTATCAAATGGACTTTCACAATTCAAGAGAAGCGCTTAATGAAGTAATGAAAGATGTGGAGGAAGGTGCAGATATCATCATGATAAAACCAGGTTTACCTTACTTGGATATAGTGGCTAAAGTTCGAGCGTCCATAGATTTACCTATTGCAGTGTACAATGTTAGTGGAGAATATGCCATGCTAAAAGCTGCTGCCCAAAATGGATGGCTGGACAATGACAAAGCCATCATCGAAAGCTTAACCTGCATTAAAAGAGCCGGTGCAGACATGATCTTCACCTATGCTGCCAAGGAAGCTGCACTCTTGTTACAATCATAAACAAGATGACCCCACAATACAAAAATAAGGTTGCCCACAAAGTGCAACCTTATTTTTTTTAAAATATTAATCCTTTTGAATCTCCGTTATTCTTCATCCACATATTCTGCCCTATTGGGTTTTAAAGCATCTCTAACTTTAAGCATTTCAGTTTCATCAATAATCATGTAAGCTGCTGCATACATATCAGTATAAATTTCTGTACCGGTCATATTGTAAATCAGTTGCTCTGCAACGGCATATTCTTCTAAATGATGGATATGGTGTTTCGCAAACTGCAAGGCGTCCATACCACGAAAGTCCCAAAGCATTTTTATTTTTTGTCCCATAATATTAATTGATGTATAAAAGAAAAGCGTACTCTACAAAAAGTACGCTCTTTCTTTATTATTATTCAAACATTAGAATTTCAAATCACCATTTACTTCTCTAACAGCAGCAGCAGCTGTTGCGAATTTTTCTTTTTCAGCGTCTGTCAATTCAATTTCAACGATTTTTTCAACACCATTAGCACCAATAATTGCTGGTACTCCTAGGCAAATGTCTGATTGTCCATATTCACCATTCAACATTAATGAACAAGGAACCATTTTCTTTTGGTCGCAAAGAATTGATTGTACCAAAACAGAAACAGCAGCACCTGGAGCATACCAAGCAGAAGTTCCTAATAATTTAGTAAGTGTAGCACCTCCTACTTTGGTTTCTTCTATCACGAAGTTTTGTTTTTCTTCATTTAAGAAATAAGAAACTGGCACACCATTTCTGGTTGCTTTAGACATCAAAGGTACCATTCCTGTGTCCGAATGTGCGGCAATCACCATACCATCAACATCAGAAATTGGGCATTCTAAAGCTTCCGCCAATCTGTATTTGAATCTTGCGCTATCCAAAGCACCTCCCATACCAATAATTCTTTCTTTTGGCAATCCTGATGTTTTGTGTACCAAATATGCCATAGTATCCATAGGGTTGGATACCACAATGATGATAACATCTGGCGAATGCTTCACTAAATTAGCTGTAACTTCTTTTACAATTCCAGCATTAATTCCGATTAACTCTTCTCTGGTCATTCCTGGTTTTCTTGGAATCCCTGAAGTAATTACCGCTACTTTAGAACCAGCAGTTTTGCTATAATCTCCTGTGGTACCCGTAATTTTGGTATCAAATCCGTTCAAAGAAGCCGTTTGCATCAAGTCCATTGCTTTACCTTCTGCAAAACCCTCTTTAATGTCCACCAATACTACTTCAGAAGCAAAATTTTTCATTGCGATGTATTCAGCACAAGATGCACCTACGGCACCTGCTCCTACTACAGTTACTTTCATGTTTTAAAAATTTTAAATTTATTTTGTTTTTGTTCTTCTAAAAAGAAGTCCAAATTTACAAATTATTTGAATTGTTTTTTATTTTTATCATTGTTTTTTTCTTAGTTTGCTATTTCTTTTTGCAATTTTGTACTGATGAATTTATCACTGGTTTTTATTAACAAACATTAAAGAAAATGGACAAACTAATTGAGGTACTAAAGAGTGGCGGCACATTACTTTATCCTACGGACACCATCTGGGGCATTGGTTGCGATGCCACCAACATAGAGGCGATACAAAAGGTATTCGACATCAAAAAAAGAGATCTCCAAAAATCGGTGATTATATTGGTTGAAAACGAAAAAAGACTTCAAGACTTGGTGGATGTCCCAGCAATGGCTTGGGAAATTATCGATTTGAGTGAAAAACCTGTAACCATAATATATGAAAATCCCAAAAACCTCCCCAAAGAACTATTGGCTGAAGATGGCAGCATTGGCATAAGGCTAATAAAAGATGATTTCTGCAAAAAAATTATTTCAAAACTAAACCGACCGCTGGTATCCACATCGGCCAACTTGAGCGGAGAGAAAAGTCCGATGAAATTTAATGATATATCACAGGAAATCATAGAAGCCGTAGATTTTGTGGTGGAAGAAAATCACGATAAAATATCCCAATACAGCGGTTCATCCATCATAAAAGTTTGGGCAGATGGACGAATTAAGGTGATTCGCGAATAATAGTTAAGTTCCATGAATAACAAAACTATCGCTATTTCTGTAATTATCCCTGTATATAATGCCGAGCAAAGTATTGTTCGCGCAATGCAATCGGTGGTAAGGCAAAAAGGAAATTTCCACTTTAAAATAATTGTCATTAATGATGGAAGCAGCGATCGATCTGCGGAATTAATTCAAGAATTTATACAAAATAATCCTGAGGTTGAAATTTATTTCATAGAACAAAAGAATAAAGGAGTATCTGCTGCCAGAAACGCCGGATTAAAGATGGCCAACACAGAGTTTATTGCATTTTTAGACTCCGATGACGAGTGGCTCCCGAACAAAACAGAAGAACAAATTCCATATTTTTTTAGAGAAGATTTTAGGGTAGATTTTTTAGCTTCATGCAGCAATAACCAACGAGTTCCCTTTCCGTACCGGGTAGATCCTAAAACCAAACTCGCCAAGGTGAGTATCAAAAAACTCTTAGTGAAACATTTGATACAAACCCCAACCTGCATCATGCGAAATAAAATCTTGGATGAAGTGGGCATGTTTGATGAACGACAAAAATTTGCCGAAGACGCAAACTACTGGCTAAGAATAGCTGAAAACCATGAGATATACCTACTGGACAAGAGTTTGGCAATCACAGGTTTGGGCAAACACCCCTTTGGCGAATCCGGACTTTCGGCACAATTAAATGAAATGGAGAAAGGTTTCCAAAAAAATTTAAAAGAAATTTATCAATCAAAAAAAATAAACACAATAGAATATTTTGTATTTTTCCTCCTTTCAAAAATAAAATATTTCTCTAGACCCCTCCGCTATTGGTGGCACAAAAACGCACAATGAAATCCTTTGAAAACAAACAAATTCTGCTCATCACAACCCATTTTTTCGGTTATGAAAATGCCATGATTCACCAATTGAAAAAGCGAGATGCCCATGTTTTGTATTTTGATGAAAGACCTTCAGAGAACAGTTTCTATAAAGGTATCATTCGAGTTGCCCCTTTTCTACTTCATTGGAAAATTGAATCGTATTACAAAAGCATTTTAAACCAACTAAAAAATAAAAAGATAGACCAATTCCTACTCATCAAAGGAGAGGCAACGCCAGAGTTTTTCTTAAAAGAATTCAGAAAACAACATCCTGAAACTCGATTCATTTTCTACGCCTATGACTCGGTAACGGAATATCCTAAATTTTTGAAACTCTCTCATTATTTCGATTCAGTATTTACCTTCGAAGCTCAAGATGCACAAAAGTACAATTGGCATTTTCGGCCATTATTTTACATTGATGCCTATCAAAATTCAATATTGAAAAGCAAGACTTTATATGATGTTGCATTTATAGGAAGTGCACACACCGATCGCTACACAGTAGGTGAAAACATTCTGAAATCTTTAAACCAGCTAAAACTAAAGTCTTACTTTTATTATTTCGCCCCTGGTAAAATATTTTTTTATTTGAAAAGACTGTTGGATCCTCATTTCAAAAAATTTGACATTAAAAAAGTACGATTCCAAAGCCTAAGCCATGAGAAAATTGCAGACATTTATCAGAATAGTTTTGCAGTTCTCGACATCAACAAGCCTTTTCAATTAGGGCTCAGCATGAGACCATTTGAAGCTATTGCAAGTCAAAAAAAACTCATCACCACCAACCCCGAAATTGTACACTATCCATTTTATTCTGCCGACAATATTTTAGTAGTTAATAGAAATTTTATTCAAATAGATCCATTATTTTTTCAGACACCTTTCAAAGAATTACCAGAAGGAACATTGCAAAAAATTAGTATTGATTCTTGGCTGGATGCATTATTTATTCAGGAACAGGATGAGTATTGGAAATGGTGGTAACAATTAAAAAAAAAAAAAAACGATCCTCAAAAGAGAATCGTTTTATTATAATTGATTGTTGCATTCTTATTTCGCTGGAGTTCCACCAATTGGTGTAGGAGCAGCTGGAGTTCCTGCCTCAGGAGTTACTGGTGCATCTTGAGTTTTTGCTGGAGCTTGTTTTTGCACTGGAGCTTTGGTTGGCGCTACTTGTGATGGTTTACCTGTTATGACAACACTAAGCAAGATAAGCACAATGATTACAGTACCCAAGATCCAAGTAGCTTTTTCCATAAAATCATTGGTTCTTTGTACTCCAAACTGAGCAGAAGATGTTCCACCGAAAGTTCCAGAAAGACCTCCTCCTTTAGGGTTTTGAGCCATAATAACTATGGTTACCAATACAGAAGCTATCATTATGATGATCATGAATAATGTAAATACTGCGTCCATTATTTTAAATTGTTATTTTTATGAAGTCGCAAATTTAATTCTTTTTCATGTATATACAAAAATATACTGTGTTTATTTTGAATTTTGTTTGAAAGTCATTTATAAATTTTGAATTTTTAAATGTATTTTTGCTCCATGAAAAGTTTGAAAGTCGTATTTTTTGGCACTCCAGAATTTGCCAAAGCCAGCCTAGAAGCCATTTACAACAGTCATCACCAAGTAGTAGGTGTAGTAACCGTTGCTGATAAACCTACGGGAAGAGGACAAAAAATGACAACTTCGCCGGTGAAAAACTTTGCTGTTGAAAATGGACTATGTCTTTTACAACCCGAAAAACTTAGAAACCCTGAATTTTTAGAAGCCATCCGAAGCCTACAAGCCGATATTTTTGTGGTGGTTGCTTTTAGAATGATGCCCGAAATTTTGTTTAAAATGCCCCCTTTAGGCACTTTCAACCTACACGCCTCGCTACTGCCGGATTATAGAGGAGCGGCACCTATCAACTATGCCATCATTAATGGAGAAAAGACGACCGGCGCTAGCACTTTTTTTATTAATGAAAAAATTGATGAAGGAAATATTCTTTTACAAGAATCTTTAACTATAGAAAAAGATGAAAATGCCGGTTCTTTGCACGATAGGTTAATGACAATGGGAGCAAATTTGGTTGTAAAAACCTTGGATGGTTTATCTGAAAGCTCCATTACCGAAAAACCACAACCCATAGTAGAAAACCCAAAAAACGCATTCAAGATTTTTAAAGAAGACACCCTCATCCACTGGACATGGAGCAATGAAAAAATCCACAATTTTGTGCGTGGCATGTCTCCCTATCCATGTGCTTTTACCAAATTGAACATCGGTGGCGAACAAAAATTCCTGAAAATATTTAGCGGAAGTTTTAAAAATTTAAACGAAACTAATAAGCCCGGAACTTTAACCATAGCTAAAAATGAGTTTTCTATTGTCACTCAAGATGGATTGTATTTTCCATTAGAGGTTCAGTTGGAAGGAAAAAAGCGTATGGATGTAAAATCTTTCCTCAACGGATTTCAGTCTTTTGACGCAATAGAATTGATGGATTAAGAATACTCTTTTTCATCTAAAACCAGCCTCTCCTTGCCGATCCTATGATGGCATTGAGATTAAAGGTGAGGGTAAACCGGATGCGCTTGGCATAATCCTGAAATCCGGGTTCGAAGCCCAAACTGGATTGAATAGGAAAATAGACTTCTACAAAATCTGGAATTATCTTTACTTTCACTCCTGAATCCCAAATAAAATCGGTAGAAAAACCTTTTCTCTTGTACGCCCCGAAATCGGCATAGAGATTAAATATCTTCCAAGCGTGAGCATCTATATTAAAAGAGGTTAGCCACTGATTAGCCGTATTGGGAATAAATGATTTGAAACCACCATCGGCCAAAACAAATTGCTGAGACCAAAAGCCGTCGGTTTCTCCTTGACCAAACAAACCATAGGAAAAAGAATAATTAGAAACTCTGGAAATTCCAAAATCAAAAAAGTTGTTGCGGGTTTTGTTTTCTAAAAATGTCCCTGCAAACAAACGAAAGGAAATTTTCTTATTTTGGGCATATTCCCAGCGATAAAATGCCTCTGCAGTAACCTTTTGATAATCTTCCATCCCTTGAACAGAAAATCCCAAAGCCTTTTCATGAATGAGTTTTCTATCCGAAAAACCATAGCCAACGGACCAAATGGTATATTGTGCATATTCATTATTTAATTTCATTAGCGCATCCAAATCCTTTTGATAATAATTGAATGATGCAAAAACCGATCGAGCAACACTACTTCTGGGATTTTTAGCAAATAACATAGAGGCTCCCGCAGAATATTTCTGATAACTCAATGCAGGTGTATAATGGAAATAAGCACCTGAAATGCCCAGAGTAAGAGCAGTAAAAAAATTATTGGCAGGCAAAAAACTGTAGGATAAAGCACCTGAACCTGTTACTTTCCCAGTTCCCGTACTGTAATATGGCGTTAGACTATACAAAAATGGTTGTGCAAAAAAAGAAGCATTAGAAAAGTTCATTCCCAAAAGCACTTCATCGTAAATATTGAAATTCAGTTTTGGATTTAGGTAAACCTCATTGTATTCGGGATTGGGAATATCTTTTATCAATTTAAATTTCAGCTTTTTATAATTAGAAAACAGACCTTTGGTGTACAAATAATTATCTCTAAAATTATTTTCAGGAAAAAAATAATGATTGTTGATGGTCAGTTTACTAACCGTAGAATCTGGAACGATATAAACCTCCTGACTTTTTCTGGAAGGCGTTTCGAACCAATATTGCCTCAGGGCTGTGGGTCCAGATTTTTGAGCCAATGTTTCCATCTTAAAAGGAATGGGCAAATCGGATTGCTTGGTCACATTTACCAACAATTGGCTTCCATCTCGTTTAAAATGATTAATTTTAAAATTAGCCCTCTGCTTGGACTGGATGTATGGGGATAAAAAATCTGAACTATAATGAGTTGCCAGTGATAAGCTATCCAAAAAATCTTTTTCATTCCATCTATTTTTATGGGTAATGGAATAGGATTTCAAGAAATTTTCAAAATTAGGATATTTCATTTTATCGGCCACAAAATTCATAAGACTACCCGTTTCAAACTGACTGATGACCATTTGGTTAAAATTACTCAATTGTGAAAAAGGAGTTGTGATGGCTTGATCCAAATTTTGTGATACCATATACTGATACGCCAAACCATATCGGTCACTAATATTTAATTTGGATGCATGGAACCATCTTAAAGGCTTTAACCCGAAAATATTAAACGAATCTGGCAAACTACCCAATAATTTTGTTTGAGCATAATAGGTACTCAAATAGCGTTGTTCCATATAGGATTTTAGTCCGTTTCCTAACCAGTGATTTTTTTCTTTGTCTGAAATGAGCGTTTCATCAATAATTTTTTGGGTTAAAATAGAAATATAGTCCAAAGCTAAATTATCGCCAGGAGCAAAGAGTGGGAATCTGAATTTCCACAACTTGATATCGTCGTTTCCAAAAAAATCTTCTTTATTTTTAAATTTCTCTGATATAAAAATTTTTGAAGGCAATTGTCCCCATTTTTCTTGAATAAACGAAAGTTGCTGTGCCAATGTAATGGACAAACGATGAGCAGAATAATGATCTAATGGATAGCCCAATGTTACATGAATCATTCTTTCGCCTATTTGCACCTCATAGGTTGGAAATTCTTTGGGCGCAATTAATATTTCAGGCGTTGTATTCAAAAAACCTGTCAGATGATGAAGTTCGGTTTCTTGTAAGTTACTTTGCACAAAGCTCAAACTAGGTACATTTAATTTAATATCCCAATAAGTATGATAATTTACTGTTTCTTCAATATCCAAATAATTTCTGCTTTGCGTGGGATAAAAATGATCGGGAACCAAAAAGAAATACTTTAACAAAACAGACTCTTTACCATTGCCGTAGCCAGTAAATTTACTATCGGGTAAATGTAAATCATATTCTAAATGAAGCTCTACGCTTTCCTCTGGTTGTAGTACTTGTCGCAAGGATAAAAATAAATTTTCGCTACTTGTTTCTACATTTCCTATTTCCTTTCCTTGCACATTTACCTTTAAATTTTTAAGAAACCCAAATTCATCAGCAGTTGCAAAATGCATTGTTGAGTTTCTATCCTCCAGTTTTCTTTTGGCTAAAGGAGTTTTTGAATTTTGATAGGCAGCTATCCAGTTTAATAATTTCAGAGAATCTTGTGCTTCTTGAGTTCTGTTGTGGTAAACGATTCTTTGGGAAATGTGTACATTTTTTCTGTCACTTCCTATATTGGCAGTAATGCTTATACTATCGGTTTGTGCAGTAATGCAAACCCATAAAAAAAATCCTAAAAACGAAAGTAAATTCTTCAATAGTGCAGGGAAAATTCAAAATTAAACTATTTTTCATACTAAATGACAAATATTATCTATCTTTAAAAAAATAAATTGAAATAAACCATTAACTACTTGTATCTGACAAATACCTATGTAGAAAAGCAAATACAAAGGCAAATACAAATGCACATCATAAAAAATAATATCTATAGATGAAAAAATACTTCAGCATGGTGTTTATCATTTTAACATGGATGATTTACGCTCAAAACATACAAATTACAACTCCTCAAAACCAAACAATTGAAGGTGTTGTCATTATCAATAACGAAGGAAAAATGCTTGGAATAACGGATCACAACGGAGAGTTCCCGGCAAGTGTGTTGGAAAATTCTTCTTATATTATTCTGAATCATAGAAATCTGGAACAAGATAGCGTATGGGTAAAAAACATCCAAAACCAAAAAATTGTAGTTCAAAAAATTCGAGAACAAAACTTACCAGAGGTCATTATTAATCCCAACAAAGATTACATAACCTTAAATGGATATTTTAATTCTTATGTCATCAATACAGGAGAATTCAACATTTTCATCGATGGTGTTATGGAAGTTGTACTGGATAAAAAAACGAATAAATTGAAGAAAACCATAGTCAAAGAATATCGATCTTTCATTTTAGAAAACGCAAAAGCCGATAGAAAAGTTGTTTCTTCTTTCGTTTTCGATAACTTTTCAGAAATTCCAAAATTGAAAGATGTTGACAATATTCTCTTAGGAAAATCAGAAGATAATCGGAAAACTTCATTCAACAATGAAATCGACTACATAAAAAAGGACAATGCATTAACCAATAAAGATCTGAAAATATTCGGTTATGTTTTAAGAAACTTATCCTACGAAGAAAGATATTCTTTCACGAAAAGCCCTGCTACTGCAAAAAATTGGCTTCAATACAAAAAAAATTCCCAACTGGAACTCAAACATAAATCGGAAGATGGCTTTGCAAAGCTTACTTTTTTTACTAATTTTTACCCACAAGACATCAGTTTTAAAAATAAAAACGAAATAGATGAAGGTGTAAAATTCAACAAAAACAAAAGTCAATACAAAACTCAATATTGGTTAAACGAAGAAAACGCATCTATTTACAACACGCTTTCTAATCTTTTTAAAGACAATTTCAAACTTCAACAATAACCGAAATGACTCAATCCCACCTCATTTCCCAAATCATCCGTATGGATAAGGATTTCTTGAATGCCTGTCCAACAATTTGTTATGATTTTTACGATACATACTTTGGCAAAATCCTTCTTGCCAATACGCAAAATGGAATTTGTTTTCTTTCGTTTTTGGATGACGAAACTTTAGCAACAAAAGACCTTCAACACACTTTTCCTAATGCTGAATTCCTGCAGCAATCTTCCAAATTTCAATCGGATGTAATCTCATTTTTGAATAAAGAAATAAAAGATGCTTATCAAATTCCTCTACATATTCAAGGAAGCGATTTTCAAATTCATGTTTGGAATACTTTATTGGAAATTCCAGTTGGAAAAACCGCTACCTATGCCGATATTGCTCAAAAAATTAATAATCCCAAAGCATGTAGAGCCGTTGGATCGGCCATTGGAAAAAACCAAGTTGCTCTTCTTATACCATGTCATAGAGTGTTGCAAACTTCAGGTAAATTAGGTGGGTACAAATGGTCAATTGAAAGAAAAAAAAAGTTACTAGAGTACGAATTAAAACCATTGGATTAATACTTTTTTAATGTAACTCACCATGGAAAACCTTTTTGATTTAGAACCTCATAACCTACTTCCTTATGACGGAACAGTTCTTTATTTTGGTAAAATTCTTAATACCCAGTTAGCCGATCACTATTTTGATTTACTCCGTCATTCCATTAATTGGAAAAAGGACCAAGCCATCATTTTTGGAAAAAAAATTCTGACCAAAAGAAAAGTTGCTTGGTATGCAGACTCCAATTTTTCCTACACCTATTCCAAAACCACTAAAATTGCATTACCTTGGACTAATGAACTTTTAGCACTAAAAAAAATTGTTCAAGAAAAATCTAATGAATACTATAATTCTTGTCTTCTCAACTTATACCACGATGGTACCGAAGGAATGGCTTGGCATAGCGATGGCGAAAAAGATTTAAAAAAAATGGTTGCATTGCATCACTTACCCTAGGGTCCAATAGAAAGTTCTCCTTCAAACACAAAAAAACTTCTGAAAAAATTGACCTTATTTTAGAACATGGAAGCCTCCTACTTATGAAAGACGAAACGCAATCCCACTGGATGCACTGCTTACCTCCTACCAAAAAAGAAAAGAAAGCAAGGATCAACCTTACTTTCCGTACTATTATTGAAACTTTATAGCTTATTTATTTCTTGTAAAATTTTTATTTCTCACTTTCTTAAAGCCAATTTCTTTATTTTCATTGGCATTAGATTTCTTTTTCGTCTTAGAAACTCCTGTAGAATTGCTTTTATTAAAAACCACTGGCTTATTATTCGAATCTCTCTTTTGCACCACCAAATTATCGGTATGATACGGATGATCCTTCACCACCGGAATTTTCTTAGCAATTAACTTTTCAGTGTTCTTTAAATTTATCAAATCCAAACCATCAACAAAAGATATAGAAACTCCTTCTGCACCTGCCCTTCCGGTTCGTCCTATTCTATGTACATAAGTTTCAGAAACATCAGACAACTCAAAATTAATCACATATTTCAATTCATCTATATCAATCCCTCTAGCTGCTATATCCGTAGCGACAAGAACTCTAGTTTTACCAGTCTTAAAATTGATTAATGCATTTTGTCTGGCATTCTGCGATTTGTTTCCATGAATGGCCTCAGAACTTATCCCTGATTTAAACAATTTTTTGGAAATTTTATCTGCACCATGTTTTGTTCTTGCAAAAACCAATACCGATTCCGCTATACTATTTTGTAAAATATGAGTCAATAAGTCCAATTTATCTTCCTTATCCACAAAATATACCGACTGCTTTATGGTATCCGCTGTCGAAGAAACAGGAGCTACTTCTACTTGTACAGGATTATTTAATATGGTCGATGCTAATTGCTGTATCTCTTTTGGCATAGTCGCCGAAAAGAACAAAGTTTGTCTTTTGCTTGGCAACAACTTGATGATTCTTTTTACATCATGCACAAATCCCATATCCAACATCCTATCTGCCTCATCCAAAACGAATATTTCCAAATTTTTTAATGAAACAATCCCTTGAGATACAAAATCCAATAACCTTCCAGGCGTAGCCACTAGAATATCCACACCTTGTCTCAATGCTCGCTCTTGATTCCCTTGTTTCACACCACCAAACACCACCAAATGTCGTAATGACAAATATTTCCCATAAGCTTGAATGTTTTCTTCAATCTGTATTGCCAATTCACGAGTTGGCGTTAGGATAAGCGCCTTAATATGCCTATTCCTCTCCTTCTTTTCACTCAAATTTTGTAATATAGGAATCGAAAAGGCAGCCGTTTTACCAGTTCCTGTTTGTGCACAACCCAAAAAATCTCTACCCTTCAAAATTTCAGGAATAGCTTTCTCTTGTATCGGCGTTGGTGATTGATATCCTTGTTCTTCAATTGCTTTGGCAATTGGCTCTATTAATGCTAATGTTTTGAAACTCAAAAATTAAATTTTAAATGATTATAAAAAAATCGAAATGCAAAGATAAGGTTAATAGAACAGTATTCACTAAACTTCACCCTATTTACAAAATATATTTTTTAGAAGTTACCCCATTTCGTCTTCAGTTCGTCATTCCACCGGCTATCCGCTGTATCTTTTGCCGCCATGCTCGATACTGTACTAAAAAAGTGTG
>JAFDZI010000001.1:0-5582 GCA_018266955.1 Bacteroidota bacterium
TCTGTACGGTTATTTCGGATTCCTATAATTGGGAAATTGAAGAACACCCCGAATTTCCAAAGCAAACAAATGCCAGTGCATCCTTTCGGTTTTTAAGTCCGGGCATTTATATTATTACCGTAGAGTTGGCCAATAAAACAAAATATAGAAAACAGGTAGTGGTAGAAAATCCAACATTAATACCCGCTACTCCACCACCGGCTCCCCTGCCCCAGGAAACGGTGACACCTCAGCCCCCACTGGAAGATAACTCCAAGAAATTTATTACCGATGAAGTATTCCAGACAAAACTGCAACTGGTTGTAAATGGAGAAGATTATAAAACACTTGGGTTCCTCGAAAACTTATGCGGAGGATATACCACACCTACAAAAATTAATGGCAAAGATCCAGAACCATTCAACCTGGCCTGTTCTGAACTGGGCGGTAAGAAGGAACGAAAATGGCTTTTAAGCAAAAAGAAAAAGGTGAAAATTAAAAGCATAAAACTTAGAAGAAACGATGAAACACATTGCGTGGAAATGATTGAGATATTCTATTAAGCAAGCAGACAAATAAATGGATCCTTATAAAAAGTACATATTCCTGCTTATTCTTTGCTGTAATGCCGCAATTAACACGGCAAATGCCCAGGATGGCAAAATAGTAGATACCATTTTCACCAACGAAAAAATTGATGTAGCCGTTAATTTTTATTCTGAAATTCTAAATTTCTACAGTTTCCCTACCCCAAGTAAATTCCGAATTAAATCTTTCCCCGAACAAAAACAATTAAGAATTACTACCGACAGGAGATTTCCATCACCGGAACATCTCTCTGTATTGATAAAACGGAAAACTTATCAATTCATAATTGCCTACAAGAAAAATATTGATTTCTCAGATTTCTCAGAAACAACTTACAATTATGATGAAAAGAAAATAGAAGATTTGCTGGAGGGCCGGTTATCCTCGCGTCCCAATGAAAATAAGGGAATTTCTAAAACAAAAGGGGATAAAGAGACTGCTGAAAAGATTCAAAAGAACAACGATTATTTTTCCATTCTGAAACAGGCCTACGAAAAATACAAGGCCCAGGAATATGAAGAATCCAAAGCCCTTTATACAAAGGCCCTCAAAATGAGGCCAGATGAAATAATGGCAAAAGATGGATTGGCACAGGTAAATACGAAATTGGAAGAGAAGGAAAAACAAACCAAAAAGCTGGACGCCACTTACAAAGGCTATATGAAGGAAGGAGATAGGCTTTTAAAGCAGGATAAATTACAGGAAGCAAAACTTTCGTTTCAACAAGCCCTATTTATTAAAAAAGACGACCCGGTAAGCAAACAAAAACTTTCCGAAATTGCCCGCCGGGAAGACCAGGCAAAACAAGAGGCAGTTAAAGAACAAAAATACAGTTCGGCCATGGCTTCTGCCGAAAAGGCATTTGAACATTCCGATTATAAGACTGCCCAGCGTTATTACAATGAGGCCATTTCCTATTTTAACCGGAAAGAGCCCAACGACCAGCTAAAAGAAATTTCAAAAGCTCTGCAACAAAGACAAGCTGAAATTGCTTCTTCCAATGCCCTAAATGAACAAAAAGAGGCAAACGAAAAGAAGGAAAAAGAAAAACAACAAATTCAAAAGGAGTATTACTCTATCCTGAAAAAAGCGGACAACTATTATTCGGATGGAAACTGGGATCAGGCGTTTACTTATTATAAAAAAGCGAAAGAATATAATTTTGAAGACAGCTACCCAGCCGATCAAATGGCAAAGATCAACAAAGCCAAATCAGACCAGGCTGCATTAGCCAAAACGAATGCAAAAAAAGAATTAATAAAGGCAGAAAAAGAACGTAAAGAACAGGAACAAAAGGANNGAAGCAAAGTTGGCCTATATGGAGGCCTATAAAATCATAAAGAAGCCCTGGCCCGGAGAACAAATAAAAAAAATAGACCAAATAGTTGCTGCCCAGGCAGCGCAGGCAAAAGAGGAAAAAATACGGGCTGAAAAGGAAAAGGCAGAAACCCAACAATTCAACCAAATCATTAAAAAGGCAGATGCCCTTCTTGCAAAATCGGAATATAAAGATGCAAAGAAGCAGTACCTGAATGCACTCAGCATTAAAGCCAACGAAAACTACCCTAAGCAAAAAATTCAATTTATCAATGAAACCCTCGACAGGCTGGCCGCTGAAGAAATAGCACGCAAAGAAAAACTGGCCGCTGAGCTGGAACTCAACAGGAAATACCAATTAGCCCTCTCAAACGGGAAGTCCTCTATTATAAAAGAAGACTTTGCCAACGCAAAATCGGCGTTTACAGAAGCTCTTCTTTTAAAACCAAAAGATGCAGAAGCCACCAGATTGCTTCATGAAGTGGAAAGTAAACTTGCAGAAATTGCACGAATAAATGATATTGAAAATAAATATGATCTTACAAAAGGCATTGCCGATAGTCTCTTGTTAAATAACGACTTTTCGAAGGCTATCTCCCTATATCAGGAAGCCCATAACATTAAGCCGGAAGAGACTTATGCCCTCTCGATGATTAAATATTGTAATGCAGAAATCAAAGCGGCAGCTATTCAAAAGCAACAAGACGAAATACTTGCAGCACAAAATGCAGAGATTGAAAAGGATAAACAATTTCATGACCTGATGAAAGAAGCTGCAGACCTGGTATCCGAAAAAGATTTTGAAGCAGCAGAATCGAAATATGCACAGGCATTACAAATAAGGCCGGATGATAAATATGCGCAATTCAGGCTTAAGATGTGTGGAGATCAGATGGAAATGGCCAAAGAAGCCAACGACATGGCGAAAAAAGATTCAAAGAAGAAATCGAAACGTAAAAATAACCAGGCAAACCAACAACAGGTGAACCCCGAGGCACCATTAGATAGTACAGATGTTTACAAACCCCTACCCCTACCCTATAATTCCGAAGAACTCGCAGCAAAATATCCAGGTATTAATTTCGACAAATTCCCAGACGGGCAGCTTCTTGATGACAACTTTAAAAGTAAGGCCGACAACTTGTACTCGTTCAAATCCTTTCTAGCCCAAAAACCCGATTTATCCTTATCCACCGAAACAGATAATATTAAAGTTACCTGCCAGGGTATTGATTTCGTATATCAAACTGCCTATTTAAAGATTCTAATCCAAAACAATGGAAAGGAAGATTTCCTTACCGGCCCAATGATGCTGACCTGGAACAGAACTTCCGGAACCAGTATTAAACTGTATCCCCTTTTCCTTTACCCTGTGCAGTTTCCCATTATAACCCCTGGGAATGAGGCGTTGGTTGTTTACGGGTTCAATTCGTATAAAATAGGATCTTCCGATAAATTAAACCTCGAGATTAGCGACAGGCCAAACAGGATTAATATTTCCCTGGAAATTAAAGGGTCGGTTTATGAAAAGGCATTTAATGAATATTGACTTTTAATTAGCAAACTATTCTTATGCTTGCATCTTCTTATTTTAGGCGCTTTATAGTTTGGTTCACCTTCTTTGCTGCTTCTTTAAGCAGTTCTGCGCACGATATTTACTTTTGTGGCGAAAAAATTCCTCTTGATGATGATTTTGTAAGAACCAAATTGATGAACATCATTAAAAAACAAATCAATTATGTAAACGTGCCTTCACTCCAACAAAGAATTAAACTATATATGCCCCAGGTAGAACGCATGCTGGATGAAGCGAACATCCCGCAAGATTTTAAATATCTGGCCATTGTAGAAAGCGGTTTTAAAACGGATGTTTCCTCCGCTGCCGGAGCCAGGGGGTTCTGGCAATTAATGAAAGCCACTGCTATAGACTGGAATTTAGTGGTAAATGATCTTGTAGATGAAAGAACGGATTTTGTAAAATCTACCCGGGCAGCATGCAGGGAAATTGTCCGAAACTATAGCTATATCCGAAAAACATTTAAAATCTCCTCCTGGGTATTAACAGCGGCTGCCTATAATAATGGAACTGGTAACATAAAAAATGCTATCATCCGCCAGGGAACAAGTAACTATTTTTCAATGAACCTTAATGCCGAAACTGCTGCATATGTTTATAAAATAATTGCCATTAAAGAGCTCTATGAATTTCCTGAATTGTATATGCAGGGTTTTGGTTACAATATCTTTTCCGTATCCCGGGTTACTAATTCCGGTATTTATAAAAACAGTTCCAAAGACTTTCAAAACCTTGGTGGTATCCAGGTAAAGGTAAATGATGCAGATGGCAGCCATCCTATTGATTTATCGAAAACCCGGATCAGGAAAACCGAAGAAGATAATACCCAAAATGTAACTTATGTGTATGCCCAAATTAAAGGCAAATACAAGCACCTCGATAAGGACCATGGCAATACCGTAAATTTCATTTTGCAAAGCCCACTCCAGGTGCAGAACAACTATACAGCGGAAGGAGAAGTAATACAGGGAACTGCATGGGTCATAGATGACAGGGCGATGATTGATCTTGGCTACGGACATCAAGTAATTGTACTCGACAAAAACAGCCAGAAGGGTATCTCGTTATCTGATTTAAAAAATAAGAAAACCGTTATATTAAAGGTGATTCAAAGCCCAAAATCAAAATAAATTAACCCAGACAATGGAAGGTAAATTCAATTTTGGCTTTTAATTTGACAAAGCGATAGGTAGTGTAAAAAGAGGATTAAAGTAATCATCCCAGATAGAATTTACACTTTCAATTTGCTCCAGGATTAACCTTTATTCCCCTAAAAAGTCCATATCACCATGTTTAATCATGATCTTTCTCAATATAGAAAATGAATAATTTTTTTATGAAAAAATAGCCCCCTTGATTATTAACCTTATTTAATTCTTGGGTAGATATATAAACGAAATGATTGGGTTATCATCATAAGAACCGGAATTTATTTCATTAAATCGAAAACCAGGAAAGAACTTTAAAAAGTCAACTGTATTTAAGGAAGCCCCGGGTCCCATTTCTGAAGATAAATTTTGCAGATTATGAAAATGCGAAGCCTGATGTTGTGAAGTAAATTAAATTAATCCTATCCTGAATAATCTTCAGCCAAATTTCTTTGGCTAATTATAATTTGAAATTATTTTTACCCCCGGGGAGGGGGCAGCAAAGGGCCTGATTTTTTTTCGATTTCTCTCCGCCTTGGTTCGTGTCGCACGAAACAAATAGAGACTGGATCAGCATCACAAATATTCAATCAGTTCTGACTAGAATAGACACAAGTCATCCTGCGGAAGACTTGCGCCAGATGGGCAAGATGAGCCGTTCCCCTGATTACGGTTCGTGCAGACACGAACCGAGGCGTAGGCGTAAAGAGGATAAAGTAAAATTGAATATTCATCAGTCAAATTTCTTTGTTCGAATTTTTTCTGGCACTATTTTTACCCCCGGGGAGGGGGCAGCAAAATGCAAAAAAATACGCTCACCAATCAGCCAAATCTTGGTAAATCCCCACTCTCCCTGTATTCGCAATAAATGACCCGTATTTTGTTCCTCTTTCAGGAAAAATATGCATATTCATAAAAAAAAATGCCTTCCAACAAAGTTGAAAGGCAGGGTGCCCAGAACAGGAATCGAACCT
>JAFDZI010000001.1:5603-6775 GCA_018266955.1 Bacteroidota bacterium
TAAAATTGGGAGGCAATATTACGTTAATCGGCCAACCTATCCAAAATGCGGTTTAAATATTTTTTCCGGTAATAAAGCGATTTTAGTTCTTCCAAAACGGAAAGATTTTCTCCATCTTGTGAAAGAGAAGCGATGTTATATTCCATTTCCTCCCCCAGCCCAACTTGAAATGCAGCGGCAGCCTTTTTCCCGTTTTCAGGAGAATCTGAAATACTTTCGTTCAAATCCATCATTTCCATCAGGAAATCGGAAGGAAGTTCAAATTTTTCACCCGGCACGATGATTCCTTTCACCTGCAAAAAATAAGCAAGGGTGTCGTCTGGATTTTTGAAAATTTTATAGGCCTTATTTATATCAGCCGATTTATCGAGTGCTTCGTCCTGTTCACTCCCAGTTTCCCTGGTAAAGAAATCGGGATGAGATTCTCTCTGGAGGGAAATATATTTTTTGGAAAGCAGCGACTGGCTAATCCTGGGAAAAACTTCAAAACCAAATAATTCAAAATAATTCATGGTACAAAGGTAATTCCAACTCCTGTTTTGCACCTGGGATATTATCTATTAAATTTGCGCGAAACTTGCAATCGCATGCATATAATTGGTCTTATCAGGGAAGGAAAGACCCCCGCTGATAACCGGGTGGCACTCACTCCCGCCCAATGCCGCTGGCTTAAAATTAATGTTCCGGAAATCAGCATCATGGTGCAACCTTCTCCCAACCGATGCTTTAGTGATAGGGAATATCAACAGGCCGGAACAACCCTGAGCGAAGACATGAGTAGTTGCGATATCCTTCTTGGGATTAAAGAAGTGCCAAAAGACCAGCTCATCCCCAATAAGACCTACCTTTTCTTTTCGCATACGAAAAAATTACAACCTTATAACCAGGCCATGATGATGGAAATGGTGAAGAAAAAAATCACCCTGATCGATTATGAATGCCTGGAACACGATGATGGAAAAAGAATTATTGGTTTCGGATTCTTTGCGGGGGTAGTAGGCGCCCATAATGGCATCATGGCTTATGGAAACCGGACTGGCAAATTTCGTTTGGATAAAGTAAATTCATCAAAGAATCTGCAATACCTTATCCATACTTATTTTGGGTTAAAATTACCTAATCTGAGGATAGCCGTTACCGGAAGCGGGCGGGTGGCACATGGAATCGTGGAA
>JAFDZI010000020.1 GCA_018266955.1 Bacteroidota bacterium
AATAAAGTGTGAGTTTGCCCTGGGTTCTTAAATTCGGGATAGTTAAAAACTTCACCAAAACTTTCATCGTTTTTACAAAAAATAAATCTTTTTCATTCCTATTTATTATTCTATTAATATCATATTTAGGAATAAGCTACAGAAATCGTCCTCCCCCTACTTTGTGTTTTTACAACAATTCTTCGCTTTTCTAATAAAAGCATATAGAATGTAAACATTCATTCTCAATTATTTTTCATTCAAAACACAAACAAATGATACGCGCAAAAAATTTATTAAAGGTAGCATTATTCGCAATGCTTACTACAAGTGTTGGGATATATGCTCAATCAGGTTGTAATGCCAACACCTTCTTAACCAGTGGCGATCCCAATACAATAGAGTACGACAATTTACTTTCCAACTTTCACTCCACTTTAGTAAGAGAGGCAAATGGGGATGTGAAAACTTGGGGAGAAAACGCCGCATCAAATGGAAACAACCATCTTTTGACCCCAACTATTGTTAATGCCGCCAATGGGTTTTCATACACAGGAACAATCCTTAGAACCGCAGTTGGTAGTAATTATATAAATAATGACCAGTTTGCATTATTGACATCTACCGGACTTTATGTGTGGGGGGTTGCAGGAAATTTAGTTTCGACCAACATTAAATCAGGTAATAATTTTGGAACAGTTTCTATTTTAACTTATGGAGGAGCTGCAACTAATACCAATGGTTTACCCGATGGCGTTACCCCATCCCAAGTAAAAATGCTATTTGGCTCACACAAAACTTTAGCCATTGTTACTACTGGTGGGGCTGGATACATCTTATCCGATATCTCACAAAAAAATGGTGATGGCACCACTACAAACGACCATAAATGGCATAGAATAAAAAAGGATGCCACTACAAACCTCGACAATATCGTAGCGATAAGAGGGGTTTTCGGTGCCATGATGGCATTGACTTCCGATGGAAACATATACACTTGGGGTACTGGCGCTTATCTTGGAAATAATAACAACAAAGCTCAAAGAAATTATGCCGCATTAATGTCCAAACCAACTGGAGTTACAGGAGTTTATCCTACTGGCACCTACATTAAAACCATAGGGATGACAACTGATGAAGATGGTAAAGTTAGCTATTATGTATTAGCTTCAGATGGCTTACTTTATAGCCTTGGGGAAAATAATCGTCAACAATTGGGAGATTTTACAACAACTGAAAGAAAATCTTGGGTCAATGTTAAAAAAAGTTCTTCTGCTAATTTAGATAATGTTGGCTGGTTTAGCCCACAAGAACATGATAAAAATGTTCCTGCTGTAAATGCTTTAACCAATGATGGAAAAATCTATGCATGGGGACAAAACGGTGGTAGGATGCTCGCACAAGCCACTTTAGACGGCTATTACAATCCTGTTTTATTAAATAATGGCACTTCTGGTATTGCCACAACAGATGTACTGATGGCAGTAGAGACAGGAGGACACACCACCATGGTGATAAAAAAATGTACTTTCAAATTTGGCTATGTTGGACATAGAGTGAATGGTAGTATGGGAGATGGTACAACTGTAGATGCTTACGAAAATGATTACAATTTTGCCAACACACCTCCACTCAATTTATGTGGAGCGGCTACTGTACCAGCGGTGGTCGATTTAAAAATATGTCCTAGTACAACGGCAAATATCAATACAGCATTTGTGGGTACTGTACCTTTGGGACAAAGTTTACATTGGTACACTACGACCACCAGAGCTCCAGGCTCCGAAATAGTAGCTCCGTTCCTCGTTGGACCAGGTACCTATTATGCATTTTTTGAAGGAGATTGTCCAAATCCACCTTATTCTACTGTTCATGTAACTTATTATGTTCCATCGGATCCAGGATATGCTAGTTGTATTTGCCATAATGCTGCTACCATAGCCTTAGGTCCTGATACTCCTATTGGAATTACCAATCTAAAAAGAGCCGGTGCAGGAAATGGAAACTGGCCAATGATTAGAAAATCTGGATTTATTGCCATTGAATCTAATGCAAGTGGATTTGTAATCACCAGAAGAACAACGAGCAACATCAGCGGAATTACTAATCCAGTGGAAGGTATGATGGTATTCGATACAACAGCAAAATGCTTTAAAATATATTCAGATTCAAATTGGAAATGCTTTAGTACACCAGCTTGCCCTGATTAATTAACCTTAAATAACACAAAAATGAAAACAATATATTTAGCTCTTTTGATGTTTGCTTCATCATTAGGATATTCACAAATCATAATCGGAGATAATGTGGGAACAGCCACCGACAAAACAAGTGTTTTACTTGAATTTGCCATGGGACAAAATAGAGGTATTATTTTACCTTATGTTCGTACCTTACCAACTACTAATTTAGTGGCAGGAACCATCGTTCTCGATGCCACTGACCCTACACAAGCTAAGGTAAAAATGTACGATGGTACAGCTTGGGTTGATTTAAGTAGTGGCGTAGGTGCAAATATTACAACCTATCTGGCATCACAACCAAGTACTACCACAGCAGATCCTAACGCAAAAGTTATCATTGGTAGTAATACTACAAGTGCAGACGGCGTTCTTGTTTTAGAGTCGAGTACCAAGGCTATGGTACTTCCTATGGTAGGAGATACAGCTAGTATTCCGGAACCAGCACCAGGAATGATGGTTTATGTAAACAAACCAGGTTTTAAAAGATTAGCTGTTTACAATGGCGCAGTATGGACCTATTGGAAGCCATAAACAAATTTTAATATTGAAAAACAGCCATATTCTATAGTCAGAATATGGCTGTTTTATTAATTGGTTAATATAAAATCCATCGTTGGTATTTCCATTGTTTTATTGAGTACGCTTATTTCTAAATCAATTATCGATTTTAGTGTTTTATAATTTATTTTATCCGAATCATCTCCATGTTTGTGGTAATCGGGATGTCCTCCAGTATGAAAAAACAAAACCGGTATTTTTTTATCATAGAAAGAAGTTTGATCCGAACCACCCCGTCCATCTTTTCCTAAATTGAAATGAATGTCTGAGACAAGACCATCAAAAGCTTTCTCAAAACCTTTGCTGGTTCCATATCCAATAACTGACAAACCATTATCGGGGTTATATCGGCCAATCATATCCATATTGAGCATCCAATGAATTTTATTAAGAGACAAAGTTGGATTGTCAACAAAGTATTTAGATCCTAATAGGCCTAACTCCTCGCCACTAAAAGCAATAAAAAGAATATTGTTCGTTTCTTTAACCTTATTTTGAGTATAGTATTTTGCTAATGCCAAAAGCCCAGCAACCCCAGAAGCATTATCATCAGCGCCATTGTGGATTTTTCCTAGATTTTGTGGTTCGTCTTTAGAGTTTCCTAATTCGCCATGTCCAATATGGTCATAATGTGCTCCAATCACTATGGTTTTTTCGGCTCCATTATCTAAGAACCCAATGATATTGGATGCCTTTCTTAAGCTATCATTTACTTTTACTTTCTTAACTTTGGCAATAAAATCTTGCCTATACCCCATTGATCCTTTAGGTTGTAGTCCCAGTTTTTTAAATTGTCTTTCTATGTATTTTCCCGCTTTAGCCAACTCTTTACTTCCTGTTTGTCGGCCTTTCATTCGGTCTGAGGAAAGAAATTCAATTTGTTTTTTTAAGTATTTTTCAGTGACTTGATTGGTTTGCCCCGAATAAAACAAGGGTGTGAGCAAAGCAACATATAGGAGGATAAATTTAAACTTCATATTATTAACTAATAAGCTATTTCAATTTTTACTTTATTGTTTTTAAGTCTTTCATTTTTTAAATGAATAAGTAAATTTTGCATTTTATTTCGGTCTATAGCAACATAGGAAGAGGTATCCTTCACTTCAATAAGTCCTATCTCCTCTTTATTTAGTTTGCCTTTCTTTATGAGATAGCCTACAATATCTACTTTGTTTACTTTATCTTTTTTACCAACGGAGATATACAAGGTTTGAAAAGTATTTTGCTGTGGGAGTCTATATTTTTCAACCAAAGATTCTTCACTTATTTTAGTTTTTAAGAATGGGAAATTTTCTTCATCTGTCATTATCAGATAGACAAATCCTTTAGCATTCATCCTAGCAGTTCGTCCATTTCTGTGTATAAAAGCGTCTTCCTTAGGAGGAAGCTGGTAGTGTATTATAGATTCCACCTCAGGGATATCCAAACCTCTGGCTGCTAAATCTGTTGTGATAAGAATTTGCGAAGAAGAGTTTCTAAATTTTAATAAAGCCCTTTCCCGTTCATCTTGTTCCATTCCTCCATGAAAAGTTTCTCTATCAATTCCTTTTTGTCTAAGCAATTCTGAAATTCTATCCACTGCATCTCTGTGATTACAAAATATCAGAGTTCTTTTATTTCCAATTTTACATACCAAACGAAACAAGGTTTCCAGTTTTTCTTCGGCAGTCGTTAGTACTTTTTTGAATTGCAAGTCAGGTAGTACGGAGGATGTTTTTAAAAAAGAAAGTATTTTTTCTTGCTTCAAACCTACGAAACTAGGTAAAGAATCCATTGCAGTTGCTGAAGTTAAGAACCTTTGTTGTAGTCCGACTAAAGCAGAGACTATAAAAGACATATCATCTTGAAAACCAAATTCTAAGGCTTTATCAAATTCATCTAACGCTAGGGTATGTATGCTTTCTGGTTGAAAGGATGAATTTCTTAGGTGATAGGCGATTCTCCCAGGAGTTCCAATTAAAACGGCAGGAGCTTGACTTAGAGAATTTATTTCTATTTTTTTATCATGACCTCCATAGCAAACAGATACTTTGAAACCCGTTCCCATGTTTTTGAAAACTTGTTCTATCTGCAATGCCAATTCTCTTGCTGGCACCAAAATCATGGCTTGAATTCCTTTTTTTTCCTTGGACAAATTCCTTAACAGTGGCAATAGAAAGGCCAAAGTTTTGCCTGATCCTGTAGGTGAGAGTAGCACGATGTCCTTTTTATTTTCGGATGCGTGGTAAGTAGATTGTTGCATTGGATTCAAGGACTGAATTTGCAAATTTTGGAGAATTAATTCTAAGTTCATCATGCAAAAATACATATTCTTTTACTAAAGTGTCTATAAGGGTAAAAACTTCAAAAAAGAGCAGATTCATCTAATTCAAAAATGATTTTAATTTAGAATAAATACTCCGAGGGGTAGATTTCACAAATTATTCTCATAAAATATGAGTAATTTTGAACTCTTTAATCAATCCTAAACCATGAATGTAGTCGATTTACTTATTTTTGAAAGAGAAAAAGTTAATTGGGAAGATGTTGTATTAAGCGACGAGAACAAACAGACCCTGCAACAATTATTAAAAGAATTCCGATATATAGAGGAATTAAAGAAATATAACTTACCCGTCAACAACAAAGTTTTGCTCCATGGCCATACAGGATGTGGAAAAACCATGACGGCAAAAGCCATTGCTTGCCAATTAGACAAACCTTTGTTGGTGTTGGATTTAAGTAGTTTTGTTTCAGCCAGAATTGGTGAGACCGCCAAAAATATTAAATTGATTTTTGATAAAGCGGAAAGAGATAAAGCAGTTTTATTTCTGGATGAATTCGATCATTTAGGGAAAATGCGCTCCAATGATGACCACGATGTAGGAGAAATGAGAAGATTAGTAAATTCCTTACTCCAAATGATGGATCAGTTTTCAGAAAAAGGATTATTGATCGCTGCCACCAATCATATCGATATTTTGGATACGGCTCTTTTAAGAAGATTTCAACTAAAAATAGAATACCAACTCCCAGGAAAAATAGTTTTAGATGAATACTATGACAAGTTGGTTAATGATTTTCCAGAAGACTTACGAAATATTAAGAGACTCTATAATGTTTCATTTGCCGAAGCGAAGGACGATGCATTAACCCAAATAAAAAGTAAACTCATCCATCAATTAGAACAAAAATAATTTATTCCTTATAAGAGCCTGTTTAAATTTTATCGAAAAAAAAGTTTATAACTCTTAAAAACTATCTTTACATTATTTTTTTGCTCTTTTAAGCCTATTTTTCACTTTTTATTTTTGATTTATCCCGATAAATCTGCATTTAAAAAGCAAAAAATCCTTCTTAAAATAGTTATAAAAAATAATTGTAATAAAAAAATTTAAACAGGCTCTAAATAAAAAAAGTCCAGATAACAAGAATGTAATCTGGACTTTTTTGGAAATCAATTTACAATGCAAATGCAATTTTAAACAAATCAGGATAGATACCCAAAGTAATTAACATGATTATTATTAATACAGCTACTGCATTATATGTTATTGAAACTCTTTCGGAAGTATTAAAGCTACTTTCTTTGTAAAAAAACATAGCGATTATTAATCGTAAATAATAAGCTATGGAAACTGCAGAGCCTAAAATCGCAATTAAAACAATTAGTGGATTGGTTACAATCGCTTGAGAAAAGATTCCGAATTTCCCAATAAAACCAGCGGTAAGAGGAACTCCAGCCATAGAAAGCAATGCGATGGCTGCTACAATAGAAATTAGTACTTCATTCTTAGCCAAACCTTTGAAGGCCATTATAGAACATTCTCTTTTTAGTTTCTCTACCCATATTAAACTCATGAATACTCCCACTGTTGCGATGGAATATGCAAAAAGATAAAAAGCCAGGTTATATACTGATGAATTTGTTGTTCCAAAGAAAATTAAAGCGATGTAGCCCGCATGAGATACGGATGAATAAGCCAACATTCTTTTGGCATTGGATTGTGCTAATCCCATTGCATTGGCCAACAATAGTGTAATGATAACCAAAACACCAATGATCTGTATCCACTCCGGAACGATTCCTCCAAAAGCAATTGTCATGAGTCTAAAGAATCCGAAGAATGCAGAAATTTTCACAACCGTCATCATAAACACTGAAATTAACGATGGGGTACCCTGATATACATCTGGGCTCCACATGTGAAAAGGTGCTAAAGAAACTTTAAACGCTAAAGCGACCAACATCATGATTGCCCCTAATTTGAACATTAAATTTCCTTGGGCTTTTGTACCGAATTCTTGTATTTGATATAAATCAAAACTACCCGTAGAGCCATAAATCATTGCAACACCAAACAATAAAAACCCAGTTGCAAAAGCACCCATCAACAAATATTTAATGGAAGCTTCGGTAGAACGAAGATCTGTTTTGTTTGCTCCAGCCAATACATAGAGAGGTATGGATAAAATTTCTACACCAAGAAATAAAGTAACAAGATTTTGGTAACTGAACAATATAATCCCACCACACAAGGATATTAGCATGAGTGCATATAATTCGGATTGGTGGCTTCTGTGGTTGCTAAATGCAAAACCTGCAATCATAAAGATTAAGATGGTAACCACAATAGAAATTTTCGTGAAAAGTGCTGCATTAGTTCCGAATTCGAACATATGTTTGTATTGGTCGAAGAAGGAACACTCCGGCAGATAAGAAAAATACAACGCTACAAGCAATCCAATGATTCCGATGTATCTGGACCATTTCCCATTGCTGAAAACTCCAGCAAATAATGCGGCCAAAGCTGTTAGAAAAACAATAATAAAAACTGTCATGTTATAATTTTGAGTTGAAAGTATCCGCTAAATCGCTTGTACTTTGATTCTACTTAATTCTTAATTTAACTTTAATCTATTTATACTAATGCTGTATAAATAAATTTCAAAGAACTATCTACCATATCTAAAATGCATTGTGGATAGACTCCAAATACCAATACAAGTACAGCAAAAGTTCCTAAAACAACAAATTCTACGGTACTAAGATCTTTCATGGAACTTAATACCTCAGGGTTTCCTTTCCCAAACATGGCTTTACCATACATTCTAAGTAAATAAGCTGCTGCCAGAATAACCGTTAATCCGGAAATAACTCCAAGAATGACATCATAATCAAAGACAGACTTTATGAGTATAAATTCTCCAATAAAACCATTGGTTAAAGGAACGCCTAAAGATCCCAATAAAATAATCATAAAAAAGGTGGCAAATTTTGGTGCTACTTTTGCCAAACCACCCATTTGTCTTATGTCTCTTGTTTTAAATCTTTTATATAAAATATCAGCACAGTAAAAAAGTCCCACTACATTAATCCCGTGTGCTAAAGTTTGCACCATCGCTCCTTGTCCGCCTTCAAAAGTAAACTGACCATTAAGTGATAGCATTGCAGAGGCAAAAATACCGGCTACAATAAGCCCAACATGCGATAAGGAAGAAAATGCAATAATTCTTTTGGTATCGTTTTGAATAATGGCAATTAAAGCACCATAAACAATGGAAAACACCGCCAGAGAGATGGCAATACCTCCTGAAGTTCCTGCAATAGCCAATGGAGTAATTGGCAATAAATACCTTAATAACCCATAAACAGCCATCTTCAACATAATACCCGATAGTAACATAGACCCTTGTGTAGGAGAATAAGTATAGGTATCTGCCTGCCATGTATGAAAAGGGAATACAGGTAATTTAACCGCAAAAGCGAAAAATATAAACCAGAAAACAAAGTTTTGTTCTACAACATTCAGTTGGGCATTATATAAATCCGTTAACGCAAAAGAAGCGGAATGAGTATATACATAGATTAATCCCAATAACATAAATAGGGAACCTACGAAAGTATAAACAAAAAACTTGGTCGTAAATTTAAATTTCTTATCATCTTGTCCCCAAAGACCGGCGATAAACCAAATTGGAATAAGGGTAACTTCCCAAAATATATAAAACAATAAACCATCAAGTGCAGTAAATACGCCCAACAATCCAAATTGCATCATTAATATAAGTGCATAAAAATTGTTGTTATATGGTTTTTGCTCATTAAATGAGGAAAGTATTATGAAAGGAGTAAGCAAATTGGTCAATAGAACCAAAAGCATGCTCATACCATCTATACCAAAGTGGATGGTACTTTTAATATAATCCGACCATGGCCAAGAAATTTCATATTGTAAAGTGGCATCAACTGTTGGAGCAAAATTAAAATTTGCCAGCATACAAATGGTAAGTACCAATTGCAGTACAGAGAAAATGAGTGCAATTACTTTACTGGTTTTGCTTTTAAAAGCAAAAACCAAACCCGAACCTACAAGAGGTAATAGCAATAATGCTAGTAACATATTCGACATTATTGAAAAATAAAATTAACAATTAATATTAAACCGATTGCCAAAGACATAATTAGTACATAGTTTTCGACATTTCCATTTTGGAAGCGTTTCATTGACTTTCCAGAATCTTCAGCACCTTCGCCTACAAACTCAACACCTTTATCCAGTATATCCTTATCAAACATTTTGGCTGCTCTACCAAGGCCTTCTGTTGTTTTTACAAAAAGAATTGTATAAATTTCATCTACAAAAAGTTTTTTGGTAGAAAGTCTTTCCCATCCTTTATAATTTTCTTCTGGTAAAGCCAATTTCCCTTTGGTTCCGTATAAGTTTTTCACATAAAACCATACACCGAAAAACATAAGAATCGTAATTCCTAGCAAAATGTACTCCGTACTGTGGGAAAGACCTTCCATATTGGCTTCTTGCTGACCCCAAGATTGAGGAGTAAGCACAGGCTTTAACCAAAGTGCCAATTTTTCAGTAAAGATATTTTCACCTACTAATTTGGGTAGATTGAAAAACCCTCCAACCAAAGAAAGTACCGCTAAAACAACCAATGGTAAAGTCATATTCAGTGGGCTTTCATGAATGTGATGTTTTTGTTCTTCTGTTCCTCTGAAGGTACCATGGAAAGTTAAATAATACATTCGGAACATATAAGTTGCCGTAAAAGCAGCGATTAAAAACAAAATTCCCCAATAAATAGGACTAGCTGCAAAAACTGAAACTAGAATCTCGTCTTTTGAAATCATACCAGAAAGCAAAGGAAAACCAGAAATAGCTAAAGTCCCGATGAGGAAAGTCCAATGGGTTAATTTGATTTTATCTTTTAAACCACCCATAAAACGCATGTCTTGTTCGCCACTCATGGCATGAATTACAGAACCAGAACCTAAGAACAATAATGCTTTGAAAAAAGCATGCGTCATAAGGTGAAACATTGCAGTAGTATAAGCTCCTACACCTAAAGCTGCAAACATAAATCCTAGTTGGGAAACTGTGGAATACGCCAATACTTTTTTGATATCATTTTGTCTGATGGCAAAAAAGGCAGCCAATGCAGCGGTTAATAAGGCGATGAATAATATTCCTCCTTGTACCGTTGGTGCTAATGTATATAAAAAGTTAGAACGAACCACTAAATAAATACCTGCCGTAACCATTGTTGCAGCATGGATTAATGCTGAAACTGGCGTTGGTCCAGCCATCGCATCTGGAAGCCAAGTATATAAAGGAACCTGAGCAGATTTACCCACAGCACCTATAAATAATGAAGCCGTTATAAAAATAATTATAGGGCTGTCGATAGCAAATTTAGAAGCATTATTGGCAACACTTAAATAATCTACGGCATTGGTTTCAATTGCCAAAAGAAAAATCCCCACCAATAAACCAAGGTCTCCGATACGGTTCATGATGAATGCTTTTCTTGCCGCTTTCCCGTAATCTTCGTTTTCAAACCAAAATCCAATTAATAGGTAAGAACAAAGTGCTACTCCTTCCCATCCGATAAATAAAATAAGATAATTGCTTCCCAATACCAGTAAAAGCATAGAGAAAACGAAAAGATTGAGATAGGCAAAAAACCTTGCAAAACCACCATCGTGGTGCATATATCCAATAGAATAAAGATGAATTAAAGATCCAATTCCGGTAATAATTAATACCATCATGATGGACAATTGATCTACTTGAAATCCAAAATTGACTTGCATACCATTCACTTTAAACCATTCAAAAGCTTTGATGATGGTAGGTTGCGAAGTATTGTCCATAGTGTTAAAAATACTGATTGCTAAGCAGAATGAAGCAAAAACAACCAAGGTTGCTATGCCACCGACAATATTTTTAGGCAGGTATTTTCCGAAAACACCACTAATTAGAAAACCTAATAAGGGTAAAAGTATGATTGCGTAAATTAAATTCTCCATTCTTATTATCCTCTTAATTTATTAAAAATACTAACATCCACCGATTTGGTATTACGGTACATCATTGCGATAATGGCTAAACCAACAGCTACTTCTGCTGCAGCTACCACCATGATGAAAAATACGAGAATCTGTCCATTTCCATTTCCTTGGTAGGCAGAAAAAGCTGCAAGTAATAAATTTACAGAATTCAGCATCAATTCTACACAACCCAATATGATGATGGCATTTTTTCTTAACAAAACCCCTAGTACTCCTAGGCTAAAAAGTACCGAACTAAGGATGATGATATAATCCAAAGGTACTTGTTGTATAAACGAGTTTGCTTCCATATTCTATAAATCTCTTTTTCCAATTAAAACAGCGCCTACAATACCAGCAAAGATAAGTACAGAAGCAAATTCAAATGGCAATACATATTCATTAAACAACAACTGACCAAGATTTTTGGTAAGTCCCACACTAAAATCTACATTTCCTGCAACTTCATTTCCACTTAATCCTCTGTACGCTCCTAAAAGGCCAACAAACAATATCCCAGCAGCTATAATACCCACAAATTTATTGATATTCTGTTTTTTACTTTCATCTTCCTTGTTCAGGTTGAGCATCATTAAGATATAAAGGAAAAGGACCATTATTGCACCTGCATACACAATGACCTGGATAACTCCCAAAAACTGAGCATTGAGCAAAACATACATTCCAGCGATGGAAAAAAATGTAACGATCAGCGATAATATGGCATACAATGGATTTTTTGCAAATACAAAGTAACCTGCACTTAATAAGGCGATTGCGGCTACCAAATAAAATAAGATTAGTTCCATTATTTCAAAGCATTTTTTTGTTTTTCAGTTTGTCTCTCAGAAATATCAATTCTTGCATTGATTTTTTCTACCAATTTATCTTTACCATAGATAAAAGAACCTCTGTTTTCTTCTACATTTACCAAACGATCTGTCATGTAAATGGCCGATTTAGGACATGCATCTTCGCACATGCCACAAAAGATGCAACGCAACATATTGATTTCGTAAACAGAAGCGTATTTTTCTTCTCTATATAAATGTTTTTCGTCATTGGTTCTTTCACCAGCAGTCATGGTAATCGCTTCGGCAGGGCAAGCAACAGCACACAATCCGCATGCAGTACATCTTTCTCTACCTTCATCGTCCAATTTTAATACATGTTGCCCTCGCCATACCTTGGGCATATCCTTTTTCACTTCAGGATATTGTATGGTAGCGGGTCTTTTAAAAATGTGTTTCGCAGTAATTGCCATTCCTTTTAGGATTTCCGGGATGTACAAACTCTCGGAGAATGTCATTTTTTTATTGGAAACAACTTTAGATCTATTGGTTAATTTCATTTTTCTACTATTAAAATTTTGAAAAACAGATGGTCTAATTTATCATCGGACACATCCATGGTTCTTAATGTGCCTAATGGTGGTACGCCAAAATTGCAGCTCCTGTAAGCATTAAATTAATTAAAGCAAAAGGTATTAATTTTTTCCATCCCAAATGCATCAATTGGTCATAACGGAATCTAGGTAAAGTCCAACGAATCCACATAAATACAAAGATACCAAAGAAAGTTTTACTCAAGAAAACCAAAACCGAAATGATCGCAGCCACATTGCTTCCCCAATTTTCTGTAACCCAATCTATCCCTGGATAGTTGTACCCTCCGAAGAATAATACTGCCATTAAGGCATTGGAGATAAACATATTTACATATTCACCAAACATATATAAACCTAACTTCATGGAAGAATATTCTGTAAAATAGCCGTTTACCAATTCGGATTCGCACTCAGGCAAGTCAAAAGGATGTCGGTTACATTCTGCCATTGCAGCAACAAAAAAGATGATAAATGCAAATGGTTGGTAGAAGATATTCCAATTCATCCCAGAAACTTCTGGAAGAATCCCCCATATTTTGCCCTGACTTTGTTGTTGTACGATTTCTTGTAAATTTAATGAACCTGCCAACATAATAATCGCCAACAATGCTAATCCCATTGCCAATTCATAAGAAATCATTTGGGACGAAGCTCTTACCGCTCCCATTAATGAATATTTATTGTTGGATGCCCAACCTCCCAGCATCATTCCATAAACGGTTATAGACGCCAGACCGATGATGTACAAAACACCAATATCTATATTAGCAACTTGCAAATCGAACGAAGTTCCAGCAATAGTAATAGGACTTCCCCAAGGAATTACAGCTCCTGTAATTAGGGAAATAAACATCACCATGGAAGGGCCTAAAATAAAGAGGAATTTTTCCGCAGAATTGGGGGTAAAATCTTCTTTAAAGAAAAATTTTCCACCATCAGCTAAAGGCTGCAACAATCCAAAAATACCGGCTCTATTGGGACCCAAACGATCTTGGATGAATGCGGCAACTTTCCTTTCTCCCCAAGTAGAATAGGCGGCAACCGTAAGTGCTAATAAAAACAAGCACAGTACTAAAATTATTTTGAAGGTAATTAAATCCATTTTTTATGAATATCTTATTTAAAACTCATTTTGAGTCTGCTGTTATTGACAAAAACTATTTATTGGTCCAACAATTTGTTGTTATCTCTAAGATTTTGGATGATGGTATCATCTTTATCACTCAATTCTTTAGCGTCTGCATTGTCCAAATGCCTTGGATAACCTTCTGGTTTTTGGTAATGATTTAATGAAATAACCGAATGCCTATCGATATGTCTTGGTCCTTCGATGACCCATTGTTTAGGGTCTTTTTTCTCGAATCTACATTCGTTGCAAATCCAATCTTGTACTTCTCCCCATTGGTCTTTTCTTGCGGTTACTCGTACAATTTCTTCTCCTTTCATCCAAAGTACGGCTTTTCCGGCGCATTTGGAACATTGGCAATGTGCATCCATCGGTTTGGTAAACCATACTCTTTGTTTGAAGCGAGAGGTTCTGTCGGTTAAAGCTCCTACGGGACAAACATCTATAATATTACCTATAAAATCGTGGTGCAACGCTTTATTTAGGTTGGTAGAAATTTCTGCTTCCCAACCTCTATTTAAAATTCCATGTTCTCTTTCCTCGGTTAATTGTCCTGCCAACAAAACACATCTTGCACAAAGAATACAACGATTCATGTTGAGTTTGATGTTCGGGCCAATATCATCGGCATCAAAGGTTCTTTTTTCGAATTCGGTTCTGGTTTCTTGTAAACCATGTTCATAGCTCAAATCTTGGAGATGGCATTCACCGGCTTGGTCACATACCGGGCAATCTAATGGGTGATTGATGAGTAAAAACTCCGTTACTGCTTTGTGTGCTTCTACAGCTTTATCCGAAGTATTATTTTTCACTTCCATACCGTCCATAACGGCTGTTCTACAGCTAGCCACCAATTTAGGCATTGGTCTTGGATCTGCTTCAGAACCTTTGGATACTTCTACCAAACAAGTTCTGCATCTTCCTCCGGATTGTTCTAAGGGTTTGTAGTAGCACATAGCGGGTGGTGTCACTTCGCCGCCTATTTGTCTTGCCGCTTCAAGTATTGTTGTACCAGGCAAAACTTCTGTTGTTTTGCCATCGATGGTAATTTTAACTTTTTTAATTTCCTCGCTCATTGTCAATAATTCTAAGCTTAAACATTAATTCTTTTTGGAAAATCCAAAAATATATCCAATCCCTACATTGGCCTGTGCAAAAAAGAAATCTTGCGATGCCTTATCGGGTCTGTTATTCAGAGTTGTCTTAATATCTGGCATGTTAATGTAGCCCAATTTACCTTCTAATCTCAACATGATGTGTTTGGCAAAAATTGCATTAAAGCTGGTTCTAACATCGGCTCCAAAGCCAGCCAAATGAAAACGATCACTTCTTTCATTTCCAAAGAGTTTCACATTAGATTTTGGAAACAAAGCACCTAAGCCAGCGCCATAGGAAAATTCCAAATCGAATCCTTTGGTACTGTATAGGTTTTCAAACTTTTCTGCCCCGATGTTGATGTAGTTTAGTCCATCGGTGTGCTCAAAAGTAAGAAATTTCTCGTCACTCAAATTAACCACTTGTCCATTTTGGACCATGGCAGCATAAGTAGGATCAGAAATATGACCACTAAAGCCCACATTCTGTTTTTGATCCATCACATATTTCATGTGATCCAAGCCTAAAACTACTGCCAAATTATCTTTTATAAAATAGCCAATCCTTGCGTTGGTTTGCGGTATGGTTACTCTATCCGGTTTCAAATAGTCGTTAAAGCTAATGGCAGTTGGTCTATCTTGTGCTGCTACATTTTTTAATGTAAAGTTATAACCATCGCCTTTAAAATGAATATCCGAATTTGAATAAACGGCTCTATTCCATCCCCAAAACACAAATATTTTTCCTTTTTTAGTTAGAGAACTTGCCTCTTCTATGGTCGCAGTTTGAGCCATTGCCTGTGTAAAGGACAAAAAACTGAACGCTGCTATGATTATTTTTTTCATTTTAATTTTGAGTCGTCGATACAATTGGATCAGCATAATGGGCTAATCCATAATTTTGGGTTTGACTTAATTCCGGGTTTTTCACATACCATTCAAATTCGTCGCGGAAATGTCTGATTGCTGCGGCAACTGGCCAAGCTGCGGCATCTCCTAGCGGACAAATGGTATTTCCTTCTATTTTTCTTTGTACATCCCATAACAGATCTATATCGGCCATGGTTCCTTTACCTGAATATATTTTTTTCAAAATTCGATACATCCAACCAGTTCCTTCTCGGCAAGGCGTGCATTGTCCACAACTTTCGTGCGCATAGAAACGGGCTAAAGTAAGGGTATGCTCTACCACGGATTGGTCTTCATCCAGAACGATAAATCCACCAGAGCCCATCATAGTTCCTGTGGCAAAACCTCCATCGGCTAGGGATTCATAGTTCATATATCGAGGTTCACCGGCAATGGTTTTTAATAATAAATTAGCCGGAACAATAGGTACAGAGCTACCACCAGGGATACAAGCTTTGAGTCTTTTACCATTAGGTATTCCGCCACAATATTCATCAGAATAAATAAATTCTTCAACGGTGATGGTCATATCTATTTCATAAACCCCTGGTTTGTTGATGTTTCCACATGCCGAAATGAGTTTCGTTCCTGTAGATCTACCCACTCCAATTTTGGCATATTCGGCACCTGTCAAATTGATGATAGGAACTACCGCGGCAATCGATTCCACATTATTCACAACGGTTGGTCTTCCCCAGAGACCTTTAACCGCTGGAAATGGAGGTTTAATTCTTGGATTTCCTCTTTTTCCTTCCAACGATTCTAGTAATGCGGTTTCTTCACCACAAATATAAGCTCCTGCTCCTCTTTGCACATAAATTTCCAAATCGAAACCAGTGCCCAAGATATTTTTACCTAGAAATCCATTTTTCTTGGCTTCCTCTATGGCTTCTTCTAATATATCTGGTATCCAAGAATACTCACCACGAATGTAGATATAGGAAAGATTAGACCCTAGTGTATAGGAAGAAATTATCATTCCTTCTATGAGTAAATGTGGAATAAATTCCATGAGGTATCTATCCTTAAAAGTACCGGGTTCGGATTCATCGGCATTAACAACTAAATGTCTAGGAACACCCTCTGGTTTAGCCAAGAAGCTCCATTTGAGTCCAGTGGGGAAACCGGCACCACCACGGCCTCTAAGTCCGGAAGTTTTTACTTCTTCCAATACTTCGTCGGGAGACATTTTCAATGCTTTTTCTACGGCATTGTACCCTCCTTGTTTTCTGTAAACATCAAAGTAGCGAATGCCTTCTATATGTGCGTCTTTAAGTAAAAGTTTTTTACTCATTGTGATTGTATATTAATCCAAAGCGATGGCTCCTTGTCTGCAAAGATCAATGATTTCATCTACTTTTTCTATGGTTAAATTTTCATGATAAAACTTCCCTAATTGCAACATGGGTGCATAGCCACAAGCTCCTAAGCATTCGGCTGGTTTTAGGGTGAAAAGTCCGTCTTCGGTAGTTTCTCCGTCTTTTATATTGAGTTTCGTACGGATATGGTTTAAGATTTTCTCACTACCACAAACCATGCATGGTCCTGTTCTACACACTTCCAACACATATTTTCCAACAGGCTTCATGTTGAACATGGTATAAAAAGAAGCCACTTCATATACTTCTATTGGTTTTATAGAAAGTATGGAGGCTACATAATCCATTACGGGTACAGAAAGCCAACCTCCAAATTCCTTTTGGGCAATATGCAAAATAGGAATAAGGGCTGATTTTTGTTTTCCTTCTGGATATCTTGCAATAATTTTATTGACTTGTTCCAGGGTTTCTGTTTTGAAAACTATATTCTCACTCATAGTCATCTTATTTTTGTACTAATTTTTAGTACAATGAAATCTTATATTTATTATTTAAAGAAATAGATAAAATCTTTTCTTTTTTATTTTGTTTTAGGCGTCCAATTCACCAGCAATTACATTCAGGGAACTGAGGGTAACTACTGCATCGGATATTACCGATCCGGTGATCATTTCCGGATAGGCTTGATAGTAAATGAAACAAGGTCTTCTGAAGTGAAGTCTGTAAGGGCTTCGTCCTCCATCACTCACCATATAAAACCCTAATTCACCATTACCCCCTTCTACTGCATGGTACACCTCACCTCTTGGAATTTCGGTTTCGGCCATTACAATTTTAAAGTGATAAATAAGGGCTTCCATTTTGGTATAAACATCGGCTTTTTCTGGAAGATAAAAGTCGGGTAAATCTGCATGGAAATCTCCCTCCGGAAGGTTATTATATGCGTTTTTAATTAAATTAAAACTTTCCCATATTTCTTGTTGTCTCACCATGAATCGGTCATAAGTATCTCCTTGTGTACCAATTGGAATAGTAAAGTCAAAATCATCATAAGAAGAATAAGGCTGAGCCACACGAACATCGTAATCTACCCCTGCAGCACGCAAATTGGGTCCTGTAAAACTATAGCTCAAGGCTCTTTCCGCAGAAATAGAACCAGCACCAATGGTACGGTCCATAAAGATTCTGTTTCTTTCTAAAAGCGCACAAAATTCTTGAAATCTTTTAGGGAATTCTTTGATAAACGCTTTTAATAATTCATGAAATTTAGGGCTAAAATCTCTTTCGAATCCACCTATTCTTCCCATGTTGGTGGTTAATCGACCACCACTCACTTGCTCGTAAAGATCATAGATTCTTTCTCTATCTTGGAATACATAGGTAAACCCAGTCAATGCTCCAGTATCTACCCCGATAACCGAATTACACACGAGATGATCGGCTATTCTTGCCAGTTCCATCATGATGATTCTCATATAATCTACCCTTTTTGGCACTTTGCATCCGATGAGTTTCTCCACGGTCATGTGCCAACCAATGTTGTTGATAGGAGCGGAACAATAATTCAAACGATCGGTAAGTGTGGTAATTTGAGCAAAATTTCTTCTTTCGGAAATTTTTTCAAAAGCTCTGTGGATATAGCCCACGGTTTGTTCGGAATGAAGAATTTTTTCTCCATCCATGGTGAGGATATTTTGGAATATACCATGGGTAGCTGGGTGAGTAGGCCCTAAGTTGAGGGTGTATAACTGACCATCAATTTGTTCTTTGGCTTCGTACTGACCGAGTATATTGGATAGTGTATTGTCTTTCATATTTTGTACTGTTTTAGCATCAAGTAATAAGCGAATGCTTAAGCTTTATGCGCTTTTATCTACCAAACATTTTATCGTCTTTATCCGTTCTTGTGCCATCTTCCAATGGGAATTCTTTCAACATTGGATGCACACCAAGTTCAGGATCATTCAAAATAATTCTTAAATCTGGATGATTTCTGAATTTAATTCCGAAAAAGTCAAAAGTTTCTCTTTCCATCCAATTGGCACCAGCATACAAATCGGTTACTGTTTCCACTTCAGCATTGGCTTTAGGCATAAAGGTTTTCAACCTCAGTCTAAAATTTTCCACCAAATTATGCAAATGGTAAATTACTCCCAATTCCCTCTCTGGATTGTCCGGGTAGTGAATCCCTGTTATATCTGTAAGAAAGTGAAAATCCAAAGAAGTTGTTTTTAGATAATGGATTACCTTTTTTATTTCTTCTTTTTTAATTTCTATGGTGAGCATTCCGTAGGAATCTGAATATTGAACGATACTTTCCGGAAATTCTCTTTGAATGGCTTCTAAAACAAATTCATTGGTCATATAATATGGGTTATTTGCTAGGGAGTTTTCCCGTACAAATATTATTTGATGTTATAACTTTCCAAAAGTTTTTTATATTCTTCGGAGTCTCTTCTTCTTAAGCTTTCGCTTTGTGCTAATTTTTGGATTTGCATAAATCCTTCTAAAATTTGCTCTGGTCTAGGTGCGCATCCAGGTACATAAACATCTACCGGGATAATCCTGTCAATCCCTTGCAATACAGAATAGGAATCGAAAATACCACCGCTAGAGGCACAAGCCCCCACAGCAATTACCCATTTGGGTTCTGCCATTTGCAAATAAATATCTTTAAGTATGGGTCCTAATTTTTTGGAAATAGTACCACAAACAATAAGCACATCTGCCTGTCTTGGAGAGAAACTCATTCTCTCGCCACCAAAACGCCCCAAATCATAGTTAGGAGCCATGGTCGCCATAAACTCAATCCCGCAACAAGAAGTCGCAAAAGGTAATGGCCACAAAGAGTAAGACCTTGCCATCCCGATAAGATCTGAAAGTTTGGTTGCAAAAAAACCTTCACCTTCATATCCTGGAGGAGCAGGAACATTGGTATTGATTGTTGGTTTGTTATCAGACATTTTTTTATAAAAATTCTAAATTAATACATGATATAATAAAAAAAGGGATTGGATTATTTATCCCAATCCAAAGCACCTCTTTTCAGCACATAGATAAATCCTGCAAAAAATATCGCTACAAATGTGAGTACTGCGATAAATCCTTGTACGCCAAATTCTTTAAAATTAACGGCATAAGGATAGAAAAATACGATTTCAATATCAAACAGTACGAATAATATAGCCGTTAAGAAATAACGAATGGAATAAGGCGCTCGTGCATTTCCTTGAATTTCGACACCACATTCAAAGTTTTGATTCTTAATTCCGTCTCCTTTTTTCTGTCTTGGACCTAAAAAATGAGCTCCTAAAAGAGACACCAAAACAAAGCCTAAAGAGACTGCAGCTGAAATTAAAATTGGGATATAATTTTCTGGTAAATTCATTTTTCTACATGATTTTCTCAATCTGCAAATTTAAGGAATTTAACCATAACTTATGAGGATTATCAGTTTTAATATCAAAGACAATAATGAAATCCTATAATTTAGAACAATTCAAAATAAGCCAACCTATTGTTTGATGAAATGAATAAATACAAGATTATCAATTCGGTTTATTCACAAGAAAAGCAGTTATTTCTTGTTTTTCAATTTTTTAAGGACAACTATTGCCATAAATGCGATATACAAAAAAATAACACTCACCCCAACAATATTGATGATGGTGTGCAACAATGGATCTTCAATTTTGAAAAAAATATTATATGCTATAAATAATAAAATAAGAACTCCGTAAATGTATAAATGGGTTTTCATGAATCGATTGTATTAAACAGCAAGAGTTAAAGAATAAGTTCTTCTTCTTTTATGATTGACCGGATTATAATCCTGCCACAATAGTTGAATATTCTTATTTTCTTCTAATTCGGGATTGGTTTCCAAAAAACGAACTCCTTTTTTCTTAAAAATATCATATATTTCTTTGAAAATTATAGAAGTAACCCCTCTTCTCTGATAATCGGGGTGGATGCCAATCAGATAAAAATTAGCACGATCATTCTTTTTTCCATCTTTTAAAAAATGTAACCATCCCAAGGGGAACAACTTTCCTTTTGCCTTCTGTAAAGCTTTGGAATAAGAAGGCATAGTAATAGCAAAGGCAATCAATTTACCCTGAGCATCTTGGATACACACGATATAATCCTTATTGATAAATCCAAAATATTTCTCTTTGTACGATTTTATTTGCTCAGCACTTATCGGGGTATAAGTCGATAGATTTTTGTAAGTTTCGTCCAATAAGGCAAACATCGGCTCCACCAACGGTAAAATTTCTTTTTTATTTTGAAATTTCAACACCTTTAGTTGGTACTTTTCTGCAATTAGCTGACTGAATTTAGTCACTTTTTCTGGCAATGTATCTGGGAAGATAATTTCAAATTCCACCCATTCTTTTTCTTTTTGCATACCCAATTTTTCTAAATGTATTGGATAATACGGTGCATTGTAAATCCCAATCATCGTTGCCAACTGATCGAAGCCCATGGTAAGCATTCCCGCTTTATCCAGATTGGTAAATCCCATTGGCCCTTCAATTTTTGATATTTTCTTTTCTTTTGCATAAGCTATTGCAGCATCAATAAGCAAGCGAGAAACCGACAAATCATCCACAAAATCCAACCAACCAAATCGAACTTTACATATTCCTAGTTCTTTTTCTTCTTTATGATTGATCATTACAGCAATTCTCCCCATTACTTCTCCGTCAATTTCAGCCAAAAACAACTGAAACTCTGAGTACTGCAAAGCTGGATTTTCTTTTGGATTCCAAATATTTTGTTCATCCTGCAATAAAGGCGGAACATAATTGGGATTATTTTTATACAATTGCATTGGAAAAGCGACAAAACGCTTCAAATCACGATCATTTTCTACTCGTTTCAGTACAGGTACAGACATATCCTTATATTTGATTCACAAATATAGTTTTTAAAAATAATTTTCCTCATCTTTGGCATGTTTTTTACATTAAAATCATATTGTTAAAACTAATTTTAAAACTAAAAAAATAAAAAAAAATGGGAAGTAATTATTTAATAATTGGTGTAGTCTTTTTAATCTCTATGTACATTCAGCATAAGTTAAAATCTAAGTTCGAACATTACTCTAAACTGCAACTCAGAAACGGAATGTCGGGTAAAGAAATTGCCGAAAAAATGTTGCGTGATAACGGAATAAACGATGTACAAGTAATATCCGTTCCGGGACAATTAACGGACCACTACAATCCAGCAAACAAAACAGTTAATTTATCCGAAGGTGTTTATATGCAAAGAAACGCCGCCGCCGCTGCAGTTGCCGCCCACGAATGTGGACATGCCGTGCAACACAAAGTGGGATATTCCATGCTAGAATTCAGATCGAAAATGGTTCCTGCAGTAAACATAGCGTCCAACCTGATGCAATGGTTGCTAATGGGAGGTATTGCTGTAATGGCGATGAGTGGTAATAAAACTGTACTTGCCATAGGCGTTGTCCTTTTTGCTGTAACCACCTTGTTCGCATTTGTAACCCTGCCGGTAGAATATGATGCCAGCAATAGAGCATTGGCATGGCTAGAAAAATCTGGAATGGTAAGCCGAGAAGAACATGATGGGGCCAAAGATGCTTTGAAATGGGCCGCCAGAACTTATGTTGTAGCTGCATTAGGTTCATTGGCACAATTAATTTACTTCGCTTCTATGTTGATGGGCGGAAGAAGAGATTAATCTATAAATTGATATTCAACCAGAAGCATTTCCGAAAGCACTTCGGAAATGCTTTCTTTTTGCTCCATCTTTAAAGTCGCTTGGATAACACAGGATTCGGCAGCATCAAAGCTTATGATTTGCGCTCCCACTTTATTAAGAACGGTGAAAATTGTGTTTTGTTGATGGTATTGAAACTGAATTCGAACGGTAGTTTCCAATGCTCTCACCATCATTATTGCTTCATCCAAAGTTAGTTTAGCCGATTCTTTATAGGTTTTTACCAGCCCCGAAACTCCCAACTTAGTTCCACCATAATAGCGAACAACCGCCAATAAGACATGGGTAATTTCATTGGCCAATAATTGGTTATAGATAGGCAAACCAGCAGATCCTGACGGCTCTCCATCGTCATTGGCTCTATAGATTTCACCTTGAAGACCTATTCTATAAGCATAACAAATATGAGTTGCTTTTGGGTGCTTTTCCCAAAGTATTTCTAACTGTTTTTTTGCTTCCGCCTCATTTTTCACAGGAAAGGCGTAGCCGATAAACTTGCTTCCTTTTTCTTTCAGTAAAACTTCTTCTACAGGAGCGGCAATTGTTTTATATTCAAAAATCATTCACCTAATTGTTTATTCATTCTTAAAATGTAAAACCTCATCATCACCTAAATAAAATTGATTAACAGGCGGAACTGTAAGTTGAGGAGAAAGAGTACCATTAAGCAAATTCAAAGAAGGGTTGCGAATTACATAAACCTCATCCCAGCATCCTGAATTCAAAAATTGTTGCAAGGTAAAGGCTCCTCCTTCAACCAAAACCGAATGAATTTGCGCTAGATACAAACAATTCATGGTATCTGGAATTGCATTTTCTTTACTGATGATCCTCCATTTAATATTTTCCTCTTCCGATTCTTTGATAGAGTTCAAAACAATAGTGGGCGCTTCCGCATTAAATATTTTGTGAGAAATGGGAACTTTAAGGTCAAAATCAAAGAGTATCCTGATAGGGTTTCTACCAAAAATTTTTCGAGTAGTAAGACTGGGATTGTCCGTTAAGGCGGTTTGTGTACCCACCAAAATTGAATGTTCTTGCGCTCTTAAATTATGTACCCACTGACTTGCAAGTGAAGAGCTGATGGTACAAGGTTGGAAATCTTTATCCAAAAAACCATCGTTGGATTCTGCCCATTTTAAAATCACATAAGGCCTTTGACGCTGATGAATGGTTAAAAACCGCTTGTTGAGCGCTCGGCATTCTTCCTCTAAAACGCCACAAACCACCTCTATACCTGCATCTTCTAACAATTTTTTGCCCAATCCATTTACCTTATCATGAGGATCCAACATACCGATGACAACTCTGGGAATTCCCATTTCTATAATCTTCAGCGCACAAGGAGGAGTTTTTCCAAAATGTGCACAAGGCTCCAATGTTACATACAAGGTAGATTCTTTGAGTAATCCAAGATTTCGAACTGATTGTATGGCGTGTACTTCGGCATGAGGTCCACCAGCTTTTTGGTGATAACCTTCCCCAATAATTTTATTTTGATGTACAATAACAGAACCCACCAAGGGATTGGGATAAGTATTCCCTATTGCCTTTTGAGCCAGCTCTATACATCGTTGCATGTACAAAATATCATTCATAATAAAGAAAAAGCGAAGACAAAATAGTGTTTGCTCCGCTTAAATTTGGTTTTGATATAAATTTTTATTCGCCTGAAATAATTTGATGCAAACTATCCTTCATACTTTCTAACATCGATTTTTTCTCATCAATCTTATTGTAAGTATCTGCCAATAAAGGATTCTCACGAGAAGGATTAGTGAAGAAACCTAAATTATTTTCGAGGGTTGCGATTTCATTTTCCAAATCGGAGATTTGGTTTTTGATTTTTCTTGCCTTGTCGGTCAATTGGCTTTCAGAAAGTCCCTCATCTTTTAGTTCAAATTCATTTATTTTATTGAGTTTTAACTTTTCGCGCAATGCCTTATTAAATTCAGAGTTAATGGACATTTTGTCTCTAGGCACTTTACCAATGGTATTCCATTCCGCTTTTATCGCTTCTATTTTCTCTATTGCCCCTTCTTCATTTTGGACTGATTTTAATTTTTCTAACAATTGGTTTTTTAATTTTAAATTTTCTTTCCAATTATCGCCTGTGGCTTTTTTCTTGTCTCTATAGTTATTGAAAAAGGTGTTGCAGGCCTCACGGAAATCAGCCCAAGTTTTGTCGGCCATATTTCTTGGAACATGCCCAATTTTCTTCCAATCTTCTTGTAATTTTTTATACAGAGGCAAAGCCAAATCCCAATCTTCTGAGTGCATATTGTCCTGTGCCGTTTGTATCAGTTTTAGTTTATCTTCAAGATTTTTAAACTGAGTACTTTTGAGGGATTTGTAATAATTATTTTTAGCAGCATTAAAGTTTTTCAACGCATTTTTAAAAAGAGTCCAATTTTCATTCGACAATTTTCTAGGAACATTCCCTGTTTTTAGGAAATCGGCTCTTAAAGTCTCTATTCTTTGGATGGCATTTTGCCAAAACTGATGCCCTTTTTCTATGGGTTGGTTCAGTATATCATTAATTTCTTGGATGATTGAATTTTTCTTTTCGAGGTGTGCCAACTGTTCTGCTTCTATTTGAGCGGTTAATTCAGCTTTTCTATCATGAATTTTATTAGAAACCAATTTAAATTCTTCCCAAGTCTTCTCTCTAAACTCTTCAGCTACAGGTTCCGCTTCTTCTTTCCAAAGCTTGTGCAGGTATTGTAGTTCATTAAGGGCTTTTTGTACAGATGGTTCGTTTTCCAATTCTTTGGCACGCTCAATAATATGATTTCTTTTCTCAAGATTATGGCTATATTCTTGTTCCAAAAACTCTTTGTGCATATCCAACATTTGATAAAACTGGTTCAAATGATGAAAATAGTCGTTATTGAGCATTGTAAAATCGGATTTCGCCACCTGCCCAGCTTCAGACCAAGATTTTTTAATTTCTCTAATTTCTTTAAAAAGATTAATTCCAGGTTCTGAATTGGCATTGAGATTTTTCAATCGTTCAATGATTTGGTGTCTTTCTTCTTTATTTTTGATGTGGGTTTCTTCTTGTAACTTTAAAAACGCATGATGCTTTTCCTTAAAAATTGCTACGATACCGGATATTTTATTTGCCAAAGGATGCTCCCAAGAAAAAACTTCCTCACCTTCTGCTTCGTGTTTTTTTACTTCAACCTCATCGTTTACCTTTTGTAGTATGGCATCTTTAATGTGGTTAAATGTTTTAAATTCGGCTCCAGCATTGGGTAGGTTAATCATTTTTTCGAGCTCGTCAACCAGTGATTCTATGCTTTGAGACATATAAGAATGTGCCAAAGATTCGTGGGAATCATCGGAATGCACGGTTTCTGAATTTCCTTTTGGAATGGATGTTTCGGAAATATTTCCTTCATCTGAACTCGTGAATGGAGTTTTGTTTTCCTCATTCTCAGAAAAATTGTTTTCTGTAATCATAGCAAATCTATTTAAGTAATATGGCTTATAATTCTATAGGATAATCTCTGGAAGAACCAAGACATCCTTTACAATCAGTAAATTTAAACAAAAATATTGAATCTCGATGCCAGAGTTGAGATTTTTCATATTGAAGTCCAAATCTTCCAAGCAGCCTCTGCTTGTTGTTCCAACATCAACAATCCATTAATGGTTTGTGCGCCTTTGTATTGAGCTTTTTTCAAAAACAAGGTTTCGTTAGGATTGTAAATCAAATCCATCACTAAATGATCTTTGGACAAGGCATTAAACGGAAATTCCAAACAGGCTTCTACATCAGGAAATGTACCTACTGGTGTGCATTGTACGATAATTTTATACTCATCAACCATTTTTTCTGTTAGTTTTTGAAACAATACACCCGTTTTCCTTGATACAATAATATACGGAATATTGTTTTTTTCAAATACAAATCGAACTGCTTTTGCTGCTCCGCCATCGCCCAAAATAATTGCAGAATGGTGGTGCTTTTTCTTAAAAACCTGAAGGCTTTTTTCAAACCCAATCACATCGGTATTAAAACCTTTTGCCATTCCGTTTTTAATTAAAATTGTATTTATCGCACCTATTTGTTGGGCTTCTTCGCTTAATTCATCCAACAAAGGCAACACCTTTTCTTTGTAAGGAATGGTAACATTTAGCCCTAATATATCCGATTGCAACAATATTTTTTTTACATCATCTATTGTCTGGCAATCGTATAAAGAATAGGAATAATCCGTAAGCATCAGCTTTTTGAACTTTGAAGTGAAATATTTTTCGGAAAAGGAATAGGAGATATTCTTTCCTATTAAACCGAGTTTTCTATTGATTTCCATAATGTAAATGTAAAAAAGACCGAAGAAAAACTCCGGTCTTATAAATATCCTTTTATTCTATTATTATCGATTTAGAAAACAGTTCGGATTTTAGGATATACTTTCCTTTTGGAAGACCAGAAAGATCCAATGTATTTCCTTTTTGAAATGGATGCGTGTAACTTCTTACCAATTTCCCATCCATGGAATACAATTTAAGATCAACTATTTTACTAATTCCATTTCCTTTCACAAAAATTAAGGACGACTTGGTAGGATTAGGATATACCAAAATTGCATCTTTAGCTTTACTATCTTGTGTTCCTAACGAATAACAAGTCCAGCTCAAATCATCTATCGCTACTCTATTCCCAGAAGTCGGTTGTATTATTTTGATTGTAAAATCGCCACTCACATTAATATTATTAATCGTGAAGGACCCCTCAGCAGCACTATAAGGAAGTGTTCCAATATTGGTTCCGTTGATTTCCACATTCAAGTTACTAGAACTACCGCTAAAAAATAACTTTGTTTTTACCGTTAAAGAAGCAATACCTCCAGAAATAGTGGAAGAAAGTAAATTTCCGTTTCTTACTGTAATTGCTTTACCATTAATGGTTTGATCTACTCTAGCATCAGTAGCCGTCCAAGTGATTCCATTATTATTCCAAGTTCTGGTTTCATACCCGGAAGGATTTGTTGTTGGAATTTGTCCAAAATCTTCTGTACCACAAGTTGTTGTGCCACCACCTCCAGAACCGGCCAAGGTAGTCCCAGTAGCGGTATTACTCTGTGGCGACTGGTTACCGGCAATATCTTTGGCAATAACATAAAAATTATATACTGTGGAAGCAGACAATCCACTGATGACGCATGTAGTACCAGATACCGTAGAATGATACACACCATTTACATATACATCATATCCCGCAACGCCAACATTATCCGTAGCAGCAGTCCAAGAAAGATTTATGGAATTTGCCGTTGCACCAGAAGTGGCTAAAGAAGTGGGAGCCGTTGGTGGTACCGCATCTGTAGAACCCCAAATAAGATTTACCCATTGAGGATTATCAATAAAAGGATTTCTATTTCCTTGCCAATTATACGAAGCATTATTTCTACCAATCTCTGCTGGCGAAACAGGATCCATCGCATGCCATAACATTAATTGATTGAGTTCCCAAGCTTGTAAACCTGGATAAGCTGCACTCCCCAACATATCTCCAGAGGAGAAAGAAGCCAATTGATTTTCGTATCGAGTAACAAAATAAAAAATCATACGAGCCACATCTCCTTTAAATTCATCAATAGGTTCGAAAACGGTCCCAAAATAACCAGCAGAAACACTATTCCCTAATTTTGATCCATTTTGAGAGGTAAAGGATGCTGTTCCTACTTTACCAAATGGGTAATTACTGCGCATCCCATTCACCTTACCATCAGTAGCACGGATAAAATGAATATCATTTTTCATTGGAGAAGCTTCGCTAAAAAGACTTTGAGGTACAATATGCTCCCTATTATAACAATCTCCTTCAGTACTATAACTTCCGCATTGGCCAGTAGTTATCGTGTAATTATACGGATCTGAAGTTGTTGGTCTTTCAGAATAAATATCGAGAACGGTACCATCGTTTTCATAATAATAATCCCTATCCGTTGTCTGATACGCCGTCCAGAGTCCATTATACCCTTTATCAATATGTCCGTTGGTTATAATTTGGTTTAGTTTTGATTTGAGCGCAGCTCCGGAAAGTCCAGTTGTTCCGTTGTAATAACCAGATGGAGCTTGGGCATTTAGCTGTGCAGTAAATAACAATGCTGAAGCCAGTGCATAAAAAGATTTCATAATTTCTATGTTAAAAAATGGGCATCAAAGTTATAAAATTTTACTGGAAACCAATGGATTATTTCTCCATGATATTTTTTTGGTTGATTTTAGAAAAAAACCATGCGATTAGTACACTGAAAAACGAGGCAGTAAATGCTACAATCCCATAATTTTGTGCTAAAATTCGGACTGGATAAGGGAAATTCTCACCCGCCAAAAACATTCCAGTTTGGATTTGCAAGAGGCAAATTAAGGTTCCTAAAATTAATCCAACTGCAATTCCGCAAAAAATAATGAGTAACCCGGTATAAAAATAAGTTTTCCTAAGCTCTGAAATTGATAATCCAAGGGAAATCAAAGAACGAGCTTGTTCTTTTTTGTCCAATTGTAATATGGTGATGGCACCAGCCAAATTAAAAGTAGTAATGAAAATAACCAACGCAAAAATGAGATAAATAAATATTTTTTCTGTATTGATCATCTTCCAAAAGGCAGCATTTTCCTCTTCTTTTGTCGTAATTTTTACAGCTTTGCCCAATGTTTTTTCTAATTCAATTTTTACTGTTTTGGCCAAAGTTGCGTCTTTCAACTTTACAACAATCTGATAAGCAGATCCACGAGGCAGGCCAAGTAATTGCTGCGCTAATTCTATTGGTGCGATAATATAATTGTTAAGTTGTTCGTTACCTGGAAAAATCCCCGTAGTGAAAACTTCTTTTTTATTAAAAATATCTTCCTCTTTATTTATAATTCCTGTTCCTGCTTTGGGCATATACATCATGGCATAATCCTGATCTGAGCCCACAGGAATCGCCAAACGATTGGCCAATTGATACTCCATAATCACTTCATTGGAATACTGAAAAGAAGGATACTGACCGATCAGAAGTTCTTTATTAATAGGATTCACAAGGGTATAGGCTGAATCTACCGCCCTAAGATACGCTATATCTCCCTTGGTATTATACTCCAGATAGACCTTTTCTTCTATCAGTTTGGAATATGTTTTTATTTCTTTATTTTTCTGAAGCACCCCAAGGATTTCATTTATATTATTTAAACTCTTACCCTTAGTACTTACTATCGTGAGATCCGCATGTAGATTTTTAATCACATCTCTATTCAGGTCTTCTAAACCAGAAAATACAGATATGATAATAAACATTGCCGCCACAGCAAAAGTCATTGCCAGTACGGCCAACCATGTAATGATGGTAACCGCTGTACTGCCTTTTTTGGCAATCAGGTATCGTTGTGCTATATAAAAAGCAGTATTCTTCAAAAATAAAAGAGTGTATTTATAACTTAGGATTATCGCCCTCTCCTTTCAATTCTTTTTCTATTCGCTCCACATCGTCTAAAGTGGTATCCAAATAGAAATTAATATTAGGAATAATTCGGACTTGTTTTCCCATTTTTTGTCCGATAAAATTCCTGTATTGAGACTTATTTGCCTCAATCTCATCCATTATAGGCTTTCTGAATTCTTGTGGAAAAATACTTAAATATATCTTGGCAATGCTCAAATCAGCTGTTACTTTCACATCGGAAACCGATATTAAAATATTCTGTGTGCTTTCAGCAGATTGTTTCCTGAAGAGTTCTGCGAAGTCTTCTTGAATAATTTGGGCTACTTTTCTTTGTCTGTTACTTTCGTTCATGTTGCAAATTTAGTACTTTTGTTTGAATTATTTTTTAACCGAAAGATTCAAAAAAAATTAAATAACAAAAATAAACTCTTCTATAAAAAATCGTCATTAACAAATTTGAATTTCAAGTAAACATTGAAGAAGATAGGCGATTGTATCTGAGCTTTAAAAAAAATTTAAATATGAAAATAGAACATTTGGGTATTGCAGTAAAGTCATTAGGCTTGTCGGATGACTTGTTTGCTAAACTATTGGGTAAAGAGCATTATAAGCAAGAAAAGGTAGAAAGCGAAGGGGTTACCACTTCTTTTTACCAATTGGGAGATTCGAAAATTGAATTATTGGAAGCAACAAAAACCGATAGTCCAATTGCTAAATTTATCGAAAAAAAGGGCGAAGGCATACACCATATTGCTTTTGGAGTGGAAAACATCTTAGAGGAAATAGAAAGATTGAAAAAAAATGGATTTATTTTCATTTCAGAAACCCCGAAGGAAGGTGCTGATAATAAACTGGTTGTATTCCTACATCCCAAGTCCACCAATGGAGTATTGGTAGAATTGTGCCAAGAAAAGCAATAAAATATTTTGTACTGTGTAAATTTTTATTATTTTTGCACACCAATAAAGGAGAACACTTAGTTATCCAGGTCCTATAGCTCAGTTGGTTAGAGCACCTGACTCATAATCAGGTGGTCCCTGGTTCGAGCCCAGGTGGGACCACATATAATGAAAGCCATCATATCGATGGCTTTTTTTATTTATCATTACTTACGGATCAAGCACAAAACTTGGGGGATTAGGCAAAAAGTGGATGAAGTTTTTTTAGGGGGATTATTCGTTAATTTCGTTCAGGCATTCGAGGATAATTTGGCATCCTTTCCTTATTTCGCCTTCGCTAATAGTCAGTGGTGGGGACAGTCGCATGTATTCGTTTCGGTACAATTGCCAGAAAACGATAAGCCCTTTTTCCATACATTTTTTTGCTACGCTTAGGGTGTAGTCAGGATTCTCAAGATTCACTGCCAACATAAGTCCCATGCCATTGATGTTTTTAATTTTTGGATGAACCAATAATTCTCTGAACAATTGTTCTTTTTTCTGTGTTTGTTCCATCAATCCGCTTTCCAATACTTCGGTTAATGTTGCAAAACTGGCGGCTGCAATTAGAGGATTACCTCCAAATGTAGTGATATGTCCTAACTTAGGCGAATGAGAAAGCGTTTCCATTATTTTTTTGGAACTCATAAATGCGCCCACAGGAACACCGCCACCCATTCCTTTTCCCATGACCAAAATATCGGGGACAATACCAAAATGTTCGAAGGAAAACAACTTGCCTGTTCTTCCAAACCCTGGTTGTATTTCGTCTAAAATAAGCAACGCTCCTACCTCTTCGCATCGGGATTTGAGTTTTTTATAATAAGAAAAATCCGGTACAAGAAAGCCAGCTGCGCCTTGTATGGTTTCAGCAATTACACAGGCTGTTTTCTCGGTTATTTTCTGCAATTCTGCTTCATCATTAAATCGGATAAAATTAACCATCGGTAATAGTGGACGAAATTCTCTTTTGTGGGTTTCATTCCCCGAAACCGACAAAGCACCATGGGTATTACCATGATATGAATCCACCATGGAAATAATTTCCTCTCTTCCCGTGTATCTTTTGGCTAATTTTAAAGCTCCATCTATTGCTTCGGCACCGGAATTAACCAAATAAGTTACCTCCAATGGCTCTGGCGTTGCTTTTGCTAATAATTGGCAAAGTGCCACCGGTTTTTCCTGAGCATATTCGCCATAGACCATCACATGTAGGTATTTTCCAGCTTGTTCGGTAATGGCTTTTACTATTTTAGGATGCGAATGCCCCAAAGTATTGGCAGAAACGCCAGCTACAAAATCCAAATAGGCTTTTCCATCTTTGCCATAAATGTAGGATCCTTCTGCTTTTTCCACCTCAAAACCTGAAGCAAAAGGTGTGGTTTGTGCTTGATATTTAAAAAAATCTCGATTCATTTGTTTGTTAAGTTTAGAGGAATTATAACACTATCTCCTTTGTCTTTTGGGCTTTTTAGCTTCTTCTTTTTCTTTATTTTTCTGAATTACGCTTTGCGCCTCATCGTACCAATGGTCATCGGATTCGTATTTTACTTCTTCGTTATTGGGCGAATCCACCAATATGTCTTCCCATTTCCTTGGTCGGTCTTTGGTATTCCAATTAAAATCTGGAAAAAACCTATCTCTTTTGGCAATTTTACTCATAGGATAAACTTCAGAATTTGCACCAATCTGGCAGGAGATAATCTGCACTTTTCTTTCTTCGAACAAGGCTTCTATAACACCACAAGAAGAGATAGCCACCCCTATTCTTTCGGATTCGTTGGTTTTTTCGTTCACATCATCAGCATAATTAATGGCCTGTGCATTTCCAATTACTTTAGCCAAGTGTACCTCATTGTTTTGGTAATAAACCGTCATAAGTTTTCCTTTCACTTGGTTAAATTCATCTTTCATATTAAGAGAATCTGCCTTGCTTATGGCAAACGCATTTCCAATAACTTTCAGCGAGTCTATATTTTCTTTTTCAGTATTAAAATAAGCTTCAATTTTATCGCCACTCACTTGTTTTTCGCCACTCCACAAAATAGGTTTTCTGAAGAGATGCATCACACCATCGGTTTCGTTAAAGCTAATGGAATCCGCTCTTGCTTGAGCATTAGATTTATACATTCTGGCTTTGTAAAAAGCTCTTAAAAAACTTAGTTTTTTCTTTAAGTCTAAGGAGTCTGTTTTTTGGTAAGTAATGATTTTTTCGGCTGAAAAATAAATAGAATCTTTATCTAAAATCTTTACCGCATAAGGTTTTTCTGTAATCACTGCGGAATCTTTCTTTTCGAAAATTTCACCGTATCCTCCTTTTATAAATCGTCTTTCTTTAGGGTCATTTAGCGTTACTCTACCTTTAGCTTTTCCAAATCCTGTTATTTGGTTATAATACATGGTATCTCCTTTCAGAGTTTTGCCATTGTAATATAGGGTTGCATTTTTTTCTAGCCAAACCTCTTTGGAATTCATATTATAAATTCCTTTTTCTGTAAAAATTCTGTTTTGTGGATTTTTCTTATTGGTTATCCAAGTTGGGCCACTAAAAGTAGCAGTATTGGTATTTTGGTTTTGAACAATATTTTGTCCTTCTACAGTATATTCAGCATTATTAATTTTCACATTCCCAGAAAAATCAATCAGTCGAGTATCCACATTGTAGGTTGCCGATTTTGTGTACATCGTGTTTTGAGCATCGGAAATTGTACCCCCTGTATTAAAATAAGCTTTCTGTTGAAGCTTATCATAGTAGAGTGTTTCTGTTTTTATGGTTTGTTTGGGATCGGTAAGGACTACATTTTTCCTGGCTATTCCTCTTTGGGTTACTCCATCGTACTCCATTTCACCAGCGGTAATTACGGTACCATCGGGATTTTGAAGCCTTACATTACCAATGGCCTTTACAAAATTTTGCTCTTGGTACAGTATGACAACATCCGCATTAAGCACAGAGCCTTGGTGTTCGAATTGCACTTTTCCTTGAAAATACGGATTACCATCATACTTTTTGGGATCTTTTGAAAAAAAATCTGAATGGGTATGATGAATTTTTTCTGCATTCTGATTTTGCTGTGCGCTGGCCGGGGTAAAAAAATCGTTTTTTTTAAGCGTTACTGTCTGATTTTGAGCAGAAAATAGGATGCTCCACAGCAAAAAAAATAGAATATAATTTTTCATTAATTTTTTCGGGTTCCGTAGAAATATAAAGAATGGGAGTCTATTTGCACTCCGAAAGCATTTTCTATCGCCTCCTTAATCCCTTGGATTCTTGGATCGCAAAATTCAATTATTTCTTCTATCTCTTTATCAGAATCTTTTTTGTAAATTACCAAATGGTCGTGTTGTTTATCGAAATAAGATTTTTCGTATGAAGCAGATGAAGATATTTTTTCGGAAAACTGGTGTTTGCGAATAAGGCCTGCATCTAGGAAAATCTCAATCGTATTATAAATTGTTGCTTTGGACACATGATATTTTTTTTGAATCATCATCAGGTATAAATCATCTACATTAAAATGATGTTCTAATTGATAAATTTCTTCTAAAATGGTATATCGTTCTGGAGTGTTTCTAAATCCCTTATCCTGAAGATATTGCCTTAACACATCCTTTATAATTTCTATATTATTTTCCTTTTGATTGGTATTCATAATCTTATTTGAAAAGTATTGCAAATTTATTCATTTTTATTGGATTAAAAAAAGTAAATCCTTAGCCCAAAGTCCATGCAGCAATAATTAAATTCAATGAAGAAAAGAGATCCTCTTTTGCGAAACATCCCTTTATAGGCAAGCATAAAATTTGTTTCTATAAAATTAATCTATAAATTTTGTTTATATCAAAAATAATTTTCTATATTGCGCAATATTAAAATTTAAACAAAATGGCAAAACATAAAGTACAGTATGAATTCCCGATGCATTGTCTTTCCGAGATTTTGTATGAATACCTTGCCAGTGCTGAAGGATTAGCAGAATGGTTTGCAGAAGAGGTTGTAGAAAAAGGGGACGATTTCTTTTTCTCTTGGGGTGGTGGCCCTGCTGAAAAAGCAACACTTATTCGTTATAAGCCAGAGAGTTTTGTGCGCTACCGCTGGGAAGAAGACGAGGGAACCAAAAATTTCTTCGAAATGTCTATTGTTATTGATGATATCACCGATGATTTATCTTTAAACATCACCGATTTTTGTGAACCCGGCGACGAAGAGGAAAACAGAATGTACTGGGAAAACCTCATCGAAAATTTACAAATTAAACTCGGCGCTGCCTAAGAAAGCCCAACAACACAAAATAGATGAACGAAACCGCTTCGTTCATTATTTTTTTATAGAATAGCAACTAATTAAATATGTACAGCTCAAACAATTTTCAAGCAATTAACCACGCATTTTTAAACGGAGACTCTGTAAAGGTTACTTTTTTTATCAGAAATGGTGCACTCATCTTGGCTGAGGAATGCTATTTCTTCCTAATGGCCTCCATGAGGAAAATGCGAATGAACATCCCATTAAGCTACACTCTTGAATATTTTCAGAATCTATTCACCAATGAAGTAATAGAAAAGGGACATCAAAATGCATTTGTTCAGTTTATGGTGTACCGCACTATTGATGACCTCCCATTACAAAAATCCAAGGTCGATTTTGTTTTCGATATCCAGCCATGCCAAGATGTTTTGGGATTGCAAAAAACAGTAGAAATGGATATGATAAAGGAGATTAACCTCAATACGAATTTACTGAGCAACATAAGAACCCATTGTCCTGAAAATCTCTATGCACAAATTTATGCTCAAGAAAACGATTTACAGGATTTAATTTTACTTAATCCCAATAAAAGAATTGCCCGCTCCATCTACGGAAATATACTTTTATTGCAAGACAAATACATCCGACTTCCGAAGCAATCCGAAGGCGCCTACATTTCTCCACTGATGGAACATTTTATCACCTTTGTACACAAAAGTAATCTGGCCTTTGTAGAACCGACAGAAATTACAGGATTCGAAACACAAAAAGCAGACGAAATACTCGTTATCTCCGACGAAATTGGACTTTGTACTGTATCCAAAATTCGAAACAAGACCTTTGGTAACGAAAGGTTTACGGATATGATCACGCAATGGAAAAATGGGTAAACCCAATTGAATAAAGATAAAAAGGCGCTCAATGACAACGATTGAGTGCCTTTTTATTAAATTAAACTTTGAAAAATCAAGGTGCCAAACGGGATATTTTCCAATCAAAATCGTTGGTTAAGGTGTACAGAATCCTATCGTGTAATCGGTTTGGTCGGCCTTGCCAAAATTCAATTTCATAAGGTTTCGCAAGAAATCCTCCCCAATTTGTAGGTCTTCCCACCTCTTTACCTTCCCATTCTTTTTCTATCTCCAATAAACGATTTTCCAAGAAGTCTTTATTGGGAATTTCCATACTTTGAGGAGAAACCCAAGCTCCCAGCTGGCTACCCCTAGGTCTTGAGGAAAAATAGCCATCCGAAAGATTGTCGGCCACTCTTTCCAAAATTGCTTTTATAATAATTTGTCTTTCCAAACCTGGCCAAAAGAAATGCAAACAAGCCTTTGGATTATCTACTAAAGCTTTTCCTTTTCGGCTATCATAATTGGTATAAAAAACAAAACCTTCCCAAGTATAAGATTTTAATAAAACCATACGAGTCCTTGGGCATCCATCGGACTCTAGTGTAGAAACAGACATAGCATTGGCCTCAGATACAGAAGGTGTTTCCTGGGCTTCTAACAACCAATTTCTGAATTGTTCTATCGGGTTCTGCTTCACTTGGTCTTCTATCAATTCGAATTTATCATAAACTTTTCTATGATCATGTAGATTTTCCATGAAAAAATAATTATATTTGACTATGTATTACAAAGGTAAAATATTAATTTCTACACCGGATATCTCCAATGATATTTTTTCAAGATCGGTTATTTTGATGATTGAACATAATGATCAAGGTGCTTTTGGGTTATTGTTAAACAAGAAAAGTCCTGAACCGAGTAAAATTTTGGAGAAGCTATTTCAAACCAAAATATCGGTGTATAATGGAGGTCCAGTAGAAAATGACAAAGTATTTTTCATCGTTAAAGGAGCGCCTATAACAGAATTATTTGTTAAGCTAGATGCTAATTTTTACTTAACTGAAGATATAGAATCTGTTATAACAGCCATCATCAACAACCAATTACAACTAGAAGATGTTCGTATTTTCTCCGGATACTCAGGGTGGAGTCCTGGGCAATTAGAGCAAGAAATTGAAAGAAAATCTTGGATTGTGGTCGATGTTTTTCAATTGGACTACACTTTGGTGGAAGAGGATTTATGGAAAAAAATAATGCAAAATTTAGGTGGCGAGTTCTTACTTTGGGCCAATGCACCTAAAGATGTTTCTTTAAATTAAATATGGAAAAATCTCTATTTATTGAGATTTATTTTTGATGTAAACAATTAAGAGCCTGTTTAATATTTTACCGAAATTAATTTTATAGAAGTTGAATATAATCTTTGCTACCTTTTGATGCTCTTTTGAGCCTATTTTTCACTTCCTTTTTTTGATTTAGCCCGCTAAATCTGTAAAGACGAAGCAAAAAATCCATCTCAAATTAGCTATAAAAATTTTTAGCAATAAAATATAAACAAGCTCTAAATGTAAAATAAAATCCGTTTCAAAATTATTGAAACGGATTTTATATATTGAATACCTATTTTTATTTTTTATTATAAATCTTAGGATCGTAATAAGGTCTGAATTCTTTGGAAGGTGAGGTATAATCATTGTCTTTGTTATTTCCTAACGGAACAATAAGCTCCCAACACCAGTAGATGAACATCGCAGATGCTACTACAAATAAAACCCAATTCAGAACATTTCCAAAAAGATCATAAAATTGAAATGACCATTTGAATGCATCACTGATTAATAAAAACAAAGCCGTCATAATTTCCTTTTTTAAATTAACTTTGCACAAATTTATAAAAAATGTTTAGATTACTTTCAAAAGAAAGCAATATTTTTTCAATACCGGTGTATATGGCATTTTTACTGCTGATCACCTTATTGTTTAACATTCTAAATTTCAGTGCATTAGAGCTAATTTCCGAATCAGTAACTTTTATAGGAATCGCATTAGGATATTTTTTGTTCAATAAAATTAATCTCAATCAACAGATTCATTTGCCTTTATTTCTATATACCTTTTTTGTTTTTGCTCTATATCCCGGAAATTTAGATATTGGTTTATCGGTAGCATTACTCAGCAATTCTTTTCTACTTCTTATCCTGACCAATACCGAAGACAGAGTTCGGAAAAATGCATTTGTATTGGTGGGCGTATTATTGGCCATCAATTATTTTTTCTTACCGACCACTTGGCCTTTGCTTCTATTTGTTATCATCCATATTATAGCTACATCTGCACAGATTTCTTTGAATCTGTTTCGACTTTTTTTAGGATTTTTTTTAATAAGTATTTCGTACTTGTCGATTATGTTTAGCATGGATTTCATAAGCATCAATATGGATTATTTCCCATTCGATTACTCGTTTTCCTTACGCGAATCTTATTACCCTTTTACACTGCTCAGTCCAATATTACTGATGCTTATTTTAGCCATTGCCTCACATTTCATCCATATCAACGAGAAAAGTTTGGTCAATAAATATAAATATAGTTTTGTTCTTACATTTTCTGTTGCACAATCTGTAAGCATCGTACTCTACATGAATCAACAATATGAATACCTACTTTTACTTGCGCTTCCGGCGAGTATTATCCTAGGCAGATACCTTCGATATTTCCCACAATATTGGATGCGAGAACTAGGCGTATGGTGCGTTATACTTACGCTTATTATATTTAAAATTGGTACTTTTTTCAACCTAAAACAACTTATATTTAATTTTTAAAAATTATGATACAGATAGACGATAAATTAATTTCTGAAGATGTTTTTTCTGAAGAATTTGTATGCAACCTTAGCAAATGCAAAGGTGCATGTTGCGTGGAAGGCGACATAGGTGCTCCTTTAGAAAAAGAAGAAGCCAAAATATTGGAAGATATTTATGAGAAAATAAAACCTTTCTTAACCAAAGAAGGGATAAAAGCCATTGAGGAGCAAGGAACCTGGGTCGTAGATCCTAGCGATGGTGATTTTGTAACTCCTATGGTGGAAAACAGAGAATGTGTGTATGTTACCTATGACGAAAAGGGAATTACCAAATGCGGTATAGAAAAGGCATACGAAGCAGGTGTAATTGATTGGCAAAAGCCTATTTCTTGCCATCTCTACCCTATTCGTGCTCAAAAATATTCCACTTTTGAAGCATTGAACTACCATGAATGGCATATTTGCAGTGATGCTTGTACTTTGGGTAAAGAATTAGAAGTACCTGTGTATCGGTTTTTAAAAACACCTTTGATCCGTAAGTATGGAGAAGCGTTCTACCAACAACTTTCCGAAGCTGCGGAAGAATGGAAGAAAGAATTTGGAAAATAGCGAAACCACCTTTCCACCAATAAAAAAACCGAGAATTTCTTCTCGGTTTTTTCAATCTAAGCGATTGTTATTACTTTTTCAATTCTTCTAAGAATTCGTCGTGAGAAACTTTAGTTTCCTTTTTAGTGGCTTTTTCTAAGATTACATCTTTCAATTTAGCCATAGCAACTTCAGAAGAAATTTGTCTTACTTGCTCTTGGTCTTTCAACATTTCAACAGCATATTTTTGAATTTCTTCGTCTCCTAAATGGTGAATTCCGTAGATTGCCAATTGATTTTTCACCAATTGCTCCGCTTGGCCTAAAACATCAGCATAATCCAATTTAATATCATTATCGTTTAGTAATTTACCTTCGATAATTTGATATTTGATGGCATTTTTCTCTGCATCCAAAACTTCTTGAGCTTGCACTTCAGTTTTAATATTTTGATTGCTGAACATTAACCATTTCACCAAGAAAGTCTCAGGCAATTTAACTTCTTCTTTTTCAACGATTTGTTCTAATACTTTATTTACAAAGTGTACATCAGCATTTTGTTGGAAATACTCATCTAACTCAGTTTTCACACGAGTTTTTAATTCATCTTCGGAAGTGATGTTGTCTTTTCCGTACACTTTATCGAACAATTCTTGATTGATTTCGTGGTTGTTTAGTCCGTAGAAATCTTTCACTTTTACTTCTAATTCGTTGTGGTGCAAGTGCTCTACTTCAGCTTTTGTAAAACCAAGTTGTGTTGCCAAAACTTCAGTGTTTACAAGGTCTTCTTTGGAAATTTTAACCGATCCATCCATTGCCAATTCTTTCACCAATTGGAAAGCTTCTTTATTTTCAGCACTGATGGTTACATGTTTTGGATGATGATTGTGCTCCCCTTCAGCATCTGCCTCAACAATTTGGCTCACTTCTAAGGCAACAAAAGAATCATCAGCAATTTTTTCTTGAGGTACTTGTTCTGCAAATCTTTTTTGCATGTTCTCAATAGACTGGTTCACTTCTTTATCTCCAGACTCTACTTTAAAATGAGGAGCTTCGTATTTTGCTAAATCAATAGAGAAAGAAGGTTCGAAACCAACTTCGAAGTCCACTGATAATTGCTCTTTTTTATAATCGAAATCATCTACTGGTTGTGGCACTGGCTGACCAACCAATCTCATTTTATTTTCATCTACGAATTGGTTCAATGCTTCAGAAATTTGTTTGTTAATTTCTTCAAAAGCAATAGGCGCTTCGTATTGTCTTTTCACCATACTCAATGGCACTTTCCCTTTTCTAAAACCTGGGATTGTAGCATTTTTTGCATAATTCAAAAGTTGTTTTTCAACTTTATCTTTGTAATCAACTCTGTCTATTGTTACTGTAAGTCTTGCACTTACTTCATCGTGATTGTGTGCGGTAACCTTCATTGTTATTTCAAATTTTAGTTTGCAAAAATAGCAAATTTTTATGAATAAAAACTCTAATTTTATTTTTTGTTGAGATGAAATTTTTAACGAAAATAAAAAAGATAAACCGAACAACGATTTATCTTTTTTTAATTCATTTTAAGCATTAACAGCTTCTACATTTTCTACTACATCGGGTAAGAATTGTTTCAGCAAATTCTGTATTCCATTCTTTAGTGTTGCCGTAGAGCTTGGACAGCCAGAACATGCGCCCTGCATGAGCATTCTAGCAGTTTTGGTTTCGCCATCAAACTCTATAAGCGATATTTGCCCACCATCACTTTCTACTGCCGGTGCAACATATTCATTTAAAATATCGGCTATCTTGCTTTCGATTTCGTTATATTCTCTATTGATGATTTTTTCTACTGCATTTTTAGAGTTCTGAGGTTCAATGATGGCAATTTTACCCCCATTTTTCAGATAATCACTTACAAAAGTTCTTACTTCTACCATTACCTCGTGCCATTGTACGGTACGATCTATCGTTACAGCAATAAAATTATCCGAAATAAAAACCTCCTTTACATAAGAAAATGCCCCATACAAAGCCTCCGCAACAGGTATTCCAGCGGCTTCTTCCAAAGACTTTGCTTCTAAAGAACCAGCGATCAACGACTGAGGAGAAACAAACTTCATCACCTGTGGATTGGGCGTCATTTCTGCATATACCTGAAGTTCTTCTGTATTTTTTTTCACATATATCCTTGGATTAGCTTCTAGTTCTTCAGCAATAATGTTTTTCAAACTATCCACAACATGCTCCCATTCAACTCCATCTTGCTTAGATACAGCAACAAAGTTAGCAGAAATAAAAACCTTTTCAACGAAAGGATATTTCAGCAACGCTTGAGCCATAGGTATTTCGGCTAAATCCGAAGTACTATCCAACTCTAAAGATCCTGGAATAAGAGTATAATCCGCAACAAATTTCATCACTTTAGGATTAGCAGTAGGTTCTATTAATACTTTATACATTATGTTAAATTTGAAACCGCAAAAGTAAGGATAAGAAATTGATAATTTACTTTTTTACATTAGATTTTATCAATGAGATTTGATGATGTATATCTTAAAAAATCATTTTTATTACCAAACAATTGTTTTACATATTTTTTAATATATTTACCTTATTAAAAAGCAGTGAATTTATGGCAATTATTAGAGAATTATTGGGCAAAACCCCTCAGATGGGTGAAGATTGTTTCTTAGCCGAAACCGCAGTAATCGTAGGTGATGTTAGCATGGGAAAACAATGTAGTATTTGGTACAATGCTGTCATCCGTGGTGATGTACATTACATTAAAATGGGCGACAAAGTAAACATACAGGATAATGTAATGTTGCATTGCACTTACGAAAAATTCCCATTAGTCATTGGGAACAATGTATCCATAGGCCATAATGCCATTGTACATGGTTGCACCATTCAAGACAATGTTTTGATTGGGATGGGCGCCATCGTTATGGACGATTGTTTGGTAGAAAGCAACTCTATTGTAGGAGCAGGATCGGTGGTCACCCAAGGAACCCACATAAAATCTGGTGAAGTATGGGGTGGGATTCCAGCCAAAAAAATCAAGGATATTTCCGCCGAACTATTAGAAGGAGAAGTGAACAGAATTGCCAATAATTATGTAAAATATTCCTCATGGTACAAAGAATAAAATTCGAAAATATTTAAAATTCTCAAAACAAATTATTCACAATCAACCATTTTACCCTCAATAAAATAAGCATTCTCAACAGAATGCTTATTTCTTTGGATAATTTCATTAAAAGCGAACCTTCTTAAAATAGTTACGATGCTTTTTTCTCTAAACTCATTGAACTTTCTTCAAACCCCTTCAATGCTCTGAGTTGTGCGACACTAAACCTAAGTACTGGCCACAACATAGCCACCAAAGCCACCAACAACACGCCACCAGAAGCGGCAAAAACTTTAAAATAAGGCATCAAACCATCCATTATCTGTTGAAATCCTACATTATCCTGTTTTCCTGCAATTTTATTTAAACCCATACCTATTAAAGAAAACCAAAAGAAAAACAAAGCAAAATTAAAAGTAAAAATCCATCGTCCATACCTTCGTATATTCAAAAATCCTGGTTGCACCGCATCGATGACCAAGGTAAAAGAGGCTAATATTAAAAGAGTATTGATCCCAATTGTAGAACCCATTGCATGCGCTACCGTAATATGGGTGCCATGAGTAAACTGATTAATATAGGGAACAGAAATGGAAATAGACAGAATTAAATTCAATAAAATCCACATTTCTGCATAGGTTAAGAATTTAAAAGACAACTTATTATTGGTGTAATTTGCCTTTAGATAAGACTTCCTGAATCCATAAATAATATTGGCCAAAATAAGTAATTCAGTCATACTAATTACATAAGAAACTGTCTTTACCCAAGGCGATGCCGGTACTATGTAGGTATGATGTCCCCAATTGAACATAAGATTGGTAAGACCTAAAAAATAAAAGAAAAAAGCTTTCTTAGAAAGATTGATGCTTTTATCTCCAGATATTCTTTCCATTGCATACATCGCTGTTCCATAGACCAATGCATTCCACGACCCAACAAAAGCTCCCATCGCTTTCCACTGTACGGTAACATCCCGAATGATATTATTGTTAAAATACGGTAAATTCCACAATTGTGCTTCCAAAATCGTCAATAAGAAAAATACCAAACCAGTAGTCCAGCTCCAAAAATAAACGGGTGCAATTTTAAAATTCGGACGAAGGGTGGCGAAAACATTCACCATAAATAAAATCCAAGTAAAAACGATTAATCCCACCATATATGGAGGAAACTCCAAATATTCTCTACCTGAAAATTTACCCATCAAAAAAAATACACATACCACAAACAAGATGAGTAATTGCAAAACAGCTTGGACTTTACCTAATGTTGTAGAAAAAATTTTCCTTTTGGAAACTTCAGGCAAATAATAATAAATGATCCCGGTTGCTGCACAAAAAATCCAATTTACAGACAAATAGGTGTGCAAAGGTCTAATTTTTTGAAACGATAAATCCAGCTTCAAAAATTCAGGAAAAGCGTATTGCAATCCTCCTAAAATCCCAAATGTTAATCCTAAAAATAAAGATAGAATGGCAATAATAAAATAAGCGCTTCCTATGGTATTGTTTTTCATATGTAGGGTTTTATTGTTTTCATAGGCCAAATGTAATCGCCTATATTCATTGGTATTTATCTCCTTTTTAATTATTTTTAATGGAGTCGATGATTATTTAATTTTATGAAAACAAATTTTTCAATGACGACTTCTTACTTTTACTTCTAATACTGATTACTTATTCGATTGATTCATCACCTTATAAGAGGTAGCATTTTCGTCCACATATTTCAAATAGGCCAAAAGTGCATCTATTTCCTCATCATTGAAGTTAAAATTAGGCATTCGTGTCCCACCTCCATTTTTCAAAAAAGCCTCCGCATAAGCCTCTCCCCTATGTTTGTCCGAATAAACCGTAGTTAATTCTGGACCTAAATACCCACCCAATCCAAAAATTTGATGACAAGATTGGCAGTTATTTTCGTGGTAAATTCTTTTGCCTTCGCTTTGTTTAAGATTCATCGTAGAACCATAATTGGTGGCATCGGTATAAATCCATGACGAATAAGCAAAAAAGGCTATCAATAAAAAACAAATGGTCCAAATTTTATACATAGTTCATTTTATAAGGAATGAAACAAATTTAATTCGGACAAAATTATCGAATTATAAATTCCTAGCCTTATGATTTTAATCATATAATTTACCCTGACTCAACACACAAAAAAAAGTCCACACAAATGGTGAACTTTATAAAGTATTTAGACTGAGAAAAACTACACAATATTAACCTCTCTTTCCAGTACTATTGAAAACTTTTCCTTAACCGACTGAATGATTTTTTCAGAAAAATCGTAAATTTCTTTTCCGCTGGCCCGTCCAGTTTTATTAATAATAACCAAAGCTTGTAAATGATGACAGGCGACATTCCCTATTTGTTTTCCTTTCCAACCCGCTTGTTCGATGAGCCAACCTGCCGCAATTTTCACTCCTTTTTCATTAGCATATCCAGAAATTGTAGGAAAGCGAAGTTTCAAATCATTAAAAAATTGAATATCTACCGTAGGGTTTTTAAAAAAACTACCGGCATTGCCAATAAGTTTAGGGTTGGGCAATTTACTTTCTCTAATTGCTACAACTGCTCTTGAAACTTCTTGAATAGAAGGCGGTGTGCCGACTCCCATTTTTGCCAATTCATTTTGTATTGCACCGTAATCCACACGAATAGCATGGTTATTTTTCGTCAAACGATAGGTAACTTCCATAATGACATATTTTCCCTTTCCAACATTTTTGAAAACTGAATCTCTATAGCCAAAATTACATTGGGGCAAGGTAAAAGTTTCCAATGCAAATGTGGATAGATGAAGCACCGTACAAGAATGGAAAACATCTTTAATTTCTACACCATAAGCACCAATATTTTGAATTGGCGAAGTCCCTACATTCCCAGGAATAAGCGACAAATTCTCCAACCCTCCATAATTATTTCTCAAGCAATACTGTACAAATTCATGCCAATTTTCCCCCGCTTGAGCTGAGATTAAAACTTCATCTTCCCCTTGCGACACAATTGCTATCCCTTTTAAATTAAGTTGAACCACTAAACCCGCAAAATCTTGGGCAAACAAAATATTACTTCCTCCACCTAAAAATAATAAAGGCAGATTGTTTTCTTTAGCAAAAAGTATAGCCGATTGTAAGTCTTCCAAAGATTGTACTACTGCAAAATACCTAGCATTCACCTTTACACCAAAGGTATTATAGGATAAGAGCGAAAAATTTTCTTGAATAGTCATGGTTGAATTTCTAATGCGAAAGTAAAGAAAAAATATGGATGTTAAAAGTGGGCAACAAAAAACGGGCTAAAGCCCGTTGTATTATTTTTATCCTTCAATTTCTTTGTATTTACTAAGCGCATCCGCTAGGAGTTCTACGCTTCTTACCAAGTCATCTTCCTTCAATACATAAGCTGCACGAATTTGTTTTTTCCCTAATGCCGGATTGCTATAAAAGCCAGACATAGGCGCCACCATTACAGTTTCATTGTTATTGGAATAACTCTCTAAAAGCCATTTAGCAAATTTATCAGTATCCTTTACTGGCAATTCTGCCACACAATAAAAAGCACCTTTTGGATTAGGACAAACCACACCTGGTATTTCATTCAACAACTTTACCAAAGTATCTCTTCTATGCTTGTATTCAGCACGAACATTGGCAATGTATTCTTCGTCGTTTTCGTGCGCAGCTGCCGCAGCAATTTGTCCTAATAACACGGGGCTCAATCTAGCTTGCGCAAACAACATGGCCGCATCGTGGATTTTCTTGGAACGAGTAATCATGCAGCCAATTCTAGCGCCACACATACTGTATCTTTTGGATTCAGAATCGATGATGATGCAATTATCTGCCAATTCTGAAAATTCCAACATAGAAACCTGATGTTCTCCATCATAAACATATTCCCTATAGACCTCGTCAGAAATCACAACAATATCATGTTTAAGTGCAATTTCTGCTAATTTTTGCAATTCTTCTTTGGTGTACAAATAACCTGTAGGGTTTCCAGGATTACAAATAACGATGGCACGGGTTTTATCCGTAATTTTTTTCTCAAATTCTTCAATTGGCGGAAGCGCAAATCCTTCGTTAATGGTAGAAGGAATGGCTACTACATGAATATTAAAATTACTAGTAAATCCATTGTAATTTGCATAATATGGCTCAGGAATAATTACTTCATCACCATCATCGCAAAGTGTGGACAAAGCAAAGCTCAATGCCTCTGAACCGCCATTGGTAACGATGAAATTATCGGTACCCAAATCGGTAAAACCTAAGCGGTGATAATAATTTTTAAGTGCAGTTCTATAATCCAAATTCCCTTCAGAAAGGGCATATTCATAAATTTTCAGATGATTATTTTTAATCGCATTCAGTGCGGTTTCAGGAGTTTCAATATCGGGTTGACCGATATTCAAATGATATACTTTCGTTCCATTTTTTTTTGCTTTTAATGCATAAGGAATAAGTTTCCTCATAGGAGAAGCCGGCATATGCAACGCACGATTGGAAATTTTTGGCATAATGAAAAAATTTTGGCAAAAATAATCAATTTTATTCAATAGTTCATGATGAAAATCACAATACGATGCAAGACTCCCAAACATTGAAAATAAGAATAATGATTTCACAAAAAAATCTCAGCCTATGAAGACTGAGATCCTAAATTATAAAAAAATAAAATTATTTTTTCTTTACACCCGCTACAGCATTAGCAAGCTCGGCACCGGCTTTAAATTTAGCCACTTTTTTAGCTGCAATTTTAATTGGCTTTTTAGTAGCTGGGTTAATCCCTTGTCTTGCTGCTCTTTCGGAAACAGAAAAAGTTCCAAATCCAATTAAAGACACTTTTCCTTCTTTTTTCTTAAGAGTAGAAGTTACATTGGACATAAAAGATTCCAAAGCTGCTTTAGCTGCTACTTTTGTAATTCCGGCATCTTTTGCCATTGCATCGATAAGTTCTGTTTTGTTCATAATACAATATTTAATTTATTTGTTAGTGTTCTTCGTTGTACAAAGCAAATGTAAAACAATTTTCGGAATACGCAAATATTTTTTAATTAAACACGATATTATTCATACTTTAAAACTTTTTAAACAATTTTTATCATTTTTAACAGTCACCGAAAAAACCCATTTACAGAGAATTATTCTCAACACAAAAGCCATTATTTCAAAGTTTTGCATTATATAATAAATATTAAATACAAATTATGAAATTCATAATATTATTTTTCATCTTTATTTTTAGATAAAATTCTACAACTTAGACCATTAAATATAATCCAAAAAACACAAAAAAAATCCAAAAAACAGCTAGGCAAGACCATTTAAAAACGACACCTACACCCTAAATTCAATAAAAAACACGACGAATAGTCGTAAAAGAACAAGAATTAACCTAAGAAAAGTACATCATTTTTATAAATTATAGTAAATTTGCGCCATGTTAATTGAAGTATTTAAATCCAAAATCCATCGGGTAAAAGTAACGGCCTCGGATTTGGACTACATAGGAAGTATTACCATAGACGAAGATTTGCTGGATGCATCTGGAATTATGGTAGGAGAAAGAGTGTATATCGTAAATGTAAATAACGGTGAACGCTTTGACACTTATGCCATAAAAGGGAAAAGAGGTTCTGGCGAGATTTGCCTTAACGGACCTGCAGCAAGAAAAGTTCAAAAAGGGGATGTTGTCATCATTATAGCCTATGCACACATGACACCGGAGGAAGCAAAAAACCACCACCCGAAAATCATTTTCCCTAATGAAGAAACCAATCTTTTAACTTAATTGCATCTCACTTCCTACACTACGCATGAATAAAGGCAAAAACAAAACAAAATCCTTTGTTACCATTATCATTTCTTTGGTCTTCGCCATTGTATTTATGTGGCTGGCAGTACGAGGGTTGGAATTTGAGAAAATTATAGACTCGATGAAGAATGCCAATTATTTTTGGATATTGGCCGCTTCTGCATTTGGTATTGCAGCCTATTGGTTTCGAGCAGTACGCTGGAATTTACTTTTAGAACCTTTGGGGCATAGAATATCCAATTCTAATGCATTGTGGACAATTTCTTTTGGCTACTTAATGAATCTTACCATCCCCAGAAGTGGCGAACTAGCAAGATCTACCGCATTATTTGGTGTGGAAAAAATCCCTGTGGATCAGTCATTTGGCACTATTATTTTAGAAAGGGTGATCGACTTGGTTTGCATGTTATTTTTCCTTGCTCTTACTTTATTTTTTAAATACGATGCCATTGCTGCCTTTTATCAAAAATCGGGGTTTCGTTTCAATCCTAGTTATCTTATTGGTTTTTTATTGTTTTTTGCTTTAGGTTCGTTTGTATTTTTCAAATTCAAAAGTCGTTTTTTGCACATTCCTATTTTGGCAAAAATCATTCATTTTATTGATGGAATTTTCCAAGGGTTAACTTCCATTTTCCGATTGAAGCAAAAAGCCAAGTTTTTGATGTACACTATTGGCATTTGGTTGAGTTATTATTTTGCTGCATATTTGGTGTGTTTTGCACTTCCGGAGACCAGTCATTTTGGGATTGCTGATGGGTTCTTTATTATTGTGGTTGGTACTTTGGGCATGATGATTCCTGCATCGGGAGGAATAGGTGCATTTCACTTTGCTTTAAAAATTGGCATTGGCGCTTTGTTCATTTCTTTGGGCAAATCTTTTGAGGAGGGCGCTGCTATAGGTTTGTCATACGCCTTTCTTTCGCACACCATGCAGATGGTTATTATGCTCATTATGGGACTTATCTCTATTCCTATTCTTGCCAAAGCCAGAACGAAGGCATAATCTTTTTCTACTTTTTTCTTTGAAGTAAACTAAGAGCTTGTTGAAAAAAACACTTCTTTTACAAACGCATGAGTGTCGTTTTGCGTAAGGGATTGCAATGAAAATCCTTGGGCGAGGAACGAGCCCAAGATTGTAATGAAAAGCCCGACCCGAGCAGCGGGAAAAGTATTGGCGAGGGATACGCCCAAAAATAAATCTAAAAAATCTTAACCTTTATTTTCAATCAAAAAACATATATTTGTTCACTTTAAAAAAATGAACTTATATGAATCCCTACATTTTATTATCCATTATTGTTGTTTATTTTGCACTATTGCTTTGGGTTGCACTGAAGACAGGTAAAGGCAGCAACAATGAGAGCTTTTTTATTGGCAACAGAAAGTCCAATTGGATGTTGGTGGCTTTTGGGATGATTGGCACATCGCTTTCTGGGGTTACTTTTGTATCGGTTCCTGGTGCTGTCGGGAATGACCAGTTTCATTATTTGCAAATTACCATAGGCTACCTCATAGGCTATGTTGTTATTGCTTATATTTTACTTCCTTTATATTATAGACTTCAACTGACTTCCATCTACGGATATCTACAAAGTAGAATGGGGAATTTTTCATATAAATCTGGAGCATGGATTTTTATTGTCTCTCGTTTGGTAGGTGCTACGGCAAGGTTGTATTTGGTGGTGAATATTTTACAGGTTGCAATATTGGAGAGCTTAGGCGTTCCGTTTATTGTAACCACATTGGTAATTCTGGGGATGATCATCCTCTACACCTATGAAGGCGGTGTAAAGACCATTGTTTGGACCGATACATTGCAAACTACTTGTATGCTGTTGGGATTGGTTATTTGTTCGGCGTATATGATGAACCATTTGGGACTAAACTTCTTTGAAAGCCTCTCTGCCATGCACAACAAAGGCTACACCGAGGTATTGAATACAGATACTAATGCTAAGGCTTTTTTTATTAAGCAAATTTTGGCTGGTGCTTTTATTACGATAACCATGACGGGAATAGACCAAGAAATGATGCAGAAATCACTATCGGTAACTAAGTTAAAAGATTCTCAAAAAAATATGGTGGTACTTGGTTTTATCTTAGTAGGAGTTATTTCTTTGTTTTTATTCATGGGCGGTTTATTACATTTATACGGCGCACAAGAAAACCTAAGTACGACCGGCGATCAGTTATTTCCTGAAATAGCCCTCAACCATATGCCGGGAGTTATATCCATCATCTTCATTATTGCGTTAATTTCGGCTTTGTTTCCGAGTGCCGATGGGGCAATGACGGCGCTTACCTCATCGCTTTGCATAGATATTTATGGACTAAAAGATAAGGACTGGGACAACCAAAGAAAAGAAAAATTCAGAAAGAAAATTCATCTTTTGGTAGCGGTAGCTTTTTTAATCATGGTGATTATTTTCAAATTAATTAATGACAATTCCATGATTGGCCTTATCCTAAAATTAGCTGGCTTCACTTATGGACCACTCTTAGGATTGTTTGCTTTTGGGATTTTTACAAAACATAAAGTACAAGACCGACTGGTTCCTTACATCTGTATTGCTGCACCATTGGTTTCTTTCTTCATCGATAAATTCCAAGAGACTATTTTTGGTGAATTTAAAATTGGATTAGAATTACTCATCATCAACGGACTTCTTACCTTTATAGGACTTTGGCTAATCCGTAAGAAATAAAATGAAAGGCTGGTATCAATAGAAAACCAGCCTTTTTTATTTGTAAACCTCAAACGATTATTGAACGACCAAAACTTTTTTAGATACCAAAGCGTCTCCTTTTTCTCCTAAAATATGGATAAGATACATTCCTTGTGGCAATCCTTCAAGAGATAAGATTCTTTGGTTGCTCATGGATTTTTCCAACACTTTGGTTCCAACAGCATTGTACACTTCTGCTTTTATGAGGCTTTTTGCCAATTTAGGTTCTAGTTGTATGGTAACTTCACCTTCGCTAACCTTGGTAGGATAAATATCATTTTGAACCCAAGTGTTTACTTCTCCTTTTTTACCAATCACATACTTACTTGCCAAGTCGTAGATTTGATGTTGCACACCACCATAAATAGGTTTCGCTTGAAGCGTTTCTACTTGTACTTCATACAAATCTCCCCCTTTAGCAGAACCTACCACAACAGCACCATTTTCGTTAGCTGCTGCTCCGTTGAGGGAATAATTTTCTGGTAAACCATTTACTTTTCCTATGAATTTTGCAACTTTAGATAGTGAATTCAAAACAAAAACATGACCTGAAGCAGAGAAAATATAAAAATTATTGTCTTTATCTGCCACCATATCGCCTCCAAAACCAATATTCATTATTTGAAGCTTGTTCTCTCCATTGGATTCGTCATTCATTACAGATCCTAAATCCTTTACATGATATTCACCATTTTGTTTTTCAATTTTCAGAAGTTGGCTCCCAGAATTGTTCAGGGTGTAGATAGCACCATCTGTCCCAGTTGCCATTCGGGTAAAATGCGAATTGATATCACAAGGTATAGCTTTGGCTACAGAATTATCTATCCTTGTAATATTTTTTGTTTTTAAATCCAATGCATAAAACTGATTGGAGTACATAGGCATATAGACTAATGAAGTGCCTGTTGCATCCAAAGCCATAGCAGCAATGGCATTTGCCTGAGCATTATTGTAATCACCTTTGGTTTCGGCAATTACAGTATTTCTGGCATTGTCCAAAACCATGGCATTGGACTCTTTACTAAAAATAACCTCTTTCGTTTGTCCGGATTTCAGGTCTAAAGCGCGAAAGTCTTTAAAAACGATATTAGGGCTTTGCATTCCGGTAAGTGCATAAATCTCTTGCTGTGCAAAGGCGCTACTGCCCATCATAAGCAATAAAGCGGAAAATAGATGTTTCTTCATAATCGTGATTTTTTAATGTAACTTGGTATAAAATTCAATACTAAGTTAAACATTTTTCAGTTGTGTGTACTAATTTTTTTGTCAAATACAATAACAAAATCGTCTAGATAGATTTCAACACCTTGGTAGAAGAAGTTCCGTTACCATGTATTGTTCATTATAATCAAGATATGAATATAATGATTTATATAGAGGGTAACAGACATTTGATTTTGACTCACCGTTTAGCTTTAAACTTAAGTTAAACTTATCTCGACGGGAAGCCTTACATACATAACGAAAAAAACAACCCGAAGATTGTTTTTTATATATTATTTAAAAATGTATAATCAGAAACCTATTCTTTAATAAATTTAACTCCTTCTGATTCGTTTTGTATTTTTAAGAAGTAAACTCCTTTTGGTAAGTCTGAAGTGTTTATTGCTTTATTTTTTTCAACTTTAACAGATTTTATTAGTCTTCCAGTTGCAGAAAATATCTTTATTTCAGGGTTTTTATGATCTGAAATTAAATTTAGAGCATCTTTAACAGGGTTTGGATAAATAGAAACTTTGGTTTTTAAAACTTCACTAGTCCCTAATGCAGAGTCATCCACGCAAGTAACTTGGGTTGGTACGTTTTTATTTAAAGCAACTCCATCTCCATTTCCTAGCTGATATAAGTTGTCTGTTCCCCATGCCCATATTGACGTATCATTTTTAACAGCTCCGAAGTGAAAACCTCCAACTCTTAATGTTAAATTTTTCCAATCACTATCTGTACCCACTTGTTGAGGAGCCAGGTTATATGTACTAGCAGCAACCCCTCCTGTAATACCTCCGTGGTTCACTCCCATAGCATAAAGAGTTCCATCTGATTTAATAATTGCTGATGCATCCCAAGATGTTGCAATATATGTGTAATTAGAAGAAGCTTCAATCGCTTGTGGATTATAATAAATTGTAGCTCCTGCTCCAACTATTCCTAATCTTCCATCAGCTCCAGAACCCCAACCAAATAGTTTACCATTAGTTTTAAGACCTAAAGCATGATACACGCCTCCTGTAGCTTCTTTCCAATTCGTATCTGTTCCTATTTGTGTAAAGGTAGATGTTGCTCCTGACGTTGTTCCCGTTCCTGTTTGACCATAAACATTAGATCCTACAGACCAAAGGGTGCCGTTGGTTTTAATACCATACGAGGCGTAGTATCCAGTGCCTACTTTTGCCCAATTTGTTGCTAAAGAAGCTTCTTGTTGCCATGTATTAGAGTTTATCAGATTTCCGTTACCTAAATTTCCCCATTCATTATATCCTGTTCCCCACATTGTACCATCTGTTTTTACAATCATTGTATGATGATAACCAGCCGAAAAAGAAGTAACATTTTGTGCAATTAAAATGGGAGAATACTGATCTGTATTATTACCATTACCTAGATTCCCCCAAGTATTGTCTCCCCAACCATACAAATCGCCATTAGCCTTTTTTGCCAAAACAAAGAAACGCCCAGCGGCAATTTCTGTCCAATCAGAGGACGTTCCTACTTGTGTAGGATGTTGTATAACGCCTCCTGCTGTTCCGTTACCTGTAATACCTTCAGTATTATTTCCCCAAACCCAAACTGTACCATCCTCCTTTAATGCGATACTTGAATGTTCTGTTTGAGAGAATTGTTTCCAGCCAGTTAAGCTACACTGAGCATTAACCCCAATACTAAAAAATAACATATAAAGTAATATGTGTTCAATTTTAGTAATCCTAAATAATAAATTCTTTACCATAATATAGTTTGTTTTAAATTATTCTGCAAAGCAAAAGCTTTTACATAGTAAAACATAATACAGTGTGTGATATATTACGTAAAAAATAGCACCCTTATTATTTTTAAAAGAATTACAAGAGAGTGCTTTACTCGTTTAAAAACAGAATTTTAGAGTATTTCTTTAACACAGGAAAATCACTTCTTGATTCAATTTTTATATTACATATAATAAGTACTAATTTTTCAAATAGCCTGCTGTTGTCCTTTTATTACGGAAAAAATATAACTTATAATTTTTCACAAGCTAAGACCATTGCACAATTAAACTT
>JAFDZI010000021.1 GCA_018266955.1 Bacteroidota bacterium
GTGAAATTACCGTGCAACGGTCTTGTATTATGATTTTTTTTAAATAATTCAAATTTAACTTATGATTATTATTTAAAATAAGAATAAAAAATGAAATTTTCTCAATGTTAATAGCGTAATTTCTACTGAAAAGAGTAATGAAAAGTATGTTGTAGAGGTGAATGTTAAATTCCAATACTGAAATCCTGAGGTGAAACACCTTCTTCGATGTTTAATTTTTTTCTTAATCGGTGCCAAGTTACTCTGGAAGATTGTGCAGAAATTCCTAAGATGTTGGCAATTTCTTTGTGCGATAGCTCGATTCTACTCAAAACCATTATTCTAATTTCGGCAGGAGTGACATGTGGAAATTTATCTTTAAGTCTGTCAATATATCCCGGATGTATTTGTTCGAAAGCCAATCGAAATTTCCCCCAATCTTCATCCGTTAGAATGGCTGTTTTTTTAATTTCTTCGATAATAGCAATGTTTTGAACGGAATGGTCGATGTGCTGAAGGTGTGAAATTAATGTGTTTTTACTTTCAATTTCTTTCAGAAAGCTATCGATTTTTTGTTTTGCATTTTCCAATTGTGCTTCAGAAAATTTTAGTTCAGCATCTTTTGCCCGTTTTCGCTCCGTATAAATCCGATTCATATAGCGATAATACAGTAAAACAAAAATGAGTAGAACAATGACAAATGCAACAAATGACAACATTTTTATCAAATGATTTCTGTTCGATTCCCTTAGTTTCCATTCCGCATTTTCTAATTTTTGTTTAGCAATCTTTTGTTGTACCCGTAGAATCATTAAGCTGCTGAAGGTATTGTTATTTTCTTGAGCGGCAACAGCAGCGGAATCTTTGTATTCTATTGATTTTTTTATGTTTCCTTGTCGATCATACCAACGGCTAATGATAGGGTACAATTTTTCATATCTTTCCGTTTGGTTTGTATTTCTAATATAGGAACTAGCCCGTTGTAAAAGTTCCCAAGCTTCGCTTATTTTTCCTTCTGAAATGTAAATATCCGCTATTGGAATCATGGCACCAGCAGCCAAACCATAATCTTTGTTTTTCAAAGCGTTGTTATAATCCTCTTTAAACAGAGGTTTCGCTTTTTCAAAATTTCCCTTTCTATATAGGTTGTAGGCGATATTACCCATAGAAATAGTATATTGAATGCTGTCTTTGTTAAGAAATTTGGAACTAGCAGTTTTTTTGAAAATTACATTGGAAGAATCGATTTTATTGAGCTTCATGTAACACAATCCCATGGTATTACCAGCGCTCCAACGAGCCCTCCAATTAAATTCGGTTTCTGGTGACTTTAGGGTCTCCTTAAAATATTTAATTGCTGTAGGATAATCTCTAAATAAATAATAGCATCCTCCTATAATATAGTAATATTCCGGTAGATCCGGGAAATCTTTAGCATTGGTTGTCCTAAGAAGCTGATCCAATTTTAATGCATAATCAAATGCAATCTCATAATTTTTTTTATCGTACCAATAATAGTTTTGCTGTACTTTTACCGCCCTTGCTTCAATATCAAAAATACCAGCTTTCTTTCCTTTCTTTTCTACTTTGATAATATCAGTAAGATACTTTTTTTCGTTTCCAATTTTATTAGAGATATTATAATATGCCAAATAAAGATCAGCTTCTAATTCCAGAGAAATGTCCTTGTTTTTTTTTCCAAATTCTTTCAATTCTTGAGCTTTTTGTACAGCTTGTGGCGGCGATAGTTTCATGCTCGTAAGATAGAATTCATTGATGGGAATTATCTTTTCATTATATTTTTTGTGTAATAATTCATTAAATTGTGCAGTATATTTCAAACTGATTAATATAAACAATGAAATGAGTATTTTTTCTGTATTTTTCATATATTATTACACTTAAAATTGATTTTTTTTTTTATTATTTTTAGAAAAATGATAATTCTCTATGATAACTTGCGAAAATCAAAAAAATAATTCGTAAAAATAAGAAAAAGAAAATTGACAGTCTGAGAATTTTGAAATCTATCAATGGTTTTGTTTTTGGAGTTTCATTGATTTTTGTTAAGAAAATATTAAAGTTTGTAATAAATTTATCTCACAAACTTATCATAAGTTCTGATATTTATCGGTATTATTATGCGAATTTTCTTATTTTTTTTGCAATTTTTCTTTGAAGTTATGTCCAACGGAAAAGTCTTTCATATCTATGATTGGAGAGATTTAGAAGCAAAAATTATTCATTCAAGATCATTTTATTTTTACTTTTTATTGCCTCGTTTCATGCATCATGGAGCGAGAATTTTTGTTATATTTGCAAGTATTTTGCACCTATCAATACCAATGATTAGTATCCCTTTAAAACCATGATTTTAGTAACTGGAGCCACAGGAATTCTCGGTAGTGTTATTGTTTTAGACTTACTAAAGCAGGGCAAAACCGTTCGTGCTTCGTATCGTTCGGAAAACCGATTGCAAGAAGTGAAAAAAATATTCTCCTATTATACCGATACTCCAGCTGATTTTTTTGATCAAATAATTTGGGTTAAAGTTGATTTTGAAGATATTGCATCTCTGGAAAACGCCGTAGATGGAGTAGAAGAAGTCTATCATTGTGCAGCCAAAGTGAGTTTCCACCCAAAGGATAAATTGGAAATGTATGAAACCAATATCGAAGGAACAAAACAATTGCTCTATGCTTGTCAAAATTCCAGCGTAAAGAAATTTTGTTTCGTTAGCTCTATTGCGGTTTTGGATGGACTGAATGAAGACGGCATTATGGACGAAAGTTCGGATTATAATCATAAACTGGAACATTCTGCCTATGCCAAATCCAAACATTTCTCGGAAATGGAAGTATGGAGAGCCTCAGCCGAAGGGTTGAAGGTGGTTATTGTGAATCCAGGAGTAATCATTGGCTCGGGAAATTGGAAATCCAGTAGCGGAACCTTGTTTGGATCCTTATTGAAGTCGCCTTTCTCCTTTAGTGGTTCCACAGCCTATGTGGATGTTCGGGATGTGTCGAAAATGGCCATTCTATTAATGGAAAAGGAGGTTTTTGACCAGAGATTTATTCTCATTTCAGAAAATATTAAATTTGAAGAAATGGCGAATTTGGTTCGATCAAAATTCGGATTAAACAAGGTGAAAATCATCCCCAATTTCATTTTAAAAATAGGAACAATCTTCGCGTATCTTTTGGGCTGGTTATTTCCAATGTTGAAAATGATTAACAAAAGAAATATAGAAGCGGTAAGTACCAGCAATATTATTTCCAATAAAAAAATTACACACCAACTGAATGAATCGTTTCTACCCATTTCGGAAAGCATCGATTTTCATTTGAATCATTATAAAAAAGACTTAAAAAAGGCCTAATGAATTTTACCAACTTTATCCATAAAAACGCAGATACATTTCTGAAAAAACCGGCTTTAGGCTTCAAAAAAGACAACGAGTGGAAGGAAATTAATTGGTCCATGTTGCGAACCCTTGTGTACAAAACTGCCAATGCGCTTAGGAATGCCGGGATAAAAGAGAATGACAAAGTAGCCATTTATTCCGAAAACTGCGCCGAATGGATTTGCTTTGACCTCGCCGTAATGGCGTTGGGAGCCATTACAGTTCCTATTTATGCCACCAATACTGCCGAACAAGCCTCTTATATTTTGGACGATTCCGAAGCCAAAATTATATTGACCGGTAACCAAGAACAATACGATGCGGCATTTGAAATTATTCAGAATTCCCAATATTTAGAGAAAATTATCGTCATCAAAAAATCGGTTTGGATAAAAAAAGAAAATTCTGAATATCTGGAAAATTTCATAAAACCTGCCCAATCGAATTTTGCCATTGTAGAAAAATCCAGTGATGATGTTGCCACGCTCATTTATACTTCTGGTACAACAGGCGTTCCCAAAGGAGTGATGCTAACCCATGGTAATTTTCAAAAATGTATAGAGGCTCATTTTGAGTTTTTTCAATTTAAAAATTTTGTCAACGAACATTCCTTAGCTTTTCTACCCTTAACTCATGTTTTCGAAAGAAGTTGGACATTGCTCTGTTTGTACGGAGGTGCTAAAGTGTCGTTTTTGGAAAATCCAAAACTCATTGCCCACGCTTTGGTAGAGGTGAAGCCTTCGTTGATGTGCTCCGTGCCTAGGTTTTACCAAAAAATTTATGGCGGCATTCAGGAAATGGTGGCTACCAGTTCTCCAGCCAAAAAGAAGATTTTTTCTTGGGCAATTTCTGTGGGTAAAGAAGTGGCTGAAAGAAAGAGAAATCAGCAATCGTTGCCGTTTATTTTAGGATTTAAAAATAAAATTGCCGATGCCATGGTTTTCGGTAAAATAAAGAAAAAATTAGGTGGAAATCTTTGGTTTATGCCTTGTGGTGGTGCTTCCATCTCAGAAGAAGTTACTCGGTTTTTTGATGCGATGGGCATTCACATCACCGTAGGATATGGACTGACAGAAACTACGGCAACGCTTACCGCTTTTCCTTTTACCCAATATGAACACGGTTCCGCAGGAAAACCTTTGGGAAATACTCAAATAAAAATAGGCGAGAACGATGAAATTCTTGCCAAAGGCGATGGCATTATGAAGGGATATTATAAAAAACCTGAAGAAACCGCCAAAGTTTTCACCGAAGAGGGATGGTTCAAAACGGGGGATGCCGGGAAATTTGATGCTGCTGGAAATTTATACATCACTGATCGAATCAAAGATCTGATGAAAACATCCAACGGAAAGTATATTGCGCCACAACCGATTGAAAACCTATTGTCCAATAACAATCTGGTACAACAAGTGATGTTGATAGCCGAAGGAAAACCTTTTGTGACCGCACTTATCGTCCCGAATTTTGAATTTTTACAAGAAAAACTCAAAGAGATGAAAATTCCGTTTACGCACTGGAACGAGATTGTAGAAATGCCGGAAATAAAAGAATTATACAAAACGACCCTTGATGAAATTCAGCACCAACTTCCTGGGGTGGAAAAAGTAAAGAAATTTACCTTGATGCCATCGGAATTTGAAATTTCAACGGGTGAGATAACGCCTACTTTAAAAATAAAAAGAAACATTGTTTTGCAAAAATATCAATCGTTGATTGATGCTATGTATGTTTAATCTTTAGTTTAATAAAAAATAATGACCCAAGAATTTATTGGAAATACCAATTTTTCCGTTCACAATAAAGTGGTTAAAACCACTTGCCCTAGCAATATTGCCCTTATTAAATATTGGGGAAAATATGCCGACCAAATGCCAGCCAATCCTAGTATTTCATATACCTTGAACTATTGTCATACCCAAACGGAAATGGAATTTTGGGCGGATGAAAAATTTGAAGTGCAAACTTTTTTATCAGGAAGTGAAGAAAAGGGTTTTGCAGAAAAAATAGAAAAATACTTTAGAAATATCGAGGTTTATTTACCATGGATTTTGAAAGGGAAATACATCATAAAAACTGAAAATTCCTTTCCCCACAGTTCGGGTATTGCCAGTTCGGCATCTGGATTTGGAGCCATTGCCCAAGGTTTGATGGATTTGGATAAAACATTCCGAACCTCTTCCGAGGGTGATTCATTAGACAAAGACATACAAAAAGCTTCTTTTTTGGCGAGATTGGGAAGTGGTTCGGCTTGTAGAAGTTTGTACAACGGACTGATTGTTTGGGGGAAAACCGATGAGGTAGTGGGAAGTTCGGATCTGTTTGCCGTTCCTTACCCAGAAGAAGAAATCCACCCTATTTTTAAAAATTTCAACGATTGGGTTTTGTTGATTCATGAAGGGCAAAAGTCGGTTTCTTCTAGCGTTGGACATGGATTGATGAAGACCAATCCCTATGCAGAAAGAAGATTTCAGGAAGCCAGAGAAAATTTTGCACCTCTAAAAGAAATTCTAAAATCTGGTGATATTCAAGGTTTTATCCGTTTGGTGGAACACGAAGCGCTTACCTTACACGCCATGATGATGATGAGCGAACCAGCTTTTATCCTGATGAAAACAGGGACTTTGGAAGTCATCAATTCCGTTTGGAAATACCGTGAAGAAACCGGAAATCCTTTGTTTTTTACCTTAGATGCTGGAGCCAATGTACATTTGTTGTTTCCAGAAAACGAACAATCCGCAGCGATACAAGAGTTTATCACCACACAACTGCTGCCATTTACCCAAAAAGGAGGCGTCGTAAAAGATGTGATGCGGTTTTAGTTTTAAAAAAATAATATTTTGTTCTCCATTTTTTTTAAATATTATTCTTGAAAAAAGAAGAACCATTTCATTCAAAAACCAAGTATGAACATTCATCACATAGCCATTATCGTTTCGGATTATCAGAAATCCAAAAAATTTTATACGGAAATCCTTAATTTAAAAGTGCTAAGAGAAGTCTATAGAGAAGAACGACAATCTTGGAAATTGGATTTGGGCATTGGAAACCATTATGTGATAGAATTGTTTTCATTTCCTCATTCGCCTCAAAGATCCTCATTCCCAGAACGCTGTGGTTTAAGGCATTTGGCTTTTGGAGTGGATAATGTTTTAAAAAAAAGAGAAGAACTCATTGCTAAAGGCATATTATGTGAAGAAATAAAAGTGGATGAATGGACAGGAAAACATTTTTTTTTCACTCGAGATCCAGACGATTTACCTTTAGAGTTTTACGAAAATGAATAAAAAAATACCTACACTCAATTTTTGTGTAGGTATTTTTTTTAGTATAGGTTTACTTTATTCTAAATTCCAATTTAACATTAAAGAATCGTCCGGTAAGTCGGGTAGGGACTGGATAAAGATATTGGGTGTTGATATCGGTTATCCATTGGTTGGCAACAGTATTATTGATGTTGAAAGCATTGAAAACTTGTACGCCAAGAATCAATTCATCAAAAGCTCCCCAAAATCCCCATCTGTCATTTTTCTCTTTAGGATCGATAAATACATAAGACAATCCCATATCTACTCTTTTATAAGAAGGCAAAGTTCTTTGAAATTGGTAAGGATTGCTGTAGGGTGGAGCTCCTGTAGGAAGTCCCATGGCAAAAACACCTGTTAAGTTTACCCTCATCTTTGGGAACTTAGGCATATAATCCTGGTAAAAAATGGCAAATCTAAAACGCTGATCCGTGGGTCTTGCAATATCGCCTTTATCCTCAATATTTTCATAAGCTCTGGCATAAGAAGCCGAAATCCAAGAATCTACACCCGGTACAAATTCCCCATACAAACGGGTGTCAATACCATAAGCGTAGCCAGTAGCATTGTTTTGTCCGGTATATTTTATCCTCACATTGTCCATGTAGTAAGGAATTAGGTGATCCATTTTTTTATAATACAATTCGGTGGTGAGTTTAAAAGGCCTATCGTACATATTAAATTCATAGTCGTTGGCCAAAATCATTTGTATGGATCGTTGCGATTTGATGTTTGGGTTAAAAGAGCCGTCCAAATCTTTAATTTCCTTGTAAAAAGGAGCTTGGTAATAAACACCTCCTGAAAGTTTGAAAAGCATATCGGCTTCCCAATTGGGTTTTATAGCAAACTGTGCTCTTGGCGAGAATATAGTTTCGTTGTTGTAACTCCATTGAGATGCTCTAATACCAGCATTAAAGAAGATTTTATTTTCGCCCCAAAGCAATTTTTGATTGTATTGAAGGTAGGCAGAAAGTCGGGTTGGACTTATGGAATTGTTTCCGGCAATGTGATGTTTAAGTTCTAAAGGTGAGTTATCCAAAACACCAGGATTTACGAGAACTTTAGGTACACTATATCCAATGGAATCAATGAGTTGCCATTCGTTGGTGTAGTCTTTCAGGCTTTCTTTTTCGTATTTAAAGCCCAATTCTATGTCGGTGTTTATGTTGGGCGAATACTTTGTTTTTAGCTGTGCTCCATAGGTTTTTACCATCAAATCGTTTCGTGCATGATCTATTTGTCCTCCCACATCATAGGAAGTAACAGGTTCGCCAGTCACCGGATCGAAGGTTTGCAACATATAGGCTGAAGCGGTAGTATAGTACTCTCTCTCTCTATTTTGATAGGCAAAACCATCGACAGTGATTTTTAATTTTTTTGATGGCTTATAAGTGATGGTTCCCGTTCCCATCATATTTTTGTACTGATCATTTTCCTTTCCGTTGTAGTAAACGGTCAATTTTAAGGGGGAAAGCAACGAGCCGAAATCGACTTCCTTTTTCTTTGGAATCATCTCGTAATCGTTTTTAGACCAATATCCCACAAAAGAAACCGATAGTTTGGGATTGATATGGTAGTTGATGTACGATTGAAAATCCATGTACTTAGGATTAAAATCGGTGTCTTCCTTTAAAGTATTCAGAACCAAATTGGTATTTCGGTATCTTGCAGAAATTAGGGCTGTAAGTTTTTTGTCGTTGGTTGCAAAACCGGTGGAAAGTCTTCCACCGATGAGACTGGCTTCTCCCGAAACTTCAAATTTTTCTGGTTCACGATAGTAGATATTAAGTGCCGAAGACATTTTATCGCCATATTTTGCTTCGAAACCACCGGCAGAAAAATTGACTGTTGACACCATATCCGGGTTAATGATGCTCATGCCTTCCTGCATGGAATTGCGAATTAAAAAGGGTCTGTATATTTCGATATCGTTGATGTAGATAAGGTTTTCGTCATAACTGCCGCCTCTCACCATGTATTGAGAGGAAAGTTCGGTGTTGGAGTTTACGGAAGGTAGCGTTTTAATCAATCCTTCGATACCTCCAGAAATAGAGGCTATTTGTTGGGCTTCCTTGGCCGAGAGTTTCACCGTAGTAAGGTCGGTATTTTTACGGGCATTTCTTTTTTGGAAAACCACTTCTTCTATTTCCCTTTCTTTTATTACCGTGTCTTTTTTCTGTGCCCAAATGCAGATGGGTAATGCAAATAATGAGGTGACGAATATCTTTTTCAAGCGAATTGAGTTTTTGGGGTTATCGATATTTTTGTACAGAATGTTTTAAAGGATGGCTTGTCTTATTTTGGTTAATTTACCCAATAAATCGTCCAATAAATCCAGTCTAAGCATATTGGCACCATCCGATTTTGCACATGCCGGATTGGGGTGTGTTTCTATAAAAAGTCCATCGGCACCTACGGCAATTCCTGCTTTGGCAATGGTTTCTATTAATTCTGGTTTCCCTCCGGTAACGCCAGATTCTTGGTTGGGCTGTTGTAGTGAATGGGTAATGTCCAAGATGACAGGTGCATATTGTTGCATGGTAGGAATACCTCGGTAATCTACGATTAAATCGGTGTATCCAAAGGAATTTCCCCTTTCGATGATTCCTACTTTATCATTCCCTGAATCTTTAACTTTTTGCACTGCAAATTTCATGGATTCCGGCGAAAGAAACTGTCCTTTTTTCAGGGTTACTACCTTTCCGGTTTTAGCTGCTGCAACCACTAAGTCGGTTTGTCTTACTAGGAATGCTGGGATTTGTAATACATCAACATACTGAGCTGCCAAAGCTGCGTGTTCGTTTTCGTGGATGTCGGTGGTGGTGGGTATGTTGAAGTGATTTCCTACTTTTTTTATAATTTCCAAAGCTTTTAAATCGCCAATTCCGGTAAAGGAGTCCACTCTAGAACGATTGGCTTTCTTAAAACTTCCTTTGAAGATGTAGGGGATTTGGTATTTGTTGGTCATGGCAATTACCTTTTCGGCAATTTCAAAAGTCATTTCTTCACTTTCTATGGCGCAAGGACCGGCAATAAGGAAGAAGTTTTTGGAATCTTTGTGTTGTATGTTGGCTAGATGTTGTATCATTTTTTCAGGTAAATTTTAAGTATCAAAAATATTCAAATTAAATGAATTCCTCAAGATTATTTTTTACGGTAAAGGTTATAGTCACTTCCTGAAGGTTTCATGTGGTAAATTTTTTGCAATAAAGGATTATCGGAATTGAGATGGTCTTTAATTCTGAATTCTTTTTCCAAAATATAATAAGCTTTGTAATAGGCTGCATCTTTGGACTGAAAAAGATCTGTATAAGATAATATATATTTGGGATGTCGGTTTTTAACGGTGTTAAGTTTATAATGAGCTTTGTCTTTTTTTATTTCTTCTTGAATTTTTTTATCTACCAATCCCACTTCATCTATGGTTTTTAAATGCGAAAAATACGGAACATACCCCGCAGGTTCTAGAAAAATCCATTGGTTTTTGTCTTTTTCTATAGAGTCCAGGTACAATCCTATCTTTCTGCGGTAATTCCATTCACCATTTCCCGTGGCAATAGAATGTACGGTTTGGAAGGCAACCATAGGAAGAATATAAACGATAATGAATAAGGAAAGCCAAAGTTTTTTATTTCGTTCTTGTTCCAAAATAAAGATGATAACAGGAACGAATAAAAGAATTTGTGGAACCCAATAATACCAATCGAAATAGCTTTTCTGAGAAATGAAAATAATTTGTTTGGCCCAAGCGAAAATAAAAATAATCCAAACAAAAAGATTTCTGTTTTCTTTTTTTCGTACGATGGATATAAAAGCCAATAATTCGAAGATTAAGATAATCCAGGTGACAAAATTGATGTTCCCGGGCGTTTTAAACATTCCCCAGAAGTTGCCAAAATTCATAGCAAAATACTGCCAGTTTTCTGTTGGAGTAAAAACCCTATCGTAGGTGAGTTGTTTGGCTGTGATGGTGTTGTTTACTATTTCATGGAAATACAACCAATTGAATGAGAGTACGGTAAGTACACCCAGAATACCGCCTAATATATAAGCCCATCGGAGTTTTTTAATCCAAATGACATCAACTAAAAATACTATTCCCAAAAAGATAACGGTGTCTATTCGGGTGAAAAGAATCAGTATTGGAAAAATAATTTCTACCCATTTTTTGCCTTGAAATAATCCAAAATACAGCAAACCCATTTCTAAAAAGAAAAGTAGGCCATATTCCATTCCTAAGATAGAAATTTTGATGGAAGGAGGCAGTAAGCCAAACAATAGGATGAACAATGCCTGCTGAGATGGATTTTTAAGTATAAGTTTTGATAGCCAATAACTTCCTATGGTAAATAAAACTGAATTGAACAGCAATAAGGGATAAATAAAATGTTCTTTTCCAAAAATTAAATTGAAAAAATAAGAAGTAAACATGTAGAGATGTGTAGTGGAGGACGAAATTTTTTCATCCCCATTGAATCCGATTACGCCATAATCCAATAGATTTTGTGCTACACGCCAAGTAATAAGCGCATCTTCTTGTATGTGCTGTGTGAGCAGGAAAAGTAATTTGACGATAATAATGCCAAGTACAGCATAAATAGGGAGCTTGTTCGTGTTTTTCAAGTCGAGTGTTTTTTTTCTATGCAAATATAATTTTTAAAAGGATAATAAAAAAACGGACATTGCTGTCCGTTCTGATTATTGGGTTACCTTAATGATGGCATTGGTTATCTGATGTTCCTTTTCTTTAGCATAAGTACTGTCATAAGGTTCTATCACATCAAATAGATATTGATAAAACGGAGTTATGGTCTGTACTTTATCCGACTCATTAAGTGCTTTTTCTTTGCCTATCATTTCTAGGTCTTTTACAAATTCATTAAATCTTTTATCGATAGGTGTAATGGATTTTACAATGTAATCGTAGGCTTTATTTTTTTGTCCTAACTTTTCATAAGCATCAGAAACGGCACTTACGACCAATGAATATTCCATAGGTTTTACGCGCATCTCTCTTTTAATGAATTTTTGTTCTTCTTTGCTCAGACTTTGATAGTAGTCGTATTCTTTAAAAATATTTTGAATAAGACTCTTGGCCAGTGCCAAGCCTTTGGCTTCTTGGCCGGACACAATGTATCCTGAAACTAAATAACTTAAAGAACGGATATCATTGTATTTTTTTGCAGGGATTTCTCTAGAAGCAAGATCCAATACTTCTGCCGCCTTTGCTTTTTCACCTTTCATTGCCAAAGCTTGGGCAGCTCTGGAGGCAGAACTTCTGTAGGTGATGATGTTGGAAGTACAAGTTTCGTCAAAATGAACCGATAAGTCTTTGAAATTTCCCCATTTGAAATTCTTTACTACTTGGTAGAGTTGGTCTGCATCTACTCGTCCTACTTCACCATTCGGGTCGGGTTTGGTATAAATTGGAACTAGCCTAAAGCTGAAGCCATCCATTTGTAAGTAATTTTGCAGAAAAAATACATTTTCGTCTTCATAGATACCACCATTAGAAAAACTAATAGGTCGTTTCCAATCGAAATTTGCCAAGATGTCCAAAAGCATCATGTTGTTTTTAAACATAGAAGATTTTTTGTAATCAATCACGATTTTATCCACCGCAAGAGCGGCATCTTTGGCAGGGATAATTCCGGCTTTTACTGCGTTTTCTTTGTTTACCGGAAGGATAAATTTATGTACTGGTAAAAAGTTGAATTTTTCATATTTTTCCTCTCCAAAAATCATTTTTAGAATTTCATCCTTTTCAGGTGATTTCATTTTTATAAAATTCACGGCTTCCTTCATGGTCATAGAATCTTGAGTCATGAATTTTTTAAAGCTTGCAAAAGTATTTTCTGGCGCTCCTTGTTCTTTCATGCTTTCAAAAATACCTTTCCAATCATCTGGTCCCATCAGATAGATTTGTTCGTTGTTGCCGTCACGATAGTCGTTGTGGGTAAACAAGCTTGGAGCTGGCATTGCATTGTAGGTTCTTCTTTTCACTTGGTCTATATTCCAAGGAGTAGAAAGGAGGGTGAAATTTATTACTTTAACATCATCTCTGAAGTTTTCAGTTTCTTGAATGGCCCATACCGGATAGGTGTCGTTATCGCCATATACAAAGATAATATCGTTTTTAGGTAAAGATTTCAAAACAGAATATGCATAGTCATGCGCTGCACTTCGCTTACTTCTGTCGTGTGGATTATAGTTTTGGAAACCCATCATGAAGGGAATACCCAAAAGCAAAATTCCCATTACCATTGTTGTTGCATTGGATTTTATTTTTTGTTGTAACCACCACAATATTGCGGCTGCACCCAAACCAATCCAAATGGAAAATGCGTAAAATGAGCCTACCATGGCATAGTCTCTTTCCCTTGGTTCGAATGGTTTTACACCGGTATAAAAAATAATTCCAACACTGGTGAGTATGAATAAGGATAAAATGGCATAAAATCTACCAAAATCTCTGTTTAATTGAAAGAAAAAACCAATTAAACCTAAAATTAGAGGTAAGAAAAAGAATTTTACTGTGCTTTCATTGTTGAATTTTGCAGGCATATTGTTCACATTACCTACATTCAATTCATCAATAAACGAAACTCCCGAAATCCAGTTTCCTTTGGTGTTTTCCATGTTTCCTTCCAAGTCATTTTGTCGGCCAACAAAATTCCAAAGCAGATAGCGAACAAAGTAATACCCATTTTGGAAAGTGAAGAAATAATCTAAATTCTGAGCCAGTGTAGGTCTTTGCACTCGGATAAGATCGTACTTTTTCGCTTGCAAATAATCTTCTAGTTTTATGGTTTTGTCATTGTATTTTGATTTTAAATCATTGAAAAACTGTTTGGCTTCTGGGCTTTCAGCAATGGCTTCATTATAATCATTGAGGGTAAAATCCGGTGCTCCGTACATGTTGATGTAATTGGACATTACATCCTGGCTTTCGTTAAACATTCTAGGCATAAAGCTCACATGCTCTGGGTTGTACACATAGTCGAATCTTCGCCCTACTTCTCGGTAAGTTCCTGTTTGTTCGTCTTTTTCGTAAATGGCTTCTTTTTGAATGCTTTTGTAGCTGCCGTCTTCATTTTTTTCTATTCCATTGGCATCCAAATAGGCAGTATAGTTTTGTCCATAAATCGTTGGCCAGTCGCCATATTGTACACGATTGTAATAATCCAACATGCCAATGGCGTTATCTGGATCGTTCAAATTCATAGGAGGATTGGCATTGGCACGGATAGGAATCACCAACCAGCAAGAAAATCCAATCAACATATACACGACGGACAAAGCAATGGTTTGGAAAATGTTTTTTTTCGATTTTCTAGAATATTGAATAGCAAAATAACATGCAGTGATAAGCATTATAAAAGCAATAATAGTTCCCGAATGAAACGGTAGTCCTAAGCCATTCACTGCAAAAATTTCAACTTTTCCAAAGAAAGTCATTACAACAGGAAAAATAATTTTGAATACAAAACTCAATACTACGAGTGTAATGAGATTTGCCCATGCAAAGGATTTCCAAGTAAAAGAATAATTTCTTGCATAGTAAATCAGGCAAACGGCAGGGATGGCCAACATACACATCATGTGTACTCCAACGGATAATCCAGTAACAAAAAAGATAAGAATAATCCATCTTTCGTTATCCCTATCGTGGTATTCGTTTTCCCATTTGGTTATAAGCCAAACGATTAAAGCGATAAACATAGAGGCCATAGAATATACTTCGCCTTCCACTGCAGAGTACCAAAAAGTATCCGAAAAAGTAAAAGCCAAAGCACCAATTATTCCCGAAAATAAAATGGCTATTTCTTCATTTTTGTTGATTTCTTCAAAATCCTTATTCAATAATCTTCTGACCAAATGGGTGATGGTCCAAAATAAAAATAAAATCGTAAAAGCACTAAATAACGCAGACATGGCATTAATGACTACCGAGTACAACTCGCCTTTGCCCATTGCAAATATGCCAGCAACAGCGCCAACCAGCTGAAATAATGCAGCGCCAGGAGCGTGGGTAACTTGTAACTTAACCGCCGAAGAAATGTATTCGCCACAGTCCCAAAAACTGAAACTCCTCTCCATAGTAGAAAGGTAAGTGATAAAAGCAATTGCGAAAACTACCCAGCCCAATAGGGTATTCCATTTTTTGAAAGTCCAATTTTTCATGTTGAATTTTATACAATTCTGCGAAAATAGTACTTTTCAGTTATTTTGTTGTAATTTTAACATAAATATAATTTTGGTTTGATTTTTGATGGCTATCGTTGTTTTGTAAAAGTTAAAAATTTTAAGAAAAATTAAATTTATTGACCGAAATCACAAGTTTGAACTTTTTTTTTTTATACTTTTGCAAACAGTTTTTTAGAGAAAAAATGACAAAGTAATGACTAATGTTTACAATAACATTCTTGGATTGATAGGGAATACCCCTTTAGTTAAACTAAATGAAGTAACCCGAAATAGTCCAGCAACCGTTTACGCAAAATTAGAATCTTTTAACCCAGGACATTCTACCAAAGATAGAATAGCGCTTCATATTATTGAAGCTGCAGAGAAAAAAGGATTATTGAAACCTGGTGCAACCATTGTGGAGACAACTTCTGGTAATACTGGATTTTCTATTGCTATGGTGAGCATCATCAAAGGATATAAATGTATATTATCCGTGAGCGATAAAACAAAAGCAGAAAAAATTGCCTATCTTAAAGCATTGGGTGCAGAAGTTCATATATGCCCAGCATCTGTACCTGCAGAAGATCCTAGATCCTATTACGAGGTAGCCAAAAGAATTGCAGCTGAAACGCCAAACTCTATCTATATTAATCAGTATTTTAATGAATTGAATATAGAGGCTCATTATCTAACAACCGGGCCAGAATTGTGGGAGCAAACCGAAGGTAAAATCACTCATATTTTTGCTTGTACAGGAACAGGGGGTACACTTTCTGGATCTGCAAAATTTTTGAAAGAGAAAAATCCAAATATAAAAGTAATTGGTGTGGATGCAGACGGATCCATCCTGAAAACCTTTCATGAAACCGGCGAAATTAATTTAGATGAAATTCATTCTTATCAAATAGAAGGTTTGGGGAAAAATCTTATTCCAGGTGCATTGTTGTTTGATAAAGTGGATGAATTTGTTCGTGTAAACGATGAAATGAGTGCGTATTGTACTCGAGAAATAGCCCTAAAAGAAGCAATAATGGGCGGCTATACAACAGGAGCTGTATTGCAAGCTTTCAAACAATATGCTGAGACACATCCAATGAAAGAAGAGGATTTGGTGGTTTTGGTATTTCCGGACCATGGTTCCAGATACATTACAAAAGTATATAGTGACCAATGGATGGAAGAACAAGGCTTTGTGAACAATGGTGTGCATAACAACGATGAGGTTTACAAAACTGAAATCGTAAAATAAAAATGAATAAAATAATACATCAATCAGTCTTTTACAATCCGTGAGAGACTGATTTGTGTTTAAAAATCAATATTTAACTTATTAAATTCCGTAAAATGATTGATATTTTCGATAGAATTAAACAAAATCCTGGTCCTTTAGGACAATTTGCAGATTATGGCGAAGGGTACTTTATTTTTCCAAGATTGGACGGACCCATCGGTCCTAGAATGAAATTTCAGGGTAAAGATGTAGTGTTTTGGAGTGCCAATGATTATTTGGGACTATGCAACCATCCAGAAGTATTGGCCACCGACGCACAAGCTGCTGCAGAGTACGGAATGTTTTATCCTATGGGAGCTAGAGCCATGTCCGGAGAAACGGATAAACACTTGCAACTGGAAAAGGAATTAGCAGAATTTGTACAAAAAGAATCAGCGTATTTACTGAATTTCGGCTACCAAGGAATGGTCTCCATTATCGATGCATTGGTCTCCAGACATGATGTTATTGTATATGACTCCGATTCTCATGCTTGTATTGTGGATGGAGTGCGTTTGCACATGGGTAAAAGTTTTACCTTCAAACATAATAACATAGAAAGTTTAGAGAAAAATTTGGCTAGAGCAACCAAAGTAGCAGAAGAAAATGGAGGTGGCATATTGGTGATTACTGAAGGGGTTTTCGGAATGAGAGGACTCCAAGGAAAGTTAAAGGAAATATGTGATTTAAAATCCAAATTCAACTTTAGATTGTTGGTAGATGATGCTCATGGCTTCGGTACTCTAGGTACAACGGGTGCTGGTGCAGGAGAGGAACAAGGTTGCCAAGATCAAATTGATGTTTACTTTTCTACATTTGCAAAATCCATGGCCGGTTTTGGTGCTTTTGTAGCCGGAAATCAAGATATAGTTCGTTATTTAAAATTCAATATGCGTTCTCAGATTTTTGCAAAATCACTGACGATGCCAATGGTAATAGGAGGATTGAAAAGATTGGAACTATTAAGAACTCGACCAGAAATTAAAGCAAAACTTTGGGAAAATGTAAATAAATTACAAGGTGGTTTGCTGGCAAGAGGTTTTAACTTGGGGAATACCAATACTTGCGTAACTCCAGTAATGATGCAGGGATCACCTGTAGAAGCAACTCTATTGGTAAAAGATTTAAGAGAAAACTTCGGAATCTTTACCTCTGTAGTAGTGTATCCAGTAATACCGAAGGGAATGATATTGCTAAGATTAATACCAACAGCTTCCCATACCGATGCAGAAATAAATGAAACTTTGGCTGCCTTCGAAGCCATTCATGATAAATTAGTGAATGGGGTGTACAAAGCTGAAGCTGAAAAATATTTAAAAGAAAATAATTTAAGTTTCAAAGAAATTTAATTTTAAATACGATAGTCTATACCCGATTAGTTTTTGAGCAATCACAAGAATTAATCGGGTGTTTTTTATCGTTAGACCTCCAAAAACCAAATGAATTTACCCTCTAAAATATCCATTTTGTTTATTCTTCCCGATTTAGAAACCGGTGGAGCCGAGCGAATTGTGATGACTTTGGCCAACCACTTGCCAAGAACGGTTTTTGAACCTCGTATAATGTTGTTGCGCAAAGAAGGTGGCTATCTGGATATGGTGAATAAAGATGTGGAAATCATAGACCTAAAAACCCAACGCATCAGAAATGGTTTGATACCAATTCTTAAAGGAATTAGAAAAATTAAACCCGATATCGTTTTTTCGGGTTTTGGAGAAGTGAATGCTTATTTGTCTTTATTTATCAAATTTTTTCCTAAAACAAAATTCATTGCTAGAGAAACCAATGTGGTATCCCGACATATAACTCGGCCAGAAATTAAGTTTTTTTATAAATTCTATAACAATTACCACAAAATAATTTGTCAAAGCAATGACATGCAATTGGATTTGCAAGATAATTTCAAAATCAAAGCTCAGAAAATCATTAAAATTAATAACCCTGTAGATTTTGATGCAATAGAACAACAATTGCAATTGGCAGAAAATCCTTTTTTTGCACATGCAGAAACCGAAAAGAAAGTGGTTGCCATTGGGAATCTCTCTGCCAGAAAAGGTTTTGATAACTTATTGCGAGTTTTTTCTTATTTGAAAAATGAAAATATTTCATTACACATCATAGGCGATGGTAGGGACAAAGAAATTTTATTCCAAATGAAAAAAGACCTTGGTTTGGATAAAGTATTTTTTCATGGTCAACAGAAAAATCCATACCGTTTTTTAAAGTATTCAGATTTGTTTGTGCTTTCATCTCGATATGAGGGTTTCCCAAATGTACTGTTGGAGGCGGGTGCTTGTGGTGTTTTTGCATTGGCGAATAACTGCCCTGGAGGGATAGATGAAATCGTGCAAAACGGCATTAATGGAGAGGTGGAATCTATAGAAAATCACGAAAAATTTGCTCAAAAAATTTTGACTACCCTACATCAAAGTCATGATAAAGAAAGGATAAAAAACTCCATTCGGTCTCGGTTTTCAAAAGAAATAATTCTGGATAAATACAAATTAGAATTTCAGAAAATAGTTCAGAAATAGAACTGGTTATTTTATGTAAACTATCTTGTATGGAAACCATTATATAGTTCAAAAATTTGTAAATTCGCAAAAAATTAATTTTAATTAAAAAATAATAAACAATGTCACAGTTTGATGTTACCGTTATCGGTTCTGGTCCTGGTGGATATGTTGCTGCCATTAGAGCGGCTCAATTAGGTTTCAAAACAGCAATAATCGAGAAATACGCTACCATGGGAGGAACTTGCCTCAATGTAGGATGTATCCCTTCCAAAGCGTTATTGGATAGCTCTGAGCATTTTGAAAAAGCAAAACATGAATTTGCTGATTACGGAATCATCATCAACGAGCCATCTGTTGATTTGTCCAAAATGATTGCCAGAAAAGATGCAGTAGTAGAGCAAACAACAAAAGGAATTAGCTTTTTGATGGACAAAAATAAAGTTACTGTTTTCCAAGGGGTAGGAAGTTTTGAAACGGCTACTTCTGTAAAAATTACTAAAGAAGACGGTACTTCAGAAATCATCGAATCTAAATATACCATTATTGCAACAGGTTCCAAACCTTCCTCTTTACCTTTCATTAATTTAGATAAAGAAAGAGTCATTACTTCTACCGAAGCTTTAAAATTAAAGGAAGTTCCAAAACATTTATTGGTTATTGGAGGTGGTGTTATTGGTCTTGAATTGGGTTCTGTTTACAAAAGACTTGGAGCTGATGTTACCGTAATCGAATTTATGGATAAAATTATTCCGGGAATGGATGGTGCTTTGTCTAAAGAACTTCAAAAAGTGTTGAAAAAACAAGGAATGAAGTTCGAACTCTCTACGGCGGTTTCTGCTGTGGAAAGAAACGGAGATACTGTAAAAGTAACGGCCAAAAATAAAAAAGGCGAAGAAGTAACTTTTGAAGGGGATTATTGTTTGGTGTCAGTAGGAAGAAAACCTTTTACAGACGGCTTAGGTCTAGAAAAAGTAGGGGTTGAATTAGACGAAAGAGGTAGAGTAAAAACCAACGATCATTTGCAAACCAATATTGCCAACATCTATGCCATTGGAGATGTAGTGAAAGGTGCCATGCTAGCACACAAAGCCGAAGAAGAAGGAGTATTTGTGGTAGAATCTTTAGCAGGACAAAAACCACACATCAACTATAACCTAATTCCTGGTGTAGTATATACTTGGCCTGAAGTTGCAGGTGTAGGTAAAACCGAAGAACAACTGAAAGCGGAAGGAGTAGCCTACAAAGTGGGGAATTTCCCAATGAGAGCTCTAGGAAGAAGCCGTGCTTCTGGTGATACCGATGGGTTTGTGAAAATATTGGCTGATGAAAAAACGGATGAAATTTTAGGATTCCATATCATTGGAGCCAGAGCTGCCGATTTAATCGCCGAAGGTGTAACGGCTATGGAGTTCCGTGCGAGTGCAGAAGACCTTACCCGTATGTCTCATGCACACCCTACTTATGCAGAAGCCATTAAAGAAGCTTGCTTGGATGCTACTGGCAAAAGAGCAATACATATGTAATATAATTTTTGTAGTATATATAGTAAAGGAGCAATTGTTTGCTCCTTTTTTTTGTAAATGTTTGATGAAAAGTTATTTGTGTTGAAAAATTGATTATTTTTGATTAAAATTTTAAATCATGAAAATAAATTTATTTTTTACGCTAACATTGGGTACATTGGCAATGGCACAAACGACCATTACCAAAGCGTTTAATGATCCCGTTGCAGGAAATACCATCAATAACCAACAAGTAGTAGGAACAGTAAATAATACACCAAGCGGTGCAGGAGTTACTTATGATAATTCCACACTAACCGGTGGGCCTACCGCAGCAACCACTTATGTTACACCTTCAGCATCAGAAATTGTTTCTTACCCTGGATCTACTTTAAAATCAACCGATGGAGTTAATACAACTTTCTTTAAACAATCTGCCACCAAATTAGAAATTACAGGCATGGTTACCACTCAAGGAACTTTGAATTTTAATGCAGATAATGCTACGGCTATGTCTTACCCTTTGGCTTTTGGAAATACAGTGAATGATAATGTGAAAGGAACTTTTACTTCTACAGCTGCTAGTGGCCTTATTAAAGGAACGATAGCAATAAATGCAGATGCAAACGGTACCTTATTGCTTGGAGGTAATACTTATACCAACATCCTAAGAGTGAAAATTACACAAAATCTTAATCTTTACCAAAGCTCGGATACTTTCTACACTTTCCCGATCGGTTCAATTACAGGGACTACCTATCAATATTATAATGGATCTTCAAAATTTCCTTTGTTGAGTTTTGTAACCGGAAATATCAGTGTTCCGTTACTCAGCATCAACCAAAGTACTACCGAAGCTGTTGCCCAAAGCTTTACTTTTCTTGGAACGAAAGATATTCAGTTTAAAGAAGAGGTAAAAGTTTATCCAAATCCAGCATTGGACTTTATCAAAATTCAAGATGTTGAACATATTTATAATAAAGTAAACATTTTTTCTTTGGATGGTAAAATAGTAAGAAGCATGGATATTCGAAACAACGAAATTCCTGTTGCCGACTTGCAAACAGGAACTTATCTGATGGAAATGATTGGTAAGAATACAACGAAAAAAATAAAATTTATCAAAAATTAATTCTATATAAGCGATTGTCCACAATCGCTTTTTGTTTTCTGCAAAGCAACTTTCAATTTATCTCACTATCTTTGCCCACTCCAAAACCCAACTTCAGAAAAGTGTGTATTTGGATTAATATATAAATACCCAATATGGAACTAGGAAAAATCCAAAATGTAACGATAAAAGAAAAAAATAATTCTGGTTTTATTTTAACAGATGACCAACAAGACCAATGTTTTATTCCTAAAATTTTTGCTGAGGACGATTGGGAATTGGGTAAAGAAATAGAAGTTTTTGTATATCAAGATGATGGTGTACTAAAAGCAACTACCGAAACGCCCTATGCTCAAGTAGGAGAATTTGCGGTACTTAAATGTATTCAGAACTTACCTTCCGGTGCTTTTATGGATTGGGGCGTTATCAAAGATTTATTTGTTCCTTACAAAGAACAAAAAGGAAAAATGCAAGAAAGCAAACGATATATGGTTTATGTTTATGTTGATGATAAAACCGGACTCATTACAGGAACTACCAAATTCAAAAGAAATCCACAATACGAAAATTTACCCTATAAAAAAGGAGATAAAGTTGATCTGATGATGGTAGGACAAAGCGAATTGGGCTGGAATGTAATTATCGATAAAAAATACATCGGCTTGGTATATGAATCGGATGTTTATAAAAAACTTTATCCATTGTCCGAGGAAGTGGGCTATATAAAAACCATTCGCGAAGATGGGAAAATAGATGTTTCACTACAACCCGAAGGCTTCGAAAATATTGATGAATTTAGAAAAATGGTACTGGATAAACTTACAGAAAACTACGGATTACTCTATCTCTCCGATAAATCTACTCCCGAAGAAATTAAAGAGGAACTGGGAATGAGTAAAAAGAATTTTAAGAAGGCCATTGGTGGTTTGTATAAAGACCAGATGATAGAAATTTTAGAAGATAAAATAAGATTGAAATAAGAAAATGAGCAGTTTTTACTGCTCATTTTTTACGATTAGTACCCAATCGTTCTCCAATAATTTGTACCCAATATCATATAAAAATCGATACTCGGATCCGTTTTTGTAAGTTTTTAGATGGGTAATGTATTCAAAGTTGAAACCCAAGGATTTCAGATGGCTTTGCGTGTTTTTATGCTTTCCTTCCACAAAATTTAATGCTGAAAGAATTCGGTAATTATTCCTTAACTTATGGTGTATCATACGCATAAGGTTGCTTTGGTCGCTATTGGCTTTATTGTTGTAAGCATTTCTACAACCATCATTACAGAATTTTTTGTCACTTCGCCCTATGATGGGGTCACCACATTCCAAGCAATTCATAATTTGTATTTTATTCAAATTTAGTCATTTAAGCGAAATACAAAAAAAAATACTCCGAAAAAACGAAGTATTAGTAAGTTGATCAAAAAAAAACTTTAGTTTTTCTTGAGAGCATCTCTGATTTCCATAAGTAATTGATCGGTAGAGGAGGGTTCTGCAGGTGCAGGTGCTTCTTCCACTTTTTCTTTTTTCATTTTATTAATTCCTTTTACAAGTATAAATACCACCATTGCTAACAATAAGAAATTAATCCCTACGGTAATGAAATTACCATAAGCAAAAATACTTACACCATCTATTTTTCTTGCATTTTCCAAAGTCATGCCATCGGTAACTTTATTGTTAGGATCTGCCAAAACCATATATAAACTACTGAAATCTGGCTTACCAACTATAGCACCTACTATTGGCATAATAAGATCATCTACAATACTGGTCACAATTTTACCAAAAGCCCCACCAATAATTACACCAATTGCCAAGTCCAGTGCATTTCCTTTGATGGCAAACTCTTTAAATTCTTTAATAATACTCATAGTTTAAATTTTTGTGTTTATATTATAGCAAATGTAATTTTTTTTAAATCAATTCAAAAATATTTAAAATAAAAAAGACACTTTTTGAAAATTAACAAAAAGTGTCTTTAAATTTTCTAAGAAAAATAATTAATCCATTTTCTCGTTTTCTTCTTCAGAAATTTGTCTGTTTTTTGCGGAAATCAGAATGATAAACCCTGCAATCATGAATGGAATCGAAAGGATTTGTCCAGTGTTCAGTCCTGCAAATGATATGAACTCATCTCCTTGAGGCTCCTTGAGGAATTCTACAAAAAAACGAATCGCCCAAAGTACAATAAAGAAAAATCCGAACAACCACCCTTGCTCATATTTTTTGTTGGTTTTTCTGTACAAATACCAAAGAACGATGAAAAGAGCAAAATAACCAAATGCTTCGAATAGTTGGGTAGGATATCGAGGGACAATTGCTCCGTATTCTGAACTTTGTTGCGGAAACAATATCGCAAATGCAGACCCTTCAGGCGCTGGTTTGCCTATGATTTCCGAATTGAAAAAATTACCAATTCGTACAAATGCTCCGCCTAATGCAACCACAATACCCAAACGATCATAGACCCAAAACGGACTTTTTCTAATGATTTTGTACGAGTAATATAAAGTGGTAAGTATAATGGCAATGGTAGCCCCATGGCTTGCCAAGCCCGAAAACCCAGTGAATTTGAACTCTGGTTGGGTTTGTATCGGTAAGAAAACCGACCAAAAATCTTGTCGGAAAAGCTCCGGTTGATAAAATAAGACATGTCCCATTCGGGCACCCAAAATTGTTCCTAGTAATGTCCAAGTAAATAAAGGTTCTAGGTATTTTTGGTTCACATGGTCTATTTTGAAAATTTTAGTCATTAATAAATAACCAAAACCGAATGCGAAAATAAACATCAAACTGTAAAAATGCAATGTAAAAGGTCCTAGCTCTATTCCCTTGCTAGGATCCCAAGTAAAGTATAAAAGTGTTTGTAGCATATTTTTTATTGTAATTAATCATTATGATGGCATTTCGGGGGTACCGGATCATAGCCACTTCCGCCCCAAGGGTGACAACGCATTATTCTCTTCACGCCCAAATAAAATCCCTTCACTAAACCATGTACTTGCAATGCCTCTATCATATAATGAGAACAAGTAGGCTGGTAACGACAATTTTTAGGAAGCAATGGCGAGATAAACCATTGGTAAAATCGTATGAGGACTACCAACGGAAAGGTAATTATAATATGAATTGTCTTTTTCAAATCTTTGCAAAAATAGAACATAATGTAGTATATTAGCAATTTAATCTTAAAAAAATATGCAATCGCCACTTACAAGTTTTTGCATTTAATTAATAATCATCGACTCCAATTTAGAAATGAAAAAATGAAGATAAACACCGATGAAAATTGGCAATTGACTTCGTCGAACCACTTCGTAAGTTTTCCATAGGAACATTAAAAAACAATTAAAAACTGAATGAAAGTTAAATATTCAAAAAATCGCGTAATTTTTAATGCATTTATGGGTAGCCTTTGGGTTGTGCTAAAGACCAACCATTGGCTTTTTGGCGATCCTATGCGCTGGTCAGATTTTGCTTTGCTTGCCGTTGGATTTATGTTTATAACCATAGCATTGAAGGAGTGGTTTAGCTTTTATTTCCAATACAACGAAGATTCCGTTACCTTATTTTCTTTCTGGGGACGACAAGACAAAACAATTTTCTTTAAAGACCTCATAGAAGTAAAATATTTCGGTGGCGACTACCAGTTTCGAACTTTAGACCAAAGAATTGTAATTTCCAAATCCCAAATGGACAAAAAAAGAAGACCCGAGTTTGAAGATTTTTTCCAAAAAGTAAAAGAACAATTCGACAACAGAGGAAGCCTGCAAGCTTTCTAGTTTGGTTTTTGGGCGTGCCCCTCGCCATGCTTTTCCCGAGGCTAGGGTCGTGCTTTCCGTTGCAATCTTTTTGTTCGTTCCTCACAAAAAGGATTTCCACTACAATCACTCACGCAAGACAATATGCAAATATTGAACTGACAGAAAAAAAAGACAGAACATTTGCCACCGAACAAATGGCACATTTTTTTTTCCCGACACACAAGCCAACGCTCCAAAAACCAAAAGAGCCATTTTTCCCCACCGCTCGAATAGAGAAATTTTCAAACATTTTTTATCACGAAAAACGATATATTGAAAAATATAAATTAAATTTGTGACTTAACATCTTTAAAAGCAATGAACAGAATTAAAGAAGTACTTGAAGAAAAAGGAATTAAACAAACTTGGTTGGCTGAACAATTGGGAAAAAGCTATAATATGGTCAATGGTTATGTTCAAAATCGACAGCAACCAAGACTTGAAGTACTGTACGAGATAGCGAATATTCTCCAAATTGACATTAAAGAACTTTTAAAAACGAACGAAGAAGTTTACAAATGCAAGTAGTAATCGACATATTAGAAAATGAAATCATCGAGAAATATCCTGATATTCTCGAAATACTACTGCGTGACCAAACTACTCAAAAAAACATCTTTTGGGCAACAGACAACTACGAACATTTAGGAGATTCATACAAATTCAATTCTGAAATTTTATTTAGTTCGATTACCGGAGAAAACGGCAATATCATAATGCCGAGAGTGTACAAAGACAAAGTTTTACAACTTTCTCGTTCCAAAGAAATGGCAGAAGTTTTCACACCATCTTGGATTTGCAATGCTCAAAACAATGCAGTGGACAATTCTTGGTTTGGTAGAGAAAACGTATTCAACAAAGAAATCTTATTAGAAAACGGGACTAAATCTTGGGAAACTACCAAAGAAAAAATCTTTTTCCCAAAAGATAAAACTTGGCAAGATTATATTCTTGACACTCGATTAGAAATCACTTGTGGAGAAGCTCCCTATTTGGTTAGCAGATACGACACCACAACAGGAGAATCTATTAACATCGAAAACCGAATCGGACTTTTAGACCGAAAACTTAGAGTAATAAATGAAAATGTAAATTCTGAAAAAGAATGGATAAATGCCGTTGAAGTTGCCTACAAAAATATTTACGGTTTTGAATGGCAAGGCGACAGTTTGCTTTTGGCTCGTGAGGCGTTATTGATTACTTTTATTGAAAACTTTACATACAAGTTTGAAACTGAACCCACTCTTGAAACCATCAAAAATATTGCACATATTATTTCTTGGAATATTTGGCAAATGGACGGATTAAAAGGAGTTATCCCTAATAGTTGCAAAGATGAAATCATAGAAACGGCAACGATTTTCGAAACCCAAACAGAAATCAGAAAATGTAAAGGTTGCGAAAAACAAGATTTGAAAAAGATAAAGTTCCACAACGGAATTTATTGCAATATTATGGACTGGGGAATTGAACAGCCTATACGGTTTATTGACCTTTTAGAAAAATAAGGAATGAGTGAATTGAACAATATAAATGTAGATATACTTGATAATTTAATCATTGGTAGAGTTGATCCACATATCTATGCTTTCACTACCGAAACCATTCCGAATTATCTGAAAGTTGGCGATACCTATCGTCCGCTTGAAACGAGATTGAATGAATGGAGGAAACATTTTCCAAACCTTGAAAAGAAGTTTGAAAATATTGCAAAAGTTGATGACGAAACTTTTTTCAGAGATTTTGCTGTTCACTATTTCTTAGAAAACGATTTAAAAAGAAAGCGTTTAGGTCGTGATGTTTTTAAAAACATTCCCTACTACTCCAACGAGTTTTTTGAAAATGCAACTGAACAAGATTTGCAAGAAGCGATAAAAGATATTGAAAACGGACACAAAAACAATGACCCGAAATATCAATATTATCGTTTTGATGAAAGTCATATTCCCATTGTACACACCTATCAAAGAACGGAGAACTATAATCCAAGACCTAACCAACAAGAAACGATAAAAAAATTTCGTGAAGCAATCGACAAAGGAAGAACAAATTTGTTGATGTATGCTGTAATGCGTTTTGGTAAATCGTTTACTTCAATGTGTTGTGCCGTTGAAATGGGTGCAAAATCGGTGGTGGTGGTTTCCGCAAAAGCCGATGTAAAGGAAGAATGGAAAAAAACGGTTGAAAGCCATATCAAATTTGACGGATATAGTTTTTTGGATAGCAATTCGCTGTTGCAAAGTGATACGGTAATTACCGAAAAACGACAAGCAGATGAAAAATTTGTGCTTTTTCTGACCTTACAAGATTTGCAAGGCGATGAAATCAAAACAAAACACAAAGAACTTTTTAAAAATCAGATTGATTTACTTTTAATTGACGAAACGCATTTTGGAGCAAGAGCCGAAGAATACGGCAAAGTATTAAAAACAGAAAAGCTCACCAAAAGCCAATTAAGAAATGAGTTAAAACTCAACGATAATACATTAGATGATTTAGAAATAACCAATAAGGTTTTTAATACAAAAATTCGCATTCATCTTTCGGGAACACCTTACCGAATTTTAATGAACAGCGAGTTTACCGATGATGACATTATTGCGTTTTATCAGTTTACAAATATTGCAGAAGACCAAGAAAAATGGGATGTAGAAAACCTTAATAAAGACGAAATAAAAGAATGGGATAATCCGTATTACGGCTTTCCGCAAATGGTGCGTTTTGCTTTTAACCCTAACGAATCTTCCCGAAAAAAAATGGAAGAACTGAAAAAGAATGGCATTACCTACGCTTTTTCAGAACTTTTCAAACCGCAATCTATCACGAAAGACAACCAAAATGGACTTCACAAAAAGTTCATTCACGAAACCGAAATTTTAGATTTACTGAAAGTCATTGACGGTTCGGAAATGGACGAAAATTTATTAAGTTTCTTGGATTACGACAAAATCAAAGAGGGCAAAATGTGCCGACATATCGTTTGCGTTTTGCCTTACCGGGCTTCTTGTGATGCTTTGGAAGAACTCATCAAAAATCACGACTTCAAACATCTTTCGGGTTACGAAATCATCAATATTTCGGGTGTTGAGAACGAAAGAAATTTTAAAGATACACAAGCTGTACAAGCTAAAATCAAAAATTGCGAAAGTGAGAATATAAAAACTATCACTTTAACGGTAAACAGAATGCTGACAGGTAGCACCGTTCCAGACTGGGACACAATGCTTTACTTGAAAGACACATCTTCTCCGCAAGAATACGACCAAGCGATTTTCCGTTTGCAAAATCAATACATCAGAGTTAATAAAGAATCCAATGGTGATGTGGTTAAATTCAATATGAAACCACAAACCTTGTTGGTCGATTTTAACCCGAACAGAATGTTCCAAATGCAGGAACAAAAAGCACAGATTTACAACGTAAACACAGACAAAAACGGAAATGGTTTACTGGCAGAAAGAATCAAACGAGAACTTGAAATCTCCCCTATCATTGTGTTGAACAACAACAAAATGGTAGAAATTCAACCAACCGACATTTTGGACGCTGTTCGTCAATATTCTAATAGTAGAAGTGTAATAGATGAAGCTACAACCATTTCCATAGACATGAATCTGTTGGATATTGAAGCCATAAAAGCTGAAATTGAAAGACAAAATGCAATTAATTCTCGAAACGGAATAGAATTAAAACCGGGAAAAGGAAAAGGCGATGATATTAACCCTCCTACACCACCAGGAACTAATGGAACAGAAGAAGATGAACCACCTAAGCCTATACCACCAAATACAATCAAAGAGCCTGAACCAGATTACAAAGGTCAGTTTGCCATGTATTACGCTCGGATTTTGTTCTTTGCATTCTTGACAGATTCAAGAGTAAAATCTTTGCAAGAAATCATCAATGAAATTGAAAACAATGCTGATAATCAAAGAATTTCAAACAACTTAAACCTTGACAAGCAAATACTTTCGTTGTTTCAAAAACACATCAATCCGTTTATATTAAGCGAATTAGATTATAAAATCCAGAACATCAATTCATTGGCAAACGACACCTCTATTTCTCCGATAGAAAGAGCGAGTAATGCAATGAAAAAATTCAGTCGTTTGTCGGATTCGGAAGTGGTAACACCCGAAACGGTTACGGATATGATGATAAACGCATTACCCGAAAACGCAATAAATAAAAACACAAAGATATTGGATATAGCTTCTAAACAAGGTGAATTTGTGTATGCTGTTTACAAGAAATTCGGGAAAGAAATTGCCAATAATTTTTACGCTATTCCAACCTCAAAAATTGCGTACGAATTTACCCTAAAAGTTTATAAATTATTAGAATTAGATATGGAACTCATCGAAAAAGATTACACCGCTTATGATTTAATCAAAGACAAATCTTTGGTTGAAAACGGAATGCTCCAAGTCAATGGAAAGAAACTAAAGTTTGATGTGATTGTGGGAAACCCGCCATATCAGGACAGAAGAGAAGGAACAAGCGATAATCCTATTTATCATCTGTTTATGAATGTTTCTTATGGTTTGGCTGGAAAAGTTATTTTAATTACACCTGGAAGATTTTTGTTTAATGCAGGAAAAACTCCAAATCAATGGAATGAAAAAATGTTAAATGACAAACATTTAAAAGTCAAGTCATATTTTAATAAAAGTAGTGATGCGTTTCCAGAAGTGCAATTGCCAGGAGGAATGGTAATTACATTAAGAGATAACAAACAAAATTTTGATAAAATTGGTGTCTTTTCAAAATTTAAAGAACTTAATACCATTTTACAAAAAGTAACTAATGCTAAAGATTTTGAACCAATTGATAGTAAAGTGTTTACACAAAATAAATTTGAATTAGAAACTTTATATAAAGATTACCCTGATTATAAAAACATTATTGGTAGTAATGGCAGAGAGAAACGATTAACAACTTCGATATTTGACCAATTATCAATTTTTACCGAAAATCCTAAAAACGAAAACGATGTATGTGTAATTGGCTTAATTAAAAACAAAAGAACTTATCGTTTTATTCCTGCCAATTATATTGAACAACACATAAATACGAAAAAATTTAAAATTATTCTTCCTAAAAGTAATGGTTCAGGTGCATTGGGAGAAGTTGTTCCTACTCCTTTAATTGGAGAGCCTTTAATTGGAGAAATTGGAACTGGTTATACACAATCATTTATAAGTATTGGCGCTTTCGATTCAAATAAAGAAGCTGAAGCTTGCTTAAAATACATAAAAACAAAATTCTCAAGAGCAATGCTCGGCACATTAAAAGTTACACAAGACAATAATAAAGATGTTTGGAAGTATGTTCCAATGCAAGATTTTACTTCCAATTCAGTTATAAACTGGTCAAAATCAATTGCTGAAATTGACCAACAATTATATGAAAAATACAAATTAACCAACGATGAAATCGAATTTATTGAAAAAACAATAAAACCAATGGACTAATGATGAAGGCAATTCGATATGAAAAAGATTCAGTTTTAATCCAAGATAGTAAAATAAAGGCTTGGGTTGATATATGGATTGAAGATGAAGATGTGATTTGCGATTGGAATCAAAACATCTTCATTATGACAGACCCAAAAGATGTTGCTCTAAAAAAATGGCAGGATAATTTAGAGCATTTTGAGGACGCTACAAGTTTAGCTTTAGAAACATTAGAAAATGCTGGTATCATTTATCAAGACGAAAATGCAAAATGGCATCAATCAGAGAAATATCATACCACAATAGGTTCTATACCAATAAATTAACTGACCAACGATGAAATTGAGTTTATTGAAAAAATGATCAAACCAATAGACTAATGATGAAGGCAATTCGATTTGAAAAAGATTCAGTTTTAATCCAAATCAGAAAAATCAATGCTTGGGTTGATATAAATAGAAATCAAAGAAAATTTAATTGAACCTAAAGAATTACCTTTGCTTATCGAAAAAATCGAAAGTTTTAAAGAAAAAATAACAAAATACTAAAGAATAATCTCAGTTATATTATCATGAATATCCCACTTGCCGAGCGATTGAGACCTCAGGATTTAGATGCAGTATTAGGACAGGAACACCTAACTGGTGCACAAGGACCAATCCGTAGGATGCTGGAAAATGATAGCCTGAATTCTCTCATTTTTTGGGGACCACCAGGAACAGGGAAAACGACACTGGCAGAAATAATTTCCCAACATTCGGGTCGCAAATTTTTTAAATTATCAGCGGTTTCCTCGGGGGTTAAGGAAGTTAGGGAGGTGATAGAAGAAGCCAAAAAACAAAATCTCTTCTCCGGGAAATCTCCAATTCTGTTTATTGATGAAATTCATCGTTTCAACAAATCACAGCAGGACTCTCTTTTGCATGCTGTTGAAAAAGGTTGGGTGGTACTTATCGGTGCTACAACAGAAAATCCAAGCTTCGAAGTGGTTTCAGCTTTGCTTTCTAGGAGCCAAGTTTTTGTGCTGAAGTCTCTTTCTTTTGAGAAATTGGAAGAGCTTATCTCCATCGCACTAGCGCATTATAATAAAGAAGAAAATACCGATTTCGAAATTATTAATAATGAAGTTTTTATACAATATTCTGGTGGCGATGCCCGGAAATTAATTAATTCTATAGAGTTGGTACTCAATCAGTTTAAAAATACAGTTCAAAGAAAAATCGATAAAGATGCCGTTTTATCGGTTTTGCAAGAAACCATGGCGGTGTATGATAAAAATGGCGAACAACATTATGATATTATTTCGGCCTTCATTAAATCCATTCGTGGGAGCGACCCCAATGCCGCAGTCTATTGGTTGGCAAGGATGATTGATGGTGGTGAAGATGTGAAATTTATTGCAAGACGAATGCTGATTTTATCGGCAGAAGACATTGGTTTGGCCAATCCTACTGCGTTGTCCATGGCACAAGCTTGTTTTCAAGCGGTACAAGTAATTGGCAATCCTGAATCGCGAATTATTCTTAGCGAAACAGCCGTTTATCTTGCGGTTTCACCTAAATCCAATGCAACTTATTTAGCAATAGATGCTGCTTTGGAATTGGTGAAAAAAACTGGGAATTTACCCGTTCCTCTTCACTTGCGCAATGCACCAACCCGATTGATGAAAGATTTGGACTATGGTAAAAATTACCAATATGCACATGCACATGAAGGTAATTTTGTGAATATGGAGTTCTTGCCCGATGCACTTTCCGGAACAACTTTCTATATTCCAGGGAAAAACTCAACTGAAAATAAGATAAAAGAAAGTCTGGACAAAAAATGGAAAGGTAAATATTCCACAGATTGAATGTAAAATAAAAACCGATGAGTAATTCATCGGTTTGGTTTTATGTAGTTGTAATTTAGGTGTTTATAATGCGGTGGAGATGCTTAGGACTTTTTTTCCTTCGTGCAGAATTACACTGGTTTGTCTTATAGCATTATGGATTACTTTCAGCTTGGTATTGGTTAGTAATCGTCCATCAAATAATACCGGATTGTCTGCTGCAAGTTCGTTTTGTTCATTTAAGCTAGCCAAAGTTATTTTATCATAAAAATTATCCTTCACTTGTACATTTATGATCGGCGATTGTGCATTTACCGTAAATGAATTTAAAGTGGAAGGTAATTGATTATTATTGGTAATAATGGTTGTCGATTGTACATTTTTCTTGTTTTTATTGATGAAATTTTGACTTGCCAAAGCGCCATCTACAAAAACTAGTTTTTGATTTGCTGTGGTCTGACTTAGTGCCAACCCGGAAACAGCTAAAAATAAAGTGAAGAGAATCTTTTTCATAAATAAATATTTTTTGTTTTTTATGGTCTTATGCAAACCTAACGAAGTGGTTCGATGAAGTCAATCGCCTTACTTCATTAGTGTTTACACCATTTTTTTATTTCTATATTGGAGTCGATGATTATTAATTATTTGTATAAACTTATTAGTGGCGACTTCATACCAATAGTTCTTTTGGTAAAATTTCATCAAATATAAATAAAATCCTAAATTTGGGCAAAATTATTTCAGCAATGTCAACTGAAATTAATTGAGATCGGAAATTTAATTTTTAACAAAATATAATAATCAAGAATAGAATGAAAAACATTACGGTAATCGGAGCAGGAACCATGGGCAATGGTATTGCACACACTTTTGCACAAGCTGGATTTTTAGTGAATTTAGCAGATATTTCTCAAGTTGCTTTGGATAAGGGGATAAAAACCATCACCACCAATTTGGATAGAATAATTGCAAAAGGAAACCTAACCGAAGAACAAAAACAAGCTACACTAGGGAATATTACAACCCACACTTCTATTGTAGAAGCGGTAAAAAATGCCGACCTCATTGTGGAAGCAGCTACTGAAAACCAAGATTTGAAGCTGAAAATATTTAAGGACATGGACGAAAATGCACCAGCTCATTGTATTTTGGCAACCAATACTTCTTCTATTTCCATTACTAAAATAGCGGCTGCAACACAAAGACCAGAAAAGTTGATCGGTATGCATTTTATGAATCCTGTGCCCATTATGAAGTTGGTGGAAATTATTAAAGGTTATTCTACTTCAAAAGAAACATTTGATGCTATCTTCGAAATGTCTAAAACTTTGGGCAAAGTTCCAGTAGAGGTAAATGATTATCCTGGTTTCGTAGCCAATAGAATTTTGATGCCAATGATTAACGAAGCAATTGAAACTTTGTACAATGGTGTTGCTGGAGTAGAGGAAATTGATACGGTGATGAAACTGGGAATGGCACATCCTATGGGACCGTTGCAATTGGCTGATTTCATCGGGTTGGATGTTTGCTTGGCAATATTAAATGTAATGTACGACGGTTTCAAAAATCCTAAGTATGCACCAAATCCATTATTGGTGAATATGGTAATGGCGGGTAAACTGGGTGTGAAATCTGGAGAAGGTTTCTATGACTACTCAGAATCCAAAAAAGCTGAGAAAGTAGCCAAAATGTTTGCAAAATAATTGAATAAAAAATATGTATTTTAGAGCCTTCTAACTTAGAAGGCTTTTTTTATGAACAGAATGATAGAAAAGCGATGGCAATTTTTTCTGATGATCTCTTCCTTGGTTATAATTGTTATTCGATTTCTCCTCAACGAAAAGGGTAGGGTAAGCCCAGATTCTATTCGGTATATGCGTACGGCTCATGTTTTCCCTGAAATTGACAATACCACCACTCCTTTAGGCTATCCTTTGGCAATAAAATTCTTTACATTTTTCGGTATTCAAGAGTTTTGGTCAAGCAAACTAATTGGGATTTTGGCGTTTCTTTTTCTTTTATATTTTGCATGGTATAAAAAGTTTTATTTTAAAGAAATGATTCTTACTTTAGGGCTTATTTCCTTTGTATCAATATTTTCTTTCACCCTGAGTGAAACGCTTATTATCCCATTCGTTTTTATTTTTTTGTATGTTGGCCGTAATAGCATCATTGGAGTTTATACCACCAAACAAAGTTTTATCTGGTTGTCCATCTGTCTTTTAATGCTCTACAATATTCGGTATAGTGCATTGTTTTTTATGGTAGCAACGCTATTGTATGGATTGTGGCATTGGAAAAAGTATTTTGGTAAATCTTTTGTGGGAGCCGCATTGGTAGGGTTTTTATATGTGATTTTGTATAAAATTCTTTTCATTGATGCTTTTAATTCTCAATACATTCAGCAGTTTTTAGAAACGGGCTTGCATCCTTTTTCTAGTCTTTTGAAAGAATTGTTTTATGGACTTACAACCAGTTTCAATCCGTTGATTCACATGGCAAATCCATCGGGAGGACCGATTAATATGTTCATTTATGGAATAGGATTTTTTACTATCGTTGTCATGCTATTCTTGTTTTTGAAATTTCCAATTTCGCCTACTGAGAATTTTCTTTTATTTGTTGGAGGTATAGGGATTGTTTGCTCTTTTTTTATTCAGTTGGTATATTCTGTAGATGCACTCGATTACCGATTGCTTTCTCCTTTTATATTTTCGATTTGGTTGGTTTTCTTTAAAAAAATATATGCTATTTTGGGTAGAAAAACCTACGCAATTACAGCAATGAGTCTTTTGTCTTGTTTTGTTTTCACATGGCTTTCCAGAGGAAATTATTTAGAAAACAGAAAAGAAATGACAGACTTTCTTAAAAAAGAAAATCTTTTGAATGGTAAAATTTATTTTTATACAGAAGCCAATGAGACAGTGCCCGAACAAATTCAAATGGCTGAAATCATCAGTACCATCAATCCATGGGTGTATATAACCCATCTGCCTAAAGATACCCTTGATGCAAAAGTATTAACTATGAGTAAAGTGAAAAAGAGAACAAAAATCATCAAGAACAAATACCAATAAATTTATTATCTTTGACACATAAAATTTTATAAAATGAAACTACCTAAATTTTTATTGGCAGACAATTCAGAATTTCCTGAAGATTTATTCGTTGTTCATACCGAATATCCAAGATTTATCTTAAATGTAGAAGAAGAAGAAGTAGAATGGTTGGATGACTTGGAAGGGGATGATGAAGAAACCATGGCAGACGAAGCTACAAAAGTTGTAGAAAAGGCTTTCCTATGGTGTGAAGAGGAATTAGCAAAATACGACGAAGAAGAAGACGAAGCGTAATATAAGTAAAGGAACTCAAAAATGAGTTCCTTTTTTATTGAATAGGATTTTTAGTTAATTACTTTAATTCCTTTTGCCAATACTCTAATTTCAGTTTTAGGTTCAGTAATTTTTGCAATTTCTTCAGCAGTTTTTTTAGCATCTTCAGCATAGTGTTTTAATTCTTCCACAGAAGTTGTTTTCTTGGAAGCATCAGCGTGCAAAAGAATGGTTTTGCCCAATGCCGACATTGGTAAGAAGAAAGCATAATCTTCCATTTTTACAAAAACAGTCATGTTTTTATCATTTTCTAAAGTTAGCCAGCATCCTTTTTTTTCGCAAACGCCACTTACTTTTGCTTGTATCACAATGTCTTTCAGTTCTTTTTGTTTGTTAAGTTCTTCAATAACTTTATTGGTTGTGTACACATTAAAGGTTTTGTCTTCCGAAACTCCTCTTCCGTATTCCATACCAGGAGTTGCTTCTGGTATTTCGCTTTTTTGTGCAAAAGAGAATTGAGCGATAACAAATGCAAGTAGTAAAATTGCTTTTTTCATAAGTAGTTTTTTATTATATTATTTGAGAGTCTATCTATGTTGGATGGTATTAACTTTATGTTATTTAAACATAATGTTATTTAGAATGGGTAAAAATAACAAATAATTTTAACCGACAAAAATAATTCTATCATTTCCTGAGATGTCTTTTATCAGTTGCTTTTCCGGAAATGAACTGAAGAGTTCAAGGGTTTCTGGACCTAGTTTTTGGTTGATTTCTAAGAAAATCATTCCATCTGGATTCAAACATTGTTTGGCATCTTTAGCAATCTTTCTATAGAAAATTAAAGTATCTGAATTTGGAGAAAACAATGCAATATTGGGTTCGAAGGATTTTACTCCATAGTCTATTTCATCTTTTTCATGGATGCCAATATAAGGTGGGTTAGACAAAATGATGTCCCAATGCCCATCTAAATCATTATTTAAATAGTCTAGCTGTACGAAATTTATTTCTGCCATGTGTTGTTGTGCATTTTGTGTAGCAACCAACAATGCTTCTTCCGAAATATCAATTGCTGTTACCTCAGATTTTGGGAAGTGCAACTTCATCATGATTGGGATAATTCCGGAACCGGTACCAATGTCCAGAATTTTTAATTTCTTGTCGTTCCCATGCTTCGATTTTATTTTTTTTATGGCTAATTCCAGTACTTCTTCGGTTTCAGGTCTTGGGATGAGTACATGCTCATTTACATGAAATTTTAAACCATAAAAATCTGCGTACCCTAATATTTGCTGGTAGGGTTTTCCTTTTTTTAATTCTTTAATGATTGTGTTAAAGTACACATCCTCATCGTTGTTTAAATAAATTGTACTTGCCTGAATTCTTTGCTCCACAGCTGTAAGTCCTGTTTTTTCTTCCATGAAAATTTGGAATAATCCCTGGATTTCCGATGGCGTGTATAAGGTGTTTAATTCTTGTTCAAAGATATTCTTGGCTTCGCTTAGGCTTTTCATCGTACAAAAATTAAATGATCTTCGGTTGATCGTTCTTCGTCTATTCTGTAGCCTTCCAAATTAAAAGCTTTTACATCGTTGATGGTTTTTGCTTGTGTTTCGGCACAAAATCTAGCGACCAAACCACGAGCGTGTTTGGTGTACACGACTATGTTTTTAGGTTTTCCGGATTTTAATTCATAAAATTCAAAGTTGACAATTTTGGCATTGATGTTCTTCTTATCAATGGCTTTAAAATACTCGTTGCTGGCTAAATTGAGCAATATATCGTTTTGCTTCAATTCAGAATTAAGTTGATGGGTAATTTTATCTTTCCAGAAAGAATATAGATTTTTGTATTGGTCGAATTCGAAATTTCTTCCCATTTCCAATCGGTACAGCATAACTTTGTCTGAAGGTTTTAATAAACCATACAAGCCAGAAAGTATCCTATGATTTTTTTGTAGGTACTTCATTGCCTCTGGACTAAGTGAATTTGCGTTTAAACCTCGATATACTTCTCCCGTAAAAGCAAAAAGGGCAGGACAGGACTCCTCGGACTTGGGTTTGGGATTCCAATGTTGATTTCTATGCCAGTTTTCGTCGGCTAATTTGGGAGAAATCTCCATTAATTCTTGTAGATAATCTGGGGATTTTTCTTTTAAAAAAGATTGGATAAATTCTGCTTCTTGTATGAAGTGGGGTTGGGTGGGCTTTAATACAGTTGTGCTATGTTTTACCTGCATCAGCTTCGCAGGTGATGTAACCAATTTCATGAGTTTACTATTCTGATATAAATTTAAATGATTCCTTTTCCTTCACGAATAATCTCGGGACTTCCACTACACAAGTCTATAATGGTAGATGCTTGGTTGTCGCCATATCCAGAGTCGATAACAATATCCACCAAATGATCGTATTTTTCAGCGATTAGTTCGGGGTCAGTGGAGTATTCTAAGATTTCATCTTCGTCTTTTATGGAAGTGGAGGCAATGGGATGCCCCAATTGTTTTACAATTAATTGTGGAATGCTATGATCCGGAACTCGAATGCCTACAGTTTTATTGCCTTTGTAGGCGAGAGGTAAGTTTTTGTTGGCTTCCAAAATAAATGTAAAAGGACCAGGGAGGTGGTTTTTCAGAAACCTAAATACCGAAGTATCTATCGGTTTTGTAAAGTCGGATAAATGGCTTAAGTCATTGCAAATTATTGAAAAATGTGCTTTTTCAAGCTTTGTTTTTTTCAGTTTTGCCAATTTTTCCATTGCGCGAATGTCGAATATATTGCAGCCTAAAGCATATACAGTGTCTGATGGATAAATAATTAAACCACCATTTTTAAGACAGTCAACCACTTCTTTGATAAGGTTTTCCTGTGGGTTTTCTGGATATATTTTTAAAATTTTTGCCATGCTCTAAAGGTACAAAAATAAAATAGTTAATTATATTGAAATCATGATAGTCCATTTTTTATGGCAAAAAGCACGATTCCTACTCGGCTTTTAACATCTAATTTAGAGAAAACAGAATCCCTGTATCCATCAATGGTTTTGGGGCTTAGGAACATTTTTTCTGCAATTTCTTTATAAGTCATTTCACTACAAGCAAGCTTAATGAATTCTTTTTCAGTGTTTTTTAAACTGGCAATAAGCTCATTGGCAAACTTTTCTTCGCTTTTTATTTTTAATAAATTTTGAGTGATGTTATCGGTATAAAATACTCCTTTTTTATAAACTGTTTCTATGGCGTCAAAAAGGATGTCTGGTTGCATATCTTTCAGTAAATAACCTTTGGCACCAGCTTTTAGCATTCGTATAATGCAATCTTCATTGTCTTCCATGGTTAGGGCAATTACCTTTAAATCCGGATGGTTTTCTGTAAGATATTGGGTGGTTTCTATACCGTCTTTTATAGGCATTCGAATATCCATCAGTACAATTTGTGGAGGTACTTTTGTTTCTTGTAATTTCGTAATAAAATCTTCGCCATTATTTCCAATAATATTTACATGAAATAATTTATTGGCAGAAATCATATTTTCTAATGCAGTTGAAAATATTTTGTGATCGTCCACAATAGCAATTTGTATAGGATTCATAATGTGTGTTTTTAGTTTTTTGTAAATTTAGTTCTTTTGTTTGATGTAGGTAATATGGGTTGCGGTACCTTTATCTTTCTCTGAAACCAGATTGAAGTACCCATTGATCATTTTTATCCTATTCTTCATACTCCTTATTCCGCTTCCGTGGTAAGCTTTTTCTACTTCCATGCCTTTTCCGTTATCCAAAATGATGATTTTTAAATGCCCATATTGATCAATTACTTTAATTTGCATTTTCTGTGCTTTGGAATGTTTTAAAATATTGGTAATGCATTCTTGAGTAATTCTAAATAGGATAAGAGAGTGCTTGGAATGTATGTCTATATCATGATTATTGAAATTGAATTCAACTTCAATTAAATTGAGCTTATTGATTCGGTTGATCTCTCGCTGCAAAGAATCGATAAATCCAAAATGTTCAACCTGTTCTGTAATGTAGGTTTTGGAGAGGCTTCTGATGCCTTTGATGGATTCTCCTAGAATCAGGTTTACTTCATCAATTTTATCTTTGCATTGCTGGTTTTCTATGGCATTGATTTGATTGATAAGTAACTTGGCAACCGATAGTTTTTGTCCCAAGTCATCGTGTAATTCCTGACCTATGTAACTGAGGGTTTGTTCTCGAATTTCAATTTGTGAAAGTGCTAATACTTCCTGAAACTCTAAGTCTTTTTCTTTTTGTTTTAATATAAAAATGGATTTTTGTTTCAAAAAATAGGTGTATATGAAGAACATCATCGATGTAACCAAAAGTATCACAATGGTTGAATATAAAATGAGTAAATCGGAATTTGAGAGCTTCATATCTCAAAGTTAATTATTTTTTAAAACAATTTTAAAATTTACTCGAATTATTTTAGATTATTTTGTGAAAAAAAATAACGATTTCTAGGATAATATAGGATATTATTAACTTTTAATATCTAATAAAATAATTAAAAAGCTTTTTTTAAGTAGGTAATAAAGTAATCGATATTTCGGGGTGATTCCTAGGTATTGTATGTGAAATTATCTTTTGCTGGAAAATATCCCTTTGATGATAATACTGTACCCAATGAAATTAATGAACAGCATGATGGAGAAAAATAAAGTAACATTCATTCCCAAATGGGGTTGAGTTCCGATGATAAGAATGGGCATTAAACCACAATACAAAATGATGAGACCCAAACTTGCCCAAAACGGAAAATACTGAGTAATGTTAAGAACCAATTCAGATTTGAATGTTTGAAAGAGAAAAACTAAAATGGAAATGGTAAGCAAAATGGTTTCTATGAAATAAAAATAAATAGGAAAAGTATCCATGAACTCGGTGTCGAATATCAAAAATAATCCATACGATAATAGGAAAATACAAATGATACCAAATTGTATTCTTTTGAGTTTTAGTCTCGTGGTTTTCCTATAAAAATAAAGAAAAAACAAGAAAAAAGTTATCAGTAAAATGCCAATATTAAAGATTAAATGATTGGATTTTAATAAAAATAAATTGATGAGTATTTTGCCTAATAGGTTGCTCAATAAAGTGGTGAAAATAGCCAATATAAAGTAAATGATATTTCTCCCTAGATTTTCCCTTTTGAGTATTAATAATATTAGACAAAAGAATATCAATAGATTGATAGCCAACCTTGAAATTTCTATATAGTTCATAGAGAAGCGTTTTATCTACATCTAGGAGGGCAAAGTTCTGCAAAATCCATGGCGTCAATCTCCGTTATGATTTCTTCCCTTTGATTTTCCTCGTTTACAGCATTCAGAAAAATAGTTTGATGATTCAAAAAGTCTGGATTTAATCTTGAATCAAAATTATTTTCAGGATATTTACCCATATTTATTCTAATTTTAACCTTATCTTTTCCTAATCTCTGACTTTCTCTTTGTACATAATTCAGATATTGAAGTAGGATGTCCAAGTCATAAGTATAAGTTAAAGAGTCTGGATCGTCTATGCGTCTATGAGCATTGATGTATGCATAATTCGTTTGTCTATATTGCTCGGATAAAATTTCCTGTTGTTCTATCGTGATGCGGTAATCTTCAAATGTTTTCATCATTGTTTTGTGTTTTTTTGTTAAAATTAAGAAAAATAATAATCTATAGTTGTCTTTTAATAGATGATGTTCAAAATTTCAAAACCTTAGATATGCAAAAATATTTCTATTTTTGATATTTGATAAAGGAAAAACCCCCTAAATTTATTTTATTCATGTTATTAACCAACTTTCACTCCATAAAAAATCAATTACCCAATCATGTGCAATTGGTCGCTGTATCCAAAACTCACCCCGTAGAACGAATAAAATCTATTTATGATGCTGGACAAAGGGTTTTTGGTGAAAATAAAGTGCAAGAATTGATGGAAAAACAACCTCAATTGCCAAGTGATATCCAATGGCATTTGATCGGTCATTTGCAAACGAATAAAGTGAAATATATTGCAGGTTTTATCGATACTATACAGAGTGTAGATTCAGAGAAACTGTTAGAAGAAATCAATAAACAAGCAGAGAAACACAACAGGAAAATTAAAGTGCTTCTCCAAGTAAAAATAGCTACAGAAGACACCAAATATGGGCTAGAGATTTCAGAAACCAAAGAGTTGTTTTTGAAATTTATACAAGGATGTTTTCCCAATATAGCAATCGTTGGATTGATGGGGATGGCTACTTTTACCAATGATCAACAACAGGTGAAAAACGAATTCATGTTCTTGAAAAGACTCTATGATCAGCTTTCGTTACAGTACCCTTTACAAACCCTTTCCATGGGAATGAGCGATGATTTTCCTTTGGCAATAGAATGTGGTGCCAACTCGGTTCGTATTGGTTCCGCTATTTTTGGTGATAGAGATTATTCCAAATAGACTGAAAATGAGTTTAAAGTATATATTTTTTTCTAATTAAATTCATAACTTTGCCGTTATGCAAAAAATATTAATTGTAGAGGACGAAAAACCAATTTCTGACGCCCTTATTAGTGTGCTTTCCGATGAATTAAAGGAATATGAATTTGAAGTAGCCAACGATGGTGCTGATGGGCTGAAAAGAATTGAAAAAGAGGATTATGCCCTTGTAATTTCTGATATTAAAATGCCCAAAATGTCTGGTGATGAATTGTTGAAAAATGCAATTCAAATGAAACCGGATACTACATTCTTAATGATTTCTGGACATGCTGATATAGAATCGGCAGTTTCTTGTCTAAAAATAGGTGCCTTTGATTTTATTGAAAAACCAATTGATTTGAATCGTCTATTTCAAAGTGTAAAGAATGCTTTGGATAAAAATTTGCTTCAAAAAAACAATCAACAACTTCATAAAGAAAATTCAACCCTGAAAAAGAAAGTCAATAAAAAACACCAAATGATAGGTGAAAGTGTTGCACTTCAAAAAATTCAGGAAATGATAGAGAAGGTGGCGGTATCTGACGCCAGGGTGCTAATCACTGGTCCCAATGGAGCTGGTAAGGAATTGGTGGCTCATGCCATTCATGCACAAAGCGAAAGATGCAAAGGACCAATGGTGGAAGTAAACTGTGCTGCAATACCTTCGGAACTGATAGAATCTGAATTGTTTGGCCATGTGAAAGGATCTTTTACCGGTGCCATAAAAGACAAACAAGGAAAATTTGAATTGGCCAATAATGGCACTATATTCTTAGATGAAATTGGAGATATGAGCCTGATTGCACAAGCCAAAGTACTCCGAGCGCTGCAAGAAAATAAGGTCTCACCAGTGGGAAGCGACAAGGAAATAAAAGTAGATGTGCGTGTTTTGGCTGCAACCAATAAAGACATGAAAAAAGAAATAGCAGAAGGTAGGTTTAGAGAAGATCTATACCATCGTTTGTCAGTTATCGAAATTCATGTACCTGCTTTGGATGACAGAAAAGAAGATATCCCTCTGTTGGTTCATCATTTTGCTAAAACCATTGCCGAAGAGCAAAAAACCATACAAAAGGAATTTGCATCGGAAGCCATAGAATCATTACAACATTATTCTTGGACAGGAAATATCCGAGAATTGAGAAATGTAGTAGAAAGGCTTATTATTTTGGGTGGAAATCCAGTTACAGCTGAAGATGTGCACAGTTTTGTTAGAAAATAGATATTAATAGAATAGATAAATTAATATTTTTTTTACAATAAACATTCATCATTTGCGGTAATTTTGCCGCAATTTTTTTATCTCTATACAATTATACTATGTTTTTAAATAAAAAATATACCAAAGCAAGTCTTACCCTAGCTTTACCCGTAATGCTTACCCAAGTTGGACAAGTATCTGTTAATCTTTTTGATAATATTATCGTAGGAAAACTATTAGGAGCAGATGCGTTAGCGTCGGTTTCCTTAGGAAATGCTATTTTTTTCTCGGTATTTGTTTTTGCATTGGGTTTTTCATTTGCCATTCCTCCTTTGGTATCCGAAGCTAAATCTCAGGGAGATCACGAAAAAATAAATTCTGTCTTCAGACATGGTTTTGTCATCAATTTAGGAATAGGAATTCTTTTGATGGGATTGTTGTTCGCTTTAATGCCAATGCTGTACCACATGGATCAGCCGGCAAAGATTATCCCAGATACCGTTAGTTTTTTGTCCATCATGATTGTGAGTATTGTCCCATTCATGGTGTTTCAGACTTATCGTGAAGTTTCCGAAGGCCTCTCTTATACCATTGGGGTAACCAAAGCCACCATTTTGGCAAATATCATCAATGTCATTCTTAACTATGTCTTCATCAAAGGGATGTTTGGAATTAGTCCTATGGGGGTGCAAGGATCTGCTTTGGCAACTTTAATAGCTCGAGTATTTATGATGATTTTCTTGTATTTCGTTATGCTAAAAGAAGAAAAAACAAAAAGATACATCAAAGAATTTTCTCTTAAAATAGCCTTGTTTTCAAAAAAAATGTTTAGAACCATGCTGAAGTTAGGGTTACCCACGGCATTACAAATGTTGTTTGAAGTAACTGCTTTTGCGGCGGCTGCTTTTATATGTGGGTTAATTTCTGCTACCGATATTGCTGCTCACCAAATAGCCCTCAGTATGGCGAGTTTTACATTTAATTTATGTATTGGTTTCTCGGTTGCTTCTACCGTAATGATTGGAGGTAAATTGGGGGAAAGAAAATTTGATGAAATTAAAAAAATTGGAATCAATAATTTTAAATTGGCATTTTTATTCATGCTTTGTAGTGGAACATTTTTTATTGTAGCACGCGATGTTTTGCCAACATTTTTTACCAAAAAAGAAGATGTGGAAGTTATTGCATTGGCTTCTAAGTTACTAATCATTGCGGCTCTTTTTCAATTGTCCGATGGCATTCAGGTGACGGCATTAGGAAGTATGCGTGGCTTACAAGATGTGAAAATCCCTTCTATTATTACCTTTATTGCTTATTGGGTGATTACCATCCCGCTGGGGTATTATCTTTGTGTAGTAAGAGAAATGGGAGCATGGGGAATGTGGATAGCCTTAGGCTTAGGTTTAACTATTTCGGCTGTATTGTTGGTGAGAAGGTTTTTGAATCATCGATTTGCTTAATGTATTTTTAGCAATAAAATTGTAATAAATTCTAAAATGAAATCACGATACTACATTTCTTCACGCAATTAATAATTATCGATTCCAACTTAAAAAGAAGGGATAGAAATACAGGAGATAATAAACGATTGACTCCATCGAACCACTTCGTTAGGTTCATTAAATACAATAAAAATATACAAATGAAATCAAAGATTAATATTGATCAATGGAATAGAAAAGAACATTTTCTTTTCTTTTCAAAATTTACTGAACCATTTTTTGGTGTTACTGTAAAAATAGATGTTACGAATGCTTACTATAAGGCTAAAGAAAATGGAATTTCCTTTTTTCTACATTATTTGTATTGTGCATTAAAAGCTGCTAATCAGATTGAAAATTTCCGTTATAGAATTATCGACCAACAAGTGTATAATTTTGATAAGGTGCATGCTTCGCCTACCATCAATCGGCCCAACGGAACTTTTGGTTTTGCCTATATGAATTATGATGAGGACGAAAATGTTTTTTATAAAAATGCTTTGGCAGAAATAGAACAAGTACAACAAACCAATCTGCTTTTACCTGCTAATTCTGGAGAAAATGTTATTCATTTTTCAGCTCTTCCATGGCTCGATTTTACGAGCATTTCTCATGCACGAAGCTTCGATTTTCCGGATAGTTGCCCAAAAATTTCTTTTGGAAAAATGACAGACAATAATGGAGTAAAAGAAATGCCAGTTTCGGTACATGTTCACCACGCACTCATGGATGGATACCATGTAGGTATGTTTATTGAAAATTTTCAAAATCTTTTGAACTTATAAAAATCTTTTTTTAATTCATAACCTTTGATTTGCTTCAAAGCTAATGATAATAATAGGTACGGAAGTTTTGAGCCTAAAAAATGTCTATTAAGCCTAATCCTTAAAATGGAATTTTTAAAACTAATTTTTAACTATTTAAACCAAAAATCCGCCTTCAATAGAAGACGGATTTTATATTTATAAGGGTTATATTTTATCCTAAGAAAGGGTATTTATAGCTTCTTGGTGCTACAAATGTCTCCTTAACAGAACGAACAGAAACCCAACGCATTAAGTTCATTTTAGAACCGGCTTTGTCATTAGTTCCGGAAGCTCTGGAGCCACCGAAAGGCTGTTGACCTACCACGGCACCGGTTGGCTTGTCGTTAATGTAAAAGTTTCCAGCAGCGTTTTCTAAAGCGTGGTATGCCTCCTCAATAGCGTAACGATCTTTAGAGAAAATAGATCCGGTTAGAGAATATGGAGAGGTTTCATCTACCAATTTTAAAGTTTCTTCCCACTTACTGTCTTCATACACAAAAATGGTAAGTACAGGACCGAAAATTTCTTCACAAATAGAAGAATACTGAGGGTTAGAAGTTAAAATAACGGTAGGAGCTACAAACCATCCCTTGGAATCGTCATAAGTTCCTCCGAAAACGATTTCTGCATCGCTGTCATTTTTAGCATTGTCGATGTATTTTTTGCATTTTTCGAAAGAACCTTTGTGGATAACTGCATTCACGAAATTGCTGGTGTCTTCTGGGCTACCTACTTTGATGGTGCTTAACTGGCTTCCCATTTCAGTTTTTACCGCTTCCCAAAGGGATTGTGGAATATAGGCTCTGGAAGCAGCAGAACATTTTTGTCCTTGGTATTCGAAAGCGCCTCTTACCAAAGCAGTTGCTACTTCAACAGAATCCGATGATGGGTGAACCATGACGAAGTCTTTACCTCCAGTTTCTCCAACAATTCTTGGGTAAGATTTGTATTTGTGGATGTTGTCGCCAATCATTTTCCACATGTTTTGGAAAACGGAAGTGGATCCGGTGAAATGCAATCCGGCGAAATCTTTATGAGACAATATTTTTTCGGCAGTTTCGGCTCCATCGGTAATCACCATGTTGATGACACCATCCGGAAGTCCGGCTTCTTTGAATATTTTCATCAGAACATGGGCAGAATATACTTGGGAAAGCGATGGTTTCCAAACCACTACATTGCCTAGCATCGCCATACATGTAGGTAAGTTAGCAGCAATTGCAGTGAAGTTGAAAGGAGTCACGGCAAAGCAGAATCCTTCAAGAGGTCTGTACTCGGAACGGTTCCACATACCTTCGCTGGAAACCGGTTGCTCAGAATACATTTCGGTCATAAATTCTACATTGAATCTCAAGAAATCAATCAGTTCGCAAGCGGCATCAATTTCGGTTTGGTGTACATTTTTTCCTTGACCAATCATGGTGGCAGCATTCAGCTCATCTCTGTAAGGACCTGCGATAAGGTCGGCCATTTTCAGGAAGATGGAAGCTCTTTGCTCCCAACCTAGGGCACTCCATTTTTTCTTGGCTGCTAAAGCAGTTTCAATGGCCATATCTACATGGCTCATATTACCGTAATGATAGAAACCTAAATCGTGCTGATGGTCTTGTGGAGACTCTAATCGGTTATGGATAGAGGTTTTAATTTCTTTACCTCCGATAACCATAGGAACTTCGATTTTTTGGTTCCACATTTCTTTATACTTAGCAATCAATGATGCTACTTCTGGGCTTCCCGGAGCATAAGTTCTTACTGGCTCATTGGTAGCAAAGGGTACTTGAGAAAGTGCTTTTGACATATTATTTTTATTAAATTATAAAATTATTCTCCATCTTTTTCAATGATAATCTTGATGAAGATTTTATTAAACATTCCTACAAAGTTAAGGGTTTTCATTTGCAATACAAAGCCAATCAGAAGTGATTTTTCACAGACTGATGACAAACTATAGTTGGATTTAAATTATTTATCCAAAGTTTCTATTGAACGACTAAATCATTGTTCATTAGTTGATTTTTCACCCGTACTGGATAATTTTATTTTCCTAACATTAGCTGGTTGTATTGTATAATTAGGTCTTCTGGCTACATATAATCTGGATTTGTCCAGCCTAGTGATACACACCTTGTCGGATTGGTTGCCTCCCAAAACATGATAACATTCCTGATCTTCGCCTATGTAAAGTCCAACATGGCCTGCGGTTTTCCCGTTATTGGTTTTTCTTGTGAAAACCAAAACATCTCCTAACATAGGTTCTGGAGATAGTTTGCCAAAGTTTCCCCAATTAAGTGCCCAAAGTGGATCTTTTACCATTTGTTTGGCACTTCGTTTGGCAACTACAGCTATAAATAACCCACACCAGGGAATTTTATCAGCCAAATAAACATTGGCAACACTACCACCAATTTCCTTGGCCCAAGCAATGATGGTAGGATTGTTTTTGTGACCTAAAGTTTCGGAAATATCATATAAATCCAAGGCTTTTTTTATCATAATTGGTCCATTTTCTTTTAGCAACCAATTGTATTTTAAAGGTAATGACATGAGGAATGGTTTTTAGTAGTTAGTACTACAAATTTATTGGAAAAACGATAGATTATTTCAGGGTTTTATCCCTATTTTTTGTTGGCTATTTTACAAAATATCTTTTTTTAATTTTCCTAAAATTTATCTCTATGTACTTCTAAACTATGTTGTTAAGCGTTTTTAGGTTTTTTATTTTGCAATGCAGGTATATTGGATCGTTTAATTTTAATTAATGCTAATTTTTGCATCAAGTCTTCGTGAACAATTACCATCATTTTTTATTTTCATGATAAATCCCGTTCTTTGTTTTTCGTTTATGGATTGCTCTGGGTTTGGGTATTTTATTTAAATTCAAATTATTTCTAATCATGATTCTTCCTCCTATCAATTTCCATTCAAAACTGTCAGTATGAAATCGGTTTTAACAAGTTTTTACAAACAATTGATCTTCATCGACTTCTATTAAAAAAAATGAAGAAAAATACCAATGAAGATGGCGATTGACTTGGTCGGACCACTTCGTTAGGTTGCCAAATGACTATTAAAAAACAATAAATATCTATAAATGAATAAAGTATTTTACCTAAAAACTTGTGGAACCAACAAGAAAATAATGTCCGAATTGGACCTAACCGGCTGGGAATTAAGAGAAATAAAATCCCAAGCGATACAAGAAGAAGAACTTGATGAAATGTACCGTTTGTCCCAATCTTATGAGGCCTTGTTTAGTCGTAAATCCACCCAGATAAAAGAGAGAAACATCGATGTGAAGTCATTAACAGAAGAGGATTTTAAGCATTTAATTTTGGAACATTATTCCTTTTTAAAACGACCTGTTTTCCTTACCGACAAACAAATCTTCATAGGGAATGATAGAGAGAATTTAAACCGTCTCCATGAATTCTTTTCAATTAAGTAATTTTTTGGGCAAGCATTTTTCACCATAAAAAAAGCCGTTGAATTTTATCTTCAACGGCTGATTTATTTTCCAATTTGGAATTATACAAATGGTAATTTAACCACTTTTGCAGGTATATTTTTGTTTCGAATTTGGATGAAGATTTCAGATCCCAATTTGTTGTGAGGGTTATCGGCATAAGCCAATCCAACACCTACTTTTTTCATAGGGCTCATCGTTCCAGAGGTAACTTTGCCTATCACCTTTCCTTCTGCATCTACCACAGGGTAGTCGTGTCTTGGGATGGCTTTCTCCAACATTTCAAAACCAATTAACTTACGGTTCACCCCTTCTGCTTTTTGTTTTTCCAAAATTTCTTTGGCTACAAAATCCTTATCAAATTTCGTGATCCATCCCAAACCTCCTTCCAAAGGTGAAGTGGTATCGTCAATGTCGTTTCCATACAAGCAGAATCCTTTTTCTAATCTCAAAGTATCTCTGGCAGCCAATCCACAAGGAATTAAACCAAACTCTTCACCAGCTTCAGTGATGGCATCCCAAAGTTGTACAGCAGCATCATTCGGGAAATAAATCTCGAAACCTCCACTTCCGGTATATCCTGTATTAGAGATAATTACCCCAGGTACACCTGCTACATCCCCCGTAGTGAAGTGGTAGTAAGGGATTTCCGATAGGTTTACGGAAGTTAGTTTTTGTAAAGTTTCCGTAGCTTTCGGACCTTGTATGGCAATTAGCGACATGTCATCAGAAGCATTGGTCATTTTTGCGCCAAATTTCTCGTTGTATTTAGACATGTGTGCCCAGTCTTTATCAATATTTGAAGCATTAACCACTACAAAATATTTTTCATCCTCCATTTTGTAAATAATCAAATCATCCACAATACCTCCGTTTTCATTTGGTAAACAAGAATATTGTGCCTTTCCATTGCTTAGGGAATCTACATTATTGCTGCCTACAAACTGTAAAAGAGCTTTTGCTTGAGGCCCTTCAATAAAAAACTGACCCATGTGGGATACATCGAAAATACCTACTTTTTCTCGTACAGCAAAATGTTCTTCTGTAACACCAGAGTACTGAACCGGCATTTCAAACCCAGCAAAAGGAACAATCTTAGCTCCCAAAGCCACATGCTTATCAAATAGAGCGGTTTTCTTTTCCATAACTTTTTACGCGTATTTATTTTATTTAAAATTTTATTTTTTTAGGAGCAACACAAGGATTGCTTCTTATACAATTCGTACCCGCTTTCCATTACAATCTTTGCCATTTCCATTGCTTTACCCTCACTATGGCAAAGGATTTCCATTACAATCGGGGCTATTTACCTCAGTTTAACTATGATTTCATATTTTTAAATCCTCTTCATCACCTCATCACCTCATCACTACATCACTACATCACTACATCACTACATCCCTTCGTCCCTTCATCCCTTCAATCCCTTCAATCCCTCAATCACTTTATTCAAGTATTCCTTCAAAATTATTTTGAACCAAGCGGTAAAGTCATCAGGATTTTGTTCTATTTCTATGAGTAATTCTTCCATTTTTATATATCGAACAGATTCCACTTCATCGGCATTCAATAGAAAGCCGCCATCGTATTTCCCATAAAATACATAGTCCAATTCGTGTTCCCATAGTCCTTGTCCAACATCTGCTTTGTAGATAAAGTGGAATTTTTCTTCCAAATCAACGGAAATGCCCAGTTCTTCTTTCAATCTTCTTTGGGCGGCCTGCGAATAAGTTTCCTCATTTCTTGGGTGGCTGCATACGGCATTGGTCCAGCAACTAGGTGAGTGGTACTTGCCTTTAGCTCTTTTTTGTAAAAGCATTTCTCCTTTTGCATTGAATAAAAATACCGAAAAAGCACGATGCAGAACACCTTTTTCATGAGCTTCTTGCTTATTCATTAAACCCAAAAAATCATCTTTTTCGCTTACCAGCACTACTTGTTCTTCCATTGTTTTTAAAAGTTACCAAAGGTAGTAATATTTGAAGATGTAATGCAACCTTTTTTATCAATCCACTTTTCTTTTGTCGAAATATATCTACAATAGAAAATAGTTTTTATATCTTGTAAAATTGTATTATTGCGCTGTTATAATTGCTTGTACCATAGTGGGTTATTGTTTCTAAAAATTAACTTGATGAAAATTATTTTATTAATCGCCATGTCATTAACATTGTTGTCTTGCACTTCAAATAATGATGCAGTACACTCAAAAAATATCCTAGAAAGCAAAAATATTTTGGAAATCGAAAATTATTTACAAAAAGCACATCCAGACGATCCTAAAAGAAAATTTCTGCAATCGAAAATTATCGCTTTAAAAAATGCAGAATGGACAAAAGGAGCAAAATTTGCAAAACCTATGGCAGCAAGACCTGTACTTCTCGAAATTCCAATATCCGAGTATGAGAGTGCCCGTAACCTAGAAAATGAAACATTTAAAAATCTTTTGGCAGAAAGTAACCAGCAACACAAAGGCAAAACTGTTGCACTTCTCAATACTATGTTTAATAATGACATAAGCAGTAAAGAGATTATTTTACTTTTTAAAAATAAGTCTGATTGCAATATGGTATTGAAAATTCAAGGGAATACATTTTACCAATTGGCAGTACCAGCCAAGGGTGAAAATTTTTTAGTCCTTCCAAAAGGGAATTATCAATTAAATGGCTCTGTGTGCGATGCATTGTATAACTCACAAAAAGAATTTCAAAAAAGTATGGTCATCCAAATTGGCAATCCGGTGTTTTTGAAAACCAAATCTTAATCAAAGGATATTGATTTGGTCTATAAACAGGACTTTGTATAAGTATTTTTATAAAAAAAACCACTCCAAAAGAGTGGTTTGCTTGTATTAAGCTGCTTTTTCTTTTTTATCTTTAGATGCGCAGCATGATTTTTTCTCTTTAGAATCACAAGATTTTTTGTCTTTGTCTTTGCAGTTCTTTTTGTCTTTGCATTCTTTCTTGTCTTTATCACAAGCTACAGAGGTATTGGCTGCATAACCGAATGTGAAAGCCGTAATGGCAACAATTGCTAATAATTTTTTCATTTCTTTATAAATTAATTGTTTTTAATTATTCATCAAAGATATAGTTTTTTTCTGATTTCAAAATCAATTTTTTAAATTTATTAAAATGAACTTGTTTAAAGTTTTCTAATCAAAATACAACAAAAGGCAATGTTATGTAAATTCCTCCAATGCTGTGTTTTTGTTTCATAGCGTATCAATAGTGCTTTAAAGCCATCTATCCAAGCATTCATTCGCTCTATCACAAATCTTCTTTTATATAATTTTTTATCCAAAATTTCTTCTCTATCCGAGATGTTTCCGTTTCTTTTATTGAAGTCAATATTGGCGAAAATCTCGTTTGCCACACAATAATTTCTCAAATTTTCGGCATCAAATCCTGCATCAGCATTTAGAAACAGACCATCTGTCCTAATGTTGGATTTTTTTATTTCTTCGAACATTTTGTCTAACTGATTTTCTATATCGTAAACATCATGATGATTTCCAGGAATCACATCTGAACAACTCAAAGGAATCCCTTGGTTATCGCAAAAGAACAACATATTGCTTGTGGCGCCTTTTTTGCGAGATTGGTAGCCAACACCTTCCCCGCCACGCTTGGCAAGAGATTGTGAGCCATCTAACTGGATACTGCTTAAATCTAAATACTTTTTATATTTTTCAAAAATCTCCACCTTAATCTTGTCCCAAATTTTTTCTTTACTCCATCTTGCAAAATGCTGATAAACACTATTCCAACTATATTCTACATCAAAAAACTGTTTGGTAGGGAGTTCCCTCCACTGACATCCTGTTTTCAATCTGTAAAGGATGGCCTCCACAATTTGTTCCACCCGAACTTTCGCGTTATTTTTCTTGACTCCTAAAGTCAAATTGGAAGAAAATTCTTTTATTATTTCAGATAAATCATTATTTTTACTGTATTGACTGGTATTCTTATTCATAGAGAAATTTGTAGTTATATTCCTCTAATATACTGAATATCAGTCATTTGTGCAAATAATTTACATCTTTTTTCAGTCCTTTTTATGAATAATTTACTTTAAACAAGTTCAATTTTAACAAATGAATTTTTCTATTGATACCAACAATTTTGATTCGGTATTTAAATTGAAACTCATGTTTTATTGTTACATTATGTATTGCATTTTTTTACCTTTGTGTTTTTCAAATTTATTAAGATATGCTTAAAAGTTATATTAAAGGAATAGGGCACTTCGTTCCTGAAAATATCGTAACCAATGATGATTTGGCTCAAGTAATGAATACCAATGATGAATGGATTACCGAGAGAACGGGAATAAAAGAAAGACGACACAGAAGAGACCGTGTTCATTCGGATGAAACCACTGCTACCTATGCATTTCATGCTGCCAAAAAAGCTTTAAGTATGGCCAAAATGTCTGCTCAAGATTTGGATTATATAGTGTTTGCAACGCTTTCCCCAGATTATTTTTTTCCAGGAAGTGGAGTGGTGTTGCAAGATTTGTTGGGTTGCAAAACCATAGGTGCATTGGATGTTAGAAACCAATGCTCTGGCTTTATTTACGCCATGAGTGTGGCAAATGCATTCATTAAATCTGGAACTTATAAAAATATTCTGGTAGTAGGTGCTGAAATACATTCCTTTGGATTGGATTTTTCCGATGAAGGTAGAGGGGTTTCTGTCATTTTTGGCGATGGTGCTGGTGCCGTTATTTTGTCAGCAACAGAAATGGAGGATCATGGCGATATTTTGGCGGTTAATATGCACTCCGAAGGGAAATATGCCGAAGAATTGGTGGTGAAATTCCCGGGGACCAAATATGGCTGGAGCGACAGACTGCTTACGGAAAATCATGGTCTGACTTCCAAAGAAATCTATCCTTATATGAACGGAAATTTCGTCTTCAAACATGCCGTAACTCGTTTCCCCGAAACCATGATGGAAGCACTAGACAAAGCGGGTAAAAAAGTGGAAGACCTCGATATGTTTATCCCACACCAAGCCAACTTGAGAATTGCCCAATTTGTACAGCAAAAATTCAGTTTGCCCGATGAAAAAATCTTCAACAACATCCAAAAATACGGAAATACAACCGCTGCTTCTATAGTTATCGCACTAAGTGAAGCCATAGAACAGGATAAAATAAAACGAGGCGACTTGGTTCTCCTATCCGCCTTTGGTAGTGGGTTTACTTGGGGGTCGGTGCTTTTTCATTATTAAATGTAGGATAAAGAATAAAGAGGAAAGAATAAAGAGAAAAGAGAAAAGAATAAAGAGAAAAGAATAAAGAGAAAAGAATAGATTGGTTTTGTGCCAATCTATTTTGTTTTGAAGATAATTCTGAAGATACTGCCTTTGCCTACTTCCGATTGGGCGATTTTTATTTCTCCCTTGTGATATTCGTTAATTACTCTTTTGGCCAGACTCAAACCCAAACCCCAACCTCTTTTTTTTGTGGAAAATCCTGGTTTAAAAACATTTCTAGTCTGCTTGGAAGTCATGCCGCATCCGGAGTCCTTACAGTCGATTATTATGTTTTTGGATTTCTCGTAGAGTGAAATTTCCAATTGACCATTTCCCTTCATGGCATCTACGGCATTTTTCACGAGATTTTCAATGACCCAACTCATCAAGATTTTATTATGATTGATCCAAATTTCTTCTTTGGGCATTGATATTTGGAAATTGACTTTTGTAGAAATTCTTTTCTTTAAATATTCATAATTCTGCAGTACCGTGTCAGAAAGGTTGGTGTCATTCAGTTCTGGGACCGATCCAATTTTGGAGAATCTTTCAGAAATAGTCTTCAAACGATTGATGTCTTTTTCAACTTCAGTAATCGCTTCGGACTGTGGGTTGTCTAATTTCATCACTTCCATCCATCCAATCATAGAAGACAAAGGAGTGCCAATCTGATGGGCTGTTTCCTTGGCCAATCCAGCCCAAAGAAAACCCTCATCTGTCTTTTTTAGCGTTTTCATAAACCAAAATGAAAAAAGAAAATACCCTAGAATGATAAGTCCAAGTAAATAAGGGGTATATCGTAGATTGTTAAGTAAAGCCGAATTGTCGTAATACACAAATTGGTTGTTGCCATCTGGAAATTCAATCTCGAAAGGGCGATAGGAATTTTCCATTTTTTGCATCAATGCCTTTAATTTTTGTGGATTTTTCCAAATGTTATCGGGAATGTTTCTGTGGTAACCTTCATCCGGGATTGGAATTTTGTTTTTGTCGGTTACAATAACAGGGATGGTAGAGTTGATGTTGAGAATTTCCGGTAAAAGATCCAAAATTGCTGGGTCTGGAGAGGTAAGTTCTTTTTGTATTTTTATGGATTTGGAAAGAAGATTAATCCTCTTAATTTCTTCTTTTCGTAAATAATTAACGACTTGTGTGGTAGCGAGTACGATGCCTACCACCAATAAGGTCATTACAAAAAAAACAAACCATCGGTTGATTTTGGAAAGGATTTTACTAGGATTCAATAGTTGTATTTTATAGTTCAAAAATACTAAAATTTAGTCAAAGAAATCTCAATGTCAAAATCAACCGATGGTATAGGTTTACTTTTTTTAAGAATTTGGAAATTTGTAAATAATACAATTAATGTTCATACCGGCTCCTACGGAAGCCATTACGATATTTCCGTTTTTTTCGAAACGATGTTCACCCAATTGGTGGGTGGAGATTAGGTGAAACATTGTAGGGATGGTTGCTACCGAGGAGTTTCCAAACTCTTGTATGGTCATTGGCGAAATGCTGTGGTCGTAGTCTTTGATGCCGTAAAGTCTGAAGAGTCTGTCAATCATTGCGTAATCCATTTTGGCATTCGCTTGGTGAATTAAAACCTTATTGATATCCGTAATTGAAAGTCCAGCCATATCGATGGTATCTTTTATGGCAGCGGGTACATTTTTTAGGGCGTACTCATAAATTTTTCTACCTTGCATTCGTATAAAGAGAGCGTCTTTGGTATTGTCCTTGTTCAAGGAGCAAGAGTTGGTAAGGTAGTCCAATTCTTGGGCATTGTCGCAAATAGTACTATGGGCAATAATTCCTACATTTTCTTGTTCAGAAGCTTGTACCACAACGGCACCTGCACCATCGGAGAAAATCATTTTATTTCTGTCATAAGGATCGGTTACCCTACTAAGAGAATCGCCACCTGCAACTAAAATTGTTTTTGCTTTTCCGGATTTTATTAGGATGTCGGCCAAAATCATGGCTTCTACCCAACCTGGGCAACCGAAAACCATATCGTAAGTAATGCATTTTCTGTTTTTAATGCCGAGTTTGTTTTTAACCCTCGCAGCCATATTAGGCATAAAGTTGGCATGTCCATTTTGACTTACTTCTCCAAAATTAGTTCCGTATAATATATAATCAATTTCTTCTGGATCTATACCGGCGTTTTCTATGGCCATTTTAGAGGCTTCATATCCCATGTCGGAATTGTATAGGTGATCTTCCAAATATCGTCTGTTTTCTATTTCAGTGATTTCTACAAACTTACCGACGATTTCTTCATTAGGTTTATCGATTTTTTCTCCTTCTTCTGTATAGAATTCTGTATCCATAAAATGAGATCTTCCGATAACTCTTGTAGGTAGGTAACACCCCGATCCTGTAATGATTGTACTTGGCATATAAAAATATTGATTGAGTCAGCAAAGTTAATAATTAATAAATTAAGAAGTATTTAAAAATATTATTAAATTTGCAAAAATTGACCCTTTGCATAGGAATTCGCCATAGTCAAATCTTTTTGTGTACAAACACTCATGAAGATAGGCGATTGTTTATGAACATTGAAAAAAAATATCTAAATATGAAAAATAATCCAGCTCTTAAAGGTTTTATAATTGCATTGTTGGCAGCTATATTATCTTTTGGGATTTATTTTATATTTTTAGCTAAAAAAGATAGCTTTATAATTGATAATCCAACCACAAATACCTATTACTTTAAAGTAAACGATGGGGAAGAGAAGGTTATTACTTCCGGACAATTTGTTCCGGTGAATCTTAATAAAGGGAAAAATGAGATTAAGGTATTCGATGGACACAAGAAGTTATTGTACGATTCGTCGTTTCAAGTAAGCAAGCAAAGAGGCATGGTGAATATTGCCCATCAGGATTATTACATCAACAATCAATATTATGGGTATAATCTTAATAAAGATTCCTTATTGGTGGCTCTAGGTCATACAACCATCGATGGGAATAATTATTTAGGAGCACCCAAAAAGTTCAATCGTTTGTACACTGAAGATTTTTATTATAATGTGAATGAAGATTATGATAAAATTATAAAAAATATACAAAAAGTAGAATCGAGATCTAAGATTTTCAGAAAGCAGGATTTTTTAAATTATTATAAAGAATATTATAAATTTTGACAAAAGATATAAATAAAGTAACGCCCTACAACTCCGATGCCAGCAAAAAAAGTCAGGTAGAGGATATGTTTGATAATATTGCACCAAAGTATGACATGTTGAACCATGTATTGTCTATGAAAATAGATGTACTATGGCGTAATACTTTAGTGAAAATGCTGAAAAAAGACCAACCCCAAGAGGTTTTGGATGTAGCCACCGGTACCGGTGACTTGGCCATTGCTGTACAAAAAGGGACTCATGCCAAAGTGGTGGGATTAGATTTATCGCAACAAATGTTAAATGTTGGTGTTATTAAAATAAAAAAACTTAATTTAGACGGCGAAATTTCTATGCAAAAAGGCGATGCTGAGAATTTACCATTTTCCGACAATAGGTTTGATGCGGTAACGGTAGCTTTTGGGGTGAGAAATTTCGAAAATTTAACAAAAGGATTGTCTGAACTAAGAAGAGTTGTAAAAGACGGGAAAAGTATTTTTATTTTAGAATTTTCTAAAGTGGAAGGTTTTTTAGGTCCTTTATATATGTTTTATTTTAAAAATATTTTACCAATGATTGGGAAATTGGTTTCAAAGGACAACAGAGCATATACCTATCTTCCAGACTCGGTAAATGCCTTTCCTTTTGGAGAGAAAATGAAGAATATCCTTTTGGAAACAGGATTTAAAAAAGTTGAATATAAAAAACTAAGTTTTGGCATAGCCACCATCTATAAAGCAACAAAATAAACTATGAATAAAATTTTATCCAAAGCATTAATACTGGCGACTTTCGGTGCTACATTTTTTGCACAAGCCCAGTTGTTTTCCACCAATAACCGTATGGACAAGTTAGAAGGTTTTGATCAACAAAAGTTTTCATGGGGTTTTTACCTTAATGGAAATATGTATGACTATAAAATCGTATTACACCCTAGATATGGGATGGATGTAAACCATAATTTGGTAACTTCTAAACCGAGTTATAGTTTCGGTGCCGGTTTAATTGGAAAAATGAGAATTTCCGATGATGTGGATTTAAGATTGGAACCGGGATTGCAATTCGCCGAAAGAGAACTTACCTTCAATACCCAGTCCAATGACCAATATCAATTCGGGACTTTAACCAACCCTGCCTTTACACCTATAACTTTAAAAGACGAAGACAAAACAAGAGTAATTAAATCTACTTTATTGGATATTCCGGTACTTGTAGAATATCATGGATTAAGATGGTATAACTCCAGACCTTATGTAGCGGGAGGTTTTAATTATATCGTGAATTTGCAATCGAACTCAGGAAGCCCAGAAGATAATATGCAAAGCACTTACAGAAGTACAACGCATAATTTTGCTTGGTCAGCAGAAATGGGTATTCAGTTTTATTTCAATCGTTTTAAATTGACTCCAGGTATTCGAGGAACATTTTTCTTAAACAACGAGAAAGTTGCTGACAATCCAACTACACCGCCTTATTGGGCATCGGCAATGTCCACCATACAGTCTAGAGCGATAATGTTTGTGTTGAAATTTGAATAATATTTTTATCGATAAAATAATGATAAGAAGAAGTCCCCAAGGGCTTCTTTTTTATTTATCTTTTTTTGTGAAAAAACTTCCCGAGATTTTTGCATTCTTTAGTCATTTTTTCTACTTTTGTTTATTGTTAGAAAATAAAAACACTTGAGATGCTCAAAGAATTAGATAATCACTTTACAGAGCTCGAAAGAAAAATTTCGATTTTGCAAAAAGATTATCTAAAATTGAAAGATAGTTTGTTTGAACTTCATCAAGAACATGAAGAACTGAAGTTGAAATATGATGAAGAAAAGGCGAAAAACCAGGAATTGACGGAAGATTATAAAAAAATAAAACTTCATTCGGCTCTGTCAGGTAATCCAGAACATAACCGATTAATGAAAAACCACATTAACCGATTGATAAAGGAAGTAGATACCTGCATAGCTCAATTGCAAAATAGCGGATTATAATGGATGTACGAAGAATAACCATCAATATAGCCGGAAGGATATATCCGTTAAATGTCCCTTCAGCAGAAGAGGAAACCCTAAGAAAAGTAGGGAAACAGATTGAAACAATGATTAAAGAATTTGAGTCCAATTTCGATGTGAGAGATAAGCAAGATGCACTAGCCATGTGTTGCTTAAAACTAGGTACAAACGCCGAAATGATAACTCAAGTAAATGAGAAAAATATAAAAGCTTCCACTGAACGATTAAGGAATATCAATCAGCTTTTGGAAAATTTAGAAAAATAATCATCTAAAGATTGCCTGCAATAATTCTAACACATTAAGGTAAACTCAACGCTATACTATTACCGGATGAATGTTTACACAATGGCGTGCCGATTAACTCGGATTACAGCGTGTGAAAATCAGTCCAAATCGTGTTGATAAGGAGTTTACTCTAAATCACTGAATTGTTGCAGGTTTTTTTGTGAAAAAATCTTAAGTGATGATTTAAGAATTAAAAATAGAAGGGAATAAATGTCCTTTAAAGTAAATAAAAATAGTAATTAACATAAAAACAAAACAAACTATATGACACCTACTGTAATTATTATCGGTATTGTATGTCTGGTAATCGGAGCCATAATTGGAATGATGTTTTCCAAAAGCTCACTTAATTCCAAAGCAAAATTTATTTTGGATGATGCCCAGAAAAATGCCGAGAATATAATAGAAAAAGCGAATGTACAAGCAGAAGCTACCAGAAAAGAAAAACACTTGCAAGCCAAAGAAAAATTCTTGGAATTAAAGTCGCAACATGATGCAGACATCCAAGCAAGAGAAAGAAAAATGCAAGAAGCCGAAAAAAGAATCAAAGACAAAGAAAACAAGTTAAATGATGATTTGAATAAAACGGCTAAACTGGAAAAAGACCTAGACAAACAAATCGCAGATTATTCCAGGAAAAATGAAATCATAGAGAAGAAACAGCAAGAACTCGATGTAGCCAATGCACAAAAAGTGGAAATGCTAGAGAAGATTTCTAATTACACTGCCGAAGAAGCTAAAAATGATTTGGTAGAATTAATGAAATCCGAAGCCAAGTCCAGAGCTCAATCTCATGTACAAAGCATCATGGAAGAAGCTCAAATGAATGCTAAAAACGAGGCTAGAAAAATCGTTATACAAACCATTCAAAGAATTGGAACCGAGCAAGCAGTGGAAAATTCAGTTTCTGTATTTAATATAGAATCTGACGAAGTTAAAGGTAGAATTATCGGAAGAGAAGGTAGAAATATTAGGGCTCTGGAAGCGGCAACTGGTGTAGAAATTATTGTAGATGACACACCAGAAGCTATTTTACTCTCTTGTTTTGATCCGGTTAGAAGAGAAATTGCAAGACTATCTTTGCACCGTTTGGTAACCGATGGAAGAATTCACCCAGCCAGAATTGAAGAAGTGGTGGAGAAAACCAGAAAACAAATTGAAGAAGAAATTATTGAAGTTGGTAAAAGAACCATCATCGACTTAGGAATTCATGGTTTGCATCCTGAATTGGTGAAAATCGTTGGTCGAATGAAATACCGTTCTTCTTACGGTCAAAATTTATTACAACACTCCAGAGAAGTTGCCAATATTGCTGCTACAATGGCGGCAGAATTGGGCTTGAATGTTAAACTAGCCAAAAGAGCAGGTCTTTTACACGACATAGGAAAAGTTCCAGAACAAGAATCTGAATTACCACACGCACTATTAGGAATGCAATGGGCTGAAAAATATGGAGAAAATCCTGAGGTAATCAATGCAATAGGTGCACACCACGACGAAATTGAAATGACATCTCTATTGTCTCCTATCATACAAGTGGCCGATGGAATTTCTGGAGCTAGACCAGGAGCTAGAAGACAAGTGCTAGAATCCTATATTCAACGATTAAAAGATTTAGAAGCTACAGCACTTGGTTTTGATGGAGTTTCTAGCGCATATGCAATTCAAGCCGGTAGAGAACTGAGAGTAATGGTTGAAAGTGCGAAGGTAAACGACGAACAATCGGCTCAGTTGTCTTATGATATATCAGAAAAAATTCAAAATGAATTGACTTATCCTGGACAAGTAAAAATTACCGTTATTCGAGAAACAAGATCCGTAAATATCGCAAGATAATTACTCTTTATATTGAATTTTAAAAGCTATCCTGATTTTTTAGGATGGCTTTTTTGCTTAAATTTTGATGTTTAACGATATAAATAAATGGAATTGTTATGGTTTAGAGCATTATTTATATAAAATTGTTCACAAACTTTTTGTAAATAATTAATAATGATCGATGTCATTGTTTTAAACAAAGAATTAGATTAACAATATAGAAAATAGATAATTACAAATGATTATTATTGATGAATGATTTTTAGATATAACAAAATTTCGGCGGGCCGCAGGCCCGCCGAAACTAAAATTATTCGATAAACATTACCTCCTAGTAATGCCCTTTTTCAACAAAATGAGCCGCTACTTTTTCGGTTAATGCCACTACATTCGGGTGATTGGTATATTTGGTAAATCGTCTTAGACCAGAAAGCATCATTCTTTGCTCATCTCCTTCAGCAAAAGAAATAATCCCTTCTTTGGCCGCTACAATCGTTTTTTCTACCGCTTTGTACAAGTTCAATTGTGCCATGGAAGCTTCTACAGAATCTGATGCAAAATGCTTTTCAGCTCTCAACACTGCCGATTCTGCCATATAGATTTGGTTTAATATTTCGGAAGCATTTAATAATAGATGTTGTTGTTTTTCAATATCCATCATATACTTTTGAAGTGCCGCTCCGGAAACCATCAAAAATACTTTTTTCAAGTTGGCCAAAATGGCTTTTTCTTCACTCATATAAGCCGAATAATCCGGAACTTCAAAAGATGGTATTCCCATTAATTCTTTAGAAATGGCCATGGCAGGAGATAATAAATCCAACTGACCTTTCATCGCTCTCTTAATTAACATTCCTACCGCTAATAGTCGGTTAATTTCATTGGTTCCTTCGTAGATTCTACCAATACGGGCATCTCTCCAAGCAGCTTCGATAGGCGTATCTTCAGAGAATCCCATTCCACCAAAAACTTGGATGCCTTCATCTGCCGTATTTTGGGTAAGATCTGAAACAAAAACTTTTAAAATAGAGCATTCAACGGCAAATTCTTCCACCCCTTTTAGTTCGGCTTCTTGGTGGTTCATCCCTGCGGCAACCAACTCATTTATTTTATTTTGAATATCATTTGCTGCTCTATACACCCCAGCTTCGGACACAAAAATACCGGTGGCCATTTCTGCAATTTTCTTTCTAATCGCTCCAAAAGTTGAAATAGAAACACCAAATTGCTTTCTCTCGTTAGCATACTTTACAGAATGTTCAAGAATTCTTCTTTGGCCATCTAAGTTGGCAGCGGCTAATTTTATTCTACCTACATTCAGTGCATTCAACGCGATTTTGAAACCGTTATTTCTTTCCCCCAACATATTTTCTACGGGAACCTTCATATTATTGAAGAACACCTGACGGGTAGAAGAGGAACGAATACCTAATTTATGTTCTTCTTCGCCCATTGTTAGGGAATTAGGGTCTTCCAATTCGGAACGGTTAATCACAAAACCAGTGATATTTTTGTCGTCATCAATTTTGGCAAAAAGAGTAAATGTATCGGCAAAACCAGCATTGGAAATCCACATTTTCTGGCCATTGATGATGTAATGTTTCCCATCTTCAGAAAGTACCGCTTTGGTTTTTCCGGAATTGGCATCAGAACCTGCATCAGGCTCCGTCAAACAATAAGAACCGAATTTTAGTCCGGCAGCTAAGTCCGGTAAGTATTTTTTCTTCAATTCTTCTGTACCGTAGAAAAGGGTAGGAAGGGTACCAATTCCGGTGTGTGCACCAAAAGCCGTAGCCAAAGAGCCATTACCTCCAGAAAGTACATCGCAGGCTAAAGTAGTAGATATGAAATCCATGCCCATTCCGCCATATTCTTCCGGAACGGTAATGCCTAACATCCCCATTTCTCCCAATTTTTTCATGCATTCTTCGGTTAATGCATAATCTTTCTTTTCAAAACGATCGTGTTGAGGAATTACTTCACGATCAATAAATTCTTTTGCCGAATCTCTGAGCATTTTTTGCTCTTCTGTCAGTTCTTCTAAACTAAAAATTGCTGTTGCTGGAGTTTCCTTTATTAGGAAAGATCCCCCGATTAAATTTGACATATTTTTTGTAATTAATTTTGTTTTTAATTGAATAAAGAAGATAGAATAAAGAATAAAGACTTTACGATTGTAGATTTTTTTGAAATCCAGAAATCATTTTTTGTAATTCAGTTATTTTGTTCTCAATATTTTCGAGTCGTGGTGAATCAAAATATTTTCTATTAGCCGAAATAATTATCTGTGTATGTAATTCATAAAGTGAACCCAGACTTATTTCCAAAAACCGATTGAAATCTTTTGATGAACTTCTACTGGAGCCTTCAGCGATATTTGAAGCAACTGAAACAGAACATCGTCTGATTTGAGACTTTAAACCAAAGTCTTCATTTTTAGGAAAATTATCGGTAAGAGAATATAGATCATCAGCCAATTCTATTGACTTTTTCCATATATTCAAATTTTTGAAATTATGTTTCATCTCTCTTTATTCTTTATTCTTTACTCTTTACTCTTTATTCTATCTTCTAAAGTAATTCATAAATCGCAGCGGCGCCTTGTCCGGTTCCTACACACATAGTCACCATTCCGTATTTGCTGCCACGGAGTTTCATTTCATCAAATAGTTGAACCGCTAATTTTGTTCCGGTACATCCCAGAGGGTGTCCCAAAGCAATAGCTCCACCATTCACATTGGTGATTTCTGGGTTAATGCCCAATTCATTCATCACGGCAACCGATTGAGAAGCAAAAGCTTCGTTGAGTTCGATAAGGTCGATATTGTTGAGTTGCATTCCGGCTTGTTTCAATGCTTTTGGTACGGCAGCTACAGGTCCCATACCCATGATTCTTGGTTCTACACCGGCAGCGGCATAAGTAACCAATCTGGCGATAGGCTCCAAACCTAATTCTTTCACCATTTCTTCGGACATTACCATTACAAAAGCAGCACCGTCACTCATCTGTGAAGAGTTTCCGGCAGTTACACTTCCTCCGTTAGCAAAAACAGGTCTTAGTTTGGCAAGACCTTCCATAGAAGTATCTTTTCTTGGACCTTCGTCTTGTAGAAAATCAAATTTTTTAGAAATCAATTTTTGATTTTCATCCAAAAAATTATATTCTACCGGAATGGGTACAATCTGGTTGACAAATTTCCCATCGGCTAATGCTTTTAATGCTTTTTGGTGTGAATGAAACGCAAATTCGTCCTGCATTTGTCGGCTTATGTTAAACTGATTGGCAACCGCCTCAGCAGTATAACCCATTCCCCAATAATAGTCCGGATTGGTTTTGGCTACGGCTGCATCCGGAACAGGCTTGTAGCCTCCCATTGGGATGTACGACATGGATTCTGTTCCTCCGGCGATGATGCATTCTGCCATTCCGGACTGGATTTTTGCGGTAGCAATAGCAATGGCTTCAGATCCTGATGCACAATAACGGTTTACGGTAACGCCCGGAACTTTATCGGTATCTAATCCCATTAGAGAAATCAGACGAGCCACATTCAGTCCTTGTTCTGCTTCGGGCATGGCATTTCCTACGATGACATCATCAATTCTGTTTTTGTCCAGATTGGGTAATTCTGCCATTAATTTTTTAATTACCGTTGCGGCCATTTCATCCGGACGGGTAAATCTAAGTGAACCTTTCGGCGCTTTGCCTACTGCAGTTCTGTATCCTTTTACGATGTATGCTGTTTTCATTGTTTTTTTGTTGCTTTTGTTAGCTATTTGTTGAGTATTCTATAAAACCTCGTAGAGGTAAGCGGTTAATGATAAAATATAATTAAAATTGATAAATGAATTTTTGTTTTAATCTTTTAACCTCGTAGAGGTTAGCTGTTAGTAGTACAATGTTTCCATTTTTTGAGGGAGCTCCGTAGGAGCGACCTGTTTATTATGATGTTTCTATCCATTCAAATAAATATTTCGTATCATATTCAATTTCAAATTTCTCTAAAAACTCAATATATTCTTCTCTAAAAGATTTCTTTTTGTGATGTTCTTCTTGATTTAAAATATACCGAACGACTTGAGGAACTGAACTTTTTGAGTAGGAAAATGCTCCATACCCTTCTTGCCAGTTAAAATGACCTTGTACCCATTGGTTGTCATTGATAAATTTCGATGATCCAGCTTTAATATCGCGTACCAAATCTGAAATATTGACATTTGGTTTCATACTTATAAGAAGATGTACATGATCTGGCATAGCATAAATAGCATATAATTTTTGTCCTCTATGAGTGATAATTCCTGTAATGTATTGTTGTACTAATTCTCGATTTTCTTTCGGAATTAAGTTTTGTCTTCCCTTAACAGCAAAAACAATCTGAATGAAAATTTGTGAGTAGGTATTAGGCATAATACATTTTTTAAAGGTCGCTCCTACGGAGCTCAAAAATTATTTATTTACAATTGATCTACTAACGGTTCGCTCCGTAGGAGCTAACACTCGACATTCTTATTTATAATTAAATTAATTTCTCAACGGTTTACCTTTTTGTAACATGTGCTGAATTCTTTCCAGAGTTTTTCTTTCGCCACAAAGCGATAGGAAGGTTTCTCTTTCCAGATTCAATAAATATCTTTCAGAAACCAATGTAGGTTCGGATAAGTTGCCACCTACCATAACATTGGCTAATTTATCGGCAATTTTCTTGTCGTATTCAGAAATATAGTTTCCTGCCAGCATCTGGTCGGTACCCACCAAGAACATTCCTAAAGCATCTTTACCCAGAACCATTACTTTTTCTTCAATCGGTTGGGTATAACCTTGTTCTGCCATGAGTAAAGCCACTTTTTTGGCCTCGGCAATTTGTTGGTTTTTGTTTACGACGACAAAATCTTTTCCGTGTTCCAGAATTCCCATATCGAAAGCTTCATAAGCGGAAGTTGCTACTTTGGCCATGGCAATATTCATAAAAGCATCTCTCAGACGGTTGGTTTTTACATCATCTTTTACAAAATCTTTAGAAGTTCTGCGGGTAAATTCTTTAGTTCCACCACCACCAGGAATCACCCCAACTCCTAATTCTACTAATCCGATATAGGTTTCAGCAGCAGCTACTACGCGGTCGGCATGTAAGGTCATTTCGCAGCCACCACCCAAGGTCATTCCGAAAGGTGCCACAACGGTAGGGATAGCAGAGTAGCGAACTCTCATCATGGTATTTTGGAAGTACGCAATGGCCATATTCAGATCGTCCCAATCTTGGTCCACCGCCATCATCATAATCATGGCCAGGTTAGCACCAACTGAGAAATTGGCTCCTTGGTTGGCGATGACCAATCCGTCGTATTCTTTTTCAGCTAGATCGATCGCTCTGTTTAATCCATCTAAAACTTCACCACCAAGTGAATTCATTTTAGAACGAATTTCAAAGTTGATGATTCCGTCCCCTAAATCCTGAATGGCAGCACCAGAGTTAGACCAAAGCGTTTTATTTTTACGGATATTATCCAAGATAATGAAAGATTCTTTTCCTGGGATAGAAAGATAATTACCTGAATTTTTCTCGAAATAAGTAGATTGACCTTCATCGTTTACTTTATAGAAGGATTCACCTTTTTCTACCAATGCTTTTGCCCAATCGGAAATTTCATAACCCGCTTCTTTAGCAAGTTCTGCACCTTTGGCAACTCCTACGGCATCCCAAATTTCGAACGGACCGTTTTCCCAACCGAAACCGGCTTTCATGGCGTCATCAATTTTGTAGATGTCCTCGGAGATTTCAGGAACTTTGTGGGAAACATAAGCAAACATGGCTCCTAAAGAAAGTCTGTAGAATTCACCTGCTTTATCTTTACCACCGATTAATACTTTGAAACGATCAATTGGTTTATCAATGGTCTTGGTGAGTTCCAGTGTAGGGAAGCTTACTTTGCCTTGAGATTCGTATTCCAAAGTTTCCAAGTTGAGCTGTAGAATTTCCGATTTTCCGTCTTCTCCTTTTACTTTTTTAAAGAATCCTTGTCCGGTTTTAGAACCTAAGAATTTGTTCTCCATCAGGAAGTTGATGTACGACGGCATTTCAAACTGATTCTTGAAAAGCTCCTGCTCAACACCACTTTCTCTAACACCGTTGGCTACATGTACCAAAGTATCCAGACCCACCACATCGGCGGTACGGAAAGTAGCCGATTTTGGACGACCAATAACCGGACCGGTTAATTTGTCCACTTCAGCAATAGAAAGTCCTAATTTCTGAATGGTGTGGAAGATGTTCATAATCCCGAAAACTCCAATTCTGTTGGCAATAAATGCAGGAGTATCTTTGGCCAAAACGGTTGTTTTTTCAAGGAATTTAGCTCCGTAATGCATATAGAAATCTACAATTTCAGGTTTGGTATGTGGAGTAGGGATAATTTCTAATAAAGGTAAATATCGAACAGGGTTAAAGAAATGCGTTCCTGCAAAATAATCTTTAAAATCGTCGCTTCTACCTTCGGTTAGGAAATGAATAGGAATTCCGGAAGTATTGGAAGAAACCAAAGTTCCCGGAGTACGGAACTGTTCTATTTTCTCGTACACCGATTTTTTGATGTCTAGTCTTTCAACAACTACTTCAATGATCCAGTCGGTATTTTTAATTTTTACCATATCATCATCAAAATTACCTACTTTAATACGGTCGGCAAATTTTGAAGAATAAAGTAGTGCAGGACTGGCTTTTAAGAGTTTAGCTTTGCTTTCGGTGGCAATTCTGTTTCTAACTACTTTGTCTTCTTTGGTAAGTCCTTTTTTTTGTTCGGCTTCGGTCAGTTCAAACGGAACAATATCGAGCAGTAAAACTTCCACTCCGATATTGGCAAAATGAGCAGCAATACCGCTACCCATAATTCCGGAACCTAAAACCGTTACATGTTTGATTCGTCTTTTCATTATGTAGATTTTTATTTTTTTTAAAGGTCAAATGTAATCGCCAATCTTTATGGGTGGTTTTGTACAAAAATTGGTTAATGGCGATTTCATTATAATAATTTGTTTTTATTTTTTAGAATTGAGTTCAATAGAGATTTTCATAATTTCACTCATCACTTCTTTGAAGGTCTCCAGTTTTTCTGGGGCTATTTTTTCACTTACTTTTTTGTTGAAATTTACCACAACTTCTTTAGATAAGTTTCTGGAATTCAAACCTTTGTCGGTTAATTTAATAATAACTTCTCTTTTGTCGGTAGTTGTTTTTTCTTTGTAGATATAGCCATTATCCTCTAAAAGTTTGATAATTCTGGTTAAAGATGTAGGTTCAATCGCCATTTTGGGGCCAAGATTGGTGCTTCGGGTGCCTTCTTTTGGGTCAATTTTTAACAATGTTAATGCTTGAACAGCGGTGGCATCATAATCTTGAGCCATTTCCGAATACATTTTAGAAACAGAGAGCCAAGTTTGCTTTAGAATCAAGTCAATATTATCCACTTTATCTTTGTTATTTATTTCCATATCATTTTAATTTTGATGTATTCCAAAGATAATAATATTATGCATGCATAATACTTTAAGAATGTTAAAATTTGTTAAATAACTTGTAATCAGGAAGATAAAAAATATGAATTGCATAATACTATGCATGCATAATATTATTCTAAGTCTTTGAAAATGTAGTATTAATGAATGTTTTGGATTATATTAAGAATATCTTCAAAAGAATTGCATTTTTTTTGAATATTTCCGTTTGTTACTTCCCAAATGTTGTTGTTGAATCTAATATTAAATGAAGAGAGGTCGGAATTGAAGTTTTTTTGAAGCACAGAATAGAGCATTTCTTTTTGCAAATCGGGTGCAATAATATGGGGCGCCAAAAATGAATCATCAAAATCGAAGAGCGTAGGTTGGGTGAGCTCTTTGTGTTGTAAGAGAACATCTTCTGTAATTCCGGAATAGAATTTCTGATCCTTAATGTACCAAATTTTATCGGCAAATTCTTTAGCCAATCGCCAGTCGTGGGAAGAAAATAGAATTATTTTATTCTCTTTTTTAGCAATGGTTCTCAGGAGTTTTAAAATGGCAATTTTGTTGGTTTCATCCAAATGGGTAGTGGGTTCGTCCAGAATAATCATGGGTGTGTTTTGTGCCAAAGCTCTACCAATAAAGGCTTTTTGTAAATTACCATCCGAAAGTCTTCTCAGTTGTTGATCTTGGTAAGATGTTAAATTTAATTGACGAATGATGTTTTCCACTTCTTTTTTATCATTGGTATTCAATTCGAAATAATAGGGATAATGGATGTATTTTCCCAATGAAATTAAGTCTCGAACGGTATAATGAACTGGAATTTCGGACTTTGAAAAAACAATGGAAATCCAATGTGCCATTTCTTTTACATTTAAATTAGTTGATTTTTCTTGATTAAGAAATATTTGTCCGTTTTTGGCAGGTAATTGGTTCAATAAAGTTTTAATGAGCGTTGTTTTTCCTACTCCATTATTCCCAATCAGTAAAACGACATCTCCGAGTTGAAGTTGAGTATTGATGCCATTAACAATACTGTTTTTATAGCCAATCGCTAAATCTTTTATGTCTAAGAAATTCTTCATTTATGCAGAATAAGATTTGGATTGTACCAGCATCAACAAAATGACTGGGATACCAAATAGTGATGTGATGACATTGATGGGTAGTTTAGAATACTCTGAGAATATCGAAAATACTTGCATGATTAAAATTCCCAAAAGCATATTGAAAATCCATTGTTGCCATAGTTTGGATGGATTATACAACATTCTGCAAAAATGCGGAACGACAATACCAATGAATAATATAGGTCCTAAAAATGCGGTAACAGATGCAGATAATAGGGAAGATGCCATAATAATGAGCCACTTTAGATGTTTTAAATTAACACCCAAACTCTGTGCATACTGTAGTCCTAAGCTATTTCCAATTAAGGGCTTTATTGATTTGAAAGCCATGCCCAATCCAATGAACACAATAATGAATAAAACTGTAATTTGATTTCCTGATAAAATATTATTGGCACCAAAACTCCACAAGATATAATTTTTTAAACTCTGGTTATTGGCATATAGTTGTAGTATAGAAACTATCGCGCCAGCCAATGCAGAAATTAAAAATCCGAAAATTATAAGAAAAGATTTATCCGGAAATCGATGGACAAATCCTAGAAGAACAAACATCATAAAAATGCTTCCAAGAATAGCAAAAAAACTAAGGAATGAGTTTTGTAAAAATTCGGGAATTAACCAATCTTGAGAGAAAAAAATAAAGACTGCAACCGACAAACTTGCCACCGAAGTAATTCCTAAAACTGAAGGTCCAGCCAAAGGATTCTGAAAATATTCCTGCAGTAAAAAACCAGAAGTAGGAATGGCAATTCCAGCCAAAAGCATAGATAGAACCCTGTTGTAACGCAAAGTAACAATGGTGGACTGCTCTGTATTACCCAAGAAATCATCTAAATGTACGGTACTATATCCGGTATTCAAATTCAAAATAATACTCATCACAATGAGAAAAAGTAATAGAAATACAGAGGTTTTAAAATTTTTTATCATTGAGAATGAAACATTTATAAGAACTCGGTTTTGCTATAAAAACAAATTACAGAGTCTAATTTACTTTTAAAACAGACTCTGTATGGATATATTTTTATTTTAAAAATGATGCTAATTTGCTGTCTAATTGTTCTTTAGACATAGATCCTACTGTTTCGTCCATTTGATCCCCTTTTTTAATTACTGTAAAAGGAATACTTTCTCCTTGCCAAGTTTTAAAATTCTTTGTGAAAAATTCTGGGGTTAGTTGGGCTCCATCCAAAAGAACTATATTTTTGGATAATTGGTTTTCTTCGCCAAAGCTAACTACCTTGTCGTTCCAGTCCGATTTATCGTCCAAAGAAATGAAAGTGAATTTTACTGGTTTGTCTTTTAACTCAGCCATTTTCTCTTTAAAATGGGGAATTTCTCGCATACAAGGTCCACACCAAGTAGCAAAGAAATTGGTTACATACACCGTATCATTCGTTTTGGATTGTAATAACTGATTGGCTTTTTCCAAATCGTATTCAACCAAATGAACAGTTTGGGCAGTGGGTGTTGTTGCTGTTGCTGTTGTAGCGGTGCTATCTGTAGTTAAACTGTTGTTTTCGGGAGTCGAATTTTCTTTTTTACAAGAAACGAATCCTAGAATGAGACAAGTGCTGAGAATTACTTTTTTCATTATGATATATTTTTTAAATTATTCATTAATTTTGGAAACCATGATGATGAAAATGATGTGATTCTACTCATATTTCAGAAAAAATAATTAACTTTGAAAATATGATGAATGCTCACCTTTTAACCAAACGAAATCAAGCGGTATTCCACGGTCTAAAATTAATTCAAAAAAAACAATTGACCAAAAATGCCTTTTCCGTTGAATTTGAAATTCCAGAAAATTTAAAATCAAATTTTCAATTTGAATCAGGACAATATGTTTCTTTGAAAATTCCATTTCAAAATGAATACAAACAAGTTGATTATTCCATCACTTCAGCTCCTTATGAAGGGAGAATTACTTTAGGAATCAAAATAAACTCAGAGAATAGTTCTTCTGCCATATTTTACCAACAATTTCAGGTGGGAGATTTCGTGGAAGTTTCCGAACCAAGAGGGCGATTTACTCTTGGAACCAAACCTCATGAATTTCGTACCATAGTGGGATTTTGTATGGGAATTGGTATAACTCCTATACTCAGTCATTTTAAAAATATCCTTTACAATGAGCCAAGAACTCGTTTATTTCTATTCTATGGAAACAGAACGGCTTCTGAAACAGCCTATAAAGAAGATTTGGATTTGTTGCAATCTGAACATAGCGACCGTTTGCAAGTGCATTATTTTTATTCTCAGGAAAAGAATAACGATGCCTTGTACCTAGGAAGGTTGGATGCTAAAAAACTGGTACTTATCATCAATCAAGTTTTACATCTGGACGATACCGATGAAGAGTCCACCATTTGGGATGCCGTAGATGAGGTACTGATTTGTGGCAAAGGTGAAATGATTAAATCTTTAGCCAATGCATGCTATCATCATGGAATATTGAAACAAAACATCCACTTTGAATTGTTTGATACTTTTGAAGAAGACATTTATCCCCAAGAAAAAGAATTTCCATTGGTAGAAAATGTAGAAGTCAATTTTCAGTTATATCATAAAAACTATACTACAACTATACCTAATAACATCAATAAAATTCTAAACTATTTATTAGAACAAGATTTTCCCATTCCTTATTCTTGCAAATCCGGAATATGTGGCAGTTGCGAATGCACATTGGTAGAAGGAGAGGTAGAATTGTTGGAAAATGAATACTTGACCGATGCGGAAATTGCAGAGAGAAAAATACTTGTTTGTCGTGCCATACCTTTAAGTAAAAAAATAATGCTTAATTTTGATTCGGAACTAAAATAATTTTTATCCTTTTGAATCGTTTTCTCACAATACTCAAATCTTGTAAGAACATCGCAGAAATTACTTTCTTGTTGATGGTTTTAGCCAATATCTGGGTATTTTCTATTACCAATGGGAAAACTTACAGTAGAATTTCTAAAATTCCCCCTCGAGAAATTGCTCTAGTTTTGGGTACTTCGCCCAAAATGAGGTCTGGGATTTCCAATCCGTATTTTGTAGCCCGAATGGATGCTGCAGCTCTTCTCTATCACCATGGGAAAATTAAGAAAATATTGGTTAGTGGTGAGAAAAGCAAAGGCTACGACGAAACTGAAGCCATGAAAAATTATCTTATTTTTCAAGAAGGAGTGCCAGAAAATATTATCATGCAGGACACCGAAGGTTTTAATACCCGTAGATCCATTAATAATTGTAAAAACTCGTTTAAAAAATCCAATGTCATCATCGTTTCTCAAGGTTTTCATAACCTTAGAGCATTATTTTATGCCCGGAATATACAGATGAATGCTTTGGCTTTTGATGCCCGAGATGTCTATAAAAACGAAAGTTTCTACCGAAATCAATTCAGGGAATTTTTGGCAAGAGTTTCTGCGGTAGTATATTATATTACCGGTGTTGAGGTGAAATAATTAGATAGTTGTAGTATAGTAGGTTGGTTTAAATTTAATTGAGTTTGCCACAAATTTCCGAAATTTAATTGGGGTTTAAAGAGAAAAGAATAGTGTAGATGAACCGATTTTTAGCTCAAAAAGACAATTTTCTAATCCCAGACTTTCATTTTAGTTTTTCAATTAAAAATCATACTTTTGTAACATCTAAAATTAAAAGTAAAACCTGAAATGAATTCCTACAAAAATCCACTCGAAGAACGCTATTCTAGTGAGGAAATGCTCTACAATTTTTCTCCGGACAATAAATTTAGAAACTGGAGAAAACTTTGGATTGCCCTTGCTGAAATCGAAAAAGATCTCGGTTTGGAAATTTCTGATGAGCAAATTGCCGAACTAAAAGAACAAGCAGAGAATATAGATTTTGCTAAAGCCGCAGAGTACGAAAAGAAGTTTCGTCACGATGTTATGGCGCATGTTCATGCCTATGGTGATGTGGCTCCTTTGGCAAAACCCATTATCCATTTGGGTGCTACTTCTGCTTTTGTAGGGGATAATACCGACCTTATTCAGATGAGAGACGGATTACAAATCATCCGAAAACAATTGGTGAATGTGATTAAAAATCTTTCTGATTTTGCATTAAAATACAAAGACTTGCCAACACTTGGCTTTACTCATTTCCAACCGGCACAGCTTACCACAGTTGGCAAAAGAGCTACGCTTTGGTTGCAATCTCTGTTGCTGGATTTCGAAGAGTTGGAGTTTTTCATCGAAACCCTTAGATTTCGTGGGGTAAAGGGAACCACAGGAACAGCCGCTAGCTTTTTGGAGCTTTTCAATGGTGATTATGCCAAAGTACAACATTTGGATAAAGAATTGTCCAAAAGATTTGGCTTCGAAAAAGTATTCGGTGTTTCCGGACAAACTTACGATAGAAAAATAGATGCTAAAGTCTTGGCTTTGCTCTCCAGTATAGCCCAATCGGCTCATAAATTTACCAACGACCTTCGTTTGTTGGCAAATTTGAAAGAGATAGAAGAACCATTTGAGAAAAATCAAATCGGATCCTCAGCGATGGCTTATAAGAGAAACCCAATGCGTTCTGAAAGAATTTCTGCATTGTCCAAATTTGTCATTTCTCTTCAAAATTCCTCAGCAATGGTAGCGGCAACACAATGGTTCGAAAGAACTTTGGACGACTCAGCCAACAAGAGATTGGCCATACCACAGTCATTCTTAGCAGTTGATGCAATTTTGCTTATTTGGAATAATATCCTAAGCGGAATTGTTGTTTACGAAAACCGTATTCACAAACATATTATGGAAGAATTGCCATTTATGGCTACCGAATACATCATTATGGAGGAGGTGAAAGCAGGTGGCGACCGTCAAGAAATTCACGAAACCATCAGAGTTCATTCCATGGAAGCTTCAAAGAAAGTAAAAATGGAGGGTAAGGACAACGACCTTATCGAAAGAATAATGAACGACTCCTCGTTAAAGTTTGATAAATCCAAACTAATGGAAGTTTTAGATCCTAAAAATTTCATCGGGTTTTCACCCATACAGACCGAGCAATTTATCAAAAACGAAATACAACCCATCTTGGATAAGTATTCCGAGTTAATCGGCTTGGAGTCTGACCTGAAAGTATAAAATCATGCAGCTCTTTGGGCTGCATATTTTATTGCATTTTTTAAAGAAACAAATAAATGATAGAAATCACACCAAAATATTTTAAAGAATATAGAGAAAAGTTAGGGTTTTCCAATCAAACAATAGTGAAGTCATTTTTTGGCGCAAAAGATATTATACCAACAGTTGATTTTAATTATTTAAATTTATTGAATGTTAGATTGTTTGAAATTATTACTTCGATAAACAATGTTGTTGGTGAAAGTATTAAATTGGATGATATTGTAGATTTTAAACAAGAGCAATTGACTCATGTTTTTGAAACATTAAAAGCCAATGGTATTTTAAATAAATTAAGCAATCAAGGTAGAAGACCCGAAGAAGTTTATTTTAACTGGATGAGAGGTTTTTTAATTTCTAAATTTTTTATCAAAGCCATCTGTGCTATTTTTGAAGTTAATGATACCCAAATTTTATTTGTTGGAGATGATGATTTTTCAAATATCGAAGCGTTTAAAAGAAGTCCAAAAGCCGATTTGGAAGTTTATTTAGGTGAAAACGAGAAAATTAGAATAGAAGTACAGTCAGGTTTTCAAGGAATTAATGATATTAAGCAACATAAAGTTCTTGAAGCCAAAAAAATAATACAAGAGGAAGGATTAGCGACCTATGTTTTACATTTCGATCTATTTAATGGGCAAGTAGCAATAGTAAGGATAGATACGATAGAATCTAATAATATGAATTGGATTACCAGACAACAAATGGAAGGACAAACAGTTTTTAATATCGATCAAAATTATTTTTGTTGGAAATTAACAGAAAACCCGCCAAAATTTTCTGAATTGGATTTTATTTAAATATGGAAACACAAAAAAAATTTAAAGTTGTTGATTTATTTGCTGGTGTAGGTGGGTTGAGCTATGGCTTTGCCCATGATGATAGTTTCAAAATTATTGCAGCCAATGAAATATTACCCAATATGGCAAAGGCGTATGAATTAAATCATCCAGCAGTAAAAGTGTACTGTAAAGATATAGCCCAATTTGGTATTAAAGATTTAGAAAAAGATTTTAATATAAAAGAAAATGAAATTGATTTGGTTGTTGGTGGTCCCCCATGTCAAGCCTATTCAACTGTTGGCAAAAGATTAATAGACGATCCAAGAGGAAAATTGTTTCAAGAATATTTTCGAATATTAAAAGAATTAAATCCTAAAGTTTTTCTCTTCGAAAATGTAAAAGGATTAATTTCTATGAATAAAGGAGAGCTTTTTAAAACAATAATCTCATTATTTGAAACATTGAATTATAAAGTTTCTTTTAAGTTAATGAATGCAGCGGATTATGGTGTACCACAATTAAGAGAAAGAGTGATTATTATTGGAACTAAACTAAAATCTTCATTTTTATTTCCAGAGCCCACTCATTACAATCCTGAATTAGGTGAAAGTTTATTTAATGATTTGAAACCGTATTTAACATTGTCTGATGCTATTAGTGATTTGCCTTTTATAAAAAGTGGTGAGGAAAGTAAATTATATTCATCCGAACCTCAAAATGAATTTCAACTCATAATGAGAAAAAATGCTCCAGTTACTTTGTCGGATCATAATGCTCCGAATAATAATAGTAATATGGTGAAACTAATGGAAGCATTACCCGATGGCGGAACTCCATTGGATTTACCGGAAGAGTTAAGACCCAAAAGTGGTTTTGCAAATACCTATTGTAGATTATGGTGGAATAGACCCAGTACTACCATAACTAGAAATTTAAGCACTCCTTCATCTTCTAGATGTATTCATCCTATTGCACCTAGACCTTTAACAACAAGAGAAGGAGCTAGAATACAATGTTTTCCAGACCATTATAAATTTTATGGTTCTAGAGGAGATAAAAATTTGCAAATTGGAAATGCTGTTCCAACATTGTTATCCAATGCTTTGAAAGAATCATTGAAAACCCATTTAATTAATGGATAAATCTTTATGTAAAAAGTAAAAATGAATAAAAGAATTTTTGTAGAAAAAAGAGGGATTTTCGATGTGGAAAGTCCAAAGGTTTTAAACGAAATAAAGAGTATTGTTCCCGAAGTACAATCCGTAAAAGTATATAATATCTACGATGTATTCGGAATGGAATCCTCAGACTTTGATAAGGTTTTGCGCAATACTTTCGTAGATCCAGTGGTGGATATCGTACATTACGAAAATCCCGCACAAAGTTTATTTTTTGCCACCGAGTTTTTGCCGGGGCAATATGACCAAAGAGCCGATTCTGCCGAACAATGCATCGCTTTACTCACTGGAAAAGACAAAATTACAGTTAGAAGTGGGAAATTATTTGAAATACAAGGAGTTAAAGAATCTGATTTGTTGGCGATTAAAGATTTATTAATCAACAAAGTAGAATCACATGAGAAGAATCTTTCTCAATTAGAAATTCCTGCCGAAGAGAAACCTAATCCAGTATTGGTTTATGAAGGGTTCAGCGATTATACTGAAGAGCAACTTCAAGATTTTTATCAAAAACACGGTTTTGCCTTTGGTTTGGATGATTTACAAATGATTCAGGATTATTTTAAATCCGAAAATAGAAACCCTACCGAAACCGAACTCAAAGTTTTGGACACCTATTGGAGCGACCATTGTCGTCACACTACTTTTGAAACCGAGTTGAATGAAATTTCTTTCGAAGGTCAATTTCAAACGACTTTAGAAAAGATATTTAACGATTATTTAGAAAAACGAAAGTTTTTGGGCAGAGAAGCCAAACCGATTTCTCTGATGGATTTAGCCACTGTTTCGGCTCGTTATTTTAAGAAAACCGGACAGCTGGAAAATATGGTGGTTTCTGATGAAATAAATGCCTGTACAATAGAAATTGAAGTAGAGTACGATGGTAAAAAGGAGCCTTGGTATCTGTTGTTTAAAAACGAAACGCACAATCATCCAACCGAAATAGAACCTTTCGGAGGTGCTTCAACATGTTTAGGTGGAGCGATTAGAGACCCTTTATCCGGAAGATCTTTTGTTTTTCAAGCGATGAGACTAACGGGTGCAGCGGATGTTTTGGAGCCTATTTCTAAAACGCTTACGGGTAAACTTCCACAAAGAACCATCACCAAACAAGCTGCCAACGGATATTCGTCCTATGGTAACCAAATTGGTTTGGCAACGACTCATGTATCCGAAATTTATGATGAAGGGTACAAAGCCAAAAGAATGGAAGTAGGTTTTGTTACCGGTGCCGTTCCTACGGATTGGGTTAGACGAGAAAAACCCGTAGCAGGAGATGTGGTCATCGTTTTTGGAGGTGCTACAGGAAGAGACGGAGTAGGTGGTGCCACTGGAAGCTCTAAAGAGCAAGATGAAACCTCTATTCATACGCTTTCTACAGAGGTGCAAAAAGGAAATGCCGTAGAAGAAAGAAAAATTCAACGACTTTTTAGAAAGCCAGAAGTAACAAGACTTGTGAAAAAATCCAATGATTTTGGTGCAGGTGGCGTTTCAGTTGCCATTGGCGAAATTGCCGATTCTTTGGAAATAAATTTGGATGTTCTTCCTTTAAAATATGAAGGGTTAAATGGTACTGAACTGGCCATTTCCGAATCACAAGAAAGAATGGCGGTGGTAGTAGATGCTAAGGATGCCAAGCAATTCATACAGCATTGCAAAGAAGAAAATATAGTAGCGGTAGAAATTGCCAAAGTTACCGATAGTGGTAGAATGCAAATGTATTGGAATGGGCAAAAAATTGTCGATTTAAGTCGTGAATTTTTAGACACCAGTGGTTGTGCCAAAAAACAAACGGTTCAAGTGTCGCATTTGCAACCTGTTGTGGATGAAGAGATATCATTTAACGAAGACAATTTCTTTACTATTTTAAAAGATAAAAATGTAGCGTCCCAAAAAGGATTGGTAGAAATGTTTGATTCCACAGTGGGAGGAACTACAGTTCAACTTCCTTTTGGTGGGAAATATCAGCAAACAGAAGCCGAAGGCTCTGTGCAAACCATTCCTGTGTTGCATGCCAAAACCGTTAAAACGGTTTCCTTTGCCAGTTGGGGATTTGATGCCGAAATATCCAAACAAAACTCCATGATTGGAGCCAGTATGGCGGTGGTGGAATCAGTAGCGAAAATTGTTGCCATGGGAGGTAATTTCCGAAATATTCGTTTGAGTTTTCAAGAGTATTTTGAAAAACTGGGATCGCAACCCGAAAAGTGGGGCAAGCCTTTGGCATCGTTATTAGGAGCGTATGATGCGCAAATGCATTTTGAATTGGCCGCCATTGGTGGTAAAGATTCCATGAGTGGTACTTACCAAGACATTCATGTGCCACCAACGCTAATTTCTTTCGCTTGTGCCAATGGAAATCAGGATACCGTTGTTTCGCCGGAGTTTAAGAAAGCTGGAAATATTTTGTATCATTTCCATCATCAAGTACAAGAAAATGGTCTGCCAAATTACGATGATCTAGTTCAGATTTTCGACTATATTCATACAGAAATAAAGGCTGAGAAAATAGTTTCAGTAAAAACCATTAAAGATGGAGGCTTAGCAGTAGCATTGGCAAAGATGAGTTTTGGAAACCGTTTGGGAGCAAAAATTTCTGCTAATGAAAAAGATTTATTAAGTAAAAATATAGGTGGTTTTATTATTGAATCAACGGAAACATTGATGCATCCTTTGCTTAAAGTAATTGGTGAAGTTCAAAATACTGAAATACTGGAAATCAATAATTTAAAATTCAATATTGAAAAATTACTTGAAGTAAATACTGGGACATTTTCCAATTTATTCCCAACCCACGAACCTAAGAAATTGGTGGTTGAATTGGATGAAAAATTGAATGCAATTGACAAAAAAAATATCCAAATTATTTCGCATAAAATGGGTAGTCCAAAAGTTTTTGCTCCTATTTTTCCAGGAACCAATTGCGAGTTCGAGACCCAAAATGCTTTTAGAAAAGAAGGTGCTTTGGTAAGTTCGGCACCGTTGATTAATTTATCTCATCAGACTTTGGAAGAATCAATTGATTTTTGGGTGAGTAAAATAAAAGAATCTCAAATTTTGGTATTTTCTGGAGGATTTTCAGCAGGGGATGAACCCGACGGATCGGCAAAATTTATTGTAAATGTTCTGAAAAACGATAAAATGAAAACTGCCGTTCACGAATTTTTACAAAAAGACGGAATGATTCTTGGGATTTGCAACGGTTTTCAGGCCTTGGTAAAATCTGGATTATTGCCTTATGGTGAAATTAAAGATTTAGACGAAAATTCTCCGACTTTGGCGCACAATGCCATCGGAAGACATATTTCCCAAATGGTGAATGTAAAAGTATTAAATGATGATTCACCTTGGTTAAAGGGAATGAAAGGAGAAGTGTACACCATCCCGATTTCTCATGGCGAAGGAAGATTTATGGCTTCAGAAGATGAGCTGACTCGTTTATACAAAAATGGTCAGATTGCCACCCAATATGTGGATTTTGATGGAAAAGTGGCTCACGGAATGCCATTTAACCCCAATAATTCCTTGTTCGGAATTGAAGGTATTACCAGTGAGAGTGGTAAGATTTTTGGTAGAATGGGACATCCTGAACGATACACAGAAGGTTTGTTCAAGAATATTCCTGAGGCCAATTACCATAATATTTTCAAAAATGGTGTAGATTATTTTAAATAACAAAATATATTAAGCTTGGTTTCCGAACATTAGTTTCGGGAACCAGTTTTTTTGGATAAAATCATCAGAAAAGGAACACTATATTTTGAAAGATTACTATTATTTTTTAGGTGTAAAACACAATGCAACAGACGACGATATTAGGAAAGCCTACAGGAAGTTGTCGTTAAAATACCATCCGGATAAAAATGATAACGATCCGTTTTTTGAAGCTCGGTTTAGGGAAATTCAAGAAGCGTATGACTTATTGAGCAACCCTGAAAATAGAAGAATTTATGATGATAATTTTGGACACCATCAGCGCTTGTTCAGAAACGAACAACCTCCCTATATCCGATCTTTTTCTTCCAGTAAAATTAGAGCCAGAAAAGGAGATATCATCCATCTCAATTGGCAAACTCATAATGCCGATCTGGTAAAAATATTACCCTTTGGTTTGGAGAAAGCCTATGGAGAAAGGAGTTTTAAAATAACCGATTTCAAAGATGGGCAGTTTCATGTGGTTTTACAGGCAACCAATACTTTGATAAACAAATCGGTAGTAAAGGGGATTACCATTGTGGAACTCTTGCATGGTGAGGAAGCCAATGAGGATGAGTCTCAGGTTTTTCAAGGTACCGATCAGCCAACATTTACGAATTTTACCAAAAGAAATAATAGGAAAGTATTGTTTTGGGGTTTGGTTATAATTATGTTATTCACCTTTCTTAAAACATGTATTTCAGGATAGAAAAGGGGTTAATTTTTTCAGTTTTAGTCTTCAAAATGGCATTGTCCATTTCACTTAAAAATCGTATTTTTACGCTTTCATTTTTTCGAATAAAATCTAATAAAAAATATGAACACACAACAATTTGTGAACCGTCACATTTCACTTAGTAATGCCGATACACAGGCAATGTTAAAAAGAGTAGGAGCTGCTTCCGTGGAAGAACTCATTGATCAAACCATTCCTAAAGCCATTCGTTTGGCAAATGATTTGGCGATTTCTCAACCTCTTTCTGAGTTCGAAATGCTTGCACATTCCAAAGATTTAGCATCGGGAAATAAATTATTTGATAATTATATAGGATTGGGTTATTACGGAACGGTTCTTCCAGCTGCCATCCAAAGAAATATTTTCGAAAACCCGAGTTGGTACACGGCATATACTCCTTATCAAGCCGAAATTGCACAAGGTAGATTGGAGGCATTGCTCAATTTTCAAACGGTAGTGTCTAATCTTACAGGTTTTCCTTTGGCCAATGCTTCTTTATTGGACGAAAGTACCGCAGCGGCAGAAGCCATGCACATGTTTTTTAGCAACCGAACCAAAGAACAGAAAAAAGCCAACGCCAATAAATTTTTAGTATCAGAATGGGTTTTACCACAAACCATTGCCGTTTTGAAAACCAAAGCCAGCGGTTTGGATATAGAAATTGTTGTTGCTAATCACGATACACAAACACTTGATGCCAATTATTTTGGTGTATTGCTTCAATATCCAGGGAAAAATGGGGCAGTAATCGATTATACTGAGGTTATTAAGAATTATAAAGAATGGGCATTGCAAGTTGCAGTAGCTTGTGATCCGTTGGCGTTGGTGAAATTGAAATCACCTGCCGAAATGGGCGCCGATTGTGCTGTAGGAACTACTCAAAAATTTGGTATTCCTATGGGTTATGGTGGTCCACATGCTGCCTTTTTTACTTGTAAAGAAGGGTATAAAAGAGATATTCCGGGTAGAATTATTGGGGTTTCTCAAGATATGTACGGAAGAAGAGCGCTTAGAATGGCGCTTCAAACCAGAGAACAACATATAAAAAGAGAAAAAGCAACTTCCAATATTTGTACAGCACAAGTATTATTGGCTGTTATGGCAGGGATGTATGCCGTATATCACGGAGCCGAAGGATTGCAATTTATTGCCAATCAAGTTCATTACAAAGCCAATGCTTTGCATTCTGCCGTACAATCATTAGGATATGATGTTGTTGAGCAAAATATTTTTGATACGGTAAGCATTAAAATAAACGAAGCGGATAAACTTTTGTTGAAAGCGCTTATGGAGAAAAACGAAATTAATTTGAATTTCTTCACTACAGATGTGGTTAGTGTTGCATTAGATGAAACAACTTCTGTAGAAAAGTTAAATAAATTAGTAGCTGTTTTTGCTGAATTTAAAGGTAAAGAAACAATCTCTATTCAGTTGAATGAAGAAATTACGCTACCTACAGAATTACTAAGAAGAGATGAAATCCTTACCGACGAAGTTTTCAAAAAATACCATACCGAAACGGAATTGATGCGATACATCAAACGATTGGAAAGAAAAGATTTGTCCCTTACTCATTCCATGATTTCTTTGGGTTCTTGTACCATGAAGTTGAATGCTGCTGCAGAAATGTTGCCATTGTCTTGGGCAGAATGGGGAGGAATTCATCCTTTTGTACCGGTAAATCAAGCGCAAGGTTACCAGAAAATGATTGCTGAACTTGAAAAAGATTTAGCAGAAATCACCGGTTTTGCGGGTACTTCTTTACAACCCAATTCTGGAGCTCAAGGAGAATATGCTGGACTAATGGTCATCAGAGAATTTCAAAAATCTAAAGGAGAAGGACACAGAAACATCGTACTTATCCCACAATCTGCTCATGGTACCAATCCTGCATCTGCCGTATTGGCGGGACTTAAAGTAGTGGTGGTAAAAAATCTTGAAAACGGAGAAATCGATTTTGAAGATTTAAAAGCCAAAGCTGAATTGCACCAAGAAAGTCTTTCTTGTGTTATGATTACCTATCCTTCAACTTATGGTTTCTTTGATGCCAACATCAAAGAAATTACCCAACTTATCCATGATAACGGTGGACAAGTTTATATGGATGGTGCCAATATGAATGCCCAAGTCGGATATACCAGTCCTGGAAATATTGGAGCCGATGTTTGTCACCTTAATTTACATAAAACTTTTGCTATCCCTCATGGTGGTGGTGGTCCTGGCGTTGGTCCTATTTGTGTTGCCAAACATTTGGTGCCATTTTTACCAACCAACCCGAATATAAAAATAGGTACAGAAAAATCCATCGATGCCATTTCTGCAGCTCTTTACGGTTCTTCTTTAGTACAAAATATTTCTTATGCTTATATCAAAATGTTGGGAACAGATGGATTGATGAAATCTACTGCGCACGCTATTTTGAATGCCAATTATCTAAAAGAAGTTTTGGGAGAGCATTTCCCTATTTTATATGCTAATGAAAACGGAAGAGTAGCCCACGAGTGTATTGTCGATTTCCGTCAGTACAAATCATTGGGGATTGAAGTAGCGGATGTAGCCAAAAGATTAATGGATTATGGTTATCACGCACCTACCGTTTCTTTCCCTGTAGCTGGAACCTTAATGATTGAGCCTACAGAATCTGAAAGTAAAGCTGAAATCGATCGTTTTGCAGAGGCGCTTATCAGTATTAAAAAAGAAATTGACGAGATTGCCAATGGAGAAGCTGATGCAGCGAATAATGTACTGAAAAATGCACCTCATACCGAGCAATTGGTTATTTCTGACTCTTGGGACAAACCTTACAGCAGAGAGAAAGCTGCCTATCCATTAGATTGGGTGAGAGAGCATAAATTCTTTGCTTCGGTTTCCAGAATAGACGAAGCCTATGGAGACAGAAACCTTATCTGTACTTGCGAACCGATTGAAGCGTATATGTAATTCTTTAGTCGAATGAAATTGATAAAATCCGCCAATGAAAGTTGGCGGATTTATTTTATTTTTGTTAAAAAATATATCTCATGGATTGGATAAAACAAATTCCTAAAGCCGAACTTCATTTGCATATTGAAGGCACTTTAGAACCCGAGCTTATGTTTGCCATTGCGCAAAGAAATCATGTGAAAATTCCATATTCATCGGTAGAAGAGGTGAGGAATGCCTATCGTTTTTCTTGTCTTCAGGATTTTTTGGATATTTATTACGCAGGAGCTGGTGTATTGCTTTACGAAGAAGATTTTTATGATCTTACCATGGCTTATTTTCAACATTGTGCCGAAGAAAACATTGTGCATACCGAAATCATGTTCGATCCGCAAACCCATACCCAAAGAGGAATTTCCTTTGAAACGGTCATTATGGGAATACAAAAAGCGAGAGAAGAAGCCCAAGAAAAATGGGGAATTAGCTCTTTACTCATCATGAGTTTTTTAAGGCATCTTACACAGGAAGAGGCTTTTCAAACTTTAACAGAATCATTACCGTACAAGCAGTATATTACAGCCGTTGGATTGGATTCTTCGGAGAAAGGAAATCCACCGTCCAAATTTAAAGAAGTTTATCAAGCCGCTATAAAAGAAGGTTATATTCCTGTGGCTCACGCAGGAGAAGAAGGTCCCGCAGATTATATTGAAGAAGCTCTGGAAGATTTGCAAATCGTGCGGATAGATCATGGCAATAATTGCCTTACCAACCCAAGTTTGGTGCAAAAATTAGTTATGCAAAAAATGGCACTTACAGTTTGTCCATTTTCCAATTTGGAACTGAAAGTAGTCGAAGATTTAAAACAACATCCAGCCAAAAAAATGTTGGATTTGGGGTTGAAAGTAACCATCAATTCCGATGATCCTGCCTATTTTGGAGGTTATCTTACCCAAAATTATATTCAATTGGCAGATGCCTTGCAATTGTCTAAAGAAGAAGTGGCAACGATGGTGAAAAATTCTTTTCAATATTCCTTGTTATCACCAGAGAAAAAGGAAAATTATATCCAAAGAGTAGAGGATTTTTTAGAGCAACATCAATAGAAGTATTTTTTTATTATTTAATATTGTTAAACACCATAATTTTAGGATTTATTTAAAAAATGTAATAGTTTGGCATTTCATTACCATTCACCATTCACCATTCACTATTCACCACTCACCATTTACCATCCACCAATCATAATTTCTCTTAAATGAATTTAAATACCCTTTACACCCACCAAAGAACAGGAAACCACACCGGTACTACCGCCCATCGTACCGATTTTCAAAGGGATTATGACCGCTTGATATTTTCATCGGCATTCCGAAGATTGCAAAACAAAACCCAAGTGTTTCCACTTCCGGGCTCTGTGTTTGTACATAATCGGTTAACGCATTCTTTGGAAGTTTCCTCTGTGGGAAGAAGTTTGGGGAGTTTGGCTGGCGAATGGATTGCGGAAAATAATAAAAAAGAGCTCTCAGAAACCTCACAGTTATTTTACCAGTTTAATTTGAGCGAAGTCATTGCAGCGGCCTGTCTGTGTCATGATGTGGGAAATCCTGCCTTTGGACATTCCGGTGAAGATGCCATTGCCAGTTTTTTTGAGAAGCACGAATCGGATTTAAAACCAAAATTCAACGAAAAACAATGGGCCGATTTTGTGAATTTTGAAGGAAATGCCAACGCCATTCGGGTACTTACCCACGCGCAAAATGGAAAAGACCAAGGCGGAGCAAAGCTTACCCTTACTACTTTATCGGCGATTGCAAAATATCCTTGTGAAGCCATTGCAAAGAAAAAAGGACTTTTGCATCGTAAAAAATTTGGCTTTTTTCAAAATGAAAAAGAAACTTTCCACCACATCGCAACCCAAACCAATATGATTTTGGAACAAGACGAACCATTAATTTTCAAAAGAAATCCTTTCGTGTGGTTGGTGGAAGCCGCCGATGATATTTGCTATAACATTATCGATATGGAAGACGCCCATCGCTTAGGAATTATCTCTACCAGCGACTGCGAAAATCTTTTTTATAATGTCATAAAAGAAGTAGAAAACCATGCTACTCTTAGGGTAAATGAAAATTTGAAAGTACTAACCAATGCCAACGAAAGAATATCCTATCTTCGGGCTAAAGTAATTAATGTACTCATCAATAGAGCCTTGTCCTTGTACCAAGAAAATTTTCAGAAAATACTTTTGGGAGTACACAACCAAGGATTGGTGGATATCATCAAAACCGAATGTCCTTCATTGGCAGAAGTAGAAAAATTTTCCATACAAAAAATTTACAACCATCGCTCGGTAGTCGAAATAGAAAATGCAGGATATAATGTGATGGGAGAATTGCTGAACCACTTTATTGCTCCTATTATCAAAGAAAAATCGCTGCGAAAAGGTTGGGAAAAAAAAGCATTGCAACTCTTGCCAGAGCAATTTCAGTATGATAATGGTTCCGATTATCAAAAAGTACTGGGAGTGCTGGATTTTGTTTCCGGAATGACAGATAATTATGCCACCGATCTTTACCGAAAAATAAAAGGAATAGAAATAGGAATGACCATGTAAATTTTTATTTGGGCAGCTTTTCCGCCTTCCGTTCCCGCTTCCGCCACAGCGGAGAGCTCCACTCAAGTCGGGCTGCAAAGTCGTTATCCCCACAATATTTTGAATCAAAACAATGAAACGCGCTATATTCTCCATCTTATTACTCCTACTCTCCAATACCTTTATGACTTTGGCTTGGTACGGACATCTCAAATTCAAACAAATGAACTGGTCACAAAATTTGGGATTGTTGACGATTATTTTAATTTCTTGGGGAATTGCCTTATTAGAATATTGTTTTCAAGTTCCAGCCAACCGCATCGGATTTAAAGAAAATGGTGGCCCCTTTAGTCTTTGGCAACTCAAGGTGATACAAGAAGTTATTTCTCTTACGGTTTTCACTGTTTTTATGATTGTTTTTTTTAAAAATGAAACCCTAAGGCTCAATCATATAATTGGGTTTGGCTTTCTAATTTTGGCGGTGTACTTTATTTTCAAAAAATAAGTAAAAATTTCCGAAGTGGTTTATAATGTCTATTTTAAGGCGAAGTTTCCCAATAAATTAGTTTACAGCAAATTGTTTGTTCACAAAATGCAATTTTCACATGATGAAGAATAATCATGAGAGAATATTTCAATAAAATAGATTATATTTGAAGAAATAATCAAAAACAACAGTATTATGGCATTTTTTGGAGTTCTTATTTTTTTGGGGCTGGTAACGCTTTTCGCCTCATTTTTTACCGTAAAACAAGCCACCGCTGCCATTGTGGAGCGTTTGGGCAAATTTCATTCGGTTCGACATGCAGGGTTGCATTTAAAAATCCCGTACATCGACCTTATTTCTAAAAGAATGAATCTTCGTATTCAACAATTGGATGTGATGATAGATACCAAAACTTTGGATAATGTATTTATTAAAATGAAAGTTTCTGTGCAGTATCAAGTTATTAAAGATCAAGTAGCTGATGCTTTCTACAAATTGGAATTTCCTGAAAGCCAGATTACTTCCTATGTATTTGATGTAGTAAGAGCCGAAGTACCAAAATTAAAATTAGATGATGTATTCGTTAGAAAAGATGATATTGCGATAGCTGTAAAAGGGGAGTTGCAAGAAGCCATGCAGAGTTATGGTTACGATATCATTAAGGCATTGGTAACAGATATTGATCCAGATGAACAGGTGAAACACGCCATGAACCGCATCAACGCTGCCGAAAGAGAAAAAACAGCTGCCGAATACGAGTCTGAGGCACAAAGAATTAGAATTGTTGCCGTAGCCAAAGCGGAAGCCGAATCTAAAAAATTGCAAGGACAAGGTATTGCCGACCAAAGAAGGGAAATTGCCAAAGGATTGCAAGAGTCAGTACACATGCTGAACTCGGTTAATATCAATGCTCAAGAAGCCTCAGCACTTATTGTGGTTACCCAGCATTATGATACACTACATTCCGTTGGTGCCAACAACCGATCCAATTTGGTGTTGTTGCCCAATTCGCCCACAGCAGCCAGCTCTATGTTGAATGATTTGGTGGTTGCCATGTCCACGGCAGAAAGTTTCAAAGAAAATTTGGACAAAAAATTGCCACCGGCATCAGAGGAGCATGTACATTAGTCAACTTTATTGATAAATGAAAACCCCACAGCTAGCTGTGGGGTTTCTTATGGGGCAATAGTTTATATTTATCAAAGGATATTTTTAGAAAAAACTTGCAAAGTTTGGTTATTTTCAGTCGTACTTTGTTCGTAGCGTAAGCCCATTTTTTCGATCAGTCGAATTGATTTTTTATTTTCAGGCAAAACAAGGGCTATAATTTTTTTTAACCCTAAGTTATTTTCAATCAAGGAAAGGTAATGCTGGCAGGCTTCTGTAGCAAAACCATGGTTTTCAAACTCAGGTAACATGGCAAATCCAATATCGGGGAATTCCTGTGTATTTCTATATATGAAGGTAACAATCCCCATTTTATCACCAGTATTTTTATTTTCAAAAACATGATAATAGCACGATGGATTGTCGATTATATTTTGGATATATCTGTCGGCATCTTCTATTGTGACAATATTTCTATCTCCTATGTACTTTAGCCATCCTTGGGTATTGACTAATTTTAAAATAAATTCAGAATCTTGACTGTTTAGAGGCCGTAGCTTCAGTCTTTCAGTTTCGGTTTGTAGGTGCATTTAATTAAATCTAAATTATTGATCTATACTTTTTCCTAAAACACTCAGGGCAAACTCACACTTTTT